>UPZS01000016.1 GCA_900538905.1 uncultured Sutterella sp.
AGGTGCGGCGCTTTTGAGTTATGGCGAGTTTGCTAATATTGGTTGGACATTTCCTGAATCTTCTTAGGATCGGAAGTCTTTGTCAGGGCAAGTTGCAACAGTATGCGTGCTGTTTGGGGATTCAGAGTGTTGGCTTCAAGGTAGCCGTGATCTGTCCACTTTTGTACAGATTTTGTGGTGACGCCATTTCCGACTCGAGCCGAGCGAACAACAGTGACTCCTTTTTTAACGGCGTCAGCTAGACCAACATCACAATTGTCGTGGATGGAACCGTTGCCGGTACCGGCGTGAATAATGCCTTTGGCTCCTGCAGCCACAGCTGCGTCAGCCATGACTCGATCATCACTAACATGGCTGTAGATGATGTCTACGCGGGGAAGTTTCGTGAGATTGGAAACGTCAAACTCCGTATTTTTTGTGTGGAGCTTTGTTGACTGACGGAAAAACTGAGGTTCGCCGGCTGCAATGTAGCCGAGAGCCCCGAGTTCAGGTGCTTTGAAAGTAGCGACGTTGGTGGTGTTGGTTTTTGTCACGTCACGGGCGCCGTTAATGGTGTCATTCATTGCGACAAGAACACCTTTGCCGACAGAGTCCTTATTTACGGCAACTTTGACGGCATTCAAAAGATTGACCGGACCGTCTGCCGACAGCGCCGTGGCGGGTCTCATGGCTCCCACTAATACGACCGGCTTATCGCTTTTCACCGTGAGGTTGAGAAAGTAAGCGGTTTCCTCCAATGTGTCTGTGCCGTGAGTGATCACGATGCCGGTCACTTTGGGGTCTTTGAGCAGTTCATTGCATCGTTTGGCCAGTTTGAGCAAGATTTCATCGGTCATGTTTTGTGAACCGATTTTGACAATCTGCTCCCCTGAAACATTTGCAATGTCTTTGATGGCCGGTACGGCATCAATGAGTGTTTGAATGGCGAGAGCGCCGGAGTTGTATCCGGTCATCTGGGTATTTGATGCAGCGGTGCCGGCAATGGTTCCGCCAGTAGCCAAGATTTTTACGCCGGGAAGATCGGCCGCAAATGCAGATGCGGCGCAGAACACAATGGCGGCGGCAACAAGGGATTTCCTGAAGGTCATTTTTCTCCTCCGTATTAAACGTATAGGCAGAGAACTCAGAGGCTTGTTTGATTTCAAAAACCTCAGGAGAATTTTCGTAGGTGGGAAAAATGCCGACAATCAGAATGCTTATGGCGAATGATTGTGATGCGTTCTGCGGATTATGTTTGCCGCGCAAATAGAGTCACTGAGTGACTCGGCTTTCCTTATGGTAGAAGCGCAAGGAGAGTATGCAAAATTTGCATTATTCAAATTTTGAATAAGTCTTAGCCTCAAGCGGCAAAGAATTTTTCTTATCCCTTGATGTTCCAGAGAATTCTTTTGTTCCCAAATCAAATCCAATCAGGGGAAAGGAGAATTCTATGGCCCAGACTATCCAGCGTGGCAAGATCAAAAAGGCACCTGCCACGGAAGTCGTCAAATATCTAATTCGTCCCGCCATTGCGGCGGATTTGGTGCGCTCCTACAACACGATTCTGGACGTGAATAAGGCGCACATTCTGATGTTGGCAAAGACCGGCATCATTTCCGGGGATGTCGCCAAAAAGCTTCTTGTGGCAACAAAGCAAATCGAAAGTGAAAAAGAGCATCCGACCTTTGAAATCAATCCGGATGTTGAAGATTTGTACTTTAACCTCGAACGTTATCTCATCAAGCTAACCGGACTAGAGGTTGGCGGACAACAGCACACGGCACGCAGTCGCAATGATTTGTTTGCGACCGAAATTCGTATTGATACGCGAAAGGTGTACCTGAAGCTTTCTCAGATGTTCATTGATCTTCGTCGGGCTTACCTTCAGTTGGCACGCAAGAACTTGGATACGGTGATGTCCGGATATACCCATATGCAACCTTCGGAGCCCATCACATTTGCACATTATTTGTCGGGTGTTTCGTCGGCTTTGGCTCGTGATTACGATCGTTTCAGTCACGCATGGCAATCACTGAACCTTTGCCCGTTAGGAGGTTGCTCCATGGGTTCAACCTCATTTCCGATTGACCGTGAGTACACGTCAAAGTTGATGGGCTTTGACGGACCTGTTCAGAACAGTCTGGATTGTGTGGCCAGTCGTGACTATGTTCTTGAAATTTTGACGGCGCTTGCTCAAACCGCAATGACGATGAGCCGTACGGCGCTTGATCTTTATAACTGGGCAACTCCAGAGTACGGCTATATCGAGGTTGACGATAGCTGTGCCGTTTGTTCGTCGATCATGCCGCAGAAGAAGAATCCGTTCACGCTTGAGCATGTCAAGGCAAAAGCTGCGCACATGGAAGGTTTCATGATCGGCGTCTACAACACGATGAAGAATGTCATTTTCTCTCACGGACGCGATACAAGCGTGGAAACACCTCGTTATTTCTATACGGCTTTGTCGGAGATGGAGGCTGACTTTGCGTTGTTGACTGTGACGATCAATACGTTGTCTGTGCGCAAACAGCGTATGTACGACTGCGCTGCTCGTAACTTCTGCACTGTGACCGAATTGGCAAATTACCTTGTTCGTCACGATGACATTTCTTTCCGAGAAGCACACGAAATCATTGCCCATGTGGTCGGAGCCATGAACGAGAAGGGGCTTACGGCTACCGACATTGACCGTAATGCTGTTGAAAAAGCCACAAAAGAGCTCTTTGGGTTTGATACCAAACTCACGGATGAACTGATTCGGGAAGCTCTTGACCCGAGACGAGTGGCATACGAAAAAACCTGCATTGGCGGTACGGCTCCAGATGAAGTCTCTCGTCAGTTGGATCTGGTTGAAGCTCAGATTAAGGCAGATGAGGATGAACTGAAGGCTCGTCAAGCCCAGCTCGATAGTGCGGATGCTCTGTTGGCTGAAAAAGTGCAAGAGGCAATCGCTTAAGTCCGGAAACTCAACAGCGGAGAGTCGGACAGCCAATTGCGTTTGACTCTCCTGAAACGGGGAGTGTCTATGTTTTTCTATGAATTTGTAATCGTCATTTTGGCGATGATTCTGGGTGCCCGATACGGTGGCGTGTTCTTTGGTATGTGTGGCGGCCTCGGGTTGCTGGCTCTGATTTTGATTTTTGGTCTGGCGCCGGCCAGTCCCCCGATTGCTGTGATGCTGATCATGATGAGTGTTGTGCTCGCAGCATCCACACTTCAGAGTTCCGGTGGCATGGCGTTTTTGGTGCGTGTGGCAGAACGCCTTTTGAGGGCGTGTCCGAAAGCAATTACTTTTGTTTCTCCGGTGATTGCCTTTGTGTTCACGTTCATGGCCGGTACCGGTAATGTGTTGTATTCCATCCTGCCTGTGATTGCGGAAGTTGCTCGCGAAGCTGGTATTCGTCCGGAACGCCCGATTTCCATTTCCGTCATCGCCTCTCAGCACGCAGTTCCCGCTTCTCCTATTTCAGCGGCTACGGTTGCAATGGTAGCTTTGTTGGGAGCCAAGGGGGTTACTGTCATGACAATTCTTGCGATTGTCGGTCCTGCAGTGTTAATAGGCTTGATGATTGGTGCCTTGTCGGTGTGCAAGATGGGCAAGGAACTGGCAGAGGATCCTGAATACATTCGCAAGGTACAGGAAGGATATTTTGCCGGTGCAACCAAAGCAAAGGCTATGGGAACAGAAGGCGGTGATACTAAGTGGGCCAAGCTTTCGGTGGTGTTCTTTCTATTGGCCGCCGTTACCGTTGTGTTTGTCGGCACATTCCCTGAACTGCGCCCGCATGTGACAAATGCTGCCGGAAAAGCTTCTCAGGTTTCAATGACGCACATGATTGAACTCATCATGTTGGTCGTATCTGCCATCATGGTTCTGTTCTGCAAGGCTAAGCCTGACGAAATCATCCGTACTTCGGTTTTCCGTGCCGGCATGATGGGGGTTGTGACTATCTTTGGTCTGGCATGGATGTCCGATACTTGGATTGCCAACAATTTGCCGTACATCAAAACTTCTGTTGCTGCGGTTGTCCAGCAGACTCCATGGCTTTTTGCTCTGGCTCTATTCTTTGTGTCGGCACTTACGCACTCTCAAGGTGCAACTGTGGCTGCATTAATGCCTCTTGGACTTTCGCTGGGGATTGATCCGTTGGTATTAGTCTGCATGTATCCCGCGGTCTGTGGCTACTTCATCATCCCTTCAACGGGCGTGTTGCTTGGCGGTGTTGCATTTGATGAAACAGGCACGACGAAAATCGGAAAATACGTCATTAATCATTCCTACATTATCCCGGGGTTGGTGACAACATTTTCAAACGTTGTGATCGCATTTGGGATTAAAGCCATCTTTTTCTAATCCCTTGCACTAGAAGTACCTCCGTACACAGCCAAAACCTGTGTACGGAGGGAGCGCCTGCGATTTTTGAATACGAGTCGGACTGATCATGACTTGGGCGGAAATTTTTGCTGTTTTTGTCAAGTTCTTCTTTATCCTGACGCCTTTTTTTATTGTGGCCGTGTTTATAGCCATGACGGAAGAGGAAACAGTCGAAGTGAGGCACCAATTGGCGGTGCGCATTACGATCGGGGTGATTGTCATCAGTCTGATACTTTTCTTTGCCGGAGCTGCAATTTTTGAGTTGCTTGGTATCACTGTGGACGCTTTTCGCATTGGTGCCGGAGCTCTGTTGTTTCTCTCTGCGGTTTCTTTGGTGGATGGAAAACTGCAGCTTCCGGCAACCAAACGATCCATTATGGATTTGGCCGTTGTGCCTTTGGCAATTCCCGTTACGTTGGGACCGGGATCGGTTGGTGCATTGGTCGTGATGAGTTCGGAGATTCATGGAATGGTGCAGCAACTGTGTACGGCAGCTGCAATCACTGCTGCGAGTCTGTGTGTAGGAGCGCTGCTTTATTTATCGGCAGAACTCAAACGACTCATTGGTCGCAGTGGGATTTCCATGTTATCCAAATTGACGGGACTCATTCTGGCATCACTGTCCTGTCAGATGATTTTTACCGGTGTGGCAGCGTTTCTCAAGTAAGAGAACAGGCTGTCCTTTGTTTGGCAGATAGCACACGGGGAGACGATGATGAACATTGCTTTTACTGACGCAAATCTCTCAATGATGCTTTTTCAGGCGAGAGTTCGAATTTTTTGTGTGCTCTGCGAAAAAAGAAGCTTTACAGAAGCTGCCAAACTGCTCAAAGTAAGCCAGAGTGTTGTGTCGAGAAATATCGCGGAGCTGGAAGAAGATCTCAAGGTTTCGTTATTCGAACATAACGTGCGTCCCATTCGCTTGACGGTGGCGGGGCAGTCTCTATATAGATTGCTGTCGAAAGAACTCAACAAGATTGATGGCCTATTGAGCGAGTTGCGCATAAATAATGCACTTTTGTCACCGCTTCGAGTTGGTTTTGTGGAGTCAATTGCACGTGCCATGAGTTGGCCGGTTATCGAAAAGATCAAAAAAGACTACTCCACAGTCTCGGTGTCGACCGGTATCAGCACATATTTATTGAATTTGTTGGATCACGATCAACTTGATGTCATTGTCTGTCCTGATCCCTTTTCCAATCGCAACGATCTGGACCGTTTTTTTGTCTTCCGCGAGCCTTCGATCATTATCTTGCCGAAAAACACTGGTCTAGCTCAGGATCTCACTTGGGAGCGGCTTCGTTTTTCCGGGCTCCCGATTCTGCAATACAGCAGTGATAACTCCGGAGGAAAGTTGCAACAGAAATTTTTTAACGAGATGGGACTTAGTTTCGTCTGCCGCGTGGAAGTTGATATCAATGCATTGATTTTGGATTACGTTGCCCATGGCGTCGGTTGGTGTCTGACTCGTCCGACAACACTTATCCAGCATCCGGAGCTTGCAGAGAAGGTGGATGTGCGTGCCATGCCTGCTCCAATTGCCTCGCGGGAGATGTTCGTGATTGCACGAAAGGGCCACCATTCGTTATTGGCTGCAAAAATGGCAAGTCTCGCGAGTGAGTTTTTTAAAAGCAAAATCGTACCGGAAATGGTGAAACTCACGCCATGGATTGCGCCATATCTCTACTGTGCAGGTTCGCAACCAGGAGATCGCATTCCCGTCTATGAAAATTTAACGGCAACGAGTCCGACAAACGTTTTTGTTCTTTAGTTTTTTTTCTCGCTCCAATCGGTTTTCGGCGTTGGCTCCGCCGTCTCCCAGGCACGAAGTCGTGTGGACGATTTCAGTCGCTTGGGAGTTTTTTTATCAGAAAAAGGCGGAGGGGATTCGGTCTAAGGAAAACACCCCATCTCTCAAATGCTTTAGTTATTCGAATCGGTTAATTGTCTTTTTGACTACCGTCATAGCGGATGATTCTCCAGCCTTTGTACCAGCACAGCATGCGTACGCCCACGATGAAAAACGTGGCTGTCATCAACGCAACGAATTCTGAAACGCCGGCGACGTGCAAGCCGATGTAGAGCCAAGCTCCCACAAATGCAGCCGATGCATAAGGCAGTTGGTCGGACATCACCATCGGCAGACGATTGAGAAAAACGTCTCGCAACAAACCTCCGAAGACGCCTGTACACACGCCCATCAGTACGGCCGGAAGATAAGGAAGATCGTAAGTGAGTGAGAGCGATGTGCCGCCCGCGGTGAAAAACCCCAACCCGACCGCATCAAGCCACACGAGGATGGTTTGATGCAGCTTGTCTTGAAAAAGTCGGACGATGACCGGAGCGAAAAAAGACAGAATAAGCGTCGCCCACACATACTCCTGATTGGCAATCCAGTACATGGGACGGTTGCCGATGACAAGGTCGCGCACGATGCCGCCGCCGAAAGCCGTGACGAAAACGACGACGAAAACGCCTACCGGATCGATTTTCTTGCCTTTGACGGCAAAAAGGCCGGAAAGAGCAAAGGCAACAATTCCGACGGAATCGGTAAAAGTTAGGAGACTGGTTTGCATGAGTCGATAATAGACAAAGACAGCTTATTTGTGCCTAGGACACGTAACAGATAGTGTTTGATTTCTTGGTAAAAGCATCCTTTCGTCCAATGGACTAAAATTGCCAAATTATTTTGTCCAAGCGCTCCCGTACTGAGCTCATATTGAGACCGGGCGCATTTATTCATAAAAACCATGATTACCTTTCAGGAAGTGATCCTGCGCCTGCAGGAGTATTGGAACAAACAGGGCTGCGCTCTGCTGCAGCCGATTGATATCGAAGTCGGTGCCGGCACCTCGCATACGGCCACCTTCCTGCGTGCGCTCGGTCCGGAACCGTGGCGTGCAGCCTATGTGCAGCCGTCTCGTCGCCCGAAGGACGCCCGCTACGGTGAAAATCCCAACCGTTTGCATCAACACCATCAATATCAGGTGGTGCTGAAGCCGTCGCCCGTGAATATCGTGGATTTGTACCTCGGGAGCCTTCGTGCTTTGGGGATCGACACGTCCGTCAACGACATCCGCTTCGTGGAAGACAACTGGGAAAACCCGACGCTTGGCGCCTGGGGTCTGGGTTGGGAAATCTGGATGAACGGTATGGAGGTGACGCAGTTTACCTACTTCCAGCAGGTGGGTGGCCTGGAATGCAAGCCGATCACGGGTGAAATCACCTATGGTCTGGAACGTCTGACGATGTACCTGCAAAACTGCGACAACGTGTTCGACCTGATCTACACCAAGTGGAAGGACGGTCTCGGTCAGGAACATACGCTGACCTATGGCGACGTTTTCCATCAGAACGAAGTCGAGCAGAGTAAGTACAACTTCGAAGCGAGCGACCCCGAAAAACTCTTCAAGCAGTTTGACTACTTTGAAAGCGAAGCCAAGCGCTTGATGGAGCTTGAATTGGCGCTGCCGGCTTATGAAATGGTTTTGAAGGCCGGCCACACGTTTAACCTTCTGGACGCTCGCGGAGCCATTTCGGTGACCGAACGCGCCGCCTACATCGCCCGTATTCGCAACTTCAGTCGCGCTGTGGCGCAGAGCTACTACGACTCGCGCGAACGCCTGGGCTTCCCGATGCTCAAGGCATAAGTCCATTTACCAGTTTGTCGCGAGAGAAGATAAAAAAAATGAAGAGCTTATTTGTTGAACTGCAAACCGAAGAGCTCCCGCCGAAGGCTCTGAAAAAGTTGTCCGAAGCCTTTGCCGCCGGCGTTCACAAGTCGCTGGCTGCGCAATCGATGCTCACCGAGTCGAGTACGGTCAAGGCTTACGGAGCCCCCCGCCGCATGGGTGTTCTGATCACCGAAGTGCTCGAAAAGAGTCCTGACAAGGCGTTTGAACAGCGTCTCGTACCGGTACGCGTGGGGCTTGACGCCGAAGGTAAGCCCACGGCTGCTTTGACAAAGAAGATGGCCGCCCTGGGCATCACGGCGGATGTCTCTGAACTCAAGCGCGTCAATGACGGTAAGAACGAGCAATTGGTCTATACGGGCGTTCGTGCCGGTGTGACCGTTAAGGATGCTTTGCAAAAGGCCCTTGAAGATGCCGTCAAGGCATTGCCGATTCCGAAGGTGATGAATTACCAGCTTGCCGACGGCGTGACGACCGTGCAGTTCGTGCGTCCCGTCAAGCACCTCGTTGCGCTCTACGGCGAAGACATTGTAGATGTCGAAATGTTCGGTCTGAAGGCCGGTCGCACCACGATGGGGCATCGCTTTGAAAGCGCCGGTGAAATTGAAATCGCTTCGGCTGACGCCTACGAAGAAACGATGCGCGAAACGGGCCACGTGATGGCCGACTACGCCAAACGCCGCGAGATGCTTGTGACGCTTTTGCACGAAGCGGCAGAGAAAGCCGGCGGTACGCTTATTGCGCCCGAAGATCTGATCGATGAAGCCAATTCGCTCACCGAATGGCCCGTGATCTACGTTTCCGAATTCGAAGAAAAGTTCCTCGCTGTACCGGAAGAATGCTTGATTCTGACGATGCAGACCAATCAGAAGTACTTCCCGATGCGTGACGCGCAGGGTAAGCTCATGAATCGCTTCTGCCTGGTGTCGCACATTCATGCCACCGACGGTGGCAAAGAGATCGTGGCCGGCAACGCCCGCGTGGTGCGCGCGCGTTTGGCCGACGCCGAATTCTTCTACACGCAGGACTGTCAGACGACGTTGGAAAGCCGCGTTCCCGGCTTGTCTCATGTGGTGTACCACAACAAGCTCGGCAGCCAGGGCGAACGTATGTTGCGCGTCAAAGCCATTGCTCACGCCGTTGCCGAGAAAATCGGTGCCGATGCTGTGAAGGCCGAACGTGCGGCCGAACTTGCCAAGGCTGACCTTCGTACGCTCATGGTGGGCGAATTCCCCGAACTGCAGGGCATTATGGGCGAGTACTACGCCCGTCACGACGGCGAAGCCGAGGAAGTGGCACAGGCCATTTCGCAGCATTATCTGCCGCGCTTTGCCGGTGACAAACTTCCCGACGGTCCGGTGGCAACGGCGCTTGCCATTGCCGACAAGCTCGAAACCTTGGCCGGCATGTTCGGCATCGGCCAGATGCCCACCGGCGACAAGGATCCGTTTGCGCTGCGTCGCCACGCCTTGGGCGTTCTTCGCATGCTCATCGAAAAGAACCTTACGGTGAAGCTCGACGAACTCGTGGCAATCGCCTTTGCCGTCGAAACGAAGGTTGAAGGCGTGACCGATGCTTCCGAAGCGCTGACGCACTTCTTCTTCGATCGCTTGCGCGTGATGATGCGCGAAGCCGGTTACAGCGCGCAGGAAGTCGATGCGGTGCTCGCCAAGCACGACACGGATTTGGCTCAGACGCCCAAGAAGCTTGCTGCCGTGCACAAGTTCATGCAGTTGCCCGAGTCGGCCAGTTTGGCTGCCGCCAACAAGCGCATTGCCAATATCCTCAAGAAGTCGGCCGATGTGCAGACGGGGGAAGTTGACGACGCACTTCTGGTCGAAGAAGCCGAAAAGAAGCTCTATGACGTGTTGGGCGATCATGAGCCGATTGCCAAGCTCTTCTTTGAAAAGGGCGAGTACGAAGGCATGCTGGCCACGTTGACGCCTTTGAAGGATCCCGTCGACGCCTTCTTTGCCGACGTGATGGTCAACAGCGAAGACGAGAAGTTGCGCTTGAACCGTCTGGCGCTTCTGAAGCGTTTGTACGCGTTGATGAACCGTGTGGCCGAGCTCTCTCGTCTAGCCATCTGATGAGGCTCTGACTCAAAAGAGCGAGCGAAACCGGCAGAGGGCCTTCCTGCTGAAGGAAGGCGCTGCCGGTTTTGTCGTCAAAGGCCCAATCTTTTGTAGGACAACTCCATGCATACGCTTCGCGGCTGGATCTTTTATCTTTGGTTTTCAATCACGCTGATTCCGGCGGCTACGACGGTGCTGTTGCTGTGGCCCTTTGCCGGCGCCGAGTTTCGGTATGAAAAGGTGGCTCTGGTCTGGTGCCGCCTGATGGTCAATTCATTGCGCGTGATCTGCGGCGTGAACTATCGCGTCATCGGTTTGGAGAATTTGCCCAAATCGTCCGAGACTCCCGTGGTGGTTCTGAGCAAACACCAGTCGGCGTGGGAGACGCTCTTTTTGCCGCTTATTCTCGGTAATCCTGCCGGCTTTGTGTACAAAAAAAGTCTGCACATGATTCCTTTTTTCGGCTGGGCCCTAAAGAGCATGCGCATGATTGCCATTGATCGCAAGGAAGGCCGCAGCGCCTATCAGCTCTTTTTGGAGCGCGGGCGAGCCTTTGTCAAACGCGGTTGGTGGGTGCTTTTGTTTCCGGAAGGGACGCGTACCAAACCGGGAGACAAAAATACGGTTTACAAAACGGGAGGCGCTCGCTTTGCGATATCCGTCGGAGCCAGCGTGGTCCCCGTGGCACTCAATTCCGGCCGTTGCTGGCCGCGCAACAGCATTGCCAAGTATCCGGGGTTGATCACGGTAAGCGTCGGTCCGGTCATAGCCACAGAGGGCAAGAGCGCACACGAACTCAACGAAGAAGTGCGCACCTGGATCGAATCCGAAATCGAGCGATTTGAGTCCGGCGCCGACAAGTAATCGACATGCAGCAGTCGAAGCCGCTTGAGCGTTGCGAAGACGCGTTGGAACTCGCGCGCCGCAGTTGCTGGGACAATGTGGTGCGCGGACGCTTCAAATATCTTCGCGTTTCGGTGCGCGAAGGGCGCGTGCGTGTCTCGTGCCCGGCGCGCGTCAGTCAACGGGCCCTTACTCGATTCATCGAGGAGAATCTGGAAAAAGTCGCTTTTTGGATGTGCACGCAAAAAGCTCAGCTCGAAAGCCGCCGCAACGCCAATCCTCTCAGCGCTCATCTCTGCGACGGCGGACGTGTGGCTTATGAAGGAAAAGTTCTTAGGCTACGCTGTGACCCGAACATTGCTCGTACGCAACAATCCGCTCACACCGATGAGCTGCTTGTCCGTGCTGAGGCTACAGCTTCTGTCGAGAAAATTGCAGCCGTTGTGCAGAAGTGGCTCAAAGAACGTTTTGCGGAACGCTTGTCCGAGCGCGTCTCCTTTTGGGCGGACAAAACAGGTCTGCATCCGAAGAAAGTCAGTATCAGCAATGCCAAAAAGCAGTGGGGCAGCTGCACGCGACAAGGTGTAATACGGCTTTCTTGGCGTTTGATCTGTTTACCTGCGGCGGCGTTGGACTATGTCATCGTGCACGAGCTTGTCCACCTGCGGCATTTCGATCATTCTTCCGCCTTTTGGAATGATGTGCAGACCATTTACCCGGAAACGCCTTCGGTGCGTCGGTATTTGAAAACCGTTCGCGCGGCGGATCTGTTCTGATGTTTCGGAATCTCGACACCGAAAAACAAAAGCGAAAACAAGGACTTTGATGTCATTTTGACCGGCGGGGAAACTTCGAAAACGGCGCCGTTGTGCTAGAGTGTCGGTGTGAAAGAGTGGGAAAAAGTGGGGATTTTTCCCGCCATCGGCCGCATCGGTCTTTAAGCGTCTGATTTGCTTGAATATTTTGCCGAACGCGGTCTTGACGCGCACGATTTTCGTGCGTTTTTGTACAGGTTTGCGCCGTGTTTCAGGGGACTTCATTACTGTCGCTCGATGCCAAGGGCCGCATGACGATGCCGAGTCGTCACCGCGAGGCTCTGGCGTTGTCGTGCGCGCTCGAAGTGACAGTGACTCGTCACCCCGACGGCTGCCTTCTCATTTATCCCCGTAACCGCTGGGAAAAGAAGCGCGAAGCGATTGCGGCTTTGCCTTACAGCGCACGTTTTCTGCAACGCATCGTGCTGGGCAGCGCCGTGGATCTTACGATCGATAAAGCCGGACGCGTGCTGATTCCGGCTGACCTGCGCACCCTTGCGGGTTTGGAAAAGGAAGTGGCTCTCGTCGGCATGGGCGAGCACTTCGAACTTTGGGACGCCAAGCGTCTGGCAAAACTCGAGGAAGAAGCGGCGGCAGCGGGCTTTGAAGCGGCTGCTGGCGACTTTCAGTTTTAACGCTTGAGGATAAGGAAACATGGACGAAATGACCGATTCTCAAGCACTTCACCGCACGGTTCTTCTGACGGAAGCGGCCGACGAAGTCAGCCGCGCACGCAACGGTATTTTCATCGACGCCACTTTCGGCCGCGGCGGGCACAGCCGTGCCGTTCTTGCCCGCATCGCCCCGGATGCGCGCCTCATTGCGTTTGATCGTGACCCTGAAGCGATCAAATCGGCTGCCGCGATCACCGATCCCCGCTTTTCGATCGTGCACGCGCCCTTTTCCGAAATGAAGGAACAGTTGGCGGCATTGGGCATCTCGCAGGTCAACGGCATCTTGATGGACATTGGCGTTTCAAGTCCTCAGATTGACGAAGCCGACCGCGGTTTTTCTTTCCGTATGGACGGACCGCTTGACATGCGCATGGATACGACGTGCGGTTTGACGGCGGCACAGTGGCTTGCCCAAGCTTCTGAATCAGACATTGCCCGCGTGCTGCGCGATTACGGCGAAGAGCGTTTTGCCGGAAAAATTGCGCGAGCCATCTGTCGCGTGCGTGAAGAAACACCCATTGAGCGCACGGCTCAGTTGGCCGATCTGATTGCCCGTACGGTACCGAAAAACAAAAATGACTCGGCGCAGCATCCTGCCACGCGCAGTTTTCAGGCGATTCGCATTCAGGTCAACGGTGAGCTCGACGAACTAAAGCGCGCGCTCTCGGCCGCAGGCAGTCTGCTTGCTTGCGACGGCGTCCTTGCAGTCATTAGTTTTCATTCGCTTGAAGATCGGATCGTCAAGCGCTTTCTGGACGCGGGTGCCCATCCCGACAAAGCCGTTGACGCACGCATTGCGCTGCCGGCGGACGCTTTTGCGCCGCCGCTTTGGACCGATCTGCGACGCATCAAGCCTTCCGACCAAGAGTGTGAAGCCAATCCGCGTGCCCGCAGCGCCGTGTTGCGAACCGCGCTTCGTACCGAGGCCGACTGGCAGGAATGTTCCGAAACGGATCAACGCAAAGGAGGACGTCGATGAACCGTCCGCATACGCTTGCGTTTGTTTCCGAGCGGTTTCTTTTCATTGCCGCGCTCTTGTCCGCGATTGTGCTGATATTGAGTGCCGGCGCATTGGTGACCACGCAATACCGCGTTCGTCTGCTTTTTGTTGAAATTGAGCGCGCCAACGATGTTGCGCGCAAACTGGCCGACGATTCAAGCCAGTTGGCGCTCGATCTTTCCAAGGCGGCGCTGCCGGCGGCCGTTTCGCGCCGTGCGGGTGAGATGGGGTTTATCGCCGCCGACGTCAACAACACGGTTTTGTTTGAAGTCGAGCCGCAGGTGCTCTTAAAGGAACACATGGAGGTGCGCAAATGACGCCTTCAGGGTTCTTTGAGCGGATTCGATCGGCCGTTTGCGAGAAGGCGGTTGCTTTCTGGCGCGAAGATACGTCGCCGAAGAAGCGTCGAACGGACAGCGGCGAAGAAGCTTTGCTCAGTGCGGAAATTTCCGCCACGAGAAGCAAGGTGGTCTTTTGTCTCTTTTTTATCGGCCTGGTTGCGGTGCTCGGCAAAGCATTCTGGCTGCAGTGCGGCATCTCGACGGCCTTTTTGCAAAAGCAGGGCGAAGCGCGCTACGCCCGCACGCTTCCGGTGCCTGCGCAGCGCGGTCAAATTTTCGATCGCAACGGCGTGGTCCTTGCTTCGACCATTCCGGCGCGCAGTGTGTGGGCCGAACCCGAGGAAGCTTTAAAACTCACGGCAGCGCAGTTCGATCAGCTGGGGGCTCTCTTGGGAGAGTCCGGAGCCGAGATTCGCGGGCGCATTGAAGCCCGCAAGAATAAGAGCTTCGTTTACATCGACCGTCAGATCGAAGTGGAAAAGGGAGAAGCGGTGCGCGCCCTGCAATTGCCCGGCATTCACGTCAACAACGAGGTGCGGCGCAACTATCCCGACGGTCCGATTTCGGCGCACGTGGTGGGCTTCACCGACTCGGACAACAACGGTCGAGAAGGGGTGGAGCTTGCCAACAACGAAATCCTTTCCGGCAAGCAGGGGTCCCGTCGTGTCATTCGCGACCGTTTGGGCCGTATTGTCGAAGACGTCTGGGTCAAAGAGGGTGAAGTCGGCACCGATGTAGTGCTCTCGATTGATTCGCGACTGCAGTTCATCGCCCACAAAGCGCTTCAAAACGCGGTTGAGCGCCATCAGGCCAAAGCCGGTGCGGTGGTTGTCGTGGATGTGCGGACCGGTGAAATTCTTGCGATGAGCAATTGGCCGACGTACGACCCCAATGCTCGGCGTTTTGTGCGCATGGAAAATATCCGCAACCGCGTACTGACCGACACGTTTGAGCCCGGCTCCACGATGAAACCCTTTGCGATTGCCAAGGCGCTTGACCTTGGGATCGTGCGCCCCGATACGCTGGTGCAGACGGCTCCCGGAAAACTCACGATCGGCGACAGAACGATCGGCGATACGCACGATTTCGGCATGATCACGGTAAGCCAAGTTGTCTCCAAGTCCTCCAACATCGGCACGTCGAAGATCGCGCTTGAAATGCAGCCGCAGACGCTCTGGCAGATGTACAACGATTTGGGCTTTGGTACGCCGCCGCAAACGGGCTTTCCCGGCGCCACTGGCGGTCGACTGCGTCCAGCAAAGAGCTGGCGCCCGATCGAGCAGGCCACCATCAGCTACGGCCACGGCATTTCTGTTTCGCTCATGCAGCTGGTTCGTGCTTACACGGCGCTTGCGCGCAACGGCGACGTGATTGATCTAACGTTCCGTCGCACCAGCAAGGAAGCGGTGGGCACACAGATTTTCCGACCGGAAGTCGCGCGGCAAATGCGCGCCATGATGGCTGAAACCGTCCAGGCCGGTACCGCCCGACGCGTCAATGTGCAGGGTTATACGGTAGCGGGCAAAACCGGTACGGCCAACAAAATTGAAAACGGTCAGTACGTTGACAAGTACGTCGCCAGTTTCGTGGGTATGGCGCCGGCCGGTCAGCCGCGGCTTATCGTGGCGGTGATGATTGACGAACCCACGCGCGGCAGCTACTACGGCGGCGCCGTGGCTGCTCCTGTCTTTAACGAAGTGACGGCAGGTGCCCTTCGTTTGATCGGCGTGCATCCGGATGCGGCAGGTTTTGGTGCCGCTCCGGGCATTTTGGTACGAGGCCAGAGAAATGACTGAGTGTGTATCGGCGCCGTCCTGTGCGCAGTGGCTTCACTACACGGCGGGTGACGAGGCGCGCCTTTGTCTGGACTCGAGAAAGCTTGAGCCGGGCGACGTGTTTGTGGCTCTCAAAGGTGCCAAGGCCGACGGTTTGAGTTTTGTTCCTGTGGCGGTCGCGCGTCGTGCGAGCTGCATCGTGTGCGAAAAAAGAGAAGATGCGCAGAGCAAATGCGCCGGACTTCCTTATGCCGAAGTGCCTGACTTGCACGGTCAGTTGGGCCCGATTGCTTCGCTTTACTACGGAGAGCCCTCAAAGGCCATGCACGGCATTGCCATCACGGGTACCAACGGTAAAACGAGTACCAGCCATTGGGTGGCGGCACTGCTTTCGCGTTTGGGCATGAGTACGGCCGCCATCGGAACCGTCGGCACTTTTCTCGACGGCAAACAGATTGAAGAGGCGGGACTGACAACGCCCGATGCGGCGACGCTTCAGCTCACGTTTAAAAAACTCAAGCAACGGCACGCACAAGCCTTTGCTCTGGAGGCAAGCTCCATCGGGCTTGTGCGGCATCGACTTGACGGCACGGCAATTGAAACGGCCGTGTTTACGAATCTGACGCGCGACCATTTGGATTATCACAAGACGACGCAGGCCTATGAAGAGGCCAAGGCGTTGCTTTTTGATTGGCCGCAGTTAAAGATCGCCGTTATCAACGCCGACGACGCGGCAGGGCGTCGCTTTATTGTCCGTACGCTGGAGCGTGGCGTACGCACGATCGCAACGAGTTTGTACGAAGACTGCGTTGTCGAGGGTTGCGAAATGCTCACCGCCGGCGACATCATGCACGACGAAAGCGGCATGCGCTTTACGCTGCGCTGGCAGAACGAGAGCCACGAGGTTCGCACGCAGGTTTTCGGGCGGTTTAACGTGAGTAACCTCTTGGAAGCGGCGGGAGCCGCTTTGAGTCTCGGGTTTGAGGCAGAGGCTATCTGCCGCGCGATCGAAACGCTGCATGCGCCGGCGGGAAGACTGCAAAGCGTCACGCGGCCTCAATCGCCGCTTGCGGTGGTGGATTACGCGCATACGCCCGATGCTTTGGAAAAGGTGCTCGGTGCATTGCGAGAGACGGCTGAGAGCCGAGGCGGAAAGTTGATTTGCGTGTTCGGCGCCGGAGGCGACCGCGACACGGGCAAACGTCCCATCATGGGGGAGGTGGCCTCAAGGCTTGCCGACGCTTGTGTGATCACGAGCGACAATCCGCGAACGGAAGAACCGGCGAGCATTGCGCAAGCGATTGCTGCAGGGGTGCCTGTCGAACGCAAAGACACGGTGCGTGTGGAACTTGATCGCCGTACGGCCATTGTGGAGAGCATCTGCTCGGCGCAGGATCACGACGTGATTTTGATTGCCGGCAAGGGGCACGAGGATTATCAGGAAATCGCCGGCGTACGGCATCCTTTCGACGATTTGGAAACGGCGCGCGAAGCCTTTAACGAACGGTACACGCGTCTGGCACAGAAAAACTGAAGACGAAGATGGTTGGAAAGAACACTTGGACAATGAGCACGCTCGAGCATGCGCTCGCAGGAGTCATTGTGCGCACGCTCGGCAACACCACGGGGGCTGATTTGGGTCCGGTGTGCACCGATTCGCGACAGGTGCGACAGGGGAGCGTTTTTGTTGCACTCAAGGGCGAGCGCTTCGACGGACATGACTATGCGGCGCAGGCAGCGCGAGACGGCGCAAGCGTCGTGGTTGTCGAGCGCGACACGGGGGCAAGTTGCCCGCAGATCATTGTGCGTGATACCCAAGAGGCATTGGGCGCCTTGGCGCGAGCCTGGCGCAGCCAGTTTGCCGTGCCGGTGATTTGCGTTGCCGGCAGCAACGGAAAAACCACCACCACGCAGATGATTGCTTCGATTCTTCGCTCTTTTGTCGGTGAATCGCGCGTTGTGGCAACAGAAAAAAATTACAACAACCACATCGGCGTACCGATGATGCTGTTGCGGTTTGATCGCGAAACGAAGATTGCCGTGATCGAAGCGGGGATCAGTCACCCGGGAGAAATGGCCAAGCTCGTGAGCTGGATTCGACCGACGGTAACGGTGATTACCAATGCGCAGCGCGAGCATCAGGAATTTTTGGACGGCGTCGAGGCCTCGGCCCGCGAAAACGCTTTCGCGATCGTGGCATTGTCTGCCAAGGGGACGGTTGTGCTGCCGCAGAAAGATCCTTGTTTGCCGTTGTGGCTTGACTATGCCCGAGCCCGAGGCTGCAGGATCACGCGTTATTGCGAAGGTGCAAGCGCCACGGCCAATCTGACAACGCGCCGCGAAGGCGACAAGGTCGTGATCAGCGGCAAAAACATGCGAATTGAAACGACGCTTGCCATCGGGGGCAAGCATGCCGAGCACGATGCTGCGGCTGCGGCTGCCGCTGCACTTGCCGCCGGCGTAACACCCGAAGCGGTGGCGCGCGGTTTGGCTCGCTTTGAGGCGTTGCCCGGTCGCGGTCGTCGCCATCAGCTCGCCGGCGGCGCACTGCTGATTGACGACTCTTATAACGCCAATCCCGACAGCATGCGTGCGGCCATCGACGTGTTGGCCGCTCAGCCCGCGCCGCGCGTGCTCGTTGCCGGCGACATGGCAGAGACCGGAGAGCAGCATGCGGCCTTTCACGCCGAAATCGGACGATATGCCAAACAAAAGGGTATCGACAAACTCTTGGCCACGGGCCCGGATATGGTTTACGCCGTGCAGGCCTTCGGAGCGGCCGCCCGCCACTACGAAGCCACGGACATGTTGCTTCGGGCCGTGCGCGAAGCGGTGCGCACGCCTGCAAGCGTTCTTGTAAAAGCAAGCCGTTCGCAGCGTTTGGATCGCGTGGTGGAAAGTCTTTTGAAAGATCCCGGCAAGGCCTAGCGTGTTGCGCTTGTCAAGTACGTGCGGCAGTACAATTCGAACTTTTTTGAGGCGAAGCGGGGCCTAGAGAGACTTTATTCCCGCACAGGTTGATCCCGATGCTTTTGTATATTTTTCAGTGGCTATCCGAAGACATTCGATTTTTTTCCGTCTTTAACTATTTGAGTTTAAGGGCGGTGCTGGCCGCGCTTACCGCCATGGCGATCGGGTTTGCCGCAGGACCGGCGGTGATTGCTCGCCTTAAGGCCATGAAAATTGGCCAAGCCGTGCGCGGGTACGGTCCCAAAAGCCATCTGGTCAAAGACGGCACGCCGACGATGGGCGGCGCCCTGATTTTGGTTTCGATCGGCATTTCCACCCTGCTTTGGATGGATCTGTCCAATCGCTTCGTGTGGGTGGTGCTGTTCGTGACGCTCGGCTATGGTGCAATCGGTTGGACCGATGACTATCGCAAGGTTGTGCATCACAATCCCGAGGGCATGAGCGCGCGTGAAAAATTCGCCTGGCAAAGCTTGATCGGTCTGATTGCGGCTGTGTATTTGGCCTTCACACTTTCGATGCCGGAAGAGGCCGGCGTCTGGTCGGCCATTTGGGCGTGGATCAAAAGCGGCTTTACGTTCAGCTCTCCGGGCAAACTGTGGCTCACGGTGCCGTTTTTCAAACAAATCGCGTTTCCCTTCGGCGTCTTCGGTTTCGTGATTTTCACCTACATTGTGATCGTGGGCACTTCCAATGCGGTCAATCTCACCGACGGTCTGGACGGTCTGGCGATTTTGCCTTGCGTGATGGTGGGGTCGGCACTGGGCATCTTTGCCTACGTGGTGGGGCGTCCCGACTACGCGCAGTATCTTTATTTCGAATACATTCGCGGTGCGGGTGAACTCGTCGTGGTTTGCGCGGCGCTCGCGGGAGCCGGACTCGCGTTTTTATGGTTTAACTGCTATCCCGCGCAGGTCTTCATGGGCGACGTGGGAGCTTTGGCCTTGGGCGGCGCCTTGGGGACCATCGCGGTGATCACGCGTCAGGAAATTGTTCTGGCCATCATGGGCGGCATCTTTGTGGTCGAAACGCTCTCGGTGATGATTCAGACGACCTACTTCCGTCTGACGCACGGCAAACGTGTCTTCCTGATGGCGCCGATTCACCATCACTTCGAGCTCAAAGGCTGGAAGGAGACGCAGGTGGTGGTGCGGTTTTGGATCATCACGTTTGTCCTGGTGCTCATCGGTCTGTCTACCCTTAAAATTCGCTGATCAATCAGACGGTTAAAGACAAGCGTACGCGCCGTCGGCCGACACGGGCAACGGCGCGTTTGTGTAAAAGAGAGGAAGCTGTGGCGCATATTCGCTTGGAAAACGGACGTAAGGCGTTGGTGCTCGGATGCGGCACGTCAGGGGCCGCGGCGGCTCGGTTTTTGCATTCCCGCGGCTGGCAGACCACGATTGTCGATACAGCCGCCAATCCGTCCGGTCTGAAGCTCTTTGAATCCGACGCATCCAAACCGCAGTTCGTTTGCTCGGACTTTAACGTTTCGCTCTTATCCGATGGCATAGATCTTCTGGTGCTCAGTCCCGGTCTGTCGCCCGAATTTTCCAAGGCGGCTGCGCTTGTGACGGCTGCACGGGAACAGGGCGCTGAGGTCGTGGGCGAAATCGAGCTTTTCGCTCGAGAACTCAAGCGTCTGGAAAAATACCGTGCCTACAAGCCCGTCGTGATCGGCATCACCGGCACCAACGGAAAAACGACGACGACCGTTTTGACGAGCAAAATGGCGGCCGCAAGTTGCTCTACTGTGGTGGCGGGCAACATCGGTCCGAGCGCTCTGATGGAACTTGACCGTCATTTGCAGGACAATACGCTGCCTGAAGTGTGGGTGCTGGAGCTTTCGAGTTTTCAGCTGCAGACCACAACGAGCCTGAATTGCACTGCCGCCGCTTTTTTGAACCTCACCGAAGATCATGTGGACTGGCACGGTTCGATGGCCGCTTACGAAGCCGCGAAAAACAGAATCTTTTCTGAAAAAACCGTTCGAGTGCTCAATCGCGACGACGCTGCCACCCTGCGCGCGTTTGAACCGGCCGTGTCCGTCACCTTTGGTGATTCGGCTCCTGAAAAAGAAGGCGAGTACGGCATTGTGACCGAAGAGGGGGTCGAGTGGCTTGCCCGCCGACCTCGTCCTGCTGTTTCCTGGAAAACGCAAAAACAAGCGGCCCTTTTTGGCGAGACGCCCACGCAAGAACTTCTGATGCCCGTTGAAGCGCTTCGCATCCGGGGGCGCCACAACGCCATGAATGCTCTGGCGGCTTTGGCGTTGATTGACGCCGTGGGACTTCCCTTGGGACCGGCCCTGCAAGTTCTCAAAAACTACGAAGGCGAGGCGCATCGCGTGCAGCCCGTGCTGTCGGTCAACGACATCGAGTTCATTGACGACAGCAAAGGCACCAATGTCGGCGCCGTCAAGGCCGCGCTCGAAGGCCTGGGTAAATCCGGCCGCCGTGTGAGCATCATTCTCGGCGGCGACGGCAAGGGGCAGGACTTTTCTCCTTTGGCGCAGGCTTTGGCCGACTATGCCGACTATGCCGTGCTGATCGGGCGGGATGCCGACAAGATCGAAGCGGGCATTGCCTCAAGCGGAATCCGTCTTGAAAAGGCCGGCACCGATTTTGAAGCGGCCGTGCAGATGGCTTTCGACCACGCTGCCAAAGGCGGCGTTGTGCTGCTCTCGCCCGCCTGCGCGAGCTGGGATATGTTTGCCAACTATGCTGAGCGCAGCGCTCGCTTTGTAGCCAAAGCCAAAGAGATTGCGGCAAGCGTCTCCGGCAAGTCTGAGGAGGTTGACTGATGGGGCTTTTTTCTCGTAAAGAAACCCCGCAGGCGCCCGTCTATCGCGCTTGGGCCGATGAGCCGGTTCTCAGAGGCCGCACAACGAGCATGCGAGCCGACGGCTACGATCCCGCCGTGGTCTTTATCACGTTGGCGCTGTTGGCGACGGGCGCGCTGATGGTGTATTCGGCATCGATCTCACTTGCCGACAGTCCTCGCTACAGCACGACCCAGTACCACTTTTTGTTGCGCCATCTGAGTTCAATTGCATTGGGCATTGCCGCGGCCTACAT
This sequence comes from uncultured Sutterella sp., assembly GCA_900538905.1. Classification (GTDB taxonomy): domain Bacteria; phylum Pseudomonadota; class Gammaproteobacteria; order Burkholderiales; family Burkholderiaceae_F; genus Duodenibacillus; species Duodenibacillus intestinavium. The sequence continues at coordinate 21,614 of UPZS01000016.1, forward strand.
CGTTTGCCGCGTGCCGATGCGCGTGTGGTACAAGCTTGCGCCGTGGCTTATGGCTGCAGCCGTTCTTTTTCTCGTTTTGGTGCTTGTACCCGGCGTCGGCAAGTCGGTAAACGGCTCGAGACGCTGGATCAATCTGGGGCTCATGAATCTGCAGGTCACCGAATTTGCCAAGTTCGCGATTCTGCTCGGCGCCGCCGCCTTTACCGTGCGCCGTCAGGACTACATGCATTCCTTCAGCCGAGGTCTTGGTCCCATGGCGCTTGTGATGTGTTTGGTGGCGGGGCTCATCAGTTTGCAGCCTGACCTGGGCGCCATCATGGTGACCGTGGCGATCGCCATGGGCGTGCTCTTTCTCGGTGGCCTGAATTTGCGCATCTTTGTGGTGGTTTCCATTGCCGTGGTGGTTGTGGTGGCGCTGATGATCTACGACTCGCCCTGGCGTGTGCAGCGCGTGATGGCGTATCTCGATCCGTGGAGCAGCGACTATGCCCTTAACAAGGCCTATCAGCTGAGCCATTCGCTGATTGCTTTCGGTCGCGGCGAACTCCTTGGGGTGGGGTTGGGAGCATCCGTTGAAAAACTTCATTATCTGCCGGAAGCGCACACCGACTTCATTTTGGCCGTATTAGGCGAGGAGCTGGGTTTTGTGGGGGTAACGGCCGTTCTCATCGGCTATTACGGCTTTGTGCGCCGCGCCTTTGCCATCGGGCGACAGGCCATCAAGCTTGATCGCGTTTTTTCCGGTCTTGTGGCCGAAGGCGTGGGGATTTGGATCGGTATTCAGGTAGTGATCAATGCGGGCGTTGCAACGGGGCTGTTGCCGACCAAGGGACTGACGCTTCCCTTAATGAGCTACGGCGGCTCGTCGCTGCTCTTTACGCTTGCGGCCGTGGGTCTGCTTTTGCGAGTGGACCGAGAAAACCGTATCCTCATGCGCGGCGGCAAGGTTTAGTGAAAACGCTTTCAGAGACAGAAATTTTCAGTTGAAACGAGTGAAAGAAAAATGAGCGGGAAGAAATTAGTGATTGCGGCGGCCGGTACCGGCGGTCATGTGATGCCCGGACTGGCAGTGGCCCGTGAAATGCGCCGTCGCGGTTGGGACGTTCAGTGGATCGGTACGCAGACCGGCATGGAGAGCGGTTTGGTCGGGCGAGACGGCATCGAATTTACCGGTCTTGATTTCCGAGGGATGCGGGGCCGCGGCTTGAGCGGTTTGATTTCGGGGGCCGTCAAGCTCGTGAAGTCCACGTTTGCCGCCAAGAAATTTTTTGCTCGGGTGCGGCCGGATGTGCTTTTTACCACCGGCGGCTACATTGCCGTGCCGGTTTGCAAGGGAGCCGACAGCGTCAAGACGCCGATCGTGCTGATGAACTGCGATGCCGACATTTTGATGAGCTCCAAGATCGTGCTCGATAAGGCAAAGCTCGTGGCCTGCGGCTTTGCCGGCAGTGCTCGCAGCGCCGCCAACGAGAAAGGGCGCATTACGGGCAACCCCGTGCGAGTCGAAATCGAGGCGTTGCCCGCGCCGGAAGAGCGCCTAAGCGAACGTACCGGACCGATGAAGCTCTTGGTATTCGGCGGCAGTCTCGGCGCCAAGGTTTTGAATGAAACGGTGCCCGAGGCGTTGGCAATGTTTGACGAAGACAAGCGCCCGATCGTGTTGCACCAGACCGGTAAGGGCAATGTCGAGGCCGTCAAGGCGCGCTACGAACAGCTGGGCATCCAAGCCGAGGTCGTGGAATTCATTCACGATATGGACAAGGCCTACCGTGAAAGCGACGTGGTGATCTGCCGCTCGGGCGCCATGACCGTGAGTGAAATCTGTGCCGCGGGCGTTGCATCCATTTTGGTGCCCTTTGTCGTGAAGACTACGCAGCACCAGCTCGGCAACGCCCGCTACATGGCCGGTCACGACGCGGCTGTCTTGCTTGAGCAGTCCCAGCTTACCAAGGAACATCTCTTTGGCGTATTGATGGGCTTAAAGCGCGACCGTATTCTGCAGCTCGCGCACAACGCCAGAAGCCTGGCGCGCGCCAACGCCGTCAACGCCGTGTGCGACATGATCGAAGAAGCAGCCCGATAAAGCCTTCCGGAGAAAAGAAAAATGAAGTTTGTAGTCAAGCACATTCACTTCGTGGGCATCGGCGGCACGGGTATGTGCGGCATTGCCGAAGTGCTTTTGAATCTCGGTTATACGGTCAGCGGCTCGGATTTGTCGCAAAGTCCCGTGACGGAACGTCTGCAGCATTTGGGCGCCACGATTTATCAGGGACACTGCAAGGAAAACATTGACGGGGCCGACTGCCTGGTGGTTTCTTCGGCCGTACACGAAGGCAATCCCGAAGTGCAGGCGGCGCGCCGGGCCAATATTCCCGTGGTGCCGCGAGCGGTGATGCTTGCCGAACTCATGCGGTTGCGCCGCGGCATCGCGATTGCGGGTACGCACGGAAAAACCACGACGACGTCGCTTACCACCGCAATGCTTGCCGCCGGAGGGCTCGATCCCACTTACGTGATCGGCGGACGCTTGAACAGTTCCGGCGCCAACGCCAAACTGGGCACGGGTGAGTACATTGTGGCCGAAGCCGACGAGTCGGACGCGAGTTTTCTGAATTTGTCGCCCGTGATTGCCGCGGTCACCAACATCGACCAGGATCACATGGATACCTACGGGCACGATTTCGTGCGGCTTAAAAAGGCCTTCATTGACTTTATCGGCCGTTTGCCGTTTTACGGTGTTGCCGTGCTTTGCACCGATGACAAGAATGTCGCATCGATCGTGCCGATGATCAGCCGCCGCGTGGTGGCCTACGGTCTGAATCCGGAAGCCGAAGTGCGCGCCATTGACGTGCGAAGCGAAGGCACTCGCATGCGCTATACGATTCTGCGACAAGGCCATGAACCCTTGCCTGTGGTTCTGAATTTGCCCGGCATGCACAATGTCGTCAATTCGCTGGCAGCTGTGGCCATTGCCACGCTCGTGGGCGTAAGTGACGAAGCCATTGTGCGTGCGCTTGCGGAATTCACGGGCGTGGGCCGTCGCTTTGCTCAGTACGGCGAAGTGCCGATTGATCCCGAACACCCGGAAAAGGGCACGTTTACGCTTGTCGACGACTACGGCCATCACCCGCACGAGATGGCCGCGACGATTGCCGCCGCGCGCGGCGCTTGGCCCGGCAAGCGTTTGGTGTTGGCTTTCCAGCCGCATCGTTACACGCGCACCCGTGACTGTTTTGAAGACTTCATCAAGGTGCTCTCGCAGGTGGACCGTTTGGTGCTCGCCGACGTGTATCCCGCCGGCGAAGATCCCATTCCGGGCGCTGGCGGCCGCGACCTTGCGCGCGTGTTGCGTTTGAACGGTTGTGACGGTTTGGTCTTTTGCGACAGCGCCTCGGAAATGCCGCAGGCCGTCCGATCAATCGTCGAGGACGGAGACGTGGTGCTCACGATGGGGGCGGGCAACGTGGCGCGCGTGCCGCAGGTGCTTTCGGGCAAAATCATCTAATGCAAAGGAACGAGAAGAATGGATTTCACAGCAACGATTGATCCTAAGTCCTTGGGGCGCATTGCGGTGTTGATGGGGGGCTTTAGCAGTGAACGCAAGGTGTCGCTTTCAAGTGGCTCGGGCGTGCTCAAGGCCTTGCAGGAGGCAGGATGCGACGCACATAAGGTTGATCCGGCTGAGACCGACCTCATGACGCTGCGCGGACAGTACGATCGAGCGGTGATTTCGCTGCACGGACGCTTCGGTGAAGACGGCTGCGTGCAGGGTGTTTTGGAATACCTGCAAATCCCGTACACGGGTGCAGGTGTGCGTGCCAGTGCGCTTACGATGGACAAGGACACGACGCGCCGCGTCTGGGCGCAGTCGGGCATCCCCGTTGCCAAAGGGTTTGTGGCTACGAGCGCCGATCAGGCTCAGGAGATTCTGGACACACTCGGGGGCGACATTGTTGTGAAACCTTCGGGCGAAGGCTCGTCGGTGGGGGTTTTTAAGCTCAAGGGTGCGACGGTTGACGAAGTCCGACAGGCGCTGACAGAGGCGCTTCGATTCGATGCCAAGGTGCTCGTCGAAGAGCGTTGGTTCGGGCGGGAACTCACGATTGCCGTGCTGGGCGGCAAGGCTTTGCCGATCATCGAAATCAAGGCGCCCGAAGGCAATTACGACTATCAGAACAAGTATTTCGGCGACGTTGTTAAATACGAGTGCCCGGCACAACTTGACGCCGACGTGACAAACAGGGTGCTTTCTTCTTGCGAAGCGGCCTTTGCGGCAATCGGAGCGCGTGGCTGGGGGCGTATCGATGCGATGATGCGCGACGACGGCAACTTTATTTTGCTGGAATTCAATTCAAGCCCCGGCATGACGCCGCACAGCCTTGTGCCGATGGCCGCGCGTGCCGTCGGAATGGATTATCAGAAGCTTTGCCTGTGGCTGGCCGCGCATGCCGCGCTCGACGGCGCGGCTCGCCGTTAATCGGGAGGGCGGCGCGTGAAGCTGGCCCGATCGCTTGTTCGCATTGGCGGCTTGGCTGCGGTTCTCGCCCTGGCGGGAGTCCTTGTCTGGGGCGTCCTGCATTCGCCGTTTCTGGAAATCAAGACCATTGAAGTGCGAGGTCCGGTGGAAGCGAGCGGTTTGCAGGAAGTGACCCGTACGGTTGAAGAGGCCTTGTCGGGAAATGTTTTTACCGCCGATATCGGTGCGGTAAAGCGTGCCGTTGAGGGGATCACCTGGATTAAGTCGGCCTATGTGTCTCGTCTGTGGCCTGATTCACTTTATATTGAGGTCAAACGGCATCAGTCGGTGGCGATTTGGGAGGACGGTCGTCTGGTGAGCGAAGACGGTGTTTTGTACGTCAGTAACGACGAGCCCATCGAGCGTCTTTTGCAATTGCCGGCGTTCTCCGGCGATCCTCAGTACGCCGAACAGGCCGTACGCTATTTGCCGCGCTTTAATGAAGAGGCCAGGCGTATTGACGCACGTGTCAAAGCCGTTAAGGTAACCTTCAGAGGCAGTTGGTCGGTGGTGCTTGAGTCCTCCCGGTTTGATTCGATGGAAATTGAACTTGGCCGCGCATTGACGCAAGGCGGACCGATCAACCGTCTGCGACAGGTGTTGGACAGCATGGATCGCGTTGTGGCGATGCTCAAGGCTTATCCGGAACGCATTGACGCGCGCTATAAAAACGCTTTTGCCGCACAGCTGCCGCCGCAAGCCTACGCTGCTGCGCAAAGCGAACCTGCCGGCAAGTCGACTAAAAACCGTACCCGTTCTTCGAAAGCTCGAGGCCAATAACGAAATGGAAACCGTACAGCAAAGTTCAACCGTCGCCGCGCTTGACATCGGGTCGGAAAAGATTGCCGTGGCCGTGGCCGACGCTTCCGAGGGAGGAGAGTTAACGCTATTGGGCTTCGGCAAGGTGCCTTCGCTCGGTATTCAGCACGGCAGTGTGCAGGACGTGGAGCTTGCCGTGGAATCGATCCGTGCGGCCATAGCCGAAGCCGAACAAACATCGCGGCGCAAGGTGACCACGGTTTCGGTGGCCTTGACGGGCAAACATCTGCACAGCATCAATAAGGTAGGGCAATTGGTGTTGCCCGACGCCGAAGTCGACAGCGCGGCCGTCAAGCGCGTCACGCGTTTGGCGATGGCCTTTGACCCCAAGGTAGAAGGGCAGAGTCAGGATGATCGCCTGGTTTCGCACGTCGTCAAGGGCTATACGCTAGACAACGACGACGTGATGATCGATGATCCGATCGGCATGGTGGGAAGCGTCATCAAGGCGCACGTGCATCTGGCGATCGGTTCGGACAGTGTTGTGCAAAATCTGGTGAAGTGCATCCGTCGTGCGGGACTGGATATCGAAGGTCTGGTACTGCAGCCCTGGGCAAGTGCCGCGGGTGTTCTCACGCCCACGGACAAAGAGCTCGGCGTCGTGGTGCTCGACATCGGCGCGGGCACCACGGACATCTCCTGTTGGGAAAAGGGGCAAGTGGAATTCACGGCTGTTGCGGCCATGGGCGGCAACACCATTCAGCGCGACATTGCGGCGGTGCTCGGCTGCAATATGAGCGACGCCGAAGATATCAAGCTCACCTACGGACACTGGCCGTTGCGTCAGGAAGACGCTTATGAAACGGTACGTTACATGAGAGAGTCGACCGGCGAGCCCGATTCCTGCTCGTGCGAAAAAATTGTGATGACCGTTGAGTCGCGGCTCACGGAAATGTTTAAAGTTATTGCCCGCACGTATCTCAGTCCCGACGGTTGGAACTTGAGGGCTTCGGCGGGCATCGTTCTGACGGGCGGCGTGGCGCGTATGCCGGGGATTGCCGAACTGGCGCACCACATCCTGGGATTGCCCGTACGGGTGGGAATGCCGCTGATGCAAAGCGATGCGAGCATCGGATTGGTGAGCCCGGAAGACGCCACTGTGGTGGGCGTACTCACCGAAACCGTGCGTCGACGCCGCTTGTCCGGTGCGGAAAAACGATCCGACGGAACGTTTTCGGGGTTGCTCGCGCAATTGAAACGCATTGTGTTCGGAGACTTCTCCGGCTAAGAGAACAAAACAGGGAGCCAAAAATGGCAAAAATTCTGATCGTTGACGGCGGCGTGCCGTTTCACGGTGTGGGCGGAACGCTCAATCACAGCTATGCGGAACTTGCGCAAAAAACGTTGACTGCCATGGGGCACGACGCGGTGATCACGCGCGTGGATGGGAAATGGCAGGCCGCGGAGGAAGCCGATAAGTTCAAGGCAGCCGATGCGGTGATTCTGACCTTTGCCGCTTGGTGGATGGGAACGCCTTGGCAAGTCAAGCAATATATCGACGAAGTGTTTTGCGCCGGTCTTTCCGTGGGCGGCGACGGACGCACCCGTACCGATCCAGCGCATAACTACGGTCGCGGCGGTGTGCTCACCGACAAGAAGTACATGCTTTCCATCACGTGGAATGCGCCGTTAAACGCTTTTGTCGATCCCAAGGAATTTTTCGGTGGCGTCGGCATTGATGCCGTGTTGCTCCCCGTGCACAAGGCTTTCCAGTTCATCGGCATGAAGAATATCGGTAAGACCTTCATGGCCAACGACGTGATCAAGAATCCGACGCACGCAGAAGACTTCGCCCGTTTTGAAGCCACGTTGAAGGAAAACTTCGCCGCACTCTGAAGGCGTACCCGATCGTTTTTTATTCTGAAAAGAGCTGCAGAATTTTTCAGTGTTCTGCAGCCTTTTCGCGTCTATTGAACAGCAATTTTTGTTAATTATGTCGACACCGGTCTTGCACAAAACGGGCTTTCGCGCCTGGCTTCCGATCATTGCGCTTGCCTTTGCCGCCTTTGTTTTCAACACGAGCGAATTCCTGCCCGTGGGGTTACTCCCCGACATTGCCAAGAGTCTCCATGAGACCGTGCCCTTTACCGGACTTATTTTGACGGGTTACGCGTTTGTGGTGGCCGTCATGTCGCTGCCGCTCACAATCGTTACGGCTCGATTTGAACGGCGCAAACTGCTGTTGGTTTTGCTCTTTGTCTTTTCGCTTTGTCACTTCGTGGTGCCCTGGGTCGAGAGCTTTGAAACACTTTTTGCCGCCCGTGTCGGCGTGGCGCTCACGCACTCGATCTTCTGGTCGATCATGACGCCGCTTGCCGCCCGTGTGGCTCCGCACGGCAAGCGTGCCGTTGGGTTGGCCGCCGTGATGGGCGGCACGATTGTGGCGACAGTGTTGGGTGTTCCGATCGGTACCAACCTTGGTCATCTCTTTGGATGGCATATGTCGTTTTTCATTATCGGCATCGGCTCGGCCTTGGTGTTCGTGGCGATTTTCTTCGTGCTGCCGGTTTGTGAAGCCACACACGCAGGGTCGTTGAAGAGTCTGCCAGTGATCTTGAAGCGCCCGGGTCTGCAGCAGCTCTATCTCCTGACGGTGGTGACGGTACTCGGGCAATTTACGGCCTATTCGTACCTCAACCCGATTTTGGCGACTGCGGGCGGTTTGGACGAAGGCATGATCGTCACGATGCTTTTTGTCTTCGGCATTGCGGGCATCATCGGAACCGTCGTTGCCTCCAAAACGGTGGACAAGCATTGTGAGACGACGCTTCTGGGCGCCATGGTCATTGTTTGCGCGTCGTTGGCTTTGCTTGTTGTGAGTGCCGCCAATACGGTGAGCCTGACGGTGTTGATCGTTTGCTGGGGCGCTGCGATGACGGCCGTTTGTTTGGCGTTTCAGACGGTGTTGCTCACGGTCGCTCCCGATGCGGCTGACGTGGCCGCATCTCTATATTCGGGTATTTTCAATGTCGGCATTGGAGGAGGTGCTTTTATCGGCAGTCGTGTTTCTGAAGCGGCGGGATTCATGCCGGTGGCCTATGTCGGTGCGGCTATCGTGGGCGTCTCGCTACTGAGTTTGCTTGTTGTAAAACTCAAAACAGGCAAGTGGCTGTTGGGCGAACAAACGGGACATAAAGTGGGTGAGCCGGTACACGAAAGTCATTGATGTAAAAGCAGTATTTCAAAAAAATACCCGTTTCGGTATAATATGAGAATATACTGAATCGGGTATCTTTTTCCATGGAAATTTCCACCAGAACAACAATGATGCTACGCACTCCGCCGGCAGTCTCGGTGTGGCTCAAAGCCAAACGGCGAGAGAGAGGCATGACGCAAAACGAGCTTGCGCAAAAAGCGGGCGTGACGCAGCGGCTGGTGTCGGACTTTGAGCGCGGCAAGGTTGATATTCGGGTCGACACTCTTTGTCGACTCTTTATTGCGCTGGATCTGTGTCTGTCGGGTATTGATGAGCGTTTGGCGCGCGAAAACGAAGAGGCTCCGGAATGGTAGAAGTTCTCTATGCATACATGAACGGTCGTTTTGTTGGGGAGCTGCGTCGGGAATCCGACGGAGAACTTTCCTTCATTTATGAAGATTCATGGATTGAAGCCGCCGAAGTGCATCGTTCTTTGTCGCTTTCCATACGCTTGCAGAACAAAGAGCACCGAGGCGAGTCGGTCAGAAACTTCTTTGTCAATTTGCTTCCGGACAACCCGAATGTTGTGGCGGCGATTGCCAACCGTTTAGAACTCCGCTCGACGGATGTCTTCGATGTTCTGAGAGCCGTTGGTGGAGACTGTGTTGGCGCGCTGGAGTTGTTGCCGAAACAAAGATCGCTCTCATTTGCCGAGAGGTACAGCTATTGTGTCTTGTCCGATTCCGAGATCGAAGAGTTGCTTGGTCAGCTCAACGCTTTGCCGCTCGGAATGAGCGAACGAGAAGACTTCCGTTTGTCGATTGCGGGTGCTCAGCAGAAAACGGCGCTCACCAAATTGCCTGGTGTCGGTTGGGTGCTCCCGAGCGGAACCATGCCGACCACACATATTTTCAAGACACCGATCGGCAGTCTGTTGGCCAACAGCATTCATTTTGACGAGAGTTGCGAAAACGAATGGTTGTGTCTGGAAATTGCGCGCGCCTTCGGTCTGTCCGCGGCAAACGCGGAAATTTTGACTTTCGGTTGTCGAAAAGCGATTGTAGTTGCGCGTTTCGACCGAGCGATATCGCGCCGTCAAAACAATCACCTACTGAGAATTCCGACGGAAGACTTTTGTCAGGTAATGGGCCTTCCGCCAGAGAAGAAGTACGAAGCCGATGGCGGCCCGGGCATCAAGGACATCATGGACGTTCTCAAATGGAGTGCGGATGCTGACGGTGACCGACGGCGGTTTATGGCGGCGCAGGTGCTTCTTTGGCTACTTGATTCAACCGATGGCCACGCCAAGAATTACTCGGTTTTCTTGGAAGCGAAAGATCAGTTCCGACTGACTCCACTTTATGACATTCTGTCTGCTGCGCCGCTTGCCGCAGCCGGAGAACTGTCGTCTCGACGCTTGAAACTTGCGATGGGATTGACCGGAAAGAATCGGCACTACCGAACAGCGGATATTGAGCCGCGGCACTTTTTGAGTACGGCGGCGGCAGCCGACTATCCGCAGGCGCAGATGCTCGCTGTGATGGAGCATTTTGCGCGCTTCACTCCCGAGGTCATAGCCAAAGTCAGAGCAAAGCTGCCGAGTGGTTTCCCCGAAACGACCTCGGCTCCCATTTTCGAGGTTCTGCAAAAGCGCGCAGCCAAGATCGCCGCCTTTTTGCAAACGCGCTCCTGACGGAACGGTCAGAGGTATCTCCCCGTGCGGCTTTCCGGGCAATTTCTGACGTCAGACACGGAACCGGCCGCCACGACGCGCCCGCCCGCTTCGCCGCCCTCGGGCCCCATGTCGATGATCCAGTCGGCATTGCGGATAACGTCCAAGTCGTGCTCGATCACCACCACCGTCGCCCCGTTTTCAATCAAGCGGTTGATGACCCGGAGCAATGTTTCAACGTCAAGCGGGTGCAGTCCGATCGTGGGTTCGTCAAAGACGAAGACCGTATCGCTCTGAGCGCGCGTCATTTCGCCCGCAAGCTTTAAGCGCTGCGCTTCGCCGCCTGAAAGGTTCGGCGTGGCTTCTCCGAGTGTCAAATACCCGAGACCGAGAGAAGCCAGTGTCTCAAGGCGTCGGCAGACGGTGGTGAGTCCCGCGCAGGCGTGCAGCGCCGTATTGATGTCCATTGCCATCAGCTGTGGCAGCGTATGAAGTTCTCCGTTTTTGTTTTCGAACTCCACACGGTGTGCTAACAGGCTGTAGCGGCTGCCGCGGCAATCCGGACAATCGATGTTGACGTCGGGCAGAAATTGAACGTCCAGATTGACTTCCCCTGTGCCGTCGCAGGTCGAGCAGCGCAGTTTGCCGGTGTTGTAAGAAAAATCGCCCGCCTTAAATCCTTGGTCTTTGGCGTCCTGCGTTTTGGCAAAAACTTTGCGCAGCTCATCGTGTACGTTGGCATAGGTGGCGACGGTTGAGCGCACATTGATGCCGATCGGAGAGGCATCGATGAGCTTGACCGCGGCAATGCCCGGAGCCTCAATGCTTTTGACGTGCTCGGGTAACGCACGATTGTTGACGAGCGACGAAAGTGCAGGCACCAGGCTTTCGAGAACCAGTGTGGTTTTGCCGGAACCGGAAACGCCGGTGACCACGGTAAGCCGCCCTTTAGGAATACGTACGTGCAGAGGCTTGACCGTGTGAATCGTTTTGGTCTTGAGGTCAATGGTTCCAAGTGAAAAGGCATCGGATTCCGAGACTGGGGTACGAACGGAAACGGTTTTTCCCGCCAGGAACGGTCCGATGAAAGAAGCCGGATCATGCGCAAGTTTCTCTACGCTGCCTTGTGTGATGAGGCGGCCGCCTGCAGCACCCGCGCCCGGTCCCATTTCGATCAAATGATCGGCTGCGGAGAGTATTTGCACGTCATGATCGACAAAGACAACCGAGTTGCCGTCGGCGACCAGATCTTTCATCACGGCCAGAAGCCCCTCAATGTTGCTCGGGTGCAGACCGATGGAGGGTTCGTCCAGAACATAGAGGACACCGGTCGTGCGGTTGCGTACAGCGCGCGCCAATTGCATGCGCTGACGTTCGCCCGTTGAAAGGGTGGAGGCTGCGCGATCCAAAGACAAATAACTCAAACCCAGGTCACACAAGCGTTTGGCATTTTCCAAAAACGACTCGCAGATACTCTGCGCCATCGGTTGCATTTCGTCGGGGACGGAAGCGGGAACGGTTTTTACCCATTCGATGAGTTCGGATAAGGGTTTACAGCAGGCCAGTGCAAGGTTGATGCCGTTGAGAATCGGCGCGCGGGCTTTTTCCGAGAGACGCGTACCGCCGCAGTCCGGACAGGCGTCTTCTTTGAGAAATTTCGCCACGCGTTTCATGCCGGACTCGTCCTTGACTTTGGCGAGTGCATTTTCAACGGTGTAGACCGCGTTGAAGTACGTGAAGTCAAGTTCGACTGGATTGGAATTCTTGCCGCCTTTGTAGAGGATGTGCTTTTTCTCAGCAGGCCCCTCAAAGACGATTTTCTTTTCCTTGTCGGTCAGATCCTTGAATGGCACATTCGTGCGCACGCCCATTTCGCGGCAAACGTCGACCATGAGCGACCACATGAGTGAACCCCAAACGACAACGGCGCCTTCTTCAATGGTGAGGTTCTCGTCCGGAACCAATGTGCTGCGATCCACCGTACGTACAATGCCGGTACCGCTGCAGGAAGGACAGGCGCCGGCTCCGTTAAACGACAGGTCTTCGGCCGAAGGTCCGTAAAAGCGTGCTCCGCAGGTCGGGCAGACGAGTTCTTTTTCAGCGGCCACCATAAGGGAGGGCGGCACATGGTGACCGTTGGGACAAACGTGGCTTGCCAAGCGTGAGAACATCAGGCGCAGGCTGTTGAGCAATTCCGTCGAGGTGCCGAACGTGCTGCGGATGCCGGCAATGCCGGGACGCTGACGCAAGGCCAAGGCGGCAGGCACATGCAACACTTCATCGACGGTCGCTTTGGACGCCATCGTCATGCGGCGCCGCGTGTAGGTTGAGAGCGAATCGAGATAACGACGCGAACCTTCGGCATAGAGGACACCCAGCGCCAACGACGACTTGCCGGAACCCGAGACGCCTGCGATGCCGACGATTTGGTGCAATGGCACCGACACGTTGATGTCTTTGAGATTGTGGACGCGTGCGCCGCGGATGTCGATCGTTTGAATGTTGGCCATGTTGTTGCTTTGTTCGGAATGGGACTCAGATAAGTCGTGGCATTGCTACTTTATCGCGCGCTGTGGCGAAATGGCATTTTTGCGGAAAAATGTGTTTTCAAAGCGTGGATTTTCGCGGAAAAATGCGTGAAAAGCGTGCGAAAAATCCTGGAAAAATGTGGAAAACAAAGTAAAATTCCTTGAAAATCAAGGAGAAATGCGATGCAGCGTGCGGCGTTTGAAGATTTGGCAGTCTGGAAGGAAAGTCCGGACCGAAAACCATTGGTGATCCGCGGAGCGCGTCAGGTGGGCAAAACGTGGCTGATGCGGCAGTTCGGTGCAGAGTGCTATAAGAGCGTCGCCTACTTTAATTTCGACGAAGATGTGAACTTGGCTTCCGTTTTCGAAGCGAACAAAGATCCGTACCGTATCGTTGAATTGTTGTCATTGGTTGCCGGTGAAAAGATTTATCCGCGCGACACGCTCATCATTTTTGACGAGATTCAGGAGTGTTCGGCAGCACTTAACGCGCTCAAATATTTCAAAGAAAAAGCAAACGACTATCACGTGATGGCCGCCGGGAACCTTCTGGGAACACTTTTGGCTCAGCCCAAGTCTTATCCGGTCGGAATGGTTAATCTGCTTGATCTCTACCCGCTGTGTTTTGACGAATTTCTGGAAGCCACTGATCCGGAACTCTTTGTCTACTATCGGAACATTCGCAAAGATCAGACAATCGAGGAACTTTTTCACCGACGCCTTTTGGAAGCATTCAACCATTATTTGATCATCGGCGGCATGCCGGAGTGTGTGGCATCTTGGAAGCAGTACAAGGACCCGAACAAAGTGCTGCGTATTCAACGCGAACTGATCGAAATTTACGAGAATGACTTCTCCAAGCACAACGGAAAAATCAACAGCGGTCGCATTTTGCAGGTCTTCCGAAGCATTGTGCCTCAGCTCGCCAAAGCCAATGAGAAGTTTATGTACGGTGTCGTGCGTGAAGGCGCGAGAGCCAGAGATTTTGAGGAAGCCATCGAGTGGTTGGTTTCTGCCGGCATGCTCAACCGCGTCTACAACACGGCTAAGCCTGAGCATCCGCTACCGGCATTTGACAAGTCGGATCAATTCAAGCTTTTTTTGTTCGACACAGGACTTCTGAAGTGCATGGCCGGCATCGATAATTCGGCGATTTTGCTCAAAAACGACTATCAATTTAAAGGCCCTTTGACTGAGAACTATGTTCTGCAGCAGTTGCAAGGTCTTTTTGACGTTGCGCCTCGCTATTACGCGGACAAGCGCGGAGAAATCGACTTTGTTATGCAGAACGGGACTGAAATCATCCCGGTTGAAGTCAAGGCTGGTGAAGATAAATCGGCTCCGTCGTTTAAGCGTTACATTGCCGAGCACGCACCTCGACAGGCAATGCGCTTTTCCAAGCGCGGATATCGCAGAGACGGTTCGATAACCAATATTCCGCTTTATCTTGTGCGAAAAACCAAAGAACTTTTGTGAGCAGAAAAATGGCAGGCGTGTCTGTATTGCAAAGCTCGGTCTGGCCATTGCCGAGCTTGGTTGCGCACCGCGGAGCAGGATTTTTGGCTCCGGAAAACACACTTACGGCGTTCGTGACGGCAAAAGAGTTCGGCTGCAGAGCCGTGGAGTTTGACGTGCAGCTCACGGCTGACGGCGTACTCGTGTTGAGCCACGATCTAGAGCTTGGGCGCGTCATTGACGGCATCGGTTTCGTTGGAGAACTATCTTCTGCCGATCTGAAATTGCTTCGGGTAAAAAATCCGCATCAGCCCCAGCAAGACTCGGCTCTGGTTTGTTTTCTGCAGGAGGCAGTTGAAGTATGTTCAATCTTGAGATTGGCGATGAATGTCGAACTTAAGCCGGTATCCGGTCGAGAAGCTGAACTTGCGGAACGTGTCGCGGTGTTTTTGAGAAAGGCGAAGGTGGACGTTCCGCTTTTGGTGTCAAGCTTTTCCACAAAGTGCTTGGTTGAATTACGTAAAAGAAGTCCTGAAACGCCGTGCGGCTTTTTGTTTGAAGAGCCGGAGTGCGATTGGCTTACAGCAGCGAATGCGATTCAGGCGAGAACGGTTCATCCGCACAAAGATTTGGTCACTCCCGAGATGATCGAGACGGCGCATAAACATGGTTTGGGGGTGATGGCCTGGACGGTGGACGATGTTGAAGAGGCGAAGGCACTTATAAAAATCGGGGCGGATGCTATCTGCACAAACCGCCCCGACATTCTCAAAACTATTTTTTAGAACTGCTTTTCGATAAGCACGGGACCGGCCGGCCCGAGCAGATAGCGCGTATCCGAACGAGGCCGGAAGGACTTCAATACCACAAAGCCCGGCGCCTTCGTTGGATTCTTAGCCTGTCTCTTGGCCGAAACATGCGAGATGATGAAGCGACAGGAGGCTGCTTCGGAAGCCGTGAGCGTGACGCCCGAGTGCCACTCGATGGCGGCGCGTTCACTCAAGGGAAGCGTCTGCGCCAGCACACAGTCTGTTCCGGACACGAAGTGCATGGTTTTGAGTTCCTGTGACATTTCGCGAGCGATGTTGGCGAAAGTACGGTTGCTGTCGATAACCGGTCCGAACAGGCACACGGCGCTGATCCAAAGCACCGTGATGCCGGATGCGCTCAACCAGGGCCCCGTCCAGAAACGGATCGGACGACGCATAAGACGGCGCACGCAGAGATAAAGCCAGAAAGCGAGCAAGGCGGCAGCCAGAACCACAGCGACCCAGTGCGCGTGCGAGACGGATTCGTCAGCCGTTAAACGCAGAATCGACCAGTGCATCTTCGGCGGAAAGCCCAATGTCCAGGCAATAAAGTAAGCCCAGACGCCTGCCAACGCCAATGTGAAAACCGCCACCGAAAAGAGCTCCAGCATGCTTTTGGTGCTGCGATTGCAAGCCATCAAACCGAAAGTGGCAAGCACGCACAAAGGAGCGATCGTGACCGAAAGAAGCGTTTCTGCTGCAACGTCGGACGACAGCATGAAGCCGACGAACCAGGCAAAGCAAAAGCTCAGCGGCAGTGCAATGTGCGTGACGGTCAAGTTCTTGCGCCACATCCAGATCGCCCAGAATGCAAACGGCCAGACCGGGCACAAATACCAAATGAAATGTTTGATGAACCACAGGATTTCCTGCGGGTCAAAGAACCCGACGATTTGAATCTGGCGCTGCGCCCACAGATTGAAGTAGTCGCCTGCGACGACCCCCGCAAGAAGATAGGACACCAACGGCCACAGGCCGAAAGTAACAAAGGCAACTGCGATCGTGGTGAAAATCTTTCGACTCGTGTCGCCGATGCCGCGCACCAGGATATGGGACATCAGACAGCCGACCAAAACGGTGGCACCGACGAGAAGATTGGAGCAAAGGATGCTGGCGCCGCAAGCAAAACCAGCGAGCGCAGAACCCCAGTAAGGACGGGTAAGGGCCCAGCAGCAGCCAAAGAAGGCAGCGCAGGAAAAGGCGAGTTCTGCCGTTTCAAAAACAGCTTCATGCTGTTTGACGACGATGCCGAAAATCGAAATGAAAAAGAGTGTGGCGGCATCGGCCATCAGGCGGCCGAAGTCCCGATATTGTGCTTGACGGGCAAATGCTTGTTCAACAGGCTGAGCCTCATGGCGGCGAGCCAAAAACCAGGTTCCGTACCAAATGCAGGACGTACTGATGGCAAACCACAAAATGGACGACAGGCGCATGGCCCGCAGTTCGCCCACAAGCCCGCCGAAAAGGGTGGTGAAGATGGCACCGATCCACCCCGGCAAAGGGCCTTGTTCGGTGATGATTTCACCGGAGGCAAAGGGAAAGAGCCAGCTTGCAGGGTCCGTGAAATCGATGGATACAACTTCGGCGAGCAGCCGACTTTCGGCGGAAGACCATAAGTCGCGGCCGAAAAGCCCCGAGAGAACAAAGATTGTCAAAAGGGCAAGCAAAAGAAACCGCGGCATCTTGTGTGCGGCTTCTTGCGTGACATTCAGGGGCGTTGGCTTAAGGTCGAGCATCCGTGGGACCGTTGAGACTTGAATTAACCTATTTTATCGATCCGGGATGTCTTCGTGAAAAATACCGGATACAACACAAAAAAGCCCCGAACGAAGCGGGGCTTTTTTGATTCCAAGCTTGATCGTTCTTCGCAGAACCGGAACCGAGCTTTGATCGATTCCGGAACGATTCGCCGAAGAATTACTTGGCGCTCTTGGTGACGTGAGCGTACTTGGCGCGGAACTTTTCCACACGGCCGGCTTCGACGATGCGGGTCTGAGCGCCGGTGTAGAAGGGGTGGCTTTCCGAGCTGGTATCAAGCTTGAAGAGCGGGTAGGTCACGCCGTCGATTTCAACGGTTTCCTTGGTCTGCACAGCAGAGGAGATGATGAAGGTCTTGTTGATCGAGAGGTCAACGAAGGCGACGGGACGATACTCGGGGTGAATATTGGGTTTCATTTAAATAAATTCCGAAAATGATTTTGTCGGCCGCCCTGCGGGCCTTGCGCAGCCGCCTCTATAGGAGAGGTCTTACGCCGGGCATGCACGCCACGTACCAAACGGAAAGGACGCGATTATCCGCGATTTTTTTAAGAAAATCAAGTGTGTCGCCGAATTGGCTTGAGTACTAACGTCCCTGGGCTGTCAAATAGCTCCGACTTCTTTTGATTGTCATTTAGCAGTGTAGATGTGCAGAAAAATCGTTCATTTTGATAAGATGAGCGAAGCGCCTACACTGTCATTTGGGTAATGTTATGTTGCAAAGCGTTGAAATTCGGAATCTGTCTTGCATCAAAGAACTTCAGCTAAAGCTTGACTTTGCTGAGGGAAAGGCTCCTAACGGTTATCGAGATCACCCATTGCTCTCTTTCATACAGATGGGGAAAAGTGCCAATTCTCGAATGTGTCCCGTGCTTGCGATTTACGGTCCCAATGCCTCGGGGAAGACGACGATTCTTCGCGCTGTACGCGTGCTGCACGATGTGGTGAAGCATGGTTGGCATCCTGCAGCGTACGAGCCCAATCGCATTTCTGCAACGCAAGAGGATATTACCTATATTGCACTCCGTTTCTGGAAAGGAGAAGAGCAATATTTTTACAGTTTGGGCATTTCTGCCGACGGTATCGCAAACGAAAGATTGGACTGTTGCGGAGTGACAGTTTTCTCAGTGGAGAATTCGAAGCTTAAGGTCTTGAAAGAGACTTTTGAGCCGCAAATGGCTGATATCTTGTCTCAGTTTGAGACGCGATGTGTCAATCTACTCACGGGCAAACAGGTCAATGCGTTTGTCCAAGTATTTGCTGAAGTGTTACCCGGGCTGAGTAGAGAAGTTCTGTCGGCACGCGAATTTTTGATATCGGATCTGCTTTTCGTTGATCGCAATGTTGATTACTACAACGGCATTGAGATGTTGGCGTTGACTTATGAGGGGGCGCCAGAGGAACGTCGACAGGCGGCATTAGCGTTGATTTCAAAGTATCTACAAAAGCTTGACGTACGAATTCTGGGCTTGAACCTCATAAAGAAAAGCGCAGGTGATGAGAATGACCTACATTGGCGACGCCGTTCGTGGACAACCTCTAGGTATTCCAGCGAGGACTACCATCTGAAAACTTTGCATAAAGCAGAGTCAGGTCAGTATATCTGGTTTGATTTGCAATCCGAATCGGAGGGAACACAACAGCTAATCGGTATGCTGGGGGCCCTGCTTACTGCTGTTCGACTTGGAAAAACAGTTTTGATTGATGAATTGGACGATTCTCTACACAGCCTTTTGCTACAGGAATTGGTGAAGCTCTTCAAAGAGAAGCGGATCAATGAAACCGCTGCGCAAATTGTTTTTACACTTCACAATACAGATCTTTTGGCAGCGAACTTTCTCGGAGTATCAGAAGTCGCTATCGTTAATCAGGTAGGGTATTTCGGAACTAGAGTTATGAGGCTTGTCGATCTGCCTGGGATACGCAATGGATCGGATTTTCGCCGACGTTATTTGAGGGGGGATTTCGGAGGCATCCCTTTCCCGTGCGTGTAGGAGAGGACGGTATGCGGACTGAAATTATCGTTTGTGAAGGCAGCTCTGAGAAGGCCTACGTCCAGGCCTTAAATAGGATTTTGTATCGAGGAAGCGACGCTTGGCCGTTACCTGCTTTTCGTCCTGAACTTGCAGGACAAGGATGTTATTCGTCGGTTGTAAAAACGTTCAAGGCTGTAGTGGGAAAGAATAAGAATGCACGACCTCTCATTTGGGTTGATCGGGACATATATTTGCGCAACGAACGAGACAGCGAGACGAACTATCGCAACAAACCTGCGGGGATACCAGACTTTTTGTTTTCGACCATGAATTTTGAAGATTTCTTAACATTGCATTGTGAGAACGAAATCTTCGAGTCGTGGCTACAGATATGTCAGGCAAAGAACCATTTTCAGATCGGAAGAGCGTCGTGTAGGGAAAGAGTGTAGATCTCGGTGGTCGCCGTATCATTAAAAAAAAAAAAAAA
>UPZS01000017.1 GCA_900538905.1 uncultured Sutterella sp.
TTTTTTTTCAAGCAGAAGACGGCATACGAGATTACGTACGGTGACTGGAGTTCAGACGTGTGCTCTTCCGATCTGATTGTTGTAAGTATTTACCCTATATTCTTACAACAATCTTTTACGGCCGTAAGTTTCCGGCTCAGGACTAATTCTTTCGGCCAATCGGGAATTAGTCCCTGCCGTTCTTCTGAATTATTGAATCAGAAACCAAATCCGTTGAGAATGGATTGTGTCCTTAGCGGCCCAGGATGCGCGTCATGCCGCCTGCGCTTCGTGTCTTCTTTTGTCGGGACTCTGCTTTCTATGGGAAAAACAAAACTCAACGCCGTTACGCAAGCGCTTGTACACATCGACCCTGACAAGCACCCGCTCTTTTTACGTCTCAAGGAGTCGGGAAATTTCATATGGCTTACGCAAGCCGATGAGGCTCCGATGAAAACCCTCGACGGTCTCGGGCTTCTGTGCATCGTAGATGATCCCAATATGTTCAAAGAGACACTCGACATGGCCGTGCTTGCCCCCGAAATCAAAAAACTCTTTGAAGAAACGCTGGCTGCCGCCTGGTTCACTTCCCCAGCAATCGGAAGAGAGCTAGCTACTCGCCTTGGCATTCGTCGGCTGCCCGCCGTTGCCGTCTACTGCTGTGGTGAAATGCTGGGCGCCATCGAAGGGCTTCGTCCCTGGGGGGAATATCAAAACGAACTCATTGCCATTTTGACCTCACGTACCAAACCGCACAAGAAAACATTGGTCATCGCTCCGGTTCATAACTGACCGTATCGACGACGGCCTACGATGCCGCCTGGATCTAACCTGAGAGGTTCATTTCATGATCGAATTAAAGTTCAAACGCAAAACCGGTTGGGACGGCCCGGATCTGGATCGAGGCGCCGAACGACGCGCCGCCGACCTGTCGCTCAAAATCCTTAAGAACCTCGAACAAGTCTTTCTGCAGGCCTACGAAACACAGACATCTCCGGACTGGATCTATGACCTCGGCGGAATGGATTCTCAGAGCGCAGCCTTTTTGCTTCACAGCCTTGGCAAAGGTGAAGTGCGCATCTCGCTTCACAACGGCGAAGTCAAAGTTTGCGAAACGGCCATTCCCGGATTGTGGCTACTGGAGATCGGGCAGGTTAAAAGCCTCGTTGCAGCCTTGTTGCCTCGTTCAATCGAAGCGGCCATTTCAAACGGAGCCGATCGCATTGAAATCCCTGAAAAACTGCCGGCAGGTCTTTTTGCCGCTCCGGCCATTCTCGGAGAAATCAACGAAGCTCTTGCTCAAACCGACATTTCCAAAACCGATCCCGACACAGTGCCGCGTCAGATCGATATGGTGCGTCAGCCGCTTACGCCCACCGACCGCACCTTCATTTTGACGTGCATCGGCGAAGGTTCCCTTTCAATCGAACTGTCGGGCTTTGCCGAAAGCCGCATTTTCTCGACAAAAGTACGTGGGCTGTGGCGCTCGGTCATCATCAACAACAATCACAAAGTGCTTCTCGACAGCCTATGCGTGACTCACGTTCCGCCCGAAGTCCCCGCGTCTCTGGACGACATGGGTCGCAGCGCCAAACTTGTGCGCGAAACCATCGAGTGGATCGAACGCGACCTGGAGCGCGGTGCTCTGGGATAAACGGTTGTTTGAAGGATTTTTGCGCTATGAGCGACATCGCCACCGGACTTGACATCATTGATCGGCTCAATGCCGAGCGCAACGCGCGCATCGCGGACAGTACCAAAATGCAATGCAAGATTTGCTGGTACGTCTACGATCCGCAGGAAGGGTGCCCGGAAAACCAAACGCCTCCCGGCACCGCTTTCAAAGATTTGCCCGAATGGTGGACCTGTCCGGATTGCGGCAACGGCAAACATGTCTTCATCCCGTTTCTTGATGTCGACGACACCTCGGAGTGACAGCTATGACGCGTAACGAAGCCTCTGGTACCGGTACGAGTCGTTCTCGACTCGACAATGTCGCTCCTGCTCCCATCTCTTTCCTGCGCCGCCCTAAGCCCTTTGATCGCGAAGCGGCTATGCGTGCCTACGAAAAGGAACATCCTGAGGCGCTGCAGACACGTATGCAGGCCCTGCGCTCGCGCCATGCCGGCACTAGTCTGAAAATCTTTCCGAGCGATCCTCAGCGTTTCTTTGAAGCAGGCTTTACCGAGATTCTGGCCACTCGCATGGCTGGGCTTCCGATCGTAAACGCGAAGCTCTCCGTTGCCGCCACACCTTTCGTACGCATCCTTATTGATCAAACGCAAGCTTGGATTGGGGTGGTCGTCACCCCCTGGGCGGTCATGGCAATTCTTGCACCTGCTGCTCGTGAAGGCTGGAGCTTCGTTCCTGCTGGCGGCATTGAAGAAATTGAATTGGCTGCCGGCACCTTCCGTTTTGTGGCATGCGCCGACAATATTCTCGGACACTACCGCAGTCTTTCGCTTAAAAGTCCCGTTTTCGAGTTCCAAGATATGGCAAGCGCCAAAGCCTTCGCGCAGACGTGTCTGAATTTGTTGCTCGGGCGAGAGGAACTTCAAGAAGACAGCGAACCTGAAAATCCGATCCTGTCGCAACAGACACCGCCACTTGAACCAATGAAAAAAACACTCTCAAGAAGAGAGCTTCTCGGACGTTACGCACAACCTCTTGCTGTAGATTTAGAACAAAAGCGCCGATCAAGCGATGCCGACAGCCGGTCTCGTGGCACAGTTCCTGAACCGATCACCACTGGGGATAAAGTATGAGTTTCACAGAAGGTTCCGTCCTCATTGACGTTGATATGGCGTCGCAAACCCGCCCCAAAGTCACGACCCGCTCGACGCGACAGGGTGAGATCAGTCGTGCCATTACCGGACAACCGGTCAACTCTCTCCTACCCAAGACGCTCATCGAGTCACTATACGCACTCTGTCCGCAGGCCCATTTGACCGCGTTTGAATGCGCCATGGCTGCCGCTCAGCAAAAAGAAATTCCGCAACGCACCCGCAAAGTCGTTTATGAAATCATCAACGAACATCTGCGTTTCCTGGCCTTTGACGCATGCGTATCCGTTGGTCTCAAACCTGCCGAAGAAGTGCGTCGACTAGGTCAACTGCGCGCGTTGACCACTGCGGAACTCTCCAAAGAAATCCCAGATTTCGATCGTCTCGACGAAGCCATCGCTCCTGCCATTCAAACCTTCGTGACGGGATCCGGTCCCGATCAGTTTGAGGCACTGCAATCTCTGCCTGACTTTGAGGCCTGGATGATGCACGGCGCAACGGCTGCGAGCCGACTTTATGCACAACTTTGGGAAACCGTACCCTGCCGCCGACACACCTCAGTTGCCATGCTCAACCCGCGTTGTTCTCTCGAAACAATCGAAACGTGGATTTCGGGTGACGTTTCGGTAAGTTGCCCTCTAATCAACGGCACGGCGCATCAGACAAGCGCCCTCGGACGTTGCGAGAATCAACCGCTCCTGAATGAAATCGCCGAGCAGTACGGCTGCGGCATTCGTGCCCAATTTGTCTCACGTCTCATTGATCTCATGCTCTACTGGAAGATACGGCGTGACCCGCAGTGGTCCGTTCAAGCAGGACAAACCGCTCCGAACACAGGTCTGGCACACGTTCAGACCGCGCGCGGTTCTTTGATTGTCCGCGTCATTGTCGAAAAGGGCATCATCGCAGGCGTCAAAACCATCGCCCCCACCGAATGGAATTTCGCTTCAGGCAGTTGCGCAGAGCAAGCGCTTTCCATGATCGAATTCAGTTCAGAGGATCAATGGAGGCGCGACGCAGCCTGGATTTTGGCGGCCATTGACCCTTGTGTGCCCTACTCAATTCGGTTCCACAACGTTTTGCAAAACGAAAGTAACCATGCATGAAGTCTCCATCGCCGAAGGCATTCTGTCAGCTGTTGAATCAACGCTGGTCAACGAATCCGACGCAAAAGTTTCGTCGGTAACGGTCAACATCGGCGAATTGGCTGGCGTGGAAAGCCAGGCTCTTTTGTTTGCCTGGGATTCGGTAGTGCGCGGTACGCTTGCCGAAGGGGCCAAACTTGTGATTGAGCAGGTCGCTGGAGAAGCCTGGTGCATGAAATGCGCTAAGAACGTGCCGCTGCACCGCCACGGCGATCCTTGCCCCCAATGCGGCGGCTATCAGCTAATGCCCGTCAAAGGACACGAATTGAAGGTCGCGAGTCTAGAACTTGCCGTTGACGCGTCCTGATTGACATCCAACCCGATTCTGTTTTTTAAGGAGTTCTCCATGTGTACTACCTGCGGCTGCGGCAATCCTCACAACCATACGCATATCGATGAAAAAGGCAACGTTGTCACTCACGCTCACGATCACGGCGACCACGATCACTCCCATGGTCACGCACATACACGTACCGTTACCGTCGAGCAAGATATCCTTGCCCGCAACAATGCGATTGCCGACGAAAACCGAGCCCTTTTTGCCGCCAAGAAAATCCTGACCTTGAACTTTGTGAGTTCTCCGGGATCCGGCAAAACAGAACTTTTATGTGCCACTGTGCGCGCCAAACCCGCCGACGCTCCCGAAATTCTTGTCATCGAAGGCGATCAGCAAACCGACAACGATGCCAATCGCATCCGAGCGACAGGAGCAGATGCTGTACAGATCAACACAGGCAAGGGTTGCCACCTTGACGCTGAACAGGTCAAATTGGCATTAAGCATCCGTCCGCCCGCCGATAACAGCCTCGTACTGATCGAAAACGTCGGCAATTTGGTATGTCCCGCCGAATTTGATTTGGGTGAAGCACACAAAGTGGTGGTGATTTCCGTCACCGAGGGTGCCGATAAGCCGCTGAAGTATCCTGACATGTTTGCGGCGGCCGATCTGATGATCATTAACAAAATTGATCTGGCCCCCTACGTTAATTTCGACATGGACAAATGCGAGGAATACGCCCGTCGCGTTAACCCCTCGATTCGTTCGCTTCGCGTCTCGGCTACAACAGGCGAAGGCCTGGAAAAGTGGTGGGCATGGCTCAAGGCCAACCTGATAATCGCGCAACTCTAAGCCGAGATAACGGTCATGACTGTGCAACGGCGCACCTATCGGATCAAAGGCCTTGTGCAGGGCGTGGGCTTTCGGCCGACGCTCTGGCGCGTGGCGCACGCCTTGAAACTCGCTGGCGAAGTCTGGAACGATGCACAGGGCGTCGGAGCGATTCTCGAGGGAGATGTCTCTGTCCTCGATTGTTTCGAAGAAGCGCTGCGCAAAACCGTGCAAGATGAGGCGCCGCTAGCCCGCATTGATTCTGTAGAGTTGGTGCAAACGCAGCCCCCCGTCGGCGCAACCGATTTCGTGATCACGGCAAGCCGTCAAGGAGTGGCACACACGATGGTGACGCCGGATGCGGCAACCTGCAAAGCCTGTGCCATTGAGATGTTCACGCCGGGCAACCGACGCTGGCGTTACGCTTTTACCAACTGCACACATTGCGGTCCGCGCTTCACAATTACGCGCAGCATTCCTTACGATCGCCCGATGACATCCATGGCCTCTTTTGCCATGTGTCCGGAGTGCCGGCGTGAGTATGACAATCCGGCCGACCGACGTTTTCACGCTCAGCCCAACGCCTGTCCCGTTTGCGGCCCCCAACTCAGATTGATCAACACGAAGGGCGTCCCCATCGAGTGCTCTGATCCCGTTGTGACCGCCGCACGTTTGTTGCAAGAAGGCAGAATTATCGCCGTCAAAGGTCTAGGCGGTTTTCATCTGGCGGTGGATGCACACAACGCTCAAGCCGTCGCCCGTTTGCGTCAGCGCAAAGCCCGCGAAGCCAAACCACTAGCGGTGATGACAGTCAACGAAGCCAGCGCGCGGCTCTGGGGCGAATTCGACGATACCGAGCTTGGTCTATTACGTTCCCCAGCTCGCCCCATCGTGTTGGCGCGCAAAACCGAACGTTGCCGAAGCGCTTTTTCTTTTGTTGCCGACGGCTTGAACGAAATCGGGCTCATGACAGCCTACACGCCGGTTCATCTTCTGCTTTTCCATGCATTGATCGGTCAACCTCAAGAGGCAAAGTGGCTCGATATCGCCTCTGACACTGCCCTCGTGATGACCTCGGCCAACCCCTCCGGCGAGCCCCTGGTCATTCACACAAAGGAAGCCTGTAGACGCCTTGATGGCATTGCCGATGCTATTCTCACGCACGATCGCGAGATTGTCTGCCGCTGCGACGACTCAGTGGTGCGCGTGGTTGACGGCGCCTCAAGACTCGTTCGAAGAGCTCGCGGATACACGCCTCTTGCCGTCAAAACAAACCGCGACATGACAGGCATTGCCGCTACGGGAGCTTCGCTCAAAGCAACTGCCGCACTCGGTCGCGGTACGGAAATCTTCGTAACCGCACACATCGGTGACACCAAAAACGTTGCTTCCTGCAATGCACTGAAAGAAGCACTGCTTCACTTTGAAGACATTTTGGAAACACACCCGACAAAAGCCGTTGCCTGCGATCTTCATCCCGACTTTTACGCTTCGCGTCTGGCGCGTGAAATTGCTGGAGCAAGGAAAATTCCCCTCTTTGAAGTACAACATCATCATGCCCACACGATGGCCGTTGCGCTTGAGTACGGACTTGAAGGCGATGTTTACGGTTTGTCGTTGGACGGCGTTGGACTGGGCACAGACGGCCGCGCCTGGGGATGCGAAGTTTTGCACTGCAGAAGCAATGGTACGTTTGAACGCCTGGGTCATCTGCAAAACCTGCCTCTCCCCGGAGGCGACGCCGCCGCCCGAGAACCCTGGCGAATGGCGGTATCAGCCGCATTGAAGACTGACTGCAAAAACGAAGCGCTTGCTCTTTGGCCGCACCGTCCCGTTGCCGCCATGTTGGTGCTTGCCGCCAATACGCGTCTTACCGGCAACACCAGTTCGGCTGGCCGCCTTTTTGATGCTGTGAGCGCCATTGCAGGTCTGTGCGAGGAACAAAGCGACGAAGCGCAGGCCGCCATGCTTTTGGAAGCTGCAGGCGGTGATTTTGCCCAAGCCGTCTACGACGACAATGACTTTGTTGTGACGAAAGAGGCAGACGTAAATGTTCTCGACGTTACGACTCTTTTAAAACGCCTTTTTGCCATGCGTCTCGACGGAGCTTCACCTCAAACGATTTCGCAGCGCTTTCACGCCGCTTTCAGCGCCGGGATGGCAGAGCTCGCCCGCATCTGCATTCCCGCCGGCTCCTCGGTATGCCTTTCGGGCGGCACGTTCCTAAACCGATTTATGTCCGCCGACCTGAACCGGCGTTTGCGACAAATGGGTTACCAAACTTACCTGCCGAGTCAACTGCCGCCCGGAGACGGTGCGATCAGTTTTGGGCAATGTGCCGTTGCCCGACAACGACTTGATGCCGCCGGTCATTAAACAATAAAGGAATCAAAATCATGTGCTTAGCAGTACCCGCACAAATCATCTCGCTTGACGGCATGACCGCCGTAGCCGAAATGTCAGGTATCAAAAAGGAAATCGACGTGACGCTCACCCCCGAGGTGGCCCCCGGCGACTGGGTGGTGGTACATGTTGGTTATGCCTTACAGCGAATTGATCCTCAGAAAGCTCTGGAAACGCTTGAAGCAATGCGCACCGCTGGAAGCCTAGGCTCCGAAGCCGTTGCAGCATCTTGAACAAGGAGGCAACGGAATGCAGTACACCGTCGAATTTCGCAACAAAGACGAAGCGCTCGCGCTTGCCGAACGTATCCGCACCGAAGTCGATTCCTCGCGTCAATATCGCTATATGGAATTTTGCGGCGGTCACACACATGTGCTCGCACGCTGGGGACTGACTGATCTGTTGCCCTCCAACATCCGGATGATCCACGGCCCGGGCTGCCCGGTCTGCGTGCTGCCAATAGGACGTGTCGACATGGCGCTGGATCTGGCTTTGAATAAGAACGTGACGCTATGCACATACGCCGACATGATGCGCGTACCGGGATCGGGAGGCCAAACTCTTTTTAAAGCCAAAGCGCAGGGTGCCGACGTACGTATGGTCTATTCGCCTACGGACGCACTTAAACTTGCCCGCGACAATCCCGATCGTCAAGTCGTTTTCTTTGCGATCGGTTTTGAAACCACTACCCCGCCCACGGCTCTTGTTTTAAAGTCGGCAAAAAACCAAAACGTCGAAAACTTCTCCGTTGTCTGTTCGCACGTCATCACACCGGCAGCCATGCGCCACATCATGCTCTCGCACGGAAAAGACGCCAAGCCTTTTATTGACGGAATCGTGGGGCCGGCACACGTTTCGGCCGTGATCGGCGAGATGCCCTATCGAGCGTTTGTCGACGAATGGAAAATTCCGGTCGTCATCTGCGGCTTTGAGCCGCTGGACATGCTTTTATCCATCCTGATGCTGGTGCGACAGACAAACGCCGGGGTCGCTAAAGTGGAAAACGAGTTTACAAGAGCCGTTCCCGCCGAAGGCAACCGGCTGGCGCTCTCGCTCATGGCCGAAACATTCGTGTTGCGTGAGAGTTTTGCTTGGCGTGGCCTGGGCAGACTGCCCTCCAGTGCACTGGCGTTGTCACCTGCCTACGAAATGTTCGACGCTGAAAAACGGTTCAATCTGATCGAACACGACGTCCCCGACAACAAGGCCTGTGAATGCGGCGCGATCCTTCGCGGCGAAAAAGAACCACGAGACTGCAAAGCCTTCGGCACCGTCTGCACACCCGTTCACCCGATCGGTGCCTGCATGGTATCGAGCGAAGGCGCCTGCGCCGCTTACTTCTCCTACGAATCACGTCGCGCCGCGTAACGGAAACCCCTTTCGAGGAATATCGAGTCATGGCAAAAGAAACTTATATCCGTCCGATCGACATCAAACACGGAGTCATCGACATGACGCACGGCGCCGGCGGCAGAGCCACCGCGCAGCTCATTGACGAAATCTTTTCCAGAGCCTTTTGCAACGCCTATCTCGCGCAAGCCCATGACGGTGCCGTAATGCCCGCTCTCAAAGGGGAACCTGTCATGAGTTGCGACGCGCATGTCGTGCACCCCCTCTTTTTTGCGGGAGGTGATATCGGACGACTCGCCGTCTGCGGCACTGTCAACGACGTAGCCGTTTGCGGTGCCAGACCACTGTATCTGTCCGCGAGCTTCGTCATTGAAGAGGGGCTTGCCATTCGAACTTTAGTCGACATCGTCAATTCCATGGCGCAGGCAGCACTTGAAGCAGGCGTGAGCATCGTCACGGGTGATACCAAGGTGGTGGAAAAAGGCCACGGCGACGGACTTTTTATATCAACGTCGGGCCTCGGCGAAAAAATCCCCGGCACATGCGTAAGCGGTAAATCAGCCAAACCCGGTGACATTGTGCTTGTCACAGGAACAATGGGGGATCACGGCATCACGATCCTGTCACAGCGTGAAGGACTTGGTTTTGAAGCCCAGGTGCAAAGCGACACGGCTCCCCTAAACCACATTACCGAAGCGCTTTTGACAGCCTTGGGCGAACAAGTTCACGTCCTGCGCGATCCTACCCGAGGAGGATTGGCCACGACGCTCAATGAAATTGCCGCTCAGAGCAAGGTGAGCATTGAAATTGACGAACAAGCCGTGCCGATCCACCCGGCTGTGGCCTCGGCCTGCGAATTTTTGGGGCTTGACCCGCTCTACATTGCTAACGAAGGCAAGTTGATTGTGATTGTTGAGGAAGATGTCGCCCAAGAAGCTTTGTCAATCATCCGCAGTTGCAAGTACGGAGAGAATGCTGCAGTGATCGGTCGCGTGTCATCCGAGCAACCGGGATTCGTGAGCATGAAAACAGCGATCGGTGGCAAACGTTTGGTCGATTGGCTCAACTCCGATCCATTGCCTCGAATTTGTTAGGCTGCTGAACTACAAAAGCGGCTGCCGAGTTGCATTTGCTCTCAGTAGCCGCTTTCATTTTCATTCCGGCGTTAAGCAGGCGGTCTCTGCTTGCCTTTATGCAAATAGTTCTGATAACCCTCTTCGATCAGAGCCTCGTAAATCTGACGCGTGTCGTCGTCATACGTGCAGAACGTCACGGACTCAAACTGCGGCTCAAGTTCAAGCACCTGTACCGCAACCGTAAGCGCCACGGCAGCGGCCGTTGGCTTCGGGAAGCCGTACTGGCCGGTCGCAATAGCCGGAAATGCGATGGTACGCGCTCCGTGCAGACGAGCCAACTCAAAGCTGCGCGCATAAGCACGAGCCAGAAGCGCTACTTCCCCATCGTCGCCTCCGACCCAGGTAGGCCCAACCGCGTGAATAACAAAACGGCACGGCAAATTGAAAGATTCTGTCAGAGACGCACCGCCGGCAAAACAACGGCCCTGTTCAAGCACATAGGTGCGGCATGCCTTGCGAAGCTCGGGACCGGCAGCTTTGTGAATCGCCTTGTCGACTTCGCCGCCTCCCGTGAGGTCGGCGTCGGCCGAATTGACAATGGCATCAACGTTAAGCGTCGTGATGTCCGCTTTTATAACGCGCAGACGGCTGCGCAAAGCCTCGGATATAGGGATCATGTCGTTGTAGTCTTTCGCGAAATTAACTAGTCAGCGCCGCGCAATTCCCGCGCACGCCAACCCAAAACGGCAAGTACTGCAAAGTATGTCACAGCCGCACCAAGAATAACACCCGCCACAAGAACTAGTCGGTGCGCCCATTGAGGCTGCATGGCCGACCAGTCGATCCCTGTTTGAATCCAAATAAGAAAAACAGTCATTGCGGCAGTCGCCATCAAAACGCGCAACATATAGACAAACCAACCGCTGCCGGGCACGTACCAACCGCGACGTTTCAACAATGTGAACAGCACCAGCGCATTAAAGACGGAGCCGAGGCCCACGGACAGCGCCAACCCAGCATGCCCGAAAGCCGGCACGGTAACAATGTTGCAGCACTGCACGACAATAAGCGAAGCGATTGCACCTTTGACTGGCGTTTTGATGTCTTTGCGCGAATAAAACGCAGGCGCAAGGATCTTGATTGAAATGAGTCCGAGAAGCCCGACCGCATACCCCTCGATCGCAATGGCCGTCATCGAAACATCAGACCCGGAAAAGTTCTTGCCCTGAAAAAGCACCGCAGCCAAACCTTCGGCTAAGAACCCCAAACCGGCAGCCGCCGGAATGGCCAAAAGAAAAACAAGCTTTAACCCGCGATCGAGCAATCGGTTATAGCGATCGAGTTCGCCGCGATTGAACGCCGCCGATAAACTCGGCAGCAAAACACTTCCAAGGGCCACCCCAAGCAGAGCCGTCGGAAACTCCATCAAACGATCGGCATAGTTGAGCCATGTCACGGCGCCCTTTTGCAGGTGCGAAGCTATGTTGGTGTTGATGAGAATAGAAATGGGAGCGACGCTCACACCCACCACCGCAGGAACCATCAGTTTCAAAACTTGGCGCACGTTAGCGTTTTTAAGCGCCTTGTGGGGATTGGAGAGTCGTGGGAAGCACCCGATTCGCTTAAGAGCAAAAAACTGCATGGAAAGCTGCAAAACACCGCCCAGAATGACAGCAAATGCCAGCGTATAAATCGGAACAGAAAAGTAGTTAACTAAAAAAAGCGTGCAGCAAATGAAGCTCACGTTAAGAAGCACGGGCGTAAAGGCCGGCACCGCAAAGTGTTTCCATGTGTTGAGTACGGCCGCGGCAAACGACACCAAACTCATGAAAATGATGTAAGGAAACATGTAGCGTGTCAGAAAAACGGCCAGATCAAAGGTCTCCGGATTGTTTTTAAAGCCGGAAGCAATGAGCCACACCACGACTGGAGCAAAAGCGATACCCAAAAGGCTCGCGATAAAAACAGCGCATCCCAAAAGCGAAAACACATCGCTGATGAAGGTCTTTTGCTCGCCTTCGGGTTGCTGTTCCTTCACCTGCGAGAGCATCGGAACGAATGCCTGACTGAATGCGCCTTCGGCAAAAAGGCGGCGCAGCATGTTCGGAATACGGAAAGCGACGTAAAAGGCGTCGGTCGCTGCCGACACACCAAAATAGCGCGCGATCAGCATATCGCGGATCAGACCAGTGATGCGCGACAACAACGTGAAGACGGAAACCGTAGCGGCCGACTTGAGTAAAGACATGAGAAGCGGTGAGTCAGACGAAATATTGTGATTCCTGCGCGGCGGCTAGGCCTTTCTTTGTAAAAGAAATTTTTCCTTGGCTCAAGTGCTTGTATCGGTCATTCTGATTTGATACAATGCCGCGTTTTCTGCTTTCGGGCGAATTCGGCGCAGAGTTGCAGCGGCGAGTCATTCGAAGCGCAGAAAGCAACATTGTAGTAAAACTTAGACCCGGCCGATTTCGGCCAGATGCCGAGCTGCAAACGGGCTCGTCTGGAAAGCGAAAGCTCAAGCTTGCGCTCGTTGGCGAGAATCCGAAAACCGCGGCATCCACTTTCAGGAATTCAAAACTAAATGGCCAATACCAACCAAGCTCGCAAGCGCGCCCGTCAGGCCCTTGCCCGCAACCAGCACCTCTCTGCTCAGCGCAGCCAGTACCGTACCGCTATCAAGCGCGTTCGCAAGTTCATCCTCGCCGGCGACAAGGCCGCTGCTCAGGAAGCTTTCAAGAACGCCCAGAGCGTGATCGACTCCATGTGCCGCAAGGGCGTTCTTCACTCGAACGCTGCTGCTCGCCACAAGAGCCGCCTGTCTGCTGCCATCAAGGCGCTCGCCTAATCTTTTAGGCACTGAGCCAAAAGGCTCCGACGCTAAAACGCCTGATTCCCTCAGGTCAGCGGTTTAGCCATTTAGACAAGAAAACGCATCCGATCGCTCCTCGGGTGCGTTTTTCTTTTCTCCAATCCATTTCCGCTGTTTAGTTCCGCCGTATCGACAAAAGTGCAAATTTCGAAATCCAAAAATCAAACCGTAATTTAAATTGTTCTCGTCGCAAACGCATTGGATTTGAGTTAACCTTTTTTTGACAAGCGGTAAGTGCGGGCGATGAGACTTCATTGCGGGATTCCCCTAATTTTCAGGTGGTTCCCTGTTGCTTTTCGAAACTGATAGGCTCGGATTTGTCTGCTTTTTGACAGCGTTTTGTCTACGTCGGTTTTGTAATGACAACGGATATTCCTGAAGGTTCCTCAGAAACATTTAGCCTGGGCATTGACCTGGGCAGTACCACCGTCAAATACGTCCTGCTCAGTCCCGACGGCTCCGTTCTGGCACACGCCTATCAGCGACACGCCAGCGCAGTGACCGCCACACTTATTTCGCTTTTGCAGGATCTGGTTCGCACGTTTCCGCATCTGAACACCCGCGTTAGACTGACAGGATCTGGAGCGCTTTTCCTGAGCGAACGTCTCGGCATCGGTTTCGTACAGGAAGTAATCGCCGCCGCGCAATATCTGCAAAATGCCGTCGCAGAAGACGGCGAAGGACATCCTGTCGACGCTGCCATTGAGCTCGGCGGCGAAGACGCCAAAATTCTCTATCTGACAGGCAGTCAGGAACTGCGCATGAATGAAGCGTGCGCAGGCGGCACCGGCGCTTTTCTGGATCAGATGTCGGCCGCGCTAGGGCTGCCGCTTGATGAACTCAACCGCTTGGCAGGCGAAGCCTCGATTTCTCACCCGATTGCCTCTCGCTGCGGCGTTTTTGCCAAAACCGACGTAGTCGGTTTGTTAAATGCCGGCATACCCAAATCCGAAATCGCACGCTCCGTGTTTGACGCTGTGGCCGAACAGGCCGTGGGCGGTTTGTCTTGCGGTCGTCCCTTGCGCGGTCGTGTAGCCCTTTTGGGAGGTCCGCTCTCCTTTTTGAGCGAGTTGCGAGAAGCCTTTGCCAGACGTCTGGCCCGAAACTCCGTGACACTGGAGCTATTTGCCGACGCACAGTACGCCGTAGCGCACGGCGCCGCGCTGGAAAATTCGCCCCAGGGTGCGCAGGCCGAGGAGCATCTTTGGACACTTGAAAATTTGATCGAAGCCGTCGGACGCGAAGCCGTCAATCTCGTTGACAAGCGTAACGGCCCGAAACCGCTTTTTGACAGCGAAGACGAGCGCAAAGCCTTTCTTGATCGCCACGCCAAGGCCTGCGTTCCCACGATTGACCTCTCGAAGGCCTGCGGCGATCTCTTTTTGGGCATTGACCTTGGCAGCACCACCGCCAAAGGCGTATTGATCACCTCGGACAGAGAAATCTGCTGCACTTGGTATGAAAGCAATCAAGGGGCACCACTTCAGCAGCTCATGCCTCGCGTGAAGAAACTGGCGCAGTCTCTGCCGCCCGGCGCACGCATCCGCTCGGTTCTGACCACCGGGTACGGCGCCGATCTGGCTGCCGCTGCATTGGGCTCGTCAATGACTGAAGTCGAAACACTCGCTCATCAGAAAGCTGCCAGTTCCTTTATCCCTGACGCCACCTTCGTGATTGACATCGGCGGCCAGGATATGAAATGCCTCAAGGTCGAAAACGGGTTGATCACTTCCGTGGCACTCAACGAAGCCTGCTCCTCAGGGTGCGGTGCCTTTCTCGAGAGCTTCTCCAAGCAACTCGGTCTGACAATGCCCGAATTTGTTCAAGCTGCGCTGCGCTCCAAACACCCCGTGGATTTGGGGTCGCGTTGCACCGTGTTCATGAATTCCAAGGTACGGGAAGCCCAGCGCGACGGAGCAACCTCGGAGGACATCGCCGCCGGCCTTTGCATTTCGGTCGTCCGCAATGCTCTTGAAAAGGTTCTTCGCATTTCTTCTCCCGAAGAGCTAGGCGACAAGGTTGTCGTACAGGGTGGCACTTTCCTAAATGACGGCGTGTTGCGCGCCTTTGAAAAATACACCGGACTGCAGGTGATTCGCCCGCAACTTGCTGGGCTCATGGGAGCATATGGCTCGGCACTTCTAGCCCGCGAACGTACGAACGATCAAACGCCGGTATGGCAACCCTCAGACGAGCTTTTTAACACCTCCGATATTATCAAGCGCGAATTTCGTTGCCGTGGTTGCTCCAACAGCTGCGCACTGACGTTGCATCGCTTTGCCTCCGGCAACAAATTCGTCAGCGGTAACCGTTGCGAATTCGGCCTCAAAAGTCTTGGAAGCGGCAAGAAAAAGCACACGGGCTTTGTTGACTGGAAAATCAAACGGCTCTTCAGCGGCGAAGTCCTGTCCTCGGATGCTGCCCCCATGGGCGACATCGGCATCATGCGCGTGCTTAACACCTGGGAACACTATCCCTATTGGCACGCCCTTTTCACCGAACTGGGTTTCCGCGTTGTTCTATCGGATCCGACAACGGCTGCCATCATGGCCAAGGGATCCGACACTGTACCCTCTCAGTCGCTGTGCCTGCCAGCCAAGATCGCGCACGGTCACGCCCTGTCGCTGGCAGAAAAAGGAGTACGCAACATTTGGTTCCCCTGCATTCCCAAAGAAGAAAAACTCATTGCCGAAGCAGAGGATTCCTACGCGTGCCCGGTTGTCGGCGGGTACCCGGAAGCGCTGCGTCTGGCGCTGGAATCGACCGCTCCCGAGACGCGCATTCTGACTCCCTTCTTGTCGATTGAAAAGTTTTCGACCGTCGCGCACGCCCTATGCGAAGCGTTCCCGCAACTCAAGCACAAAGATGTCATGAGAGCCTGCGAGAAAGCTTCGGCCGCACTTGAGACCTATCGTCGCGACATCAAAGAAAAAGCGCTCGAAATTTGGAACAAACCGGGGTTTGTCGTTGTTCTCGCCGGTCACCCCTATCATCTCGACAGCTACATTCATCACGGCATTCCTACTCTGATCGAATCAATGGGAGCTCACGTACTCACCGAGGACGCCGTGAGCTTCATTGCTCAGGATCTTCCAGACAGGGCCGCCAAACTGGATGTTGTGAACCAATGGGCGTTTCACGGTCGACTCTACCGAGCATTCGAAGCGGTCGCCACTCGCCCCGATACGGAACTTGTGCAGCTGGTGAGCTTTGGCTGCGGCATTGACGCCATCACGAGCGAGCAGATGAAGCGCATTGCGCACGAAAACAAGTCGCTCTACACAATGCTCAAGATTGACGAAACGGATACGCTGGGCGCCGCCCGCATTCGTTTGCGCTCGCTCTTTGCCGTGCACGGCGTGGAGGTTGCACCTCAATCCATTGAAGAGTTACCGGACTTCGTCGAACCGAAAGATCAGATCAGGGAGTCTCCGATCCGATTCTTCTCGCGCTTTTTTAAGCCGGCTCCCACCGAAGCCGAACGGATTGCGTCTGCTCAGCAGCAAGGGCAGTCCCTCACTCCGCAGCAATTGCGCGAACGCACCCTCTACGTTCCGCAAATGGCTCCGGTGCATTTTCCGCTCTTGGTGCATGTGCTCAAGGACTTCGGTTACACGTTGAAACTTCTGCCGACCGTGTCCGACCACGCGGTCACGCTAGGATTACGCTACGTCAATAACGACGCCTGTTACCCGGCCATCGTTACGATCGGTCAGTTGCTCGAAGCTACTGAAGCTAAAGACTTTGTACCGGAAAAAAGTGCGATTCTCTTCAGCCAAACCTGCGGCCCTTGCCGCGCCACCAACTATCCGACACTGCTCGACTGGGCGTTGCGCGACAAAGGTTTCCCGAACCTTCCGGTACTGACACTTTCAGGGCGAGCCCTTACCGGTCACGCTCACCTCAAGTTGGGGTTCAAAAGCCTCAAGCGTCTGTCCATGGCTGTTGTGCTCGGCGACGTCCTGCAGCGGCTGTACCTGCATGCTTTGGCCGGAGAAGTCGTCAAAGGCAGTGCCGATATCGCCCTTAAACTGGCCACACCTACCGCTGCCAAAGCAGCCGCAACCGGCAAGATCACCGAACTCGACGCTGCTGTGCGCGAAGTTGTCAATATCTTTAATGCTGTTGAACTTGACGGTAAAACACGACCAAAAGTCGGCATCGTCGGCGAAATTCTTCTGCAGTACCATCCAAAGGCCAATCTAGCGACGGCTGATCGTTTGCGCGAGGCTGGTGCCGAACCCGTGCTACCCGATCTGGCCACTTTCTTCCTGTATTGCCTTGCCGATCCCATCTGGCAGAGTCAGCATGCCGAAGGCTCTAAACTGCGAGCTATCGTCAGCGCTTTCCTGCTGGGGTATCTGGAAAAGCTTCGCGCCGTAGCGCAAGCTGCTATGGGACAGGACAATCCTCTCGGCCATATGCCTCCGCTCGACGCTTACCTCAAACGCGTCGAAGGCATAATTTCCCCAGGACAACAGGCCGGTGAAGGGTGGCTTTTGGCTGCAGAAATGGCGGAGTTCCTGGCAACAGGTACAGACAATGTCGTGTGTCTGCAACCCTTCGGATGTCTTCCCAATCACATCACCGGACGAGGAGTGATGTCGGCTCTTCGCTCCCGCTATCCCAAAGCCAATCTAATCGGCATCGACTTTGAAGGCGGTACAGCCGAAAGCAACGTCTCTAACCGTCTAAAGCTCTTCATGACGCGTGCGCATCAGCTCAAGTCCTCTGGAAAACTCCACATCGTTCTACAGGACGCCCACACGAGCCTCACCAATCAGGAAGGCTTTACGCCTCAAAAACACACCGCCTAACCCAGCCAAGAGAGAAAAGCGGCGTAGTCATCAAAGTAAAGCGCTGTACGAGCTCTGATCTCGTCTGCATCCGGCACCGAGTTTTCCTCTCGGATGCCGATGCAGACAAGGCCCGCACGCGTAGCCGCTTCCACTCCGGAAAGCGAGTCCTCGACGGCAAAGATCTTCTCTCTCGGCAGTCCCAAATATTCCATCGCCCTGAAATAGCACTCCGGGTCCGGTTTGATGTTACGCACGTCTTCTGCGCACACAAAGTACTCGAATACTTCGTCGAGTTGAATCTCGTTGAGGATATTCTGATTTTGACGGCAATAGATT
The DNA here is from genome assembly GCA_900538905.1 of uncultured Sutterella sp. GTDB lineage: Bacteria > Pseudomonadota > Gammaproteobacteria > Burkholderiales > Burkholderiaceae_F > Duodenibacillus > Duodenibacillus intestinavium. The sequence goes on from UPZS01000017.1 coordinate 17,849, forward strand.
TCAATGTTGGCGCGACGCGTGGTCGTTGCCACCGCCATTCTTAGACCTAGATTTTTGATACGCTTTAGCGTCGCTGCCGCCCCTTGGCGCAATCGAACATCCTCGCGCAGCATGCGACGCGAAATCTGGTAGCGTCGCGTGTGGATTTCTTCGGCCGAAAGCTCGCAGCCAATTTTCTTTCCCAGTTCTCCGCAATAACAGCGATACGGATTTTCTTCGTTTTTATAGCGCCTTAACGCCGCTTCTCGAAACGCATGGCATTCGCGCGGATCGAGTCCCGGGGAACCGAGCTCTCCGGCCAGCACAACATCTACCCTATTCCACAAATCGATGGTATCGCCTAGAGTGCCGTCAAAATCAAAAATGACCGCGGACTTGCCGCGCAAAAAGTCTCGGGAAGAAATCATACCAACGGGAAACGAAGTATTTGAAAGACGGTCAGCATTCTATGTGTACCTTCGATCCAACACAATTCTCAAGCATTCGCAGGACAATTGTAATGAGATTGATTATCATTCTGTCTTGAATTTATATTCCCAAATCGAAGGAACTCAACGTGATCAAAACCATTGTCGGAGTGGGAGGCATGTCCTGCCAAATGTGCGAAGCACATATCAATGAGGCCATTCGGAGTGCCGTTCCCGGCATCAAAACCGTTCGCGCCAATCGTAAGACTCACCAAGCCGTCATCGTATCCGAAGGTGTCATCGACAAGGACACTATCCGGCAAGCCATTGTGTCGAGCGGTTACGATTTTTTATCCTATGAGTACGGTCCGTATGAATCCGAAAGTTTTATCGTAAAAATCAAGGGACTTTTTTCTTAAGTCAAAATCAAGTTAATAGGTTGTTTATAGATCTTTATGTCTAGCAAAGATCTTTAAAATCAATACGTCTTACTTTCTTCTTTTGTGGGTAATAAAAAACGGCCGCGGGAAAAGTCAACTCATATAAAGTTTCACATATGAAACTTTATAAAGCTTACCTTCCGGCAGCCGTTGCTCATCAGGCGAGCTGTCAGATAGCTGGGCCCATACGATATCCACGCAGGTATTCCGGTACCGACTTCACGATCAACCCGTCCACCGGTCCGATCTGTTCTTCGTCTTTTTCGGCGTATTCAATGCTGTGCAAGAAAACTCGAATCGCATTCAGGCGAGCTCGACGTTTATCGTCACTGCGAATAATCGTCCAAGGCGCCACGGGCGACTCAGTCTTGCGAAACATCTCTTCGATAGCAGCCGTGTAATCGTCCCAGCGATCGAGTGATGCAATATCCACCGGAGAAAGCTTCCAACGGCGAACCGGGTCCACACGGCGCTGCTTAAAGCGGCGCTTTTGCTCATCGCGACTCACGTCAAGCCAGAACTTCGTAAGATGAATTCCGTGCTCGACAAGGCTTCGCTCAAACGCCGGAACTTCGTTCAAAAAAAGCTGGGTCTGTTCGGGACGACAGAATCCCATCACCGGTTCCACAACGGCGCGGTTGTACCAAGAGCGGTCGAAAAAGACCACTTCACCGGGGCTTGGCAACTGCGCAACATAGCGTTGGAAATACCACTGCCCCGCCTGGGCTTCCGTGGGTTTGGGCAAAGCGACCACGCGTGCGCCGCGAGGATTGATGTTCTGTGTAAAGCGGGAAATCGTACTTCCCTTACCGGCAGCATCGCGGCCTTCAAAAATCACGGCGATCTTGAGGCCCGCATCCTTGACGTAGCGCTGCATCTTCAGCAATTCAACCTGCAGTGCATAGAGCTCTTCTTTGTAGAGCGCGTCGTCGTAGTTGTGAAGATATGGAAAGACGCCCTTACTGATGTCGGGCGAAAGCTCATCCATGTTCTTGGTATGGCGCGTTTTCATTTCGCCGTACTTTGCGAAAATGTCGGTCAATAGGCCGGCCAACATATAGTCACGCGACTTCGGCTGCATATTCTCGAAAACAAGTTGCGCCATCTCTTCGGCCGTAAGCTCGGTCTTCATCGCGCGCACTTGGCGCAGAATTTCCTTGATGACGCCCTCAACATTTTCTTTTGGATCTATGAGCGCGACATCGCGAAACACCTTCTCCAATGTGTCGTTAAGGGTCGAAACCGTTTTATTTTCTTTGATGTTTTTGCCGCCTTCGGCTTGATCCTTTTTCTTATCCTTATCGCCCATGAGTCCCCTCCGGTTGAATTTTTTGATGCGAGGCATCTTTTATACTGTTTTCATGGCACATTTGTTAATCACAACACCAAACAGTGGGGATGTCAATGATTCGATCGGCTGATTTTGTGGGAATCGACGATATTTGCAGACGAACTTTTGCAACGCAAAATTTTCTTCTGGGCCGGATATTTGCTAATATCACCACTCTCTCAAAACGGAAGTGTGGCAGAGTGGTTGAATGCACCGGTCTTGAAAACCGGCGACGGTTAACCCCGTTCGTGAGTTCGAATCTCACCGCTTCCGCCAAAGACTTCAGCCGCAGGTTTTCCCTGCGGTTTTTGTTTTTCTGTGAAAAAAAGACCGCCGACATTTCTGCCGACGGCCAATCTCTCACCCGAAGGAATTTTCTTCGTTCAGCTGAAGTATTCGTGCTGCGTGAGAATAATGTTGTAGAGGAAGTAAATCAGTACGGCTGCACCTGCAACACGCACGACGATTTCCAGGATCTTTTTGAACTTTTCATTATCCATCGCTGTCTCTCATTACTTGGTAGTGGCGGCAGTAAATTCCTTTACGACTGCAGTGACGCGCTTAATGAGTTCGTCAGCTTCGCGTCGTGCGATATTCAACGCAGGCACGATGCGGATGACGTTTCCTGCGGTTACCGAGAAAAGTACACGATGCTTCAAGCCGATGGCCAAACACTGATGTGCCGGACGATCGAGGGCAATACCGATCATCAGACCGCGGCCGCGCACTTCTACAAAGCCAGGCACACCTTTGAGAGCCTTACGGAAGCCTTCCTGCAGGTACTGTCCCATCTTTTCGGCATTGCTCACCAACTGTTCGTCTTCGATGATCTGCAACACCGTCGTTGCAGCGCGCATCGCAAGCGGATTGCCGCCGAAAGTCGAGCCGTGATTGCCAGGTGCAAACACGCCGTAAGCCTTTTCGCCGCATACGAGAGCGCCCACAGGAACGCCGCCGCCCAGAGCCTTGGCTAGCGTCATCACGTCAGGAACAATACCGGAATGTTGGTAGGCAAACCACTTGCCCGTGCGACCGATACCGCTTTGCACTTCGTCAAGAATCATCAGCCAGTCATGGCGATTGCAAAGCTCGCGAATGGCTCGCATCGTTTCATCCGGGATCGGAATGATGCCTCCCTCGCCCTGCACCGGCTCAAACATGACCGCGCAGATCCCAGGAGTCGTTGACGCCAGCTTTTCAATCAGCTCAACGTCACCGGCAGGTACTCGTATGAAGTCCGGCAAATATGGCGCAAAATCTCGGCGCACGTTGGGATTGCCCGTCGCTGAAAGTGTCGCGATCGATCGGCCGTGAAAAGCGTGATCAAAGACGATGATCTTGGGTTCGTTGAATCCCTTGAGGTGACCATACTTCCGGGCAAGCTTGATGGCGGCCTCGTTGGCTTCGAGACCGGAATTGCAGAAAAAGCAACCGCGCAGTCCGCTTTTTTCGCAAAGTTTGGCCGCCACTTCTTCCTGCAGATCAATACGGAAGTAATTCGAGACATGAATCAGCTCGGACACCTGCTTTTGAAGCGCCGACACCAATCGAGGATGGTTATGCCCGACAGCATTGACGGCGATACCCGCAAAGCCGTCAAGATAGACATTGCCTTGCGTATCGGTGAGCCAAACGCCTTCCCCCTTCTGAAAACACACGGGAAGCGGCGAGAAAATCGGCAACAGGTGCGACTTCGACATTTTGACTGAGCCCTCTGAGTGAGAAGTGCTTTATACGATTGACTTGTTGCAGCCTACCGATCGACTGCAAGGTGCTCCATTTTAGGCGGGATTACCGGTTTGGTTTTCCAGATATCCGTGTTTTTCATAATGAGCGAGCCGAACCAACTTATTTTCCTCATCGACAAAAAGTACGGTCGGCTTATGTCCGCGAGCCTCTTCAGGCGTCATCGTGCAGTAACTCATGATGATCACTTTGTCACCCGTGCACGCACAACGAGCGGCTGCGCCGTTGAGACAGATGACGCCGCTGCCGGCAGCGCCGGCGATAGTGTACGTTGCAAAGCGCTCGCCGTTGTTGATGTTGACAATATCTACCTTTTCATACTCACGAATGCCGCTCGCCTCCAGAAGGTCACTGTCAATGGTGATCGAGCCGACATAGTTGAGTTCGGCCTGAGTGACGGTGGCGCGATGAATCTTCGCCTTAAGCATTTCGATTTGCATGACTTTATTCTGCAGTCCAGTAGAAGTTGTCGATCAAACGCGTCTTACCGATATAAACAGCAATGGCAAAAAGCACGTTGCCCGAGACTTTATGTACGGGTTCGATGGTGTCGGCGTCCACCGCTTGCACATAATCGATACGCGCCAAAGGTTCACTCTTGAGAACCTCCTCAATGCGAGCAAGCACCCGACCGGTATCTGTGGTTCCGGCTTCGAGTAGCTTGCGGCCTTCTGCCAGCGAGCGGGATAAGACCAACGCGGCCTGACGCTCTTGAGCATTCAGATACGTATTGCGACTGGACTTGGCCAAACCGTCAGATTCTCGAACAATTGGACAGCCGACAACCTGCACCGGCATATTAAGGTCCGAAACCATCTGCCGAATGACAGCCAGCTGTTGCGCGTCCTTTTGTCCGAAGTAGGCTCGGTCTGGTTGGGCAATATTCATCAGCTTACAAACCACTGTCGCCACACCACGGAAGTGAATCGGACGGCTGCGCCCGCAAAGCTCCTTGGTAAGTCCTTCAACTGTGACCCACGTGCGCGTTCCTTGACCGTACATATCCGCAGGTTGAGGAGCAAAGACCAGATTTCCGCCGCACTCTTTGATTAGTAACGTGTCGTGCTCAAGATCGCGCGGGTACGACTCCAGGTCTTCATTGGGTCCAAACTGCGTGGGATTAACAAACACAGAAACCACCACTCGATCGCACTCGGCGGCCGCTCGGCGAATCAAGCTTGCATGTCCTTCGTGCAGATAGCCCATCGTCGGCACCAGGCCGACCGTCAATCCCTGCCTCTTCCAAGCGAGTACCTGCGCCTGCACCTGAGCAGGATTGGACAAAATCATGAGTTCCATTTTTTCGATCCGGTAAAGCGGATTTAAAACTTTTTAACAACAATTAGAATCAGAAGACGTCATCATCAGGAAAATGTCTCTTTTTCCGACGGAAATTCTCCTCCTTTGACAGCTTCATCGTATGCGTTAAAGGCGGCACGCATCGTATCACCCACCTGAGCAAAGCGACGCACGAATTTCGGACCATAGTCACAATACTGACCAAGCATATCCTGCGTCACGAGTACCTGCCCGTCGCAATTCACGCCCGCTCCGATGCCAATCGTCGGAATATGCAGCGTCTGCGTGATTTCGGCGGCCAGCGCAGCAGGCACACATTCGAGCACAACAGCAAAAGCCCCCGCCTCCTGCACTGCCAGAGCATCCTGAAACACACGCTCGGCCGCTTCGTCGCCTCTGCCTTGCACTTTAAAGCCGCCAAACTGCATCACCGACTGCGGTGTCATACCGACATGCCCCATCACGGGGATGCCGGCGGCCACAATCCTTTCAATCGTTTCTCGGATAGCTTTGCCACCTTCGAGTTTGACAGCATTGCAATGCGTTTCCTTGAGAATGCGTCCCGCATTGCGCACGGCGTCTTCGACCGTTACCTGATAGCTCATAAAGGGCATATCAACCACGACCATCGTATTTTTGACGCCACGAACCACAGCCGCTCCGTAAGTGATCATGTCCTCGACAGTCACTGCAAGCGTATCCGGATAGCCCAGCATGACGTTTCCGAGGCTATCGCCCACGAGAATCGCGTTCACTGAACTTTCTTCAATCAGTCGCGCCGTCGTGTAGTCGTAACACGTAAGCATCGAAATGCGCTTGCCTTCGGCTTTCATAGCGCCGAACGTGGCAACCGTCGTTTTTATTTTCTGCGTGGTCATCAATTGGATTCTCAAATATTGCGCGCGTAGGAAATCAAAAGCGCTTCAATCATTGTTTTTGCGTTGAGCGGATGTTCGGCAACGCGTCGGATATCGCGCACCGAATTAATCCAAGTATAGAGTCCAGCCGGGCTGGCAGCTTGTGCAATAGCTTTAATTTCTTCAGCAAATTCAGGAAAGTACTGTGGGTCACAGCCAACCTTAGCACTTGCCAGATCCCAACCCCAACGCGACAAAAAGAGTGCGGCAGCAGAAAGCGTCACGTCCTTGTCAGCAACAGAAAGCGCTTGCGCGGGAGGTGCTGCACGACCAAGTTTCAAATAGGCAAGAAAGCGCTCGCGCATCTCGTCCGACAAACGGAACCTCGCGTCTTCGTCAAACACCGCAAGCGGCATGCCGCCCGCTTCGGTCAATTTTCGTTCAGCCTCCTGCACACCTTGACTTTTGAGCCATTCGAGCGACTGCTCCCTAGTGGGAGCACCCGCACGAATCAGACGGCAGCGGGAACGAATCGTCGGCAGAACGCGGTCAATTTCATCGGCCACAAGCATAAACACGGTGTTTTCCGGCGGTTCTTCAAGACTCTTTAGAAGCGAAGCTGCTGCTTCGGCGCGGATGCGATCTGCCGGATACACCAAAACGATACGAACGCCGCCTTCGTGACTTTTAAGATTTAAAAAGTCGGTAAGCGCTCGTGTCTGATGAATCAGAATTTCTCGATAAACGGTCTTGCGGTCGCTGGCTGCAGTATCGGGCGGCACAAAAGGAATTTCGCGTGGCAGACTTTCGGCTTCGCTTACCACATAGCGAATGTCGGGGTGCGTTCCAGCATGGACTAGATGACAGCCGTGACAACGTCCACAAGGCGTACCGTCGGCCGCGGGCTGCGTGCACAGAAGCGACTTTGCAAAAGCCTGAACCAGATCGAAAATACCCGCACCTCGCGGACCGTAGACAAGAAGTCCGTTGGGCAGTTTGCCTCTTAAATCAAGAAGCGATTTTTCAAGCGCATCCTGCCAAGGGTAAAGCTTAAGCGACATCACAACCATCCTTTCGCTTCGTTCAGAAGCTGAGCTGTGATCACTTCCGGCGTCTGGCCGGCATCAAGCACAAAAAAACGCTCGGGAGATGCCGCAGCACGCGCCAGATAGGCTTCGCGCACACGAGTAAAGAAATCGCAATCCTGCGTCTCAAAACGATCGGCCGTGCGAGAGAGAGCCAAACGGCAGGCTGCCGTGCGGGGATCCAAATCAAAGAGCACCGTCTTGTTTGGTTGAAACCCTTTTTGCACGATGGCTTCAAGTTGCAGAACATTCTCGGCGTCATAGCCTTTGGCGCCTACTTGATAAGCATAAGTAGCGTCCGTAAAACGATCGGAGAGCACCCAGGCGCCCCGTTCAACGGCAGGCAGAATCACGTCGCGGATGTGCTGTGCACGTGAGGCGAAAAAGAGCAACGTCTCGGCGGTCACATCCATATCGTCATTTAGCAGCATGGCCCGAATTTTTTCTCCGAGCGGCGTGCCGCCCGGCTCACGCGTGCGAACGACTTCGATGCCGTGATCAAGAAGAAAACGATGCAACGCTTCAATTTGAGTGGTTTTCCCTGCGCCGTCGATTCCTTCAAAAGTGATGAATTTTCCTCGTTCCATGATCTCTCATCGTGCGTCATTCTGACGCTTTTGCATAGCGCGAGCTTTACGAGCCGGCGCCTTTTGATATTTTTCGACCGCGCGGTTGTGTTCCGTCAACGTCTTGGAAAAATGTGTCGTCCCGTCACCGCGCGCTACAAAGTACAAGAACTTCGTGTCCTCCGGATTCAAAGCGGCGTGAACGGACGCTGCCGAAGGCATTGAAATTGGCGTCGGCGGCAGTCCCGCATTGAGGTACGTATTGTAGGGCCCGGGCTGCTGCAGGTCGCGGCGTCGGAGGTTGCCGTCAAAGTTTTCCCCGAGGCCGTAGATTATCGTGGGGTCGGTCTGAAGCGGCATGCGCAACCGCAAACGGTTGTTGAACACCGAACTCACAAGTGCTCTATCTGTGCGCAGCGACGTTTCCTTTTCGATGATGCTCGCAAGAATTAAAGCTTCGTATTTCGTTTTAACCGCAGCGAGTGGACTTTTCTTCTCCCACTCTGCATTGAGTATCCTCATCTGTTCTCGGTAAGCGGCACGATACACGTCAATATCGGTGAGCCCCGTGCGGAAGCTGTAGGTCTCTGGTGCAAATACACCCTCCAGATGAGGTTCCTGAATGCCCAGCACCGAGCGCAACTGCATATCCGACATACCTGCTGTTTTGATCTCAATGTCTGGGAGCGCTGTCACCGCCTTTCTCAAATCCCACAGCGGTATGCCGTCGGCAATGCGGAAGGAAAACTTCTCCACATCCGAACGTTGCAGTTTGTCGACAATGTCCGCAAGTGTCATCCCCGGCGTAAAACGATAGCGACCGGCATGAATCGAAAGCGCCGTTCCCTGCACGCGCAACAGACCGATTAGCGTATCGGGCGAAACGCCGATGCCCGCCTGCGCAATGCGGTTGGCAATTGCGCGACCTGAAGCTCCCGCCGGGACCGTCACATCAACGTAACTGACGCCTTCGGGCAAATCAACCGAGCGCTTGAAATACCACCAGTACGGCAATGTGCAGCACAGCACCACGACGACGAGCACCACCGCCAGCTTGGCCCAGAGGCTCTTGCAAATCTGCGGTAGCAACGGGTTTTCAGTCGTTTCCTTGGTCTTGGAATCGACAGCACCGGTTTCGTCCGATTCCGGCAAAGACTTCTCGGCGTGTGTTTCGTCCTGAGCCTGGTCCGATTTCGACGCGCTCGCCAGCTCCTTTTTCTCGGTCTTTTCGAGCGGCTGCACGACTTGTTCAGAATCTTTTGCCTGCTCTTGCGGCGCTTTTTCTTGCTGAGCCCTGGCCGCCGGTATTTCGGCTTCGTCTGCTCTTACGGGCACAGACAGTTCTTGATCAGACTGTGCTTGCTTGGTTTCCCGCTTTACCGACGCTTCCGTCGCAGAAGGCACCGAAACTGGCTCCTGAGTCACCGCAGTCGGCGTCTCGACAACACCCCCTTCGCTTTGAGCGGAGACTGCCGGCGCAGAGACCGGCTGTTTATTTTCAATGGAAGCCACCGGCTCGGACAAAGTCACAGTCGGTTCCGAGACTTGCGTCATAACGGAGTTTGCTTTGACACTTGTCTTTATTTCAGGCGTCTCGTAGACAGGAGATTCAACTTCTTGAATAGAAACTTTCTGCGTCTTGGGCTCAGCCGGAGTTTCGCTCGACGGCTGCTGCGCCACCTTCGTTTTGCGCGACGTCTTGCGAGACGCGGCAGCCTTTTTCACGCCGGTCGTTTTACGCGCGCGAGGAGCTTTCTTTTCCGCAGTTGATTTACGGGGCTTTCGAGCCGGTTTTTCAGAAGGCTTCTCGGAGCCGGCGCCGGCCTCATGCGCATTTTCAAGGTTTTTATTGTCAGTCTCGGAACTCACGCGGATCGTCTCTCAGAAATGGAATCGGCAGATTCGCCGAAGAATACCAGGGCATCGCGCGTTTTAGCTATCGAATCAGGACCGCCAACGGCGTCAAGTCGACCGTGCCGGCTTCAGAGAAAACGAGGAGCTCGAGTACAATACGCGCACATAGCAAAAGGGCGCCGTTCTCCTCCTTTTTGCGGAGATGCGCCGTTTCAAACCACAGTTTGCGAATCTAAATGACTGATGCGAATTCTACGGTAGGAACGCTTTCCTGCCTAAGCTCTCTTACGCTCATTACCGTTTCCGGCGCAGATCGTTTCACTTTTTTACAAGGTCAGCTCACCAATGACGTCACCAAGCTCGGCAACGAGCTCATGCCGGCCGGGTACTGCTCGCCCAAGGGCCGACTGTTGGCTACGCCGCGCCTGTTCCAGGAAGGCGACACCATCGGCATGATCGTAGCGGCCTCCAACGCCGACTATCTCGTCAAGCGTCTCAAGATGTACGTGCTGCGCAGCAAGGTGACGATCGAGCGTGCTGCGGATCGTGAAGTGGCAGGTTTTGTCGGCTCGGCTCCGACAAATCTCGGCGACGGTGCGCTTGTTTTCGAATTGCCCTGCGCTCTGCCGCAGGCGCGCATTGCCGCGGCACTGCCGAGCGGTCTGGGGCTGGCAATTGTTCCGAAAGGAACGGCTTGCGCCGGCTCGGAACCCCTCTGGTGGGCCGCCTGCGCCGCTGCCGGTCAATCCTGGGTGTTTGGCGAAACAGCCGAGCGCTTCACGCCGCACGCCGTCAATTTGGATCTCATCGGAGGCATCTCCTTCAATAAGGGCTGCTACACCGGCCAGGAAGTGGTTAGCCGCATCGAGCACATCGGCAAGACGAACCGCCGTACCGTTTTGCTTGCGGCCAACGATCCGCTTGAACTCGCGCCCGGTACCGATCTGACGGACAATCAGGGCCAAGTCGTGGCAACGGTGCTCTACGGCGCCAAGCTTGCCGACCGTACTCTCCTTCTGGCAGAAGTCTCCACCGAGACGGCTCAAAGCGAAGTTGCGCTCGATACAACAGCGGCAACACTGCACCGCCTGCCCCTGCCCTACGGCTGGACCCGCACCAAATAAGTCAAAAATAACGAGGAAAGCGGCACGGGCCGCTTAAAGAATCACCATGGCAAAGATTACGATCCACACTCCCGAAGAAATCGAGGCGATGCGCCGCGTCGGTTCCGAAGCGGCCGATCTTCTTGACTTCATCACGCCTCACGTCAAGGCCGGCGTGAGTACTCTGGCGCTCGATGAGCTCATGCTCGACTACACGGTCAACGTGCTCAAGGCAAAGTCCGCCTGTCTGGGGTACAACCCGGGCGGCAACGGCATTCCCTACCCCCGAGCCACCTGCATTTCCGTCAACAACGTGATCTGCCACGGCATCCCGAGCGAGAAAAAGATTCTTAAAAACGGCGACATCGTCAACATTGACGTCACCATTGAAAAGGACGGCTTCTTCGGTGACAACTCGCGTATGTTCATCATCGGCAAGCCCACGATTGCCGGCAAACGCCTTGTGGAAGCAACCTGGGGCTGTATGTGGGCGGGCATCGAAGAGGTGCGCCCGGGCAAGTGCTTCAATGACATCGGCATAGCATGTCACAACTTCGTCAAACCCATGGGCCTTTCGATCGTGCACGAATACGGTGGCCACGGCATCGGTCGTGTTTTTCACGGCGAACCGCATGTCTGCCACGTGCCCATCAGCACGCCGACGGCCAAATTCGAGCCGGGGATGATCTTTACCGTCGAACCTATGGTAAACGCCGGCAAGCGCCACATCATGGATCTCAACGACGGCTGGACGGTCGTCACCAAGGACCGCAGTCTGTCGGCTCAGTGGGAGCTTGAAGTGGTCGTGACCGAAACCGGTTACGACATTCTTACCGTTTCCAAGGGCATGCCCGAGCCGCCGACCTGGGTCAAAGGCTGGAAGAAGCCCAGCTTCGACTAAACAAGACTCAAAACGGAAGTAGTTGCAACACTGCTCCCGTTTCGTTTTGGCTTCCGACTTCTCGCTCGTCAGAGACCGAGCATGCTCTTTTTGAGCTTGTCGTCAATCGCGTTTTCGCCCAGCCAGATTCGCAGGACCGAGTCAAAAAGCTTCTTACCGCCAATGTTGTCGGCCACAAGCTTGCCGTTGACAAGCACCGAGGTGGTCTTGCCCGAGAAGTCAAAGTCCACCAGGTCGCCTTCCTTGACGTCGCCGATTTCATTCATCGCTTTGATGAGCTTGGCAAGTTCCGGTGCGATTTCTTTGCGGGTTGCCTCATCGGTGTTGTCCTGCAGACCTTCTTCCAAAGCCGAGACAAAGCTCTTGGCAGAAACGTCACGCAGCAACCCCAGGCGTACGCGCGCAGCACCGTTTTGCTCAAGCACGCCTTGGGCGGTCTGAGCCTTCTGCGGCACGTAAAGGCCTGCTGCGTATACCTTGAAGAACACCTTCTTTCTCAAGCCTGCGCCGTTGAGCTGCAGCGTCGTCTGACCGACGACAGCGGAGTCTTCGTAGCGAATCGATTCGACATTGACATCGGCGCAGACATTGAACGCAAAACCGAACGTCAAAAAGCCCGCGATCACTTTCTTGATCATCTTTTTTCCATCCCAGAATCAAAATAAGGCGAAGTGTGCCTGAACCGACTTCTCTTCGCACGACCGCCTAACCTTTGGTTTCCTTTTGCTAAGGCCGCGCACACTCTAGAATTTGTCTTTGTCACGAATTTTGGGAACCCGCATCATGGCGTCCGAACGCAACTTTTCCGTCAAACCGTACATCAACCTCCGAGAAAAGCTTGCCCAAAACTTTTCGGCGCACCCCCAGGTCGGCCTTTATTTGCGGCACCATACTGCCGTCATCGACAAGTTCGTCAAAGATTGCGCCGCGTTTGCCAAAGTTCCCCCCACCTGCGCGATCGCCGCGCTCGGCGGCTACGGCCGCAGAGAAATGTTCCCGTACTCGGATATCGACGTGGCGGTGCTCACCCCCGAAGGCCTCTCGCAAGCCGATCAGACCGCCATTGCGGAGTTCGTCACCTTGCTCTGGAGCCTGGGACTGACGGTCGGCACCAATGTCCGAACCAAAGCCGAAACGCTCAAAATCACCGCCTCCGACATCACGGCGGCAACCGCCTTTTTGGAGGCGCGATGGATCTACGGAAACAAAGCTCTTTTTAAAGACACCCACGACACTTTTTTGCAGGAGCTCGACAGCCGCATGTTTTTTCGCAGCAAAATGCTCGAAATGCGGCAGCGTCACCAAAAATACGGCGACACTCCCTATGCCCTCGAACCCAACATCAAGGAAGGTTTGGGCGGTCTGCGCGACCTGCAGGTGTTTCTGTGGTACGCCAAAGCCGCCGGTTACGGCACATCCTGGAAAGAAATGGCTCAGGCAGGACTCATCACCGACACCGAGGCCTATCACTTCACGCAGTGCACGCACTTTCTGCGAGAACTGCGCATCCGCCTGCACCTCATCTGCGGCCGCCATGAAGACCGTCTGATTTTCGACGTGCAGACAGCGCTCGCAAAAAACGCCGGCTACAAACCCAAAGGGTCGCTGCTTCCGAGCGAAGCACTCATGAAGCGCTTCTATCTCAACGCTAAGAACATCGTTCAGCTCACGCAGATCCTGGTGGCTGCCATCACCGAAAAGCTTTTCCGGCAGGCCGCGCCGCGTTTTGTGAAGAGCATCGACAATGTCTTCATCGCCCGCGGAGACATTCTCGACATCAAGAGCCGAGACGACTTTCGCAAAGACTCAACAAATATGATCCGAGCTTTCGTGCTCTTTGCCTTGCATCGGGAGTTCAAGCGCATGTCAACGAATCTGCTGCGAGCGCTCTGGCACGAACGCTCCTCGATCGACACGGAATTTCGAAGCAACCCGATCAACAAAAAGCTCTTTCTCGATACGGTCAAACTCCGCTACGGTCCCTATCATTTTCTAAAGAACCTCAACACATGGGGCATTCTCGGACGCTTCCTGCCCGTCTGGCGACGCATCGTCGGACAGATGCAACACGATCTTTTTCACATTTACACGGTCGATCAGCACACGCTCGGCGTCGTCAAATATCTCCGCCGCCTGTCGCACTCTTCCTACGCGCACGAATACCCCTTGTGCTCGCAGATCATGAACGATATTGAAAAGCCCTGGCGTCTGACACTTGCCGGACTTTTTCACGATATTGCCAAAGGTCGCGGAGGAAGCCACTCCGAGCTTGGCGCCAAGGAAGTCAAAGCTTTTGCCGCCAACTTCGGAATCAATCCGCAAGACGCTGATTACATGGAGTTTCTGGTGGCGCAGCACCTCCTGATGAGCACGGTTGCACAGCGCGAAGACATCACCAATCCGGAAGTGGTCGAACGCTTTGCCTCAAAGGTCGGCAACAAGGAGCGACTCGACGGTCTGTATCTTTTGACCGTCTGCGACATCCGCGCCACCAGTCCCAAGGTCTGGAACGCCTGGAAGTATCAGCTTCTCACGGATCTCTACCACAGCACATTGCTGTGCCTGGAAGCAGGTGGCGAACCCAAAACGCGGGCGGGCATTTTCGATGAACACCGCAAGAAGGCCTGCGAATTGATCGCGCAGACCGGCATGACCGAAGATGTGAGAGACGCTTTCTGGAAGGAACTCAACATCGTCTACTTCCTTCGCCATTCACCCCAGGACATCGCCTGGCACACGGTGGAACTCGCCGGATGCTCCCGCTCGCACGACCCCGTCGTCAAGTGCCGTGCGCGCCGCAAGGGCAACGTCTGCAAGGTACTTGTCTACACGCACGACCAAAAAGATCTCTTTGCCCGCGTGGTGGCTTTTTTCGAGCGCGAAGGTCTTTCGATTCTCGACGCGCGCATTCACACGACCGTCCACGGCTGGGCGCTGGACACATTCCTCGTACAGGATAAGCGCGGGCGCGATCTTAAAGCTCTCGGAGCAAGCATCGAAAAAAATCTTGCAAACGTCATCAGCTCGGCCAAGCCGCTACCCGAACCCAAAAAAGGAAAGCTCTCTCGCCGCGGCAGAAGTTTCCCTGTGACGCCAATCGTGGAAATCGAGCGCGACGAGAGTCAGCGCAGCTGGGTGCTTCGCATCACCTGCAACGACCGTATCGGCCTTTTGTTTGCCATCGCCGTCGTGTTGGCACGACACGGCATCAACCTTGCCACCGCCAAGATCTCCACGCTCGATGAGCGCGTCGAAGACGTATTTTTGATTGACGGTCCGGCGCTGCAAAATCCCGAAGGCGTTGTGCAGGTGGAAAACGAGTTGATTGACGCCTTGATGAACGCAGCCTGATCCGGCTGCACAAACGACGACGCCGCAGAACTCTGCGGCGTTGTGTTGTGCGAATTTAGCGCTCTTCGATCGGCTTGACGTGGCGCTCCGTGCAACCGGTAAAGAGTTGACGGGGTCGACCGATGCGGAAGGCCGGATCATCGATCATCTCGTTGAGCTGAGCAAACCAGCCCACGGTACGGGCCATTGCAAAAATGGCCGTAAAGAGCGGCATGGGAATGCCGATCGCCTTTTGTACGATACCCGAATAGAAATCAACATTCGGGTAAAGATTGCGAGAAATGAAGTATTCGTCTTCTAGGGCAATTTTTTCCAAAGCCAAGGCAAGCTTGAAAATGGGCGAATCGTGCAAACCGAGTTCATCGAGCACTTCGTAGCAAGTTTCGCGCATGAGCTTGGCTCGAGGATCGTAGTTCTTGTAGACACGGTGCCCGAACCCCATCAAGCGCACGCCACTCGACTTGTCCTTGACCTTCTTGATGAAGTCGCCGATTTTCGCGATGCCGCCCTCTTCCTGGATGTGATAGAGCATCGAGAGCGTCGCTTCGTTGGCGCCGCCGTGCTGCGGACCCCACAGACAAGCTACGCCCGCGGCAATGGCCGCAAAGGGACTCGTGCCGGAACTTGCGCACAGACGTACGGTCGAAGTTGATGCATTCTGCTCATGGTCAGCATGCAGAATGAAGATGCGGTCGATAGCGCGCGTGAGCACATCGTTGATCTTGTATTCCTCACACGGAATCGCAAACATCATGCGCATGAAGTTGGCCGAATAGGACAAATCGTTGCGCGGATAAATGTAGGGTTCGCCCACCGAATACTTGTAAGTCATGGCGACAAGACCGGGCATCTTGCCGATGAGCTGCACGGCAGCCATGGCTCGCTGCTCGGGATCGAGCAGGTTGCAGCTCTTGGGATAGAACGCGGACATGGCTCCGATCAGGCCGGTCAAAACCGCCATCGGATGTGCATCGCGGCGGAACCCCTGCAGGAAGAGATGCATCGACTCGTGAATGAGCGTGTGGTGCATCACGAGGTACTCGAAGTCTTCCTTTTCTTTTGCGTTGGGCAATTCGCCTTTGAGAAGCAGATAACAGACTTCAAGGTAGTCGCAGTTGCGGGCGAGCTCCTCGATCGGATAGCCGCGATAGAGCAGTTTGCCCGCCGCGCCGTCAATGTACGTAATGGCGCTCTTGCAGGAGGCCGTGCTCATGAAGCCCGGGTCGTATGTGAACTTTCCCGTCTTCTTGTAGAGCGTCGAAATGTCGATGACTTCCGGACCGACGGAGCCGGGCAGAACCGGCAGGCTAACTTCCGGCGAACCGTCGGAAAACACGAGTTTTACTGATTTTTCTTCAGCCACGACACTTCCTCCGTTATGGGTGTCCAAGCAAAATTCAGATGTGCCGCAAGTGCCTACAGCCGCCTTTGCCGCACCTTAACGGATCAAAATAATAGCCCCGACTAGGCGCTTTTGCTTATTTTCGCCTCTTCTCGGAAACACGCAGACTGGCAAAGGCCGCATCCTGAATTGTCTCGGACATGCCGGGGTGCGGCCAGATAACAAGCGACAGATCCTCGTCGGTCGCCCCAAACGCAATGGCCTGCGCCAGAGCAGACACGAGGTCTCCGGCAGCAGCGCCCACGACCTGAGCACCCACTAGGCGTCCGGTTGATTCTTCGCAGACCAGTTCGACAAAACCAGCCGTTTCATCACAGGCTCTCGCCATGGCGTTATGCGCAAAAGCGGCTTTGCCCGTGCGAACGGCCATTCCGGCTTCTTGCGCAGCGTCTTTACTCAATCCGACCCAGGCGAACTCAGGATGCGTATAGACGACGGAAGGCACCGGCGCGACATGCGCAGGACGCACGCCGCCGGCGATGCGCTCGGCCACGGCGCGGCCTTCGTCGGAAGCCTTATGCGCAAGCTGCGGACCTTTGACGATGTCTCCTATGGCCCACACACCGGGCAAATTGGTACGGCACTGATCATCGGTTTCAACAATGCCTGCGGGATTCACGGCCAAGCCTACCGCCTGAGGATTGACGCCTTCGACAGCGGAACTTCTGCCGATTGCCACAAGAAGTTTTTCAAACGTGCGCGTTTCCTTGACGCCGTCGCGCTCGAACGTGACGTTGACGCCTTCTGCGCAACGCTGCACGTCAATAATGAGCACTCCCAGTTCAAACTGTAGCCCCTGCTCAGAGAGAATCTTGCGTGCCGTTTCGCTAACGGTCCTTCCGGCAAAGGACAAAACGTCGGCCGCCATGTCGAAAACGGTCACGGCGCAGCCCAAGCGAGACCAGACGCTTCCGAGTTCAAGCCCGATCACGCCGGCACCGATAATGCCGAGACTCTTCGGAGGCTCCTTAAATGCCAAAGCACCGCTATTGGAACACACCACTTCTTCGTCAAACTGAAGCCCCGGCAAGGCACGAGGCTTGGTGCCGCAGGCAACGATCACGTGTTTGGCCTGCAGTCGTTGACCGCCTGCCGTCTCAAGTTCCCAACCAGTCTGCGTCTTTGCGCGAAAAACGACTTTTTCGGCAACGAACTCAACGCCCGCTTTCTTAAAAAGCATCGCAACGCCGCGATTGGAATCCTTCACCGCTTTGGCACGGTGGCGCTGCATCTGATCAAAGTCCATAACCGGAATAACAGGCTTCAAACCGAAAGCTGACGAGCCCTTCCTTGCCTTTGCATAAGCCAGACTTGCAGCCAAAAGCGCCTTACTCGGCACACATCCGACATTGGCACAGGTGCCGCCGAGAGCACCAGACTCTCCGTCATCAGGATTGACCATCGGATCAAGGCAGACCGTCTTTAAGCCGAGCTCTGCGGCGCGTACCGCTGCAGCATAGCCACCGGGCCCGGCACCAATCACCGCCACGTCATAGAGTGCGTCCATCGTGTTTTTCCTTTTCTCAAATGTCCAAAAGCATCACGGTGGGATCCTCAAGCGCTGCCTTCATCGCGCCGAGACCCAGCACGGCTTCGCGTCCGTCAATGAGGCGATGATCGTAGGAAAGCGCCAGATAGTTCATGGGACGAATGACGATTTCACCGTTGACCACGACAGGACGTTCCTTGGTGGCATGAATACCCAAAATAGCCGATTGGGGCGGATTGATGATAGGAGTGGAAAGCATCGAACCGAAAACGCCGCCGTTGCTCACGGTAAAAGTGCCGCCGGAAAGTTCTTCGATCGACAGCTTGCCCGCTTGGGCTCGTTTAGCAAAGTCGGCAATCTCAAGTTCGATTTGCGCAAAACTTTTTTGATCAGCGTTGCGCACCACGGGAACCACCAAACCGCGCTCCGTACCGACGGCAACGCCAATGTCAAAGTAGCTGTGATAAATGATGTCGGTGCCGTCAATCGAGGCATTCAGTACCGGAAACTTTTCAAGTGCGTAAACGGCGGCCTTAACAAAGAATGACATGAAGCCCAGCTTTATGCCATGGCGTCGCTCAAACTTTTCTTTGTATCGGGCACGCAGCGCGATGACCGCGCTCATATCCACTTCGTTAAAAGTGGTGAGCTGCGCGGACCCGGCAAGACTCTGAACCAAACGCTCTGCCACGCGGCGGCGAAGGCGTGTCATCGGAACACGGTCCTCCTTGCGGCCGTACGGATCGGGCGCGATCGGTTCGTGGGCTGAGATGGCTGAAGCAGGCGACGCCGCGGACTTCGGAGTCGCAACCTCGCGCGGCGCAAATTCGACAATCTTGGGGGGAACCGAAGACTCTGCCGCCGCAAGCGCATCAACCCTAGTAATACGGTTTCCTGGCCCCGTACCGATCACGGTCTTAGCATCAATGCCGGCAGCGGCAAGAACGGCGGCTGCTGACGGCATGACACGCGGTTCGGTAACGGTTTCCTCTACCGGTGCAGGAGACGGAGCTCTGCTCGAGTCGGTAGAAGCAGAAGCGCTCACGGAAGCATCGGTATCAATCACGGCGATCACTTCGCCCGAAACAACCGTTTGACCGTTTTGCGCTCGAATTTCAGCAAGCTGACCTGCCGCAGGCGACGGCACTTCCAGCACCACCTTGTCGGTTTCGATCTCAATGAGAATTTCATCGGCGGCTACGATGTCGCCCGGCTTGCGTTTCCATTCCAGAAGCGTCGCTTCGCTCACGGATTCGGAGAGTTCGGGGACTTTCACTTGTACGGTATTCATAGCTGTGTTCTCTGTGTGTGTTTTTATTCTTTCTGTGGGGGCTTTGCTTTAGGCAGTCAGCACAAAACCTTTGATCGGGGCAAAAGCCGCATCCTGCAGATCCTTGAGTTGCTGCGCGTGGCGAGCACTGTAGCCCACCGCAGGCGACGGGCTTTCAGGGCGACCGGCATAGGCTAACCGCATACCTGGGCGCATGTTCATGAGAATGCGCGTCTTGGCGTAATTCCAAACGCCTTGATTCTGCGGTTCGTCCTGACACCAGACAATCTCACCGGCGTCGGGGTAACGGTCAATGACAGACTTAACCTGCTTGTGCGGGAACGGGTAGAGCTGTTCCATGCGTACGATCGCGTAATGCTTCTGAGCCTCTTCGTTGATTTCAGCACGACGGCGCACCAGATCGTAATAGACACGGCCGGAGCAGAAGACAATGCGGCGCACGATTTCGGGCGAATCGCACGCGTCGTCGATTACTGTACGGAAAAAACCTTCGGAAAGTTCCGTCAAATCATTGGAGGCTGCCTTGTTGCGCAACAAAGACTTCGGCGTAAAGACGATGAGCGGCTTGCGTGCCTTTTGAAGCATTTGAAGCCGTATCAGATGGAACATCTGGGCCGCGCAAGAAGGCTGGACCACGCGCATATTGTCACCTGCACACAGCTGCAAGTAACGTTCAATGCGCGCCGAAGAATGTTCAGGTCCCTGCCCCTCATAGCCGTGCGGCAACAGCAGAACCAGTCCGCAGAGGCGTCCCCATTTGACTTCGCCGGAGCTGATGAACTGATCGATCACAACCTGGGCGCCGTTGGCAAAGTCGCCGAACTGAGCCTCCCAGAGCACCAACGCATCGGGAGCGGCTGTCGCATAGCCGTATTCGAACCCGAGCACGGCGTTTTCAGACAACACCGAGTCGATCACGGTAAAGGGAGCCGCTTCGGGGCCGAGATGCTGCAGCGGAACGTAGTCGCCCTCATCCCACTTTTCGCGCTTTTGGTCGTGCAACACGGCATGACGATGACTGAACGTACCGCGGCCGCTGTCTTCCCCCGTAAGGCGCACGGCGTAGCCTGCCGACAAAAGCGTCGCGTAGGCCAAGTGTTCGGCCATACCCCAGTCGACTCTGAGTTCGCCTGCAGCCATCCGGCGTCGGTCAGCAACGACCTTGGCAACGATCGGATGCAGTTCGAAGGTTTCGGGCAACGTGGTGATCATCTGCCCCAAACGAGTAAGTTCGGCCATCGGCACGCGGGTATCGATGTCATTACTCAAAACACCGCCTGCAAATCGAGTCCAATCAGCGCGGTAGCGGTGACGTTCGGTGAGAATGTTCAGCGGCAGAGGCGGACGGCCTTCCTTGAGTCGGGCCTTCACCTCCTCTCGCATCTGTTCACTTTCCTCGAGCGAAACAACGCCGGCACCGTCAAGCTTTTGAGCGTACAGGGCGCGCGTTCCGGGATGCTTGCCGATGGCCCGATACATCAAAGGCTGAGTGACCGCAGGCGTATCCTGCTCGTTGTGGCCTAACTTACGGAAACAAACAATGTCAAGTACAGCATCCTTTTGGAACGTCCGCTGAAATTCACAAACAAGTTCAGCCGCATAAGCAACGGCATCAGGATCGTCTCCGTTAACATGCAATACGGGAGCCTCGATAAGCTTGGCAGGATCCGTGCAATAGGTCATCGACCCCTTGTCACGAGGGTCGGACGTTGTAAAGCCGATCTGGTTGTTGATGACGATGTGAACCGTACCGCCCGTTCCGTAACCACGGGTATCGGCAAGGTTGAGTGTTTCCATCACTACGCCCTGGCCTGGGAAAGCTGCGTCACCGTGCACCATCACACCCAAAACCAAACGTTCCGCCGCTTTGCCCCCACCTCTGCGATCCTGCCGCGCACGGACACTGCCGACAACGACCGGATCAACAATCTCAAGATGAGACGGATTGAATTCCAATGCCAGGTGAATATGGCGACCGTCTACCATCATGTCGGAAGAAAAGCCGTTGTGGTACTTGACATCGCCGGCGGGTAAATTGGATGCTGCGACACCTTCGAATTCTGCAAAGAGATCCTGCGGACTCTTTCCGATAATGTTGACGAGAACGTTGAGCCTTCCGCGATGGGCCATACCGATCACGCACTCTTCGACACCGGCGTGCGCAGCCTGCTGCACCACGGTCTGCATGGCCGTGATGAAAGATTCGCCACCCTCGAGACTGAATCGCTTTTGACCAACGTAACGGGTGTGAAGGAATCGCTCAAGACCTTCGGCTGCCGTCAGACCTTCGAGAATCTTACGGCGACGTTCAGCCGTGTACATCGGTCGAGAACGACTGCGCTCGAGTTTTTCCTGCCACCAGCGCTTTTGGACCGGATCAGAGATATACATGAATTCGGCGCCGATCGAGCTGCAATATGTCTCGCGCAAGGCGGTGAGCAGCGTGCGCAACGGCATTTTGTTAGCGCCGAAATAGGTGTTAGTGATGTGAAACTCTGTGTCGAGATCTGCGTCCGTCAAGCCATAGAAATCTGGATCGAGCTCAGGAATCACCGGCGCCTCGTGACGCTTGAGAGGATCAAGCTGAGCACGGCGTGTACCGAGCACACGATAGGCGGCAATGAGTTGCTGCACGAAAACCTGTTTACCGGCGATTTCCAGATCCTGACGGCTGACATCGCAAACGACACCAGCATGGGGCCTATTTGCAAGGCTCGTGACAATTTCCGAATGTAGCGCTTCGCGGCAGATGTCTCCAGCGTCTTCCATAAGCATCTGAGCGAAATAGTTGCGCCACTGCTCGGAGACCGAGGCCGGGTCCTTGAGCCAGCTTTCGTAGAAGGACTCAATGTAGGAAGCGTTGGGGCCGTTCAGCCAGCTTGACTGTTCGAGGTCTTTGATGGGCATTTCCTGTTCTCTGAGAATCCAAGTCGACGAACAAAGCACAAGTGCTTTTCACACTCGGTTTATTCGGATCCAGAGTAAGGATACAGAGAGCAGAACGGGAATGGGCTAGGAGTAGGTCTTTCGGACAGGTGGAATTTGAAACAGCACATAAACGAAACCCCCGAAGGAGAGACTCCAACGGGGGTTCGCTTTAATGATTTAGCCTGGCAGTGACCTACT
>UPZS01000018.1 GCA_900538905.1 uncultured Sutterella sp.
CCTGTTGGATTTGCTGGGAATAGAAAAACTCCCGGGCTACCTCAATCGTTAGTGATCTAGTAGGCCGGGAGTTTGGGTTGGATTCTGGCGGAAGGAGAGGGATTCGAACCCTCGATGCCCTAAACGGACATGCCGCCTTTCCAGGGCGGTACAATCAACCACTCTGCCATCCTTCCGCGGTTTCTGTTTTACAGAACAAATTTTGTGTTCTCCTGAATCGGAGAATGCGCATTATGCACATTCTTTTGCGATTGTGCAAGAGACTGACCTCTAATTCTGGGCAGAAAATTTGTTTTGTGTGTCTACGGCTCTGAATCCAAAAGAAAACGCGTTGCCTCTTACAGGCGCTTCGAGATGACGTTGACCAAAAATTGCGCCATTGTGACGTGCCAGAACATTCCGGCAACGGTCGGACAGTAAGTGTCTTGGCTCTTTTCGAGCAGTCCCGCACCGATCCACTGCCCGAGCAAAGAGGCGGCGGCACCGTCCACGTCTTTACCGAAAGCGGCGCCGATTTCCTTGAGGTTAAATGGGCCATTTTCAACGGTACAGGCCACGGTACGTAACAAGTGCCAATTCGCCGTGGGCTTCATTAAGGCAAAGACCGGCTTCTCACCTCGCAGCACCTGTTTTTCCCAGGCGGCGAGATGGCGTTCCTGCATGAATGCGTGTCCGAAAAGTTTGCCGCCCGCTCCGCAGCCGAAGGCAAGACAATCGCAGGCGCTTTTACCCAGCGAGTTGTAGATGTTGTGCTCCTTCGCGGTACGTCGCCAGTGCGTATTGGAAATTCGTTCCCAATTCGGATCGGCGCTCAGAATGGCGTCTGAGGCGGCAAATCGATCGGCGGCTTGAGCAAGCGTAGCGGCCGGCGGCATCTTTCCCGCTTCGATGCGTTTGGCAAGCGGCGATTTCTGAAAAAGATTCAATTGGTAGCAGTCAACGCCATCCAGAGGCAGCGCTGCGGCCGTGCGAACATCGTTTTCCCATACCGATTCGGTTTGCATCGGAAAACCGTAGATCAGGTCGATTACCGTCGCGATCTGAGGATACTGTGAGAGAAGCTCCAGGCGTTTAAATATTTCTTCTTTGTTGTCCAAGCGCTGCATGGACAGACGAATCTCGTCGTTGAATGTTTGTACGCCCAGAGAAACGCGGTTGACACCGCCTATAACAGCAGCATCGAGACGCTCGGATGTCATGTCGTGCATGCGACCTTCGAGCGTGATTTCGCAATCGGCAGCCAGAGGCAGATAGGTGCGAGCGGCCTTCAAGATGCGACTAAGATTGGCGGCGGAGAGTGCACTCGGCGTGCCTCCGCCGAGATAAAGCGCACAGATATCGCCTTCCTGCTGAACCGGGCGGTCTGCCCAAAGCTGCATTTCCTTGATCAGAAGATCCGTGTAGCGATCGGCCAGTTCATCGGTGTAGGCGTTCTGGTAGAACATGCAGTAGAGGCAGCGTGTCGCACAAAACGGCACATGAATGTAGGCAAGCGCCTTTCCTTCTCGCTTGCGATTGGATAGAGAATTAAGTTTGCCGCGTGCCAGTGCCCAGATCATCGGCATACCCATCGGTCCGGCGTGAACAGCTGCTTTAGCACGAAAGGCAGCGTGCAAAGGATCGGCGGCATTGGCGTGGTATGCCTCCTCGCCTTTGAGGCCTACGAAGTGCATCAGACTGTCAAGACCGGATTCAAACGTCAATGCCATAGACTTGCTTCCAATCGAGAATCATTCTCATATTATGGCATTGAGTCGTACGATCTCTGTACGAATTGATCTCAGGCGTGCCAGTTGGAGAACATTTGCCAAAGGAAGGCAACGCCAAGGAGCCAATAGGCGACGCCGGCTACACGATTGATCCAGACGGCGGCGTTGGGCTTCAGTAATGTGCCCGCAGCCCACGAACCCAACCATCCGTACATAGAGTGAATGACCCAAACCAGAACGGCGTAGTTCAGAGTGAGAATGGTTACTTGCGGCCAATAAGTCAGTGTTTTGTCGATGCACTGCGGAAAAAGGGACAGATAAAAAATGATCAGCGCAGGGTTGCTGATTTGCAGCAGAACACCTTCGATAAAAAGGTTCTTTTTGTTGACGTTCTCAACCGGAGTGTCGGCATACTCTTCGTTTTCAATGTGTGCGAGTCGAATGGCGAAGGGTTTAGCGCGAAACTTCTTGTATCCGAGGTACAACAGAAAAAGGATGCCTAACACGCGAATGGCGCCGTATAGCGTTTCAGACGTCGCGATGACGACGCCTAAACCGGTGACGGAGACGAACCCCACAACAAGCGTGCCGGAAGCGACACCTGCGATGCCCGGTTGAGCCGATTTAAGGCCGTAGCGCATGGAATTGGTAAGCGACATGAGCACCCCTGGGCCAGGGGAGAGGATTGTGGGAATGGCAACGAGAAGAAAGACCCAATACAAATGAGTGTTGATCATACGAGGCCGCGACGGAAAAACGAGTGTTGCAAAGTGACCGCAGGAGGCGAAGTTTAAAAAGTGGAATTAGGTGGCAGCGTGTTAAAGAGATTAGACTCGAACGTTGCCCTGACTAAAGGTAATTGACTTACAACTTTTCGGTTTTGCTGCACCTATGAACCTCAAACCGCTTTTCATCACCGGTCTGTCTTGCGTTGCCGCTTTGGCGGCAAATTCCGCTGTCGCTTCGCCCTTTGTGAGCTCCGGTCTTGCGATTTCTGCTTTCGAAACCGCTCGTACGGTTCGTGAAAGCGCTGATGAACGCATGACGAGGGCTGTCACCGATACCTCTCGCGCCGCCGGCGGTTCAATCTGGCTTGATCTCAAAGCCGCAAGTGACGAGGCGGATACCATGGTCAACAATGCTGGTTTTGAAAACGATCTTGCAGTCGTCAATCTCGGTGCCGATATACGTCTGGGTGAAGCTTTCTTCGGGGTAGTGTACACCTATGCAAGAGCCGATACCGAGAGTCGTGGGGTACCGGATAAAGCAGACGGTGAAGGCGATATTTTCGGTATTTCAGCATTCGGTCAGCGCAACTTCGGTGGTTTGAATCTGGCGCTTTCGGCCGGGTGGATCTATATGTCGGGTGACTCCGACATGGGCGGCATGGCCTACGAAACCAACGCCAATCTTTGGACGTTTGACGCCGCCGCCCGCTACGGCATCGAAATTGGCAACCTCGACCTCGTGCCCTACGCCAAGATCGAATACACGATGTTCCGCCCTCGTCACCACGGCGACTGGAATCTCGACAACGCCAACATCTGGCAGTTCCCGATCGGTCTTAACGCTGCCTATACTTTTGAGTTTGAAAATGGCATGACGTTGCGTCCTGAAATTGACTTTGCCGTGGTTCGTACAGCCGGCGACACGGAAATCGAGGCTTCCTACAACGGTCAGGTTTATGACGAAACGCTCACAGGTAGCCACACGCTCTACCGTGGCATGGTCGGTCTTGTCTGGACGACTGGTAAAGGAATTCTGCATGCCGGTTACCGCTATCTTGGCAGTGAACAGGGTCGCGAATCGCACGCCTTCCAGCTTCAGGCCGATTACGTTTTCTGATATTGACTTCAGGGCAACGCCATGACGACGGTCTTGCATCCATGTTTGGACGAAAACGGCAAGCCTGTCGTGGTGGCGCATCCCACGCAGCCGACAAGCCGGGATACGTGGGTTGATTCGCGTTGTAGCGCAACGCTTTCCCGAACGGCAGAGCCTGTTTTGCCGTCAGCTCTCAATGGTCTCGCACTAACCGGCAATCCGGGTATTCCGGATGAGAATCCCTGGTATTGGCGCGATGTCGTGCCCGATGCCGTAAAGGGAGAACCTGACTTCGTTATGCCGCCGGGCTTTCGTGCCACCTCCGGGTGCGTTGTCATTGAACCCGACCGACGCATCTGGATCGTGCATCCCACCAACGAGTTCATGGGGACTAAAGCGACTTTTCCCAAAGGCCGACTTGAGCCGGTGCTTTCGCTTGCGCAAAACGCCGCCAAGGAAACATGGGAAGAGGCCGGGCTCTTGGTCGAACCATTTGCGTTTCTTGTTGATGTGCCGCGCCGCATCGTCGTGACGCGCTATTACCTAGCGCGACGCAAGGCCGGCTCTCCTGCATTGGCCGGGTGGGAATCTCAGGCTGTGTCTCTGATGCCTTTTGAGGACGTAAAGATGTCCCTGAACCGCGAGGGCGACCGTGCAGTGTTGCCCTCGCTTGAAGCGTATCTCAAGACGCTAGTCTGAAGGAATATTTTTTCCTAGAAAACAAATGCTTGCAAGGCCATGCACCATAATGGAATGGTAGCAAGGCTCACAAGCACTTCCACGCTCGTAAGATCGCTTACGACAGGGCCGTTGCCACCCATACGCGCTGCCATGATGTAGCAGGAGTTGGCTGTCGGCACCACGGCGTAACACATCAATGCGGCCGTCTGTGTGTCGGCGAGGCCCGCGGCTACGGCTACGGCAAGCGCTACAGCGGGTAGAACAATCAGGCGCTGAATGGTCGACAAGGCAATGAGCTTCTTGTATCGGGCAAAGTCTTCGACGGCCAAACCCGCGCCGATGGCAAGCAGTGCCGTTGCCATTGAAGCGGAACCCAGGGACGAAAAGATCTTTGTGAGGAAGTTAGGTACCTGAAATCCCGTCAAATGCGAAAGGATATTGGCAAAGAGTCCAGCCAGCGTCGAGACGATCAGCGGATTCGTGAAGATCGATTTGACGATGCTGCCGATGCTTGTCTTGCCGCCCGTTTTGGCAGCATAAGAAAGATCGGCCACGGCAATGGCGTTTGAAATCGGAACCCAGATGCCGGTGAGAAGTGCCACCAGAGCGAGCGCTTCCTGGCCGTACATGTTTAGCGCCAGAGCAAAACAAATATACGAATTGAAGCGATAGCCCGTCTGGCGCACGGATGCGTCGGTCATAGGATCTGCCGGAGCCATTTTGCTCACGGCCTTGGCCATGAAGACGCCGGTGGCCATTGCAAGCGTTCCGAAAAGCAGAAATTCGGCGGTATCGAGCCCCGTGAGTTTGGCGTGCGCCACGCTATTGAAAAGCAGGGGCGGAAACAGCACCCAGAACACCAACTTTTCGACGCCGTCCCACAGTTCCTTGGCTCCGAACCGTTTGGTGCCTCGAAGGGCATAGCCCAGGGCAATCAGGAGAAAAGGTTCCAGAACGGCGGAAAGAACAGAGAACATGGTAGTCTCGAAAAGGACGGATCCGAAAAGCTAATCCTATGACGATATCAAAATTAACGTCGAGAGGCTTTCGCAGACTTTAAACGAGCTGTCAGCGTATCAAACTCGCGACGCAGTTCTTTGTCATAAAAAGCCTCAAGCTTAGGCGGCTCAAAAGAGAAGATGCTTTCAAGATCCTTTTCCCCCGCTTTAATCACTTCAATCAGCTCTCCACCTACCTTGATGGTGCGAAAGGTATTGCGTGCCAGGGCAAAGTTGAGCCGCATTTCGCGCATGAGCGTATCGAGCGCCACCCAGCGGCTCTTGAGATGATCTTCGTAGAGTTGCGCCAGATTGATGGTGCGTGCGTTGATGTCAAGATTGTTCTGTGCGATTTCCACTGTCTTGGAGGATCGGCGGCTCAGTTCGTCTGCTTCGCGCATCATGGTGTCGGCTTCATCAATGATTTCGCCGAGCTCAAGCAGATAGACTGTTTCAATCTTTTTCATCGTGCGCTCAATCGCTTCGATGTAAACGCGGTAGCTCATCATCAAAAAGCCTGTATAGGCTTTGATTTGTTCGGGACCGGCGTCGGGGCCTTTGAGCGATTGCGCCAGATTCTTTTCAATGGCCTTTATGTTTTCAGCCACGGCCATGACTTGTGCGAGTTCCGTACCTTCTGCGGAATAGAGGATACCGTCGAGCTGGTCGGGCGTCATGCCGATGCCGTCTTGCTCCAGGCGAGCAAGCGTTTCGGTTTTGAGCGTTGTGATGCGTCTCTTGTCTGTCTCGATTGCCTGACGTTCGCGTTCGATGCGGCGAGCCAGAGCCGTGCGCGTCATTTTCAGCGGAGAGAGTGACGTTGATGGCGCGGCAATGCTTGCCAGCTTCCAGGCGTTGATCTGTTCTTGACGTGCGCGGATTCCGTCTTCGATTTTCTGAACGTTTGAAATCAGCGTCAGCACGTCGGAGTGCAGGAATTCCTTCAGGCAGCCGTCAACGATGCGAGTGATTTCAGGATCGCGAAATGTGATGCGCTCAAGAAACGTTTTGTCTGCTTCCAGTCCGGCGCTGTCGTGTTTTTCGAAATAGCCGACGCCTTCGGCCAACTTGGGCGACACACGGCTCCAGAATGCCGCAAATGTCTTGGCGGCAAGCGTATGCGAGGTGAGCAGGATAGCCGCTTCAGCAAAGGCCTTGGCAAAAATCGATTTCATGGAAAAGGACTAATCTAGGTAAGGAACTTCAAGCCGACAATGCTAACGCAAAAAAGTTAATTCAAAGTTGCGCTATGCAAATCGGCAAGGCTTTTGAGTTCTTTAGCCGACATGTTCTTGGGTATCAGCGACACTGTCATTTCGCAGGCGCGGCAGTCAAAGCGCGCCAGAAGACGTGTGCCGCCTGAGGCGGTCAAAACCAGAGGCTGAGGCTTCATGCGACCACCGTTCATGCGCTTGAATTTCTCCTTTTTGATCGGATCTTTGCCGTACTGCTTTGGGCACAGGCCAAGCGTGTGGCGCACGCAATGGCGGCATTGCATCAAGGCGACCGAAAGCAGATCGGGTGTGTTGCCAGTTTGCAGAAGTGTCTCAAACGCTTTGTTGATGTGTCTCGCACCGTGTTCCTTGTAAAACGTTATGGTTCGGCTGTTAGCTGCGTTGGCGCGGAAGTCCAGAAGTTTGCCCTCGAATGGCTCATTTGGAGAGGACGTTGCGGGAAGTCGACCGAAGCGCGGATGCGTTTCGCAAATGGCGCGCGCAAGCTTATCAAGACAGTCGCGGCGCAGACCATTCAATACGGAAACAGGGACGAAAGGAATGTCCGGGCCGCCCTCAGCCGTAACGGTGATGTCGGTTATTTGAAAAACGGTGCCGCCGGCTTTCGAAAGAGAAGCCTTGAGCTTGTCAAGCGCTTGAGGATTGCGGGCAGGCTGTACGGGACTGTCAAGACGAACCGTTGCGGAAAGTTCAAGCGTTTTGCCGGTCAGTTCCAACGCATTGTTGCGAACCACGAGTTCCAGGGTGGCTGGAATCGTACGCTCAGCACTTTCCTGCGCGAGAAGCTTTTCAAAGCGATGGTCTTTGTTGCGGTTGATGACCACGCCCGGCAAGAGTCCCGGATGGCGCTTGAGGGGTTCGTGCAGAGAAATGCGAACCAGACCGGGACGCAGCTGTTCGGCGCGATTGACGCGAAGGCCTTCGAGTTCTTCCTCGGGCGTCAGATACACCAGACCGTCGCCGTTGGAGATATCAGCCTTGGTGGCAATGTCAACGGTAGAACCGCCGACAGCAACCACTTTGCCCACGGTTTCTCCTGTGCTTTTGGGCGTGTCGAGAGCCGCGATCTGCGGACGCCGACCGTTAACAAAGTAGTCTGTGGCTCCTCGTCGGAAGGTTTTCTCCGGATCCGGTTCAAAGGTAAAGGACGAGACTCCGACGGAAGCTCGTTCCCAGCCTTCCGTCGCATGTTTTTCAAGAAGCGCGTCAATTTCGCGGCGGAAGTAGGCGGTGAGATTCTTGACGTATTCGGGGCCTTTGAGGCGGCCTTCAATCTTGAAGCTTGAAACGCCCGCTGCGACAAGCTTCTCAAGATTGGCCGATTGATCATTATCCTTGAGACTCAGGACATGTTTGGCGCGCGCGATTGCTCGGCCCGAGAGGTCGGTGACATCGTAGGGCAGGCGACAAGGCTGAGAGCATTGACCGCGATTGGCCGAACGTCCTGTGAGAGCTGCCGAAAGATAGCACTTGCCGGAGTAGCTCACGCATAGGGCGCCTGCGATGAAAAACTCGATGCGGGCGCGAGGCATTGCATCACGGATAGCGGCAATTTCTTCCAGTGTCAATTCGCGGGCGGGAACAACCTGCGCAAAGCCGAGACTGTCGAGAAAGGCCGCTTTTTCCGGTGTGCGGATGTCGCACTGAGTGGAAGCGTGAATTTCTATGTCGGGAAGCTCCGCTTTGAGGAGTCCCAGATCTTGCACGATGAGCGCGTCGATGCCGGACTCCTTGGCTTTCCAGGCGGCTTCGACGGCTTGATCAAACTCGTTGTCGTAAATAAGCGTATTGAGCGTCATATAGACGCGGGCACGGTACTGATGCGCAAAATCGGCGACTCGGGCGAGATCCTCAAAGGAGTTGCCGGCGGCCTGGCGTGCGCCGAACGCTGGTCCTCCAATGTAGACGGCGTCGGCACCGTGCAAAACAGCCGCACGAGCCGTTTCAAGGTCTCGTGCGGGTGAAAGGAGTTCAAGCGGCGCAAAGGGACGCATGGATGCGGAGCATTCAAGCATTGATTACTGGGCGCTCTTCACGCGGACGCGCTGTTCGTTTTTGGACTTCGTGCTGCGGATCGGAGCGCGCATGAGTGGTTCGGATTGCACGCATTTTTCGATTGCCAGGAACTTGGAGAGTTCTTCGTCACCCGCGTTGCTTGCCGCATCGGCCGGAGATTGTCCCTTATCATTGCAGAGGTCGCGATAGGAACCTGCGCGCAGCAGGGTCATTACGACTTCGCGCGAGGGCTTGCGGGCGGCCATGTACAGCGGTGTGACCCCCGAGTAGGTCTGTACGTTGACTCGAGCACCCTTTTCAAGCAAAAGCTTGACGATATCGTTGTGCCCCTCGGCTGCAGCGTAGTGCAGAGGCGTCCAGCCGCCGATGCGGTTAACGGAGGCGCCCTCGGCAAGCAGACGTTGTACCAATTCCATATTGCCCTTGAAAGCGGCCAGCATCAAAGCCGTTTCGCCGTATTCGCTTGCTGTGTCGACTTCAATGCCCTTGGCCGACAACAGGGCGTCGACAACGGTGTAGGAGTCCATGCGGATGGCTCGTACGAGTGCGGGATCGCCGCCGTTGACGATTGTGTTGGGACTGATGCCCTGAGAGAGCATATAGATCACGACATCGGCGCGGTCGCGGTCCACGGCGCCCGCAAAGTTAGCCCAGTTTTCTTCAGGACCGGCCATCTTGACGGGACCGGAAGCGGCCGTTGCCGCACGATCGCCGGTGGCGGTTTGGTTGGAGGCGCAGCCAGCGAGCAGGCCGAGCGAAATCAGACACGTGCAAATCAGGGAAGCAGTTTTCATCATCTCAATTTAATCCAAAAAAATTCTTGGCCGTGTCGGTTGTAACAGCGGCAGCGTAATCCGGTTCGACATTCTTAACGAAAGCAAGCGTCTTGGCCACTTCAGCGACATAGGCGGGTTCACAGCGTTTGCCGCGATAGGGGACCGGAGCCATGTAGGGACAGTCGGTCTCGATCATCAGACGATCAAGCGGCAGGGCAGAGGCGATTTCTCGTAGAGCTGTGGCATTTTTAAATGTGAGCACGCCCGTAAAAGAGACGAGTCCGCCGAGATCAATCGCACGTTTGGCATCTTCAAGGCTTCCTCCGAAGCAGTGCATCACAAAGCCCACGGAACCCGCGTCGTAAGAGGCCAAAATGTCGAGGGCATCGCTTTCGGCTTCGCGCGCATGTACTACCAGGGGCTTGTTGAGCATTCGCGCTGCTTCAATATGCCGCACGAAGCGCTCTTTCTGCCAGGTCAAGTCGCCCTTGCACCAGTGGTAGTCAAGCCCCGTTTCTCCGACGGCAAGAATGCGCGGATCGCGGCATATTGACACAATCTCTTCCGTACTGCATTCGCGTCGGTCTTCATATTCGGGATGAAGGGCCCAGGCGCCGTACAAAAAGTCCGGCGCCAAGTCCAAAACGGTGAAGAGGTCCTTTTCCTCACCGTAGTCGCAAGCAACGACGAGTGCGCCTTCCAGCCCCGCCTCGCGCATGCGGGTAATGACATCGTCGCGGTCGGCGTCGAATTCGCGGGCGTTGATGTGCGAGTGAGAATCAAACAAACGCATATCGAGTCATCACAAGCAGAATCAGGCGCCGTGACCCTTGTAGAGTTCTTCGATTTCAGCGGCGTAACGCTCGGCGATCTGACGGCGGCGCAGCTTCATTGTGGTCGTGAGAAGCCCGTTTTCGGTCGTCCAGTTGTCAGGCAACACGGCTACGTTGCGAGGCTGTCCGTAACGCGGGAAGAACTTTGTTGCGCTGCGCACGCGCTTCAAAATGGTGTTACGTACTTCACGGCTGCCGCGGGTGGCCGGATCGTCGGGATTGACCTGCAGATCGGCGCACAGTGCTCTCCAGCGTTCATTGTTGAGAACGACCAATGCGGCCACATACGGACGGTTTTCGCCGACCACCATAACCTGGTCAAACAGGGGATCCTCAAGAATCGCGAATTCAAGGTCGACGGGGCTGACCTTTTCGCCCACGCTAGTGACGATGATTTCCTTGATGCGTCCTTTGATGCGGATGCGTCCGCCGTCGCTCAAATCAGCTTGATCGCCCGTTCGCAACCAGCCGTCCTCGGTAAAGGCGCGGCGGGTGTCCTCTTCGCGGTTCCAGTACCCCTTCATGACCTGGGGGCCACGCACCTGCAACTCGTCAAGTTCACCCAGACGCGCTTCGATGCCGATTAGGGGTTTGCCGACCGTGGAAGGATGATTGCCTTTGACTTCGCACATGGAAATCACGGGGGCCGATTCGGTCAAGCCGTATGCCTGGCGGATCGGAGCACCCATACCGCAGAAGAATTTGGCGACATGAAGATTGAGCGCGGCGCCGCCCGCCATCAGCACGTTGATGCGGTTGCCGAAGACGCCCTTGACAGGGTCGGCAATCTTGCGCTTAAGGTACGGCCACATGATGAAGTCGAGACACTCACGGGCGGTATGTTCGACAGGGAGTCCATTTTCTTTGCAGAAACGGCGCCAACCGACTTCAGCAGCCCAGTCAAAGAAATAGCCCTTTTTCTTGGTCATCTTGCGGCGCACCATCAAAATTTGGTTGTGGATGCGCTCAAAGACGCGCGGCACCGAGCACATATTGGTCGGGTTGATCGCGTGTAAGTCATCGGTGATGTGGGCCACGCCGCGCGAGAAAGCCAGTTGTGCGCCGGTGGCAAGCGCATGATAGTAGGCTGCGCTGCGTTCAAAGGAGTGTGACAGCGGAAGGTACGATAAAAACACGTCGTTTTCGTCAAGTGGCATATAGCGCGAAATCTGCTGTACGTTGCTTACGACATTGCGATGCGTCAGCATGACACCCTTGGGACGACCCGTGGTGCCGGAGGTATAGACAAGTGCTGCCAGGTCATTGGTGTCGGGGCCGGCAGGAAGTTCTTCAATATCGTTTCCGGTGGCAAGCCAGTCCTCCACGCCGCAGTATGGGATATGACCGAGGCTTACGCCTTCGTCGGTTTCACCGGTGAGCACAACCTGACGCAGGTTAGGCAGATCAACTCCGGCTGTGGCCAGCGAATTCCAACGCGCAAAGTTAACCGTAACGAGGAATTCGGCACCGCTGTCGTTGAGAATGTAGTTAGAGTTGCCGGCCGTGTCGGTGGCATGTAGCGGAACGGGAACCAAAGCGTTGCAAAGAGCAGCCATGTCGAACGTCAGCGCGTCGACGCTGTTTGGCAAAAGCATGGCTACGCGCGCGCCGCGCTGCAGGCCCATCTTGGCAAAGGCCTTGCGCCAGCGCATCACGCGTTCGGAGAATTGGCGCCAAGTGATACCCACCCATTCATTGGTGCGGTGTTCAAACCACTTGTAGGCTTCACGGTCGGCATAAACGCGCGCCGTGCGCTCAAGCATTTCGGGAATCGTTTTGAATTGGTCGATAAATCGGGAGGACAAAATCGCGGCTCCGGCTTTATGGTGGTATTCGGATAACCCGCTAATTGTAAATTTTCTCGGCCTTCTTCGGTGAGCTCAAAAAGAGCCTAATTCGCCAAAAGCGCTTTAATTTGCAAGCGCACGTTACCAAGGTCGGGATTGACGATAATCGACAGACTCTCAAAGAGTGCGTCGCCTTCGAGTTCCCACCATTTTCATTGCAGCAGAAGCGAGATGAGTTCGTCGTCGAAACGCTTTTTGATGAAACGAGCCGGATTGCCGCCGACGACACTGTCGCCCTTGCGCGGTAACTCGCTTAAATGATCCGGAGTTACTTCGTGCCAGGCCTTGCCCATGACGTTGAACGGATAGGTCGACACGCTCGAGAGGCGATGATTGGCCGCACCCATGATAAAAGTTGTGCCGTGCGCGATTTGACAGAATTTGCCGATGACAAGCTTGTCGCCGAAGATCGGATAATTGAAAAGAACTTGCGTTTTTTCAAAGTTCTCCGGATGTTCCGGGCTGTCGTAGTAGGTATAGTCGCCTACAAAAATATTGGGTGCCGATACGATATTTTTCAGAAAAACGGATGTTTTGTACTCGTTTGGAAAAATAACGTTCGGATCCGGATTTTTCGGTTGGGTCACGGCCTACTCCCGTTCAGGTCCAGCTTTCAATAAACCAGTCGCTGGCGACAGCGAAAGTGCCGACGTTAATCTTGTACGGAGCCACTTGAGCCACGATGGGTTTGGCGTGGTAGGCAAAACCAAAGCCTGCGGCACCGATCATTTCCAAATCGTTGGCGCCGTCGCCGCCAGCGATGCACTGGGAGAGTGAGGCACCGTTAACCTGCGCGATTACTTCCATGGTACGGCGTTTCCCTGCGCGGTCGAGTACCTTACCGCCGGCCGGGCCTGTGGTCTCTCCGGTGAGTTTGCCGTCCTTAATGACCAGACGATTGCAAACGAAACCGGACATGCCGTAGTCTCGCGCGACGATTTCGGCAAATTGCGTAAAGCCGCCTGAGGCGATGTACGTCTTGACACCAAACGAGTGGAAAAGGGCAAGCGTTTCTCTGGCTCCAGGAGTCGGACGGATGAGAGCGGCTGCTTTATCGATGATTGACGAAGGTGCTCCGGCCAGAAGCTTGACGCGTTCGCGCAGGCTGTGTTCGAAGTCAAGTTCGCCGCGCATTGATCGTTCCGTGATTTCCGCAACCTGATCTTTGACGTCGTAGAGCGCCGCCAATTCGTCAATGCATTCGTTTCCGATCAGGGTGCTGTCCATGTCAAAAAAGGCGCATCGGAAGTTGCGAAGAGACAGTCCGGCCGGCACAAAAGCGGTGTCGCACGTAGCTATGCCGCCTAAAACATCTCGACGGATCATTTCACACACATGTTTTTCGAGGCCGCACAGTCGTAAACGGTTTTCTTCGCAAAGCATTTTGGCTGCGGGAGCAAAAGTGGAAAGCGAATTGGCAAGGGAGGCCGAGATCGGGCCGGATATCACCAGATCGAAAAGGCTGGAAGCTGTATTCATGTCTAAAAGGAACTGAAGGAAAGGGGACGGCAAAGGTTGCGCCCAGGTCATTTGATGCTGGCATCATGCCGCAAATATATTTGTTTTGCACGCTCTTCAGCTCTTTTTTGCTTTTGTCATCGCTTTGTTATCAGGCTGTCAAGGAACTGTCTTAAAAGTGCCATCAAGCTGTCAGATTGGACCCCGACAATGTGCGCCATCACAACGGGAGTTATTGCGGCACGGTGAACAAATACT
Source organism: uncultured Sutterella sp. (assembly GCA_900538905.1). Lineage (GTDB taxonomy): Bacteria > Pseudomonadota > Gammaproteobacteria > Burkholderiales > Burkholderiaceae_F > Duodenibacillus > Duodenibacillus intestinavium. The sequence continues at coordinate 13,636 of UPZS01000018.1, forward strand.
GCCGCTCACTCGGTTGTGAAATCACGCGGCGCCTGATTTGTGGAATTGAAGCGGCGCCGGCCATTGACTGACATATTGATTGAAGAGATGAACCCTAAGAATTTCGCCAAAGCCGGCCTCGTCGCCGCCCTTGTCGTTGCTGCCAACGCATCCGTAGCCGGTCCGGACAATATGGTTGTTGCTGTGCAGCAGTTGCCTGTGATCGTTGAGCCTCAAGGCATCAACAACAATGCACTCGATCGCGTGGCTTACTCCATTTACGAAACTCTGATTCGCGCCGATCTGAAGACCGGCGAACTTTTTCCGGGTCTGGCAGAGAGCTGGAAGCGCGTTTCGCCCGAGAGCGTTGAATTTAAGCTGCGCAAGGGAGTCAAGTTTCACGACGGCACCGACTTTACGGCTGACGACGTTGTCTTTACCTTCGGCCAAGAGCGTTTTATGGCAAAGGACGCTCCGGGGCGTGCCGCAGCTGTCGAATTCCTGGGTGGTCTCAAAAGCGTTGAAAAAATCGACGACTACACTGTTCGCGTCACGATGCAGCAGGCTGATCCTCTGATCGAGCGCCGTTTTGCAGCACGTATGTCGGAAATCATCAGCAAAGACGGCTGGATGAAAGCCGGCGGCTGGGACAACTGGATTAAGAATCCGATCGGCACCGGTCCGTACCGTATCACCAGCTTTAAGGTTGGCAACCGTCTGGCCCTTGAACGATTCGACGGCTACTGGGGCGATAAGGCTCCCGCTGCCAAGCTCACGTTCGTCGAAGTGCCGGAATTGTCTTCTCGTGTTGCCGGTCTTCGCTCGGGTGAATTCGATCTCATTACCGAAGTGCCTCCCGATCAGATCAAGCCTCTGAGCAAGGATGGCAAGATTGACGTTGTGGGCGGTGCAATTGACAACATCTATGCGCTCGTGTTTGACGCTAAGTCCAATCCGGTGATGGCCAATCCGAAATTGCGTCAGGGCATCATGCACGCTATTGATCGTGATCTTCTCGTGCAGGCTCTCTTTGCGGGCAAGACGACGCCCGCAAACAGTTTCCAATCGAAGACCTTTGGCGAGATGTATTTGCCGGAATTTGAAACCAAGAAGTTCGATCTTCAGAAGGCTCGCGAACTCATCAAGGCTTCCGGTTACAAGGGCGAGCAGATTGTCTGGCGCATCCAGCCTGCTTACTACACACTTGAAATGACTGTGAGCCAGGCTGTGGCGTCTATGCTCAAGCAGGCCGGGCTCAACATTCGCCTCGATGTCAAGGAAAACTGGACGCAGGTTGAAGCCGCCGGCAAGGATCGCATGATCAATAACGCGAGCTTTTCAGCTTACTTCCCGGATCCAGCCAGCCAGTTGTGGCGGCGCATGAAGCCGGGCAGCTTCTGGGAAGCCGAAGGATACTTCCCGGCTTCTGACGAATACAAGCGCATCTGCGAATTGGGCAAGGAACTTGATTCGAGTGTTGATCCGGTCCGTCGCAAGGCGGTTTGGGGCGAGATGCTCAAGCTCTTTGACGCCAATCCCTATGCTGTTCCGCTTTATTCCCTGCCGATGATCTACGCCAAGCAGAAAAACGTGGTCTGGGAACCTGGTACGCAAGGTTCGCTCGATCTGAGCGCCCGCGGTCTCAGCTTCAAGTAAATCGTCTGCAAGAGGCTGCGGGGGGTTGTCCCCCGTAGCCTTGCTTTATTTTCAAATCAACCGAAGACATCTATGACAGAACCTCACAGGAATCCGGAACAAACATTGCTTTCGATTCGCGGCCTTCGTACCTCCTTTGGCAACACCGAAGTGCTCCACGGCGTTGATCTTGAAATCCGACGCGGCGAAGTGCTCACCCTTATCGGCGAATCGGGTTCCGGCAAATCGGTGCTTGCCCGATCCATTCTGGGCTTGGCCGGAAAAAATGCCCGCACGACGGGCGTAATCGAATTCAACGGCACGAACCTTCTGGATCTGACCGACGCAGAGATGCATAAAATGCGCGGTGCCGACATCGGTATCATCGTGCAGGACGCGATGGCTGCCTTAAATCCGATGCGTACCATCGGTTATCAGCTCTGCGAAACAATCGTCTATCGTCATCCGGACTATCGAGACAATCCTCACAACAAAACGACGCTGATGGCAAGCGAAGAAGTTAAAAAGCTTGCCGTTGATTATCTCAAGCGCGTCGGTATTACGGCTCCTTCCGAGCGGATGCGCAGTTATGCGCATCAGCTTTCCGGCGGTATGCGCCAGCGCGTGATGATCGCCTTGGCTTTGATCGGCGCACCGAAACTGTTGATCGCCGACGAACCCACCACAGCTCTTGACGTGGTGGTGCAGCGTGAAATCCTCAAGGAACTGCGAGAGATCGTCAAAAGCGAATCAATGAGCATGTTACTTGTGACGCACGATCTGCATCTGGCTCGCGACGTTGCCGATCGTGTGAGCGTCATGTATGCGGGCTATATCCTCGAAACCGGTCCCGTACCCCGTGTGCTACCCAATCCTGCGCACCCATACACAGAAGGTCTGCTCGACGCCATGCCGGACATGGAAAGCGAAAAGGGTACGCTGCAGCCGATCAAGGGGGAAATTCCGCCGCCCGATAAGCTCGGTCACGGCTGCCCATTTGCCGGTCGATGCCCATTGACGCGTGTGCAATGTCGCATGACGCTTCCCGCGATGCAGCCCGTTGAAGAGGGCTGGCAGTCGCGCTGCATGGAAGCACAATGCCACGCTGCCCAACTTGACGAAGCTTTCAAGGCACAGGAACAAAAGCGCGATCAGGCCGTGGTGAAGAATCTCGACAAAGTGCAGAAAATCGTTCAGGTTGTCGAAGAAAATCAAGAGGCTCAAGGTGAGCTTCCGGTGAAGATAGCTATCGACGAAGTCGATCACGAGGACGATTCTCCTCTTGTTGAGGCGTCGATCGCCAAACACTGCTATTACACTCGAAAGGGCTTTTTCGGCCGCAAGACGCCGTGGAACGTGCTCGAGGATATTGAACTTACGATCAATCGCGGCGAAGTGCTCGGTCTCGTGGGCGAGTCGGGCTGTGGCAAGTCCACGCTGGCGCGCCTTCTTCTGGGACTGATGCGTCCGACTTCGGGACGTGTAACCTTTGATGGTGAACCCTACCCTGAACCGAGAACGCGTCAGTGGCGTGCTCAGCGTCCGTTGGCACAGATGATCTATCAGGATCCGTTTTCCTGTTTTGACGAACGACTGAGCATCGTCGAGCAAGTTGCCGAGCCCCTGATGATTCACAAAGGCATGACTCAGGCCGAAGCCCAAACGGTAGCGCTGCGTTTTCTCAAGGCTTCGGGGCTGCCCGAACACCATGCCGTCAAGCGGCCTGGTGTTATGTCGGGCGGACAACTTCAGAGAGCGGCCATTGCACGAGCCATTGCCCTTGAACCCAAGCTTTTGGTCTGCGACGAACCGGTCGCCTCGCTTGACGTTTCAATTCAAGCACAGGTGCTCGAGCTTCTCAACAATCTCCGACGAGCCACCGATATGTCGATGCTCTTTGTCTCGCACAACTTAAACGTCGTGCGTTACATCTGCGATCGTGTGATGGTGATGTATCTCGGCCGCATTGTAGAAACGGGCAGTGTTGAAGAAGTTTTCCGCCATCCGGTGCATCCGTATACAAGACTGCTGACAGCCTGCACGCCGGGTGCCAACGGTCAGGTTGTTAACTTCTATCCGAAGGGCGCCATGCCAAGTCCCATGAATCGCCCGAAAGGCTGCGTGTTTGCCAATCGTTGCCCATTGGCCGGTGCGCGCTGTCAGTCTGAAGTTCCGCCGCTGCAAGAAGTGCTTCCGGGACGTTGTGCGGCGTGCTTTGAAGCCAAAAAGGCCATGCACATTGATGATCTGTATCTTTCTTCCATAGCTCGGGATGCCGACAAAGCACAGTGTCCCGGCGAGAGCATAGAGGAGGCCGCATAAATGGCTGCACTCGTTTTTCGAATCTTGGGACGTGCCGTTCTGACGTTGCTTTTGCTGACTGCTTGCGTGTTTTTTGTCCTGCATCTGACGGGTGATCCCGCTCGTCTGATGCTCGGCAGCGATGCTTCGGCGGAAGCCATTGCGGCCTTTCGTCATCAATGGGGTTTGGATAAGCCTCTGTGGGAACAGTTCGGAATCTATCTTCTAAACGCCCTAAGTCTAGACATGGGCAAGAGCTACGCTACCGGCCTTCCGGTGAAGGATGTCTTTTTGCAGGCGCTAGGGCCCACGCTTGACCTGATGATTCCGACGGCCATTGTCACGCTTCTGATCGGCATCCCGGCCGGTGTCTTTGCCGCCCTGCGTCGCAATACGACGGCAGATCGAGCCATGATGGTGGCTTCTGTCATGGGCTACGCCGTTCCGAACTTCTTCATGGGCATTTTGCTTCTGCTTGTTTTTTCGATCTGGCTCGGTTGGCTACCCTCATACGGCAACGCAACTGCGGCTCACTACATCATGCCGATCATCACGATGGCAACTACCGAAGCGGCGATTTTCTCGCGTTACGCCCGTAGCGCAATGATTGAATCGATGCGTCTGCCGAGTGTGAAAGCCGCCATGATGCGCGGTCTGCCCCGCACCCGCATCATTTGGCTGCATGCGCTGCCCAACGCCATGCTCTCGATTCTGACCATTTTGGGTTTTTTCCTGGGTACGCTCGTGGCGGGCGCCGTGATCACCGAAACGGTGTTCTCGTGGCCAGGCGTGGGCAAGCTTTTGGTGCAGTCCGTCGCCAACCGTGACATTCCGGTTGTGCAGATGATTGTACTTGCTACCGGAGCTTCGCTCATTGCTGCCAATCTTCTGATGGATCTTCTCGCGCTCGTTTTCAATCCGCGACTGAGAAAAGGCAACTAAACAACACGTACGAATGCTATGACTACCGCAACAGCTACAACAACGATATCGGCGTGGGCGGCCAACCGTCCGTCCCCGTTGGCGGCAACCGCAGCGCTCATTTTGGCGATTCTCTTTACCGGCGGACTGCTTGCTCCATGGATTGCGCCCTACGGTCTCGAGGACATGGATTTGATGGCGCGTCTGGTGGCGCCCTTTACGTCTTCTGCTCACATTTTGGGTACAGACGAACTCGGACGCGACATTCTGACGCGTCTTCTCTACTCCTTACGTCTGTCTTTCGTGCTTGCCGTCTGCGGCACGCTGATCGGAGCGATTCTTGGCACGGCTCTGGGCTTTCTGGCCGCCCGTTTTGGAGGTGTAGTCGACGATCTTGTCAATGTCGGCGTTGATTTTACGGCTTCGCTTCCGTTCATTATCTTGGCTCTGACAATCCTTGCCTTCCTGGGTACAGACGTCAAAGTGATCATTGTGATCATGGCTTTTTACGGCTGGGATCGTTATGCAAAGCTTTCACGCAACCTGGCTCGTTCGGCCTATACGGAAGGCTACGCCGGAGCCTTGGAAGGTTTGGGACTGCCCACGCGCCGTATTCTCTTGAAGCACATTTTGCCGAATATCGCCAGTGCCCTTGTTGTGAACATGACGCTTAACTTCCCCGGCATGATTCTGCTCGAAACGAGTCTGTCCTTTCTGGGTGTAGGCGTTCAGCCTCCTATGAGTTCCCTGGGTACCATGCTCGGATTCGGTCGAGACTATCTCACCACCGCTTGGTGGATTGCCGTGGTGCCCGGCGTGGCGATTGTGATTTCGACGCTTTCCATGTCCGTGTTGGGTGACTGGGTACAGCAAAAGCTTGAACCGCAGTCCCGTTGATGATCAATGTGATATCGATTGATGCAAATGACAGATAAAAATATCTCTCCCTGCAAGTTTCTTTTGGTGGGGTTTGACGGCCTTCGTCCGTGCGACATTACGCCCGATGTGATGCCCAACTTGGCCCGCTTTCGAGACGAAAACCATACTTGGGAGAATTATCTCGCAAGCTTTCCTACCGAGACTTACGTCAATCATCCGGTGATTTTTTCAGGATTTCGCCCCAACGCTCATGGACTGATTGCCAACAGTTTCTTCTGCCCTGATCTTAAGGGCAAAGCGCAGCTTTTCTGTGGCTGGGATACTGACAGTGTGACGGCGCAGGACAAAGCGCGTCCCGAGGGTCTCTACGCTGTGCCTGATATGGCTGAGCTGCTCGCTCAAAAGGGTAAGACCATGCGAGTGCTGTGCGCTAATTCAGCCGGCAGCACCCGTCTCCAGAATATGCACGCCGATCGTTATCCGGGGCACTTGAACGCTTGCATTCATGCTCTGGAACAGGCCATTCCTGTTGAGGAACGCAACCGATTGCTTGTGTCCAGTCCGGCCAAGATGCCGCTAACTTTTCCGGACTTTGCCGCACAGTCGGAAATGCTCGAGATTCTTTTCCGAGACGAACTGAACAAAGGCGCGCAGTCGCTTGCCGACATGACGGTGTTTTGGATCGGAGAGCCTGACCATTCAAGTCACGAGATCGGTCTGAAAAGCGAACTCACGGAGCGTGCGCGCACGCATGCCGACAAGCTGTTCGGCCGCATTTACGACTGGTGGATCAAAGAAGGGCGCAATCAAAATGTGCAACTTGTGACGATGTCGGATCACGGTCACGGTGAAATTGCAGGGCACGTCGACTTTGCGGCAATTCTTCGGAAAGCCGGTCGAACGGTCGTCACCGACCAAGAAATTCTGGAAGGGGCCGATGCGAACCAAGCTGAAATGGTTTTGGTAGGGGACTACACTGCAGGCCTTTGGGTTAAGGATGCGAACGTGGAAAATCTCACGCAGATCGCTCAGATTCTCACGTCCGATCCCGGTGTTGGGTTGGTGTTCTCACAACCCAACGAACAGTACCGAGACGCTGTTGCCGGACGCGTGCCGGGCACCCTTTCCGAAGCGCTTGTTTTCAGTGAAAACGAGCGAGGCCCCGATCTGCGCATCGTGGGACGCGGTGACAACAGCACGGGCCGCATATTAAGTGGAGGACACTATGGCCTGGGATCGGGCAACCACGGTGGACTTACCCCGACAGAACTGCATGCGCATCTGACATGCGCAGGTTTGGCATTCACTCCGACTGCACGTCGCCACAAAGCACCCGCCGGTCACGATGATTTGGCCAAGACCATGCTGACACTGATGGGAGCGGAGGCCGACCATTCGCCCGCACGACTTCTTGACGAAGCACTCAAGGATGACGTCGACGAGTCCTACGGCGTCTTTACTCTGCGGCTGTCGCAAGGCGAGCTTAGTATGACGATTGAGCATGCGCACTATGCGGGTCGACGTTATGTGTTGAGCGGAGAGAGAGAAGACGGGTCGTTGCCGGCCAGCAACACAGCCGGTTAAGTGTCACTGAAAGTCAAGCGTCAAGATGCAGGTCGTCTTGACGCTTTTCAAGCGTGCGCCCAATAGTACACACCTGTATAAGTGGTTGCTGTTTAGATCGCTTGCTCAAGGATATACGGCTGGTGCTGCGAGACGATTGGCAAAAACTCGACAATCGGGAGGCTCTCGGATTTTGCAAGTTGTCGAAAGATCAACAATATTTTCCAGAGAGCCACTCGTCGCTACGTTAGACTGAAAGAAGGTCGGGACAAGCTCGCAAAACCACAGCGGACGTAATCATGACGTTGTGCTCTGTCGGGATGTTGCTAACCGTTTGTAGTGTCACTCGGTACTGGATATGAACGAAGAGAAAGTAAAGCAAGCGCAAGAAAAGACTGCAATAGGCAGGCACGCTTTCATCCGGATTTCTGAAATTTCCGAAGAAGACAAGGCCAAGTTTCTGCCATTGCTCCTATTGGGCGATGAGTCAGAAGCAATGATCAAACGCTACATCCACCGTGGGCGGTTGTTTGCGCTGTACGAACATAACAATGCGGCCTCAGATCTTCGTGCGGTGTGTGTGCTCACGAACGAAGGAGACGGACTTTTCGAGATAAAGAACCTTGCCGTGGCTCCGGAACATCAGCGCTGCGGTTTCGGTCGCCGAATGGTCTTCTTCGTTGTTGATCTCTGTCGTCAGGCGGGTGCAAAGACACTTTTCGTCGGCACTGGGCGCGATACCCAAGTCGTGTCCTTTTACGAAAAATGCGGCTTTGCGAAGTCGCATATTGTAGACGGCTTCTTTGAAGCCAATTACGACCATCCGATTATCGAAGACGGCATCTGTCTCAAAGACATGCAGTATTTACGGATTGACTTTTGATCCTCTTGTTAAGCATTTTGTTTTTCGAGCAAAGATTCGAGTGTGTCAAATAGAGCTTCCGGCACTTTGTATCTGTACTTTTTCCTAAGATTCAGCGAAACGCGTCCGGCCTGAATTGCCGCAGCAACCAACACGTCCAGATCTTTTTGCACGACGTCAAACGAGTCGTTCAGAACATGGTAAATCCTGTCGTAAGTTTCCAGAAAACGAATTTCCTCCGGCAGATAGGTGCTGACGGCTTCCTTAACCATTTCGTAAAGAAACTCGCATTGCCTTGTAGCATCCCAGTAACGGTAGACATCGGCGGTACCGTGGAATTGAAAGTCGTACTGGCCGTCATCAATCTGCACTGTTTCCCAGAGTTCTCGGCAAGGTGCCGAGAAGGTCTCTAAGGCCTGTAAATAGTCGCGTTCGTGTTGCAACATGGCGGCGGATATGGGAAGAATGTGACCGTTAGGTAATACGCCGCTGCGAATCAATTGCTGATGCACCAGAAAACGACTCAGACGGCCGTTGCCGTCCATGAACGGATGAAGATAGACAAAACCGAACGAAGCTGTCCCGGCAGCAACCAGTGGATTGGTATCGCCCGGTGCTTCGGCGATCATTCTAAGGAGTCCCGACATCAAGTCATCAAGTGTTTCGGGCGGCGGCGGAACGTAGGTGATGCGTCGAAACCCTGCCCCCGTTGTGTTGGCAAGCCAGTTTTGCTCGGTACGGTAACTGACGGCCTGACTATAAACGGTCGAAACGATCCGATTCTGAATCTCGCAAAGAGAGTCTTCGTCTAAACGATCAAAGGCACCTGCGTTCTTTAGGAGAGCGACGAAACGCTCAGCTTTGCTGCCGTTGGGCGCCTCTTTTTCGATCTCGAAGGAACTGCGCGTTTCACTTAGGTAAGCCCAGTCTGCGGCGCGCTGCAGCAATTGGGACGGTATTGATGAGAGGTGCCGATTGAGTTCGGCGAACACAGATTCGGTGTTTTTGTCGGTGAGTTTTTCCGTTTTACGTACGATCGGGCAATAGGTGAGGTTCCCAAGACCGTTGAAAATGAGGCGCCAACGTGGAATTTGACGCTTGGGACCGGTGAAGTAGAGGCTGTCGTCAAAAAAATCGACGTAATTGCCGCACGGACGTTCGTAATCAAGCTGTTTCTGCGTGAACTCTTCCCAGAGCCAACCAATTTTTCGATAGATGGCGCTGCTCGGTTTATTGTCTAGAGACTGTTGCAAAAGTGCGGAATCCAGCTTCGGCAGCACCTGAGAAAGAATCTCGAGGTTGATGCCTTCGTGCTTGAGCGCAAAGACAAGGTGAGCCATCAAATCGTTTTTGTCGGGCGCCATGCGTGGCGGCACGAAAAGATGCGAATCGGCGCGCACGAGCTTGTTGACGCCGGAATTGACAACGGCTTCGTTGCTGAGCGAAAGAGCGGTTGTTCGAAATGTGTCTCTGAGGTAACTGTACCCGCAATACATGAGAAACCTGTCCGAAGGACGTTGAAACGCCGATTTTGTAGATGTGGCGATTCCGATCGCAAAATTAATAGAGTTATCGCAGATTTTATATAAAAAGAGGATTGACTCGCATTTTTAATATGAGTCAATCCTCCGAAGAGATCAGATCGGCTTGATGCAAAAATCAAACGGATTTCGCTGTTTTGGCTTTTTGATCGGCCATAGGCAGGCGGATCTTGACGCGAAGTCCGTGCGGTTTGTTGTTTTCCAGCGTGACTGTGCCGTCGCTGCGGCGAACGATGCGATCAACAATGGCCAGACCCAAGCCGGTACCTGTAACGCCACCGCGGGCGCTGTCGCCACGTTCGAACGGGCGCATCAAACGATCGGCCTGACTCATGTCAAGACCGGGGCCTTCGTCGCTCACCGACAAGACGGCTCCGGTCTTTTCACGGTAGACCTCCACCGAAAGATGCAGAAGATCGTCTTCACTCTTGCCGTAGCGAAGGGCGTTGGTGAAGAGGTTTTGTACGACACGAGAGAATTCGATCGGGTTGGCGTGAATAAGTATGTCGTCTTCGATGTCTGTTTTGAGCTTTACTGCCGGATCAATTTCCAGACGAGCCGTTGAAATGGCGCGTCTGACTGTCTCGGACAGATTGATTTTTTCCATGGGTTGTGTGCTGCGGCGTGCATAGGCCATGAATTGGTTGACGATTGTTTCCATCTGCTCGAGATCGCTGATCATATTGTTGCGGGTATCCTCGGGCAGATTAGCCATTTCGGTTTCGAGACGCAGACGTGTGATGGGCGTACGCAGGTCGTGCGACACACCGGCAAGCAACATTTCTCGGTCGTTTTCAACGCGTGTGATATCTTGCACCATACGGTTGAAGCTCGAATTCACTTCGCGCAATTCAATCGGGCCGCTTTCTTCGGGGAGATTTTGCGGCATGGTGCCGCGGCCGAAAGCGCGAGCGGCAGCCGATAGTTTATTGAGCGGATCGATAACGCGACGCGTGAGTGCGGTGGCGCCGAGAATAGACGCGACAAGAGAGGCGAGGGCCCACCATATCCATGTTGTGCCGTAACTTGGATTGATCAGCGTGAGATTACTCATCAACCAGTACTCGTCGCCGTCGATTGAAATCGAAACCCAAAGGCCGTGCTCTCCGTTAACTGCGCTGGCAATCACGGTGTCAGGACTCAGGTGCGTATGCACGTAGTTTTCAATATCGGCGACAGACCAGGGCGAGCCTACATCCGAGGACAACGGCATGGCGACGTCGGAACTTTCTTTGGGAAGAATGCGCAGACCTTCTCGACTGGCAAGGACCATCAGCAAATCGGGACGATAGAAGGGATCGGCGCTGATCAGGGCGTAGCGCGTGAGGTTGGCCATCGTAACGATTTGGCGTGCGGCACCGATCGCATAGGGTGTTTCGTTTAAAACACGAAAACTTTGAAGCCAGCCCATCACGCAAAAGACGATGAGCAGCATCATGAGAATGAATGTGCGCCAAAAAAGATTGGGAGCGCGGGTGTTCTGGGGGTTGGCCATTGTAACGGGACCGGAAAAACAGTAGATCGGATAGGGATCAACGATCGAAGAACGATAAAGGTTTGCACATTGTAGCCGCGGCAAAGTGCAAAAAAGCTGTCTCAAGATCGTTCCTGAGACAGCTTCGGATCAGGCGACAACGAAAATCAAGCCTTGTTGGCGTCCTGAGGATCGTCCGGTATAAAGACGTAGCCCAGCCCCCAAACCGTCTGCAAATAGCGAGGCTTGCTGGGATCGGGTTCGATGAGTTTGCGCAGGCGGCTTACCTGGACGTCAAGCGAGCGATCGAACGCTTCGTACTCGCGGCCGCGGGCCATTTCCATGAGCTTGTCGCGAGAAAGCGGCACGCGCGGATGCCGTGCAAAGGCCTTCAAAACTGCAAACTCACCCGTCGTGAGCGACACAGGTTCGCCATTTTTGCGCAGTTCGCGTCGGCCGAGGTCGAGTTCAAAGTCGCCGAACACCACCACTTCTTTTTCAAGGGAAGGTGCTCCGGGTTCGTCGGCGCGCGGTCGACGGCGAAGTACGGCGTGGATGCGTGCAAGCAGTTCACGTGGATTGAAAGGCTTGGCGATGTAGTCATCGGCACCAAGTTCCAGTCCGACGATGCGGTCGACATCCTCGCCGCGGGCTGTGAGCATCAGCACCGGCGTCATGTCTTTGCTGGCGCGCAGGCGACGCAGAATTTGCAGGCCGTCTTCGCCCGGCAGCATCAGATCAAGGATGAGCGCATCAAAGCGTTCGCGCATCCAAATGCGATTCATCGCGGGAGCGCCGTCGGCCACCGAAACGCTAAAGCCGTTATCGCCGAGATAGCGGCGCAAGAGGTCGCGCAGACGGGGGTCGTCGTCAACAATCAATACCTTCGGCGTGCGTTCTTGTTCAGCCATGTGATGTCCTTTCCAATGAGTTCTTGTTCCCGGTGCGGCCCGTTTTGCAGATAGGTCAGTGCTTATCGAAACAGCAGGATTAGCGGCCGCGATACGTTTTGCACATTGTGCCTGTTACAAATTGGCTCGGGTGAATCCAACAACCCTTGTTACAAATTTAGAAGGGCTGTTGCCAAATGGGTTAAATCCTCACGTACGCAGCTCGTGAAAAACAGGTTAAGCTTCGAGAGTCTCAAAGATTGGGCAATTTTGTTCTCTGATGATCCTCAACTTGCGTCAATTTTTAATTTCTGCCTGTGCTTGTGGTTGTTGCGGCGCTGCTGTCGCTCAAGACTCCTCGGTGCAGTTCTTTGTCTTCGGTCCCAACCAAGACGAACAGCCCAAGGTGCTGATGTGGGAGCAGATGACGCCCGAACAGCGAGCCCAGCTTTGGCCGCTTCTTACGCACGAGCAGCGCCTATTGCGGTGGCGACACATGACGCAGGACGAACGGCGTGTTATGCGTAAAAATATGACGCCGGTGGAGCGCAAGAATCTTAAGCGGCGCTTTGTGATTGATCAGTTGCCGCCCGAGAAGGCTAAGAATCTCAAAGCCCGCAAGATGACACCTGCTGAGCGCGAACTGCTTCGCCGTCAGGTGATTGAGGTGCATGTCGAAATGCGTGCCGGCGTTCCCTACAACTGCAACGATCCGACAGATTGTCGGCGCGCTCGCAAGTCTTCTGGTCCGGACGTGCGTTTGCTTCGTCAGTCGGCTCCCGCAGAAACCAAGGTAGCCGAACCTTCTGCCACGTTGACCGTTCCTTCGCATCAACCGGCTTCAACTGGTTCCACCGAACTTCTTTCTTCTCCGTTAGCGCCTTAATTTTTTTAAGGCGATGACTCCTCAGACTATGCTGACACAGCGGCGACGTTACTGACGATCCGGCCGTCGGGCAGTTGTGTTTTAAAAACCGTGACTTCAACGCCGAAGGCACGGGTGAGGGTCTCGGGTGTGACCACATCTTCGGTTTTGCCAAAGAGGAACTGATGCTCAGGAAGCATCAAGAGCGCCTGATCGCTGATTTCAAGGGCATGTGCCGGGTAGTGGGTGTTGATAAGGCAGCCGACACCGCGCTCACGCAGTTGACGGATGCAGGAGAGTACTTTGAGCTGGTTTTTGAAGTCAAGGTTGCTCTCGGGTTCGTCCATTACTAGAAGTTCCGGTTCGGCGGCAAGGGCACGGGCTATCAGGACCATTTGGTACTGACCGCCGGACAGCTGCGCACAACTGCGGTGCATCAAGTCCTTAATACCGATGAAATCAATTGCCCTATGCGCGACTTCAAGATCGTGTGCCGAAGGTTTTCCGAAAAGAGCAACGCGAGAGCTTCTGCCGAGCAACACCGTTTCTTCCACGGTATAGGAAAATGGGGCACTTTTCGCCTGTGGAACATAGGCAATGCGTTGCCAAAAACGGGGAGATGGCAGGTGAGATACGTCAACGTTATCCAACAGGAGGCGACCGGCAGACCACTTTTCAAAGCCGAGAATGCATTTTAAAAGCGTTGTTTTGCCGGCACCGTTTGCTCCGAGCACGCTCATGACGCAGGGTGTTCTCAACTCAAATGACAAATTCTGAAAAAGCAGAGAGCGATTGGGGTAGTGAAACGCCGCTTGTTCAACGGAAAGTAACACATTTGCCTCCCATCAAAGAAAAGTGCTTTTGCGTCGAAGCAAGATCAAAAAGATTGGCGCGCCGACGAGGCTGGTGAGCACGGAAACGGGAATTTCCATTTGTGCGATGCACCGTGCGATAGTGTCGCAAACCAGCAGAAAAACTGCGCCGAAAAGGAAGCTTGCCGGCACCACCGTTCGGTTGTCGCTTCCGCAGGCGAGACGTACAAAATGCGGAATCAACAGACCAATCCAACCGATCAAACCGCACATACTGACGCTTGCAGCTGTTACGGCAGTGGCGGCAGTCACAATGATCAACCGCAAACGCGAAACTGGCAGGCCGAGACTTTTCGCTTCGTCTTCGGAAAGAGAAAGCGCGTTAAGTTTCCAACGCAGGGCCCAGATCACAAGCGAGCCGATGACAACAAACGGGAGGCCGAGTTTTAAAGACTTCCAGTCAGCCCCCGTCAAAGAACCCATTAGCCAAAACGTGACGGCAGGCAGTTCATCCTGCGGGTCTGCCGCGAACTTTACGAGACTGATGAGGGAGCTGAAAAGGGCCGCTACGACGAGACCCGAGAGAATGAGCATCAGGATCGAGCTTTTGCCGTGTATGAGTGAGAGTTGCCAAACGCCGAACACCGCAGCTAAGCCGACAATGAGTGATAGCGTTTGTACGCCGAAAGCGTCGAAACCGAAAAGAATGCCGAGCACGGCGCCGAACGCTGCTCCTGTGGAGACGCCGAGCGTATCGGCAGTTGCTAGAGGATTGGAAAAAAGGGCTTGAAAAGCGGCGCCGGAGGCAGCCAATCCAGCACCGCAAACAATTGCGGTAAGAATACGGGGCAGACGCACATTTAAGACAACGGACTGCGTTTGAGCTGAAATGTCAAGATTAGTGCATACCGGAGTTAAAAGTGCATATACGACTTGTTCAATGGGAAGGGAAAGCGCGCCAATTCCCAATGAAATCAGACAACTAGCAATTAAAATCACACAGCCGCACAATAAAACGGCTCGGCTTTTATTAAAGTTCATTTGCGGGCTGTAGGAAAGAGGGCGCGGGCGCGTTCCGGCGTCAGTTCAATACCGTAACAATCGTGATAAAACGTTCGAACTTCGTCCTCAAGTTTGATATCGGTAAAACGCTCGGGGTAGAGCGTCGCGGCAAGCCACAACAACGTCATTGGAGAATCTGCTGATGGGGTATAGCTTCGGTACAAACCGAGGGGCATTTTGTAGACATTGCGGCGCTTGACGGCTTCAACGCTTTCCCAGTTATGGAATTTGTTCTCGTATATATCGGCGGGTTGCGCTTTGGTGAAATTGGTGAGAAAGACCGCATCCGGATTCCAGGCGAGAATGCGCTCGAAGTCAATGACAGCATTGCCTTTTTCCAGCGTTACTTCGTGTGCGACGTTAAGTGCGCCTGCGGCTGTTGACCAGTACTGCCCGAAAAAGCGACTGCCGCTTGTGACAATGCGCTTGCTGTCGTATTGAACAAGAAAGAGGACTTTGCGGCGTTTTTCCGGTGCGAGGTCGGAGGTGCGCTCCGAGACAAGTTTTTCGATACGCTGAGCGTATTTAAGTGCGGTGGCGGCGTTGCCTTCTCCGGGAAAGGTTTTGTCCAGAAGTGAAATCCAGTTTTTAGAACGTCATAATCCCATTTTCCGGTACTTACAGCCAGAGCAGGTAATCCGGCTGCTTCCAGGCGTTCAATCAAGCGC
The DNA here is from genome assembly GCA_900538905.1 of uncultured Sutterella sp. Taxonomy (GTDB): domain Bacteria; phylum Pseudomonadota; class Gammaproteobacteria; order Burkholderiales; family Burkholderiaceae_F; genus Duodenibacillus; species Duodenibacillus intestinavium. The sequence goes on from UPZS01000018.1 coordinate 29,088, forward strand.
TTGTTGCCGGCGTTGACGAAGACTACGTCGGGCCCTAATCCCATCAGAGCTTCAAGATTGACTTCAGCGCCTTGCATGACGGATGTGTTGATGTCAGCAACCTCGGGGTAGAGCTCATGGAGCAGGCCGCTCCTTGCCGCATTCATGCTGCTCGGATGCATGGCAACGATCTTGCGGCAGCTTCCCAGATATACACAAGCGGCAGAAGCGTACGGAAAAATGTCGGCTACGGCGACGCGCTCGATGTGATCGGGTACCTCAACGGTTCGGTTGAGATGGTCTGTGACGGAACGAGCATAGACGGGCGTCGTAAGGCTCGCGGAGAGGATTAGCAGGCAAGCGGAGATGAGATTCTGACGAACGGACATGGCTTATGAGGCAAACAAGCATGAGTGCCTTTTGCGAAGGCGAATCGAAGCTGGTGAAATTTTACGCGGCCTCTCGAGAGGCATTGAACAAAACAAACCCGCTCTCGAAGGCATCGAGCGCGGGTTTGTCATAGGAAGCGACCGAGAAGAATTACTTCTTGCAGCAGCAGTTCACAGCAGCCTTAAAGGCGGAGCTCGGAACGAACTTCGGGACCTTGGCAGCCGGGATGGTGATGGCGTCGCCCGTAGCGGGGTTGCGACCGGTGCGTTCCGGACGATCCTGAAGCTTGAACGTGCCGAAGCCAACGAGCGTAAGGGACTCGCCGCTCTTAACAGCAGCCATAACTTCTTCGATCACCGTACCGAGAATGCGGTTGGCTTCTGCCTTGGAAATGGCATTCTTTTCGGCAATCTTTTCGACAAGATCCATGCGATTCATAGGCTATCTCCGTATGTGTTTGTGCAATGTGCCGCTTCACCGAAAAAAAGCGTCGAGCGGCAACAAAATCGAATCTCCGATCTGCCGCATTTTAGAAGTTGTACCCTCATCGGCGGTGTTCAAAGCACAGCCCAAAAGGAACACGGTGAAACAACGCCCCAATGATAGCCCCGACAGTCAAGGAATGCAGTAGTTCTTCGGACTAAATGCGGCAAAACACGTAATGATTCTTTGAGTTAACTCAAGATTTTTTCGCAAATTTGACGCGCCTGAACGGTCTGCCTTCCGTTCTTTTTGTTTGCTCAACGCAAATCTTTGTCGCAACCGTTAAGGGAGACAAACTCGAACCGTAAACGTATCAGTTTGTAAATCACCTGAAAGGAGAAGTTAGGATGAAGAAGTACGTGGATGAAGAGAATGGCCCGAAATTCGTGGGAATCTCAGTTTAAGTACCTCCAATGTGGTATACCGAGAAATCCTCTGCTGTAAACAACTCTTTGCAAACAGCAAAACTCGACAGTCAGAAAACGATTGTGTATTGACGGAAAAAATGTTCTAATGCGCAGTACAGAGCGAGAGCGGCCAGAGCCGTTTTAGTCTCTGGCATCTCCTTAAGTGGTATCTGCGCTGCAGACATGGTCGAGTCTCTCGGCAATGCTGCAGCGATTTTTTTATGGAGTTCAGGTTTAGTTGTTAACCATTAAGAGGTAGGTTTAAACCACTAAAGGTGGTTAACATCAGACTGAGAATCTAAGAGTAAATGAAGCAAGGTCGAGGTGTCCGGATGGTCCTCGCAGAGCTTTTGCGCGCTATGAATACAGTCTGTTGAAAGTTTGAGCGAAAGTTCACGCAAACGCAGTTGCGCTTCTTCTTTTAGAGACTCATTTGACGTGACCTCTTTTGCACGATAAGCGATCGCGTAAGCCGCGCCGGGATCGGCTGTTCCCGCTTCGCCGGTCTCGGTCAACTTGGAGAGCAAAAGCAAGGCCTCAGCGGAATTTTTGGAAGCTGCACGCATTGCCCATGCTTGGGCTTGTTTGGGGTTACGTTTGACGGCTCGACCGGCCCAGTAAAAGAGAGCAAGCGTGTATTGCGCGGGAACATATCCGGCTCGGGCGCTTTCGGCAACCCATCGGAAAGCTTCGGTATTGTCAGCGGACGGATTGTCGGGGCGAAGATAGAGTTCACCGAGTCGAAATGCAGCTTCGGCATGATGACTCAGAGCCGCCTTACGCAACCAGGAAGCTGCCTGTGTTAGGTTGGGTTCACAGCCGCGTCCTTGTGCGTAGGCGACGCCGACGGCAAACTGAGCGGCAATATTTCCCTGTGCACCGGCTAAACGGAACCACGTAAGCGCTTCACGAGGGTTCTCTTCACAACCAAAGCCCCAGTTAAGTGCCCTTGCCAGATCATATTGAGCGTTGGCATTACCCATGATGGCAGCTGTACGAAAGAGGGCAGCTGCTTTTGCCGGGTCGGCGCGCACGCCTTGCCCACGGGCAATGAGTACCCCTAGCATATGCTGACTTTCGGCGTGTTGTTTTTCTGCGGCTTTTTTCAGCCACTTGACGGCGGCACGGTTGTCGGCGGAAACGGGTTCGCCGCTGGTGAGCATTTTGGCAAGTTCATACTGAGCGTTTGGAGAACCCTGGGCCGCCTCACGTTGCCACATTTCCACGGTGTTTTGGTCTGGCACAGAACTTGCCGTAGTCTGTACCTGACCCTGCAAAAGCGCAAGAACGCCCACAGGAGACGTCACTTTGTTCTGCGGCAGTTCAAACCGAAGATCCGTGTTGCGCTTCATGACGATCGTGTTGTCTTATTTGGTGGAAGAGAGTTCCTGAGTCGGGGCGTTTTGCTGAAGAATCGGGGCATCGGCAGGTAAAGGATCGATCCCGGTGACGTGCAGCATCAAAACGAGCGTAAGTGCGACCGCCGTATAGGCAACCCAACCGAAAGCTCCGATCATGATCGCACGGCCCATGAACTTTTTCGTGTAAACGGGAACAAAATTCTTGACGTATTTGATTTGCTTGATGCCGAGCGAGAAAGGCCAACTCACCCAAAAGCCGATAAAAAGCGCAATCATCAAATAGCGTCCAAAGAACGTATCGCGAATGAAAGGCTCGGAAAACGTATAAACGGCAAACGTAATGAAGGTCCACTTTACCCATCCCATGTTCCGGGCGGCCAGTTCGTCGTTGCCGAGCTCACGCCAATTAAGGCCCTGAAGGAAAGCGCCGAACATCGGCGTGAAAAGCAACGTAAAAAGCACGCTCATCAAGGGGCTGAAGAGGGCAGGTACGCGATTGACTTCGTTTGCCGCCGGTCCGTTTTTCTGATTTTTGTTGTTTTTCGTCATCGAAATAGGAACAAAGACGCCTGCTAAAAGGCGGCTTCTTTAAAGGAATTGTGTCGGACGCAATGATACGCGAGTCGGTACACGTCACAAAACGGTTGCGGATGGCTTAGGCCGGAACAGCCGGCAAAGAAGTCAGAATGCGTGTTCCATTGAGTTTCAGTGCGCTGACGGCTTTTGTGACGGCTTCAATGGCGGCCTCTCGAGGAAAGGACTTGCGCCAGACCAGGACAACGCGGCGACGCGGGACATTGGGCTTTTCAAATTCCAGAATCTTGATCATCGGGTTGGAGTTGTAATAGGGGACAGCACTGGCTGGAAGTACTGTAAGTCCTAGACCTTGACTTACCATGTAGACAATGGTTTGCAGGCTGGTTCCTTCGACGGCACGTTTGGAAAAACCGTCCGTGCGAGCAATATCCGAGCAGAAGTCGAGAATTTGATCGCGGAAGCAATGGCCGCTGCCGAGCAACAGCATCGGTTCTTCTTTGAGTTGTTCGCGCACGAGGTGCTCGTTGCGGCTGATGGGGTGATCGGAGGGGACCGCAGCGACGAAGTCCTCATCGTAGAGGGGCTGCATCATGAGACCGGGTTGAGAAATGGGCAAAGCCATGATGGCGCAGTCAATCTGGCCGTTTTTGAGTTGATCGAGTAGAACAGACGTGTAATTTTCCGACAGAATCAACGGCATCATTGGCACGATTGAATGAATGCTGCTCACCAACTGAGGGACGAGGTACGGGGCTATGGTGTAGATGACGCCCAATCTCAATGAGCCGGTCAAGGGATCGCGACCTTGAGCGGCGCATTCACGCAGCTTGTCGCATCGGGCGAGGATTTGTTCGGCCTCCTCGACAATGGCTGCTCCCGTGGGCGTGAGCGTCACATCGTTGCTGCGGCGCTCGAAGATTTTTACTTGCAGCTCGTCTTCGAGTTTTTTGACGGCAACCGATAAAGAAGGCTGAGAGACGTGACAGTATTCGGCGGCGCGTCCGAAATGTCGTTCGCGTGCCACGGCCAGAATGTAGCGAAGTTCAGTGAGTGTCATCGAAAATTTCCTTTTCAGTCCGTATGCGTTTTTTTTAGATCAGGCCTGTAAAAAGTTTCCCGACTCGGCAAACCAACGTCGAGCATGAAGCAACGCTGATTTCGGGTCGGTGCTGAGCCAGGATTGAGAGGCTTGTCGTGCAGCTTCAAGCAGCTCGGTGTCATGGTTCAGATCGGCAAATCGCAACAAGGGCGCTCCTGACTGTTTGGCTCCCATGAATTCGCCGGGACCGCGCAAGCGAAGATCCTCGCGGGCGATTTCAAAACCGTCGGTACTTGATCTAATGACCGACAGGCGCTCTTTGCCAACTTCGGACAGGTTGGGTGAGTAAAGAAGCAGGCAGAAACTCTTTTTATTGCCGCGACCTACGCGACCTCTGAGCTGATGAAGCTGCGACAAGCCGAAACGTTCGGCGTGCTCAATGATCATTACCGAGGCGTTGGGGACATCTACACCGACTTCAATGACGGTCGTAGCGACCAGAATATCGGTTTCACCGGCACAGAACGCATTCATCACACTTTGTTTCTCTTCAGGTGTCATGGCACCGTGTAGCAGAGCGATGCGGCAGTTTGGAAGCTCTTTTTGAAGAGCATCATGACGTAGGGTTGCGGCGGTGAGGTCGGACTTTTCACTGTCTTCGATCAGCGGGCACACCCAGTAAATCTGTGAGCCGGCTGATACGGCTCGTTGAACTGCAGACGTGACTTCGGCAGTGCGATCCATACTGATGAGCGTAGTGACAATCGGGGTGCGCCCCGGAGGCAATTCATCAATTACGGAAACATCAATATCGGCGAGATAGCTCATCGCTAGCGTTCGCGGAATGGGCGTTGCCGAGAGCATGAGCAAATGCGGAAGTGTGCCTTCTTGAACAGCATTTCTGAGCTTTAAGCGTTGCTCAACGCCAAAACGATGTTGTTCGTCGACGATCGAGAGCCCAAGTTTGTGAAACTTTACGGTTTCCTGAATGAGTGCATGCGTGCCGATGACGACTTGAGCTTGACCTGAGGCGACCATTTCCTGGCGAAGTGCTTTTTCTTTGGCTCTCAGTGATCCGATGAGTAGGATCACTTGTACGCCGAGTGGTTCAAGCAACGGCTTGAGTTTCAGGAAGTGCTGTTCGGCAAGAATTTCGGTGGGAGCCATGAGAGCCGCTTGATAACCGCTGTCCACAGCTTGAAGCGCAGAGAGTGCCGCTACGATGGTTTTGCCGCATCCGACGTCGCCCTGAACGAGGCGATTCATAGGCGTATTGCGGACCAAGTCGGCATAAATTTCGTCGAGAACTCGATTTTGTGCACCCGTCAAAGCAAAGGGAAGACGCGCGATGAATTCATTACGCAAGGTTCCGTTCGATCCGAGAAGACGAGGAGCCAGAAGTTTGTTTTTGACTTCCCTTGCGTAGCGTAGAGTGATTTGTTGAGCGAGTAATTCGTCGAATTTCAGGCGCCGCCATTCGGGAGTTCGTCGTTCGCTGTAGGCTTCGTAGTTGGCACCCGGATTCGGATGGTGCAGACTCTTAAGAGCATTTCGCAGCGAAGGCAACGATAAAGCTTGGGTGAAACTTGACGGGACAATATCGGTGAGATCGACATCGAGCATGGCTCGGTCGATGCGTTTTCTCAACCATGTCTGCGTGATATGTTCTCCGGCCGGGTAAACGGGCGTGAGAGTTGAGGGCAGATCAGATGTATCGGAGATCGGATCTTTGATTTTAGGGTGCAGCATCTGCAATGCGCCGCCGAATTGAGCGGGTTGCTGTTGCACCTGTCCGGCAAGTCTCAGTTCAGTACCGCTCTTAAAGCGCTCACGCATTTTCGGGTAAAAATGAAGAAAGCGGATTTCGATGGTTCCGGTTCCGTCCGAAACAGTGGCGATGAGCTGCATGAAACGACCGCCTTGAGTACGACTCGAAGTGACAGTGGCTTGAATTTGAGCCCAGTCGCCCGCTTTGAGGTCGCAGACTCGGGTAATTCGAGTCTCGTCCTCATAGCGAAGCGGAAGATGAAGAACAAAATCCCAATCGTTGACCAAGCCCAAGCGAGCGACACGCTCTGCAGTAGAGATTGATTCTGCTTTTCTTTTCACAGGTTTCGAATTAGCAGTTGAATTTGTTGGGTTTTTTGACGTCTGCGGCATGGTTGACAACGAAAAGGTTCGAGTTTAATTGCCTTCAAAGGTTAATTACCGAGTATTGATATAGCTCGGAATCAATCAAATGACGGCGATCGCCTCGACTTCCACGAGTGCGCCCTTGGGAAGCGCGGCGACCTGCATGCAACTGCGGGCGGGGTAGGGAGTGGGAACATGGGATGCCATAACTTCGTTGACTTGGGCGAAGTCATTGATGTCGGTTAGAAAGATCGTGAACTTGACGACGTCGGTCATTTTTGCACCGGCTTGGGTTAAAACAGCTTCGAGATTGTCAAACGCACGGTTGGCCTGTGCAATCACACCTTCGACCATCGTCCCTGTGGCGGGATCTAGGCCGATTTGACCGGAGCAGTAGACGGTATTGCCGGCCTTGATTGCTTGATTGTAGGGGCCGACAGCGGCAGGGGCTTTGGTTGTCGAGCTTACGGTATTCATGGTTTTTTCTCCAAAATACAGAAGCGGCAATTGGAATAGCCGCTCGGCTCATCCTACCAAAATCCTAGACTGATAGATTCTTTCAATCGGCAAATCGTGCGTGAGAGAAGAAACTTTGAATGCCAAAAATGCAATTGGAAATTTGTCTCGTTTTTAGCATTAAATACCTACTAATAGGTAGTTTATGAGGGTTTTGTGACAAAAATTTGTAGACATTTGATTAAATGCAAATGTTTTGAGAATTGCAAAGATTTCGGTAAGCTACTGTCTTTAAAGCGAAAAACAGGTCGTATAGGACAACTGTCCTAGGGTTTTTCCCGATAGTTCGGAGGAGGTAGAAAAACTAGACTGCGCACCGATAGAAGTCTGTCTTGGGTGCTCGCGCGTGTGCGTGAGACTGTTACTCTTTGTATCTCTGTAAAATTTGTCTGGGATATAACCCGACTTAGACTGACCCGAAACGGTTTGATGCGGCGGCATTGCTTTGTTTTATTGCAAAGCTTGAATCTCACGGTGCCGAAGCATGACGAGGCGACGTGCTTCGGCACGACTGCCTTGAGACTTCGACTGAAAGCGAGTCGGATGTGTAAAAGCGTCCGGCTTGCTTTGGGTTTTATCAGTGAGATTCTATTTTGCGCTGGCGATGTGAATTCCTGCGGGTTTACCATATCGGGCGCCTGCCGGAGCGGAAAAACGCCGCATTGGCAGAATCTGAGGAAGATGTAAGTTAATTGACCCTGCTGTTGAGAGCTCGACGAAATTTGTTGCGCTCTTGTTCAAGCGGATCCTCTTAACGGATCAAGGAGACCTTGAAATGAAGATTGTTTACACCGACGTACTGGTGATCGGTGGCGGTCTGGCCGGTCTGCGTATGGCAGTAGCTGCCAAGCGCCGCGGTCATGATTCCATCGTTTTGTCGCTGGTGCCTCCGAAGCGTTCGCACTCCAAGGCGGCGCAGGGCGGCATGCAGGCATCCCTGGCTAACGTCATTAAGGGTGTTGGCGACAACGAAGACATCCACTTCGCCGATACCGTTCGTGGCTCGGACTGGGGTGCTGACCAGGACGTGGTTCGCATGTTCGTGAACACCTCGCCGAAGGCTGTGCGTGAACTGGCTGCATGGGGTGTGCCCTGGAGCCGTATCACCCCGGGCGATCGCCAGGTGATTATCAATGGTGAAAAGGTCACCATTACCGAACGTAAGGAAGCTGCTGGTCTGATCGGTCAGCGTGACTTCGGTGGTACCAAGAAGTGGCGTACCTGCTTCGTGTCTGACGGCACTGGCCACGCCATGCTTAACGCCGTTTCCGACCGCGTGATCGCCGAAAAGGTGCCGGTCATTGAACGTGTTGAAGCTCTTTCTCTGATTCATGACGGCAAGCGTTGCTACGGCGCTGTGGTTCGTGATCTGATCACGGGCGAACTCTACGCTTACGTTGCCAAGGCTACGGCTATCGCTACGGGCGGTGCCGGCAAGCTCTTCCGCGTGACGACCAACGCTCAGATTTGCGAAGGCACCGGTCACGCTCTGGCCTTGGAAAGCGGCGTTGCCGGCCTCGGCAACATGGAAGCCGTTCAGTTCCACCCGACCGGCATCTTCCCGGCTGGTATTCTGGTGACGGAAGGCTGCCGCGGTGACGGCGGTCTGCTGCGCGACGTCGATGGCCATCGCTTCATGCCCGACGTTGAACCCGAAAAGAAGGAACTGGCTTCCCGCGACGTAGTTTCCCGCCGTATGGAAGAACGTATTGCTCAAGGCAAAGGCGTCAAGGGTCGCTTCGGCGAACACATCTGGCTTGACATCACGCTGCTCGGCGAACATCACATCAAGCACAACCTGCGTGAAGTGTATGAAATCTGCCACTACTTCCTCGGCGTCGACCCGACGAAGGAATGGATCCCTGTCCGTCCGGCTCAGCACTACACCATGGGCGGCGTTCGTACCAACTACACGGGCGAATCCCGTCAGTTGAAGGGCCTCTTCGCAGCCGGTGAAGCTTCCTGCTGGGATATGCACGGCTTCAACCGCCTCGGCGGCAACTCTGTTGCCGAAACCGTGGTTGCAGGCATGATCGTCGGTGAATTCATCGCCGACTTCTGCGACAAGCCTGAAAACGGCATCGACATCCCGACCTCTGTGATCTACGACTCGATCGCCAAGGTTCAGAACGAACTCGACGGCTTCATCAAGAATGCCGGCACGGAAGACATGGTTGCCATCCGTACCCGTATGCAGGACCTGATGACGAGCAAGATCGGCATCTTCCGTCGCGGCGAAGATATGGAAAGTGCCGTTGCCGAACTCGAAGACCTCCTCAAGAAGACCTACAAGGTCTCCGTCAAGGACAAGGCCGGCAACAACCCCGAACTCGTCTACGCTTACCGCACCCGTAAGATGCTCAAGGTCGCTCTGGCTATCGCCTGCGGCGCTGCTGCTCGTAAGGAAAGCCGTGGTGCTCACTTCCGTGAAGACTTCCCGGTTCGTAACGACGCCGAATGGCTGTGCCGTACGATCGCAACGTGGAAGAATGAAAACGACACGCTGCCGACGCTTTCCTACGAAAAACTCGACATCAGCAAGATGGAACTGCCGCCGGGTTGGCGTGGTTACGGTGCTAAGAACTACATCGATAACCCCGAAACCCCGAAGCGTCAGGCCGAAGTCGACGCCATCCGTGCCAAGATGGAAGCTGAAGGTGCAGACCGCTTTGCTATTCAGGATGCGATCATGCCGTTCCACGACCTGCTGCCGAAGCGCCTGCAGGGTAAGAACGAACGCATCGATGAACCCCTCGCTTAATTACTAGGAGCTGACTTAAATGAGTACTCAAGTGAAGAAGCAGCACCGCATGCTCAAGATCAGCATCCTGCGCTACAACCCGGCTGATCCCGCAAGCGTGCCGCACATGCAGACGTTTGAATGCGAAGAAGCTGATTCGATGACGCTGTTCATTCTTCTGAATGAACTTCGCGATCACCAGGATCCGACTCTTCAGTTCGACTTCGTGTGCCGTGCCGGTATTTGCGGCAGCTGCGCGATGCTGATTAACGGCAAGCCCGGTTTGGCCTGCCGTACGCTGACCCGCGACCTTCCGACCGAATTCACGCTCGCTCCGTTGCCGGCGTTCGAATTGATCGGTGACTTGTCCGTCAACACCGGCAAGTGGATGCGCAACATGTCTGAACGCATGGAAACGTGGGTTCACATGAAGTCTGAAGAAATCGACCTTCGCAAGAAGGAAGAGCCGATGGATCCGCAGCTTGCTGAAGACATCTATCTGCTCGACCGTTGCGTGGAATGCGGTTGCTGTATCGCCGGTTGCGGTACGGTACGCCTGCGCCCGGACTTCGCCGGCGGCGTTGCCATCAACAAGATCGCTCGCTTCCGCCTCGATCCGCGTGACACCCGTAATGACGGTGACTTCTATGATGTCATCGGTGACGATTCCGGCGTGTTCGGTTGCATGTCGTTGCTCGCATGCCACGACTTCTGCCCGAAGGATCTGCCCTTGAAGACCCAGATCGCGTTCATCCGTCGTAAGATGGCCGAACAGGGTATCAAGAACTACGACAAGGTTCTTCCGACGCCGAAGACCGGCAAAAAGATTCCGATTAAGGCCGCTTAATCGACTTCTTGATCCATACTCCGGTCAATTTCCTTTGGTTTGAGATCGGAGAAACAAATTCCGCTGCTCGAGTATGTTCGAGGAGCGGAATTTTTTTTCTCCGTGTAGTGAATTGGTATCGGATTTTTGGACACCAATAGGATCCAAAGCATGCACATACCACAACACATC
>UPZS01000019.1 GCA_900538905.1 uncultured Sutterella sp.
TACAACAAAAGTCAAATCATATTTTGATCCTCAAACCGCTGTGCTCAAATTTTAGGCACAGCAAAAGGCCACTGATTTTTATGAAAAAAATGACTTTCGTCCACAGTAATTCACAAAACGCGTGAATAAGTGACAAGAGGGACTGAAAGCCTGATGGCTAGGTGCTAACATACTGAAAACAAACAGAAAAATTAACAAGATCAAAATTTTGCTTGACAAGTTGAATCTGGTTTGCTTGAACGGAAAAAGGAAAAGCGCGCGAAAATAGCCGCAGAACCAACAAAAGCCCGGCCGATCCGATGTTGTGGATAACTTAGACCATGCAGCACGACAAAACGCTGAAATTTCAATCTGTTGCAGGTCTTCGGTTAAGACAAACTTCAGGAGTGTGTAACGATTTGACATAGATTGAGAGGTCGGAGCGAGCACTTTGTCCGCACACGAGCGTTTTGCGCTACGCTTGCGCTCACAATGCGGCCGAGCCGCAGTTGGAACTTAAAGGACGAAGATGACACAACGAGAAGAGGGAATTGCGTATCGACTGGAGCAGGTCAAATCTGTGCTGACGGCGGTCTGCATGCGAAGGCAAAGCACGGTGGAACTCGTGGCTGTTTCCAAGACATTTCCGGCCGAAGCTGTGCTCGAGGCGGTCAATGCCGGACAGAGTGTTTTCGGAGAGAACTATGCACAGGAGGGTTGTGCCAAAGTCGATTGGTTTAAGGATAACCATCCCGAACGAAAACTCGTTTGGCACTTTATCGGGCCTCTGCAGGCCAACAAAACGCGACCTGTAGCCGAGCGCTTTGATTGGGTTGATAGTGTCGATCGCTTGCGCATTGCCAAGCGTTTGAATGATCAGCGCCCTGAGGATATGCCTCCCTTAAATGTGCTGATTGAGGTCAATATCAGCGCCGAAGAGAGCAAAAGCGGCGTTATGCCCGAGGAGGTTTGCGAAGTAGCAAGAGAAATTGCCAAGATGCCGCGACTCAAATTGCGCGGATTGATGGCTATCCCGGAGCCTGCCCAAGACGATGAGAGTGTGCGCCGTCCTCTGCGAGCCATGAAAGCTCTGTTTGATGCGCATAAGACGGAATTTGGCTGGGATACGCTTTCGATGGGAATGAGTGCCGATATGGTGCAGGCTGTAGAGGAAGGTGCCACGATGGTTCGTGTGGGAAGCGCTATCTTCGGTGCGCGTCATTATCCGACAAAGGCATAACCTAAAGGCGTTTCCTATGTTGAGAGTCGGCTCGCTGACGAGCACACAAGCAACGTTGATCGGACTTTTTGCGCCGATATGCTGGGGGATGTCCGTGAGTCTTGTGCGCGGCATTGCTGAAGGTTTCGGCATGGCGCAAGGACAGTTTTTTCTCTATTGTGTTGCAACGATCTGCGTTTTTTTCATTGTCGGTTTGCCGGACTTTCATCGTATCGACAAGCGGTATCTTTATTTCGGCATACCGACGGCAAACCTGAGCTCTCTGAGTTTCTGTCTGGCCATCTTTACTTCGAGCGGCGGCGCGCAGACGATGGAAGTAGGCATGGTCAACTATTTGTGGCCGTCACTCACAATTCTCTTTGCCGTGCTCTTTAACGGTGTGCGTACGCGTTGGTGGCTCTATCCGGGACTTCTCGTCGCCTTTGGCGGCATCATTGTGATTCTGAGTGGCGACAAGGGTTTTTCCTTGACCGAATTCGTAGTGCGTTTTGCTGAAAATCCCGTCTCCTACTTGCTTGCACTCGTTGCGGCCGTCACCTGGGCTGGGTACTCGAGCATGACGCGCGCCTGGGGTAACGGAATCAATCCGTCGACGATTATTTTTGCCGTTGACACGCTTGTGTTTCTCGTTTTGTGGCTTCTTGACATCGGCTCACAGCCGGTTGCCGCAAGTGCGCACGGCCTCATGAGCGTGATTTTTGGCGGTATCGCTGTTGGCATGGCGTATGTCGTTTGGACGCTCGGCATGAGCAAAGGAAACATCACCGTGCTTGCTGCGGCGTCCTACTTCACGCCGGTGCTTTCTTGCGTTTTTGCGACCTTTTGGATAGGTGCCGAGCTGAATTCGAGTTTTTGGACGGGGGTGGTGCTGGTAGTGGCTGGTTCCCTTCTGTGTTGGGACGCCACAGGGCGCGGCATGAAGAAGTTTCTTAAGGCCGCTTGATTGAACCAACAAAAAGGCCTTCCGTCGAAAAGGGACGGAAGGCCGATCCAAGTCGAGCGCCAGCTGACTTTAGCTCAACACGGCGCCCTTCATGCCGGAACTGACCTGCTTGGCGTAACGCGACAGATAGCCCGTCGTTACGCGCGGCTGGCGCGGTTGCCACTGTGCGCGGCGGCGTGCCAGTTCTTCATCGGACACATCAACGCTGATGGCGTTGTTTGGAATGTCGATTGTGATGATGTCGCCTTCTTCGATCAAGGCAATCGGGCCGCCGACGGCAGCTTCCGGTGAAACATGACCGATGGCGGCGCCGCGGGTTGCGCCGGAGAAACGGCCGTCGGTGATGAGCGCCACGCAGTGGCCCAGTCCGGAGCCCATGATGGCTGATGTCGGGTTGAGCATTTCGCGCATGCCCGGACCTCCCTTGGGGCCTTCGTAGCGGATCACAACCACTTCACCTGCATTGATTTGACCGCCATAAATGGCGTTCAGGGCGTCCTCTTCACAGTCAAACACGCGAGCCTTGCCGCTGTGGGTCATCATTTCAGGTGCAACGGCAGCTCGTTTGACCACAGAGCCTTCGGGAGCGAGATTGCCCTTTAAAACGGCGATGCCGCCTTCCTTGGCGATCGGGTCTTCAACAGTGTGAATAATTTCGGGGTCCAGGATCTTGGCGCCGGCGATATTTTCTCCCACCGTTTTTCCGGTGACTGTGAGGCAATCAAGGTGCAAAACACCGAGTTTGGAGACTTCATTCATCACGGCACGGATGCCGCCCGCTTCGTCAAGCTCTTCGATGTAGTGGTTGCCGGCAGGTGCCAGGTGGCACAGATTGGGTGTCTTCTTGCTGATTTCGTTGGCAACCGACAGATCCAGATCAATGCCGCATTCATGGGCGATGGCGGGCAGGTGCAGCATGGAGTTGGTCGAGCAGCCCAAAGCCATGTCGACAGCCAGGGCGTTTAAGAACGCATCCTTGGTCATGATCTGACGCGGCAGGACGTTGTTCTTGACGAGTTCCATGATCTTCAAGCCGCTTTCTTTGGCAAGGCGCAGACGAGCCGAGTGGACGGCCGGAATCGTGCCGTTGCCGGGCAGAGCCATACCGAGTACTTCCGAGAGGCAATTCATCGAGTTGGCCGTGAACATGCCCGAGCACGAACCACAGGACGGACAGGCCTTGTTTTCCAAATCTTCAAATTGAATCGGCGTGATTTTGCCGGTGCGGAACTGACTTACGGCTTCGCTGATGTTGGAGTAGGAAACCTTGCGGCCTTCAAAGTGACCGGCAAGCATGGCGCCGCCTGAAATCACGATAGAGGGGATGTTCAGGCGAGCTGCAGCCATCAAAAGGCCGGGGACATTCTTGTCACAGGCGGCAACGAGAACCAGGCCGTCGAAGGGGTGCGCCGTTGCCATGGCTTCCGTACTGTCACAGATGAGTTCGCGCGAAACCAGGGAATACTTCATGCCGACGTGGCCCATAGCCAGACCGTCGCAAACGGCAATGGCGGGAAAGACAATCGGAACACCGCCGCCGAGAGCAACGCCCTGTTTGACAGCGTTGACAATCTTGTCGAGATTCATGTGTCCTGGCACGATGTCGTTTTGCGAGCTGACAACGCCGATCAGCGGCTTGCCGATTTCGGCGTCGCAAAGACCGAGTGCTTTCAAGAGACTGCGTTGTGGGGCGGCATTGATGCCTTTGGTAAGCGGATCACTTCTCATGGTTATCCTTTTTTCTTGAGTGCGGTTGCAGAGTGCAGAGGTGCAATATCCGGGGTGGCCAACCAAGCTAAAAGCAGTCGAAACAGGCGCTTTGAGCATGATCAAACCGCGATTTTTTGATTGTATGACCGAGTCCGTCTTTTTCGAAATAAGCAAGAGTGCTTAGAAGGAGGCGAAGATGCGGAAAAAAGCGGATTTCTCTAACGGTAGACAAGTCCATCCTAAGACTGCGTTAATCGGCTGAAATTAAACTCGCCCAAGACTAAAAAGACACATTCCCGAGCCTTCGGCAGCTCTGAATTCAATGTGCGAACGAAAACGATGCGCAGCCCGTCGCCCGATCAGCGTCACGGGTTTTGTTTCAGAAAGCCGGTTCGGCGGATGACTTCCAATTGGATAGACAAATTAAACCCATGACCCAAATAACCGAGGCCGCGTGCCTGAAAGCCGACGCACTTGAACTTGAGCGTGGCGAGAGGCTTCTTTTCACGGGGCTTACTTTTGAAGCTCCTGCCGGTACGCTGGTGCGCTTGGCCGGCGCCAACGGTACGGGCAAAACTTCTCTGTTGCGCCTTCTTACCGGTCTCATGCAGCCCGATGCGGGAGAAATTCTCTATAAGGGTCAGCCCATCCGCACTCTCAAAGAGGACTACTACAAAGATCTCGTTTACATCGGCCACTTAAACGGCGTCAAAGACGATCTGTCAGCCATTGAAAACGTGCGCATTGCCGCACGCATGGGCAATATCATTGCCAAAAATGAAGAGCTGATTGATGCGCTCGAAAAGGTGGGGCTGGGAGAGTTCATTGAACACACCACTGGAGAACTCTCGCAGGGACAGCGCCGCCGCGTGGCTTTGGCGCGTTTGTTTGTTAGCCTCAGCAAACCCGTATGGGTTTTGGACGAACCGTTTACGGCGCTTGACGTTGCCAGCGTGGCTAATCTTGCCGCCGCAGTGGCCGAACACGTCATGGCCGGGGGCATCGTGATCTATACGACGCATCAGGAAGTGGAAATGAATCTGCCTGCCGAGCGGACGAAGACCGTTGACGTTTCCTCCTTTGCGCCGGGCAAGCGTGTTTGCGGGGAGGTTCGGCATGCTTAACTTGTTTCTTGCTGTCGTTCGCCGTGATCTGATGCTTGCATTGCGTCAGAAGAGTGACATCATCCAAACGCTCTTTTTCTTTGCCGTGGTAATCACGTTGGTGCCGCTTGGCGTCGGGGCTGAGCAAAACTTGCTGCGGACCATGGCGCCGGGCGTTGTTTGGGTGGCGGCTCTTTTAGCTGCTCTGCTTTCGTTACCGCGCATTTTTGCACTTGATCACGCCGACGGTACGCTCGAGCAGATGGTCATTTCGGCCGAGCCTCTTACGATCATCGTTCTGGCAAAAGTTTTTGCACATTGGCTCACCACCGGTGTTCCGATCACGGTCTTTACGGCTCTGTTCGGTGTGATGTTCGATCTGCCGATTGATCAGTGCGTGGTGCTGATGGCTTCTCTTCTGCTCGGTACCCCCGTACTCAGTCTCGTGGGGGCCATTGGTGCGGCTTTGACTTTGGGGCTTCGTGCGGGAAGCGTGCTCACGAGTCTTTTGGTTTTACCGCTTTACATTCCGGTGCTGATTTTCGGCGCCGGTGCGACGGTGCAGGTGGCCATCAGCGTTTCGCCTACGGCATACCTGATGGTGACGGCGGCCTTGTCATTGCTGGCTCTAGCCGCGGCTCCCTTTGCCATCGCTGCCAGTCTTCGGATTTCGATTCAATAACAGGAAACGGGAGAACACATGCGTTCGCTCTTTGATCCCCAGGGCTTTTACTTCTTTGCCGGAAAGACGATCAAGCCGCTGTTTGCGCTTGCGGCCGTGCTTGCGGCCGTTGCGCTTTATCTGGGCTTTTTTGTTTGCCCGATTGATGCCACGCAGGGTAACTCTTACCGCATCATCTTCATTCATGTTTCTTCGGCTTGGATGAGCATGCTCATCTACGTGCTGATGGCCGTTTTCTCCGCTTTTGCTTTAGCGACCAACAACCGCATGTGCTCGATTTTTGCTGCTGCGATGGCTCCGACGGGCGCTTTTATGTGTTTCCTCGCGCTTTTCTCGGGTGCTGTCTGGGGGCGTCCGACCTGGGGCGCCTATTGGGTTTGGGATGCACGACTGACGAGCGAACTGATCCTGCTGTTCCTTTATCTCGGCTTTCTGGCGCTCCAGAGCTCTATTGCGGACATTAAACGAGCCGACAAGGCTTGCGCGCTTATTGCGCTGGTTGGCGTGGTGAATGTGCCCATCATTTATTTCTCGGTGCGTTGGTGGAACACGCTGCATCAGGGCGCGTCCATCACTTCGCGCGGCAGCTCCATTGCCACCATCATGCTGGTGACGCTCTTGTTGATGGTTGCGGCCTTTTGGATATACAGCCTGGCGGCAACGTTTGCCCGGACCCGTACCATCATTCTCGAGCGCGAACGTCGTGAAACTTGGGCGCAAGAGGCGGCCATCAAGGGTGAAATCTAATTCGAGCAACAGACTCAAGGAATACGAAAATGGATTGGTCTTCTTTCTCACATTTTCTGCACATGGATGGTCACGGAGCTTATGTCTGGGCGGCCTACGGCATGTGCGTACTTTTGCTCGTGATCGAACTTTTCGGATTGCGCAGTCGTCGAGCTAAGGCCGCGCAGCGTCTGACGCGTGAGGCTCGTGCTTTGCGCAGTACGCGTGGAATCTGATCTTTTAACGACTATTGATAAACAGCGCCTGTCAATCGCACAAGACTGGTCGCTTTAGGAGGGAACGGATATGGCTAATGCCGCAACCAAACGACTCGCACTGATCGGCGGTGCCGTTGCCGTGGTCGGCGTCGGCGTCTACCTGATGCTCTCGGCATTTAACGACAACCTGGTGTTCTTTTATTCGCCTATGCAGGTCGCCGCCAAAGAGGCGCCGCAGGGGCGTACGTTCCGCATGGGCGGAATGGTCGAAGAAGGCTCCGTTAAGCGCCTGCCCGACGGCGTGACCGTGACTTTCGGGATCACTGATACGGCTGCTGTGATCCCGACGGAATACAAGGGTATTCTTCCTGACCTCTTTAAGGAGGGTAAGGGTGTTGTCGCTCAGGGAAAACTTGATGATCGCGGTGTGTTCGTGGCAAGCGAAGTGCTTGCCAAGCATGATGAAAACTACATGCCGCCCGAAGCGCAGGAAGCCGTGGATAAAGCACATGCCGCCATGAAGACCTTCGACGAGAAGGGCAGTAAGGAGGCGGCGGCTCAGGCTGCGAAAAAGTAAAAGGTCGGTCCGTCCGAATCCAAGGATTTTGGCGTCTCGAGTTTGCTGTCGGCGGACTTGAGACGTCTTCAACAAATCAAACTTGATTTTTCAACCTTAAGGGAGATAGCTCCGTGATTGCTGAAATCGGCCACTTTGCGCTGATACTTGCGCTGGTGCTCTCGGTCGTGCAGTGCGTGCTGCCGCTTGTGGGTGCCGCGCGCGGCATCGGCTCGTGGATGGCGCTTGCGCGTACCGCAGCCTATGCCAATGCGCTTTTTCTGACAATTTCCTTCGGCACTTTAGCGTATTCGTTCTATATCAGTGACTTTACGCTTCTGAACGTGGCGAGCAACTCAAACTCGCTGCTGCCGTGGTTTTACAAGGTTGCCGCCTCTTGGGGCAGCCATGAAGGTTCTATTTTGTTTTGGGCCTTGATGCTGACCTGGTGGGGATTCTTCGTTGCCTTGACGAGCCGCAAGCTGCCGCAGGAAACCGTGGCCCGCGTGCTCGGCGTCATGGGGTTCATCACGGCGGGTTTCGTGGCATTCATGCTTTTTACCTCGAACCCGTTCCTGCGTCTGTTCCCGGCAGCTCCCGAAGGTGCCGACCTCAATCCCTTGCTGCAGGACCCGGGCATGGTCTTTCACCCGCCGTTGCTCTACATGGGCTACGTGGGCTTTACCGTTCCCTTTGCCTTTGCCATTGCAGCGCTGATCGCCGGTCGACTTGACGCCGTTTGGGCTCGCTGGATGCGTCCTTGGACGACGATGGCGTGGATTCTGCTTACATTGGGTATCTCGCTCGGTTCCTACTGGTCCTACTACGAATTGGGCTGGGGCGGATGGTGGTTCTGGGATCCGGTCGAAAATTCGTCCTTCATGCCTTGGCTTACCGGTACGGCTTTGCTTCACAGTCTGGCCGTGACGGAAAAACGCGGCTGCTTCAAGATTTGGACGGTGCTGCTTGCGATCATCACGTTCAGCCTGTCACTTTTGGGTACGTTCCTGGTTCGCTCGGGTATTCTCACGTCCGTGCACGCCTTTGCGACCGACCCCGAACGCGGTATCTTCATTCTGGCGTTCCTGATCGTTGTGATCGGTCTGTCGTTCCTGCTTTTTGCCTGGCGCGCTCCGACGGTGGGCCTCGGCGGCAACTTCTCCATGGTGAGCCGCGAGTCGCTTCTTCTCGTCAACAATGTGCTGCTCGTTGTGGCGATGGGCGCTGTCTTGCTCGGTACGCTCTATCCGCTCTTCTTGGATGCGCTCAATGCCGGCAAGATTTCCGTTGGTCCTCCTTACTTTGACGCCGTGTTCGGTCCCTTGATGCTGCCGATGCTCTTCCTGCTCGGTGTGGCGCCCTTTGCCCGTTGGAAGGAGGCTGATCTCACGCAGCTCACCAAGCGGCTGTGGATCATCCTTCTGGTGGCTGTGGCCATTGGCGTTGCCGTGCCGCTTCTGATGGGCCGCTGGAGTACTTGGGTCTTCGTGGGCATTACGCTGGCCGCCTGGGTTGCCGTGAGCGCCGTGGACAACATCCGCGAACGCGGCCGCAACATGAAGGTAGGCTTTTTCAAGAAGTTGGCGAATCACCCGCGTGCCTTCTGGGGTATGCATCTTGCCCATCTCGGTGTGGCGATGTTCGTCGTGGGCGTGGCATTGGTCAAGGGATATCCGGCCGAACGCGACGTGCGCATGTTGCCGGGCGAACATGTGACGGTCTCCGGCTACACCTTCACTTTCCATGGTACCGAGGAAGTGCGCGGTCCGAACTACACGGCCACCCGCGGTGACTTCATTGTCACCAAGGATGGCAAGGAAGTGGCTCGACTGCATCCCGAAAAGCGCAACTATTACAGCTCGCGCTCCATGCCGATGACAGAAGCAGCCATCAAGCACTCGATTGACGGCGACATTTATGTGAGCTTGGGTGAGCCGGTAGGTGAGGGAGCATGGATTGTGCGCGCTTACCGAAAGCCTTTCGTAACCTGGATTTGGTGGGGCACGATCTTGATGTCTCTGGGCGGCTTTATTGCCATCCTTGACCGTCGTTACCGTACTTCCCGTAAGAAGACCAACCGCGCGGCACAAGTCGCGGCTGTGGGAGACTGATCATGTTGCGATTGAAGTATCTCATTCCGCTTTTGATTTTCCTTTTCGTTTGCGTGTTTCTGTTCGTGGGCTTGTATCTTGATCCCCGCAAGGTTCCCTCGGCTTTGATCGATAAGCCCGCGCCTGAGTTCTCGCTTCCGACGATGAGCGGCGAGACCGTCACCAAGAAGGATCTTCTCGGCAAGGTCTATCTGCTCAACGTTTGGGCTTCCTGGTGCGAAGCCTGCCGCTACGAGCATCCGTATTTCATTCAGCTCAAGAATGAAGGCGTCAAGACCATGATGGTCGGATACAACTATCGCGACAAACCTGCTTTGGCCACTCGCTGGCTACAGGTTTTAGGTAACCCCTACGATGTCGTGCTTGTTGACGCCAGCGGCAAGGCTGCCATTGACTTCGGCGTGTATGGCGCTCCGGAAACTTTCGTGATCGACAAGAAGGGCGTGATCCGCTACAAGGTGATCGGCCCGATGACAGAAGAAGTCTGGAAGAAGGATGTCAAGCCCATTGTTGATATGCTCGAGAAGCAGTAAATAAGGAGAGTACGACATGACATTCAAGAAACTGTGTCTTACGACCGCCTGCGCAGCGTTGATTTCATTTGCGGGCGTTGCGACTGCTCAGTCGGCTCCTTCTATTGCTCAGGCCGTCGAAAACTCCAAGGAAGCCGTTCCGACGGCGTTTGACCCTGTGGCGCACAAGCGTGTACTGGGGATTTCCGAGCAGCTGCGCTGCCTGGTGTGTCAGAACCAGTCGATTGCCGACTCTAACGCCGAATTGGCAGTTGACCTTCGCAATCAGGTGATCGAACAGATCAATGCCGGTCGCACTGACGAAGAAATCATCAAGTACATGGTTGACCGCTATGGCGACTTTGTGCTTTATAACCCGCCTTTTAAAGCGAGCACGGTGATTTTGTGGGTGGGCCCTGCCGTACTTTTCTTTGGTGCCGTGATCGCTTTCTACATCAACCTGCGCCGCCGCAAGAGTCAGGTCGCTAAGACGGAGCGTGCATTAACGCCCGATGAGAAGCGTCGGGCCGAAGCACTGCTGCGCGGTGACAAATAACGAGCGGAGAGGAACAAGTGCTTTCTATATTTATCGCTATTGCCATTGCGCTCGTTGTCGTGGCGCTTGCGCTTATTGTTTGGCCGCTCGTCAAGAAAGATCATGACGACGGTTTGTCTCGCCGCAAGGCTGACAATCTGGCCATTTTGCGCCAGCAGTATGAAGAGCTTGAAGCTGACCATAAGGCTGGTCGCGTGAGCGACGACGAATACGAAGAGACGCGCGGGGAAATCGAAACCCGTGTGCTGGAAGAATCCAAGGATCCGGAAGATGCGGTGCCGCTTAAGCAGGGTAAGCAAGGTATTTACGCTGCTTTTGCTCTCGTGGTGATCATTCCAGTGGTTTCCTTTTTGCTTTATCTGCAAATCGGTTCACCGATTGCGATGGACCCCGACTTCACGCGTCAGCAGGAGCAGATGCAGAAGATGTCAGGTCAGCACAGCGATGCTGAACTTGCCGAACAGGTGAAGTTCCTCGAAGAGCGACTGAAAGAACATCCTGATAACGCCGACGGTTGGATGATGCTTGCTCGTACGAGCGCGGCGGTCAAGGATTGGGCCAAGAGCTCTCAGGCCTTTGAACAGGTCAATCGCCTTGTTCCTGATAACGCCGACGTGCTGGCCGATTGGGCCGACGTGATGGCAGCCGCTCAGCAAGGTGACCTTGAAGGCCGTCCGAAGGAACTCATCGAAAAGGCGCTTGCCGTCGATCCGCAACACTGGAAAGCGCTTGCTCTGATGGGAACACTTTGCTTTAACAAGGGCGACTATGAAGGTGCCGTGAAGTATTGGAGCCGTATGCTTGCCGGTGTTGAACAGGGCAGCGAAGAATGGCGCCAGATCATGGAGAACATCGAACAGGCCCGTCGTGCCGGCGGTCTGCCGCCCGATCCCTCGATCGGTTCGATTGAGCCGCAGGCTGAAGCTTCTGCTACCGCGCAACCTGCAGCTTCCAATGCTGTGATCACCGGCGAAGTTGACGTTTCGCCTGAAATGAAGAGCAAAATCCGTCCCGACGACACAGTGTTCGTATACGCTCGTCCGATCGAAGGCAGCAAGATGCCGGTGGCGTTTGCAAGCTACAAGGGGAAGGATTTGCCCATTAAGTTCCGGTTGGACGCTCAAAGCCAGATGGGCATGGGCATGAAGACTCTGGCAGATGTCAAGGAAGCCTATGTTGAAGCTCGTGTGTCGCGCTCCGGTAACTTCATGCCGGCTTCCGGTGACCTCGAAGGCGCTGCCGACGGCAAGGTTGCTGTGGGCACCCAGGGCGTTCGTGTGGTGATCAACAGAACACTTCCGTAAAGATTGGTTGACAATTTCCACTGAACGTTGCCGTGGATAGGCACTACAAACCGCCGCAGATGCATGAGATTTCCCAGCGCTGCGGCGGTTTCTTTTCCTTGTTCCGGCCGCTCAATGCGGGTGGCGAGTTGCTTGCAACAACTTCTGCCTTTTGCCGTAGCAGTTTGAAACGTTTCCAAACGCTCGCTGTTGGGACTTTTTTGCCATGATTGCACTCATCGAACGCGGGATTGCAAAACCGCGGATCTTTTAAAACAACAAAAAGGATGAGCCATGATGCGAGCTAAATCTTTCCTTATCGCTTCCGTATGTGCAGCACTTTTTGCGGCCGCCGGCGTTCAGGCCGCCGCACCGAAACCGCCCCGTGCTACGCAGGGCACGACGGTAACCTTGCCGGTAACGGCCAGTGTGGAAGTGGCTAACGATCAGGCTGTGATTGAACTCTATGTGCTCGAACAGAGCAAGGACATCGCTCAAGCCACGACCAAGGCGATTGAACGCGCCGCCGAAGGTCTCAAGCAGCTCAAGGCTTTGTATCCGCAGGCCGAACTGAAGAACCAGACGCTCACCTCAACGCCGCGCTACAGCAAGGCCAAGGAAGGTGAGGCCCCTGAAATCGTTGGTTGGGAAGTGCGTCAGTCTGTTTCTGCCAAGCTCAAGAATGTCGAGCAGGCTGCTCCGTTCGTGCAGAGCGCACAGAAATACTTTGCCTTCAGTTCCGTCGGCTTCCAGCTGAGCCCAGAGTCACGTGCTGCTGTGCAGGATCAGTTGGTTCGCGAGGCCATTAAGAACATGAAGGCTCAGGCAAAGGTCATTGCCGAAGCGATGGTCGGCCAAAACGCTCGAGTTACCTACGAGACGGTCGACTTCCACAACGCGGCCTACGATCGTCCGGTCACGTACCGCATGAACGCCGACATGGTGATGGCCAAGGCAATGGCCGCCGAAGCTGCGCCCGCGCTTCCTGTTTTTGAGCCGGGTATGACGACGCTTAGCCGTAATCTCACGGCCAAGGTCCGTATCCTTCCGAAGGCAAAGGCCCGCGTGAAGGCTCCGAAGCCGGATAACGACAGACCGCGACCGATGCATCCGATCGCCAATGTCAACTGAGATTATTGACTGATTCAACTTAAGCAAAGCGCGAAGACCGGACGTACGATCTTCGCGCTTAAACTTTGTTTGGCTCGTACCGCATCGGCACGGTGTTTTCCCATGATCAGAACATGAGCTTGACGGCTTCTAACGCCTCAAGATGAGCTCGGTCGCCGGCATCCATGAAAGGCTTGAGAGTTTCCGGATTACCGGCCGGGATGATGCCCGAGGGCGTGATGTAGCTCGTGACCCATTCGTTGGGGATGATGTCTACGAAGGGGTGACGGGAAACCGGAACCGTACCGATGTCGAAGTCCTGACCAGCAAACTCTTCGTAGGGTGCTTCTTGGGCCGAGGCAAAGTTGGAGTCAAACACGTGACGGTAGGCAACGATGTAGACAGGAATGCCAAGGTGCTTGGCGATAGCTGCAGGTCCTGTCGCGCCGGCTGGAACCTGAACATCACCGTTGGCGCAGATGCGCACGCCGATGACGTATAGAGCGCGCGCATTTTCGCGCATCATCAAATGTGGAATACCTGCATCGGTTACAAGATCCGCAGGGCACCCCGCCGCTCGTAGCTCCTTCACCGTGTAGTGTGTTTCGGCAAGCGGCGGCGACACCGGACAGTACACGCGCGGGATGCGTTTGCCAGCGTTCTTGCGATCAATCAGGACGGGAACCAGCGTGCCGCGCGCGACTGAATGTTGTGAACCGAAACCTCCCACCGCCGTAATCATGCCGTCCTGAGGAAGCGTGCTTTCGATGTGAGCGCGCATCTGTGCTTCAATCTTGTCGATGCTGTTGCAAATGATCGAATGCATACAGTTGAGCGCCTTGCAACATTCCTGAGGCGAAGCGTTGTGGCTCATGAGGGCGGAGACCAGTCGAGACACAGCGTTGGCAGTGCGGCTCAGCGGGAAGCTGTAGGGACGGGCGGCTTTGAGAACTAACACCGCTTCCTGCAAGGTGTAATAGAAAGAGGCGGGAGTCGGGGTGTTGGCGTGAATCTGGGCCTGCAGACAGACGCTGGCAGCCGAAATGCCGGGAATCAGACCGGGGCCGGTCACGATGTAATCTCGTAATGCCTGAGCCAGAGGGTTGATGGACTCAAAACGTACATACTCTTCAGTTTCAAAGTTGCGGCTGTTGCGAATTTGCAGGCCGTCTTCCGTAAGACGATAGCTTTGTGACATGGATGAAATATTCAGAGTGCTCGGTATGGAAGATAGTCGAATTCTAGAGTCGGACAATCGGCACAGGCTTGTTTCAGCATAGTGTTTTGTCCATATCCAGTTGCGGACAAAGAAAAATCGGTGCCTCTGTTTGATCCGATAGGCACAGTTTTGCCGGGATTTTGCCTGCAAAAGAGCACTTTGACCATGCAAGATCGCATAGTGGCAGATTTTGTTGCAAAAAACGTTTGCCAAAAATGTAAAAAAAAGAGCCTCATTCGAATACCGAATGAGGCCTTGTGGAAATGTCAATGATTGGATGGAAAGCGAAAACTAGATGTCAAAGATTTTTTCCAGAGCATCACGATCGGTCGCAAGTTCCGGATGTTCGGAAAGGACGATCATGAGCTTCAGGCGAGCCTTGGCTGCCGAGATTTCGCCGCCCATGGCAAGACCGGCACGGCGGGTGTCCGTCACACTGCCTGGGTAACCGTAGACGTCAAGTACGCGGCCGCCCGGCGTACGCGTGGTGAGAACGACAGCAACGCCGGCTTTGACTGCGTCTTCAATGCCGGGAACCATGGGTGGGGGAACATTGCCGCGGCCGAAGCCCTCAATGACAATGCCTTTGCAGCCCTGAGAAACGGCAAAGTCAATGTAGTCGCGGGTCGAACCGGTCATGCACTTGATGAGGTCGACGCGAGCGGTCAGAGATTTGGGTGCGAAACGCAGTACATTAAGCGGCTTGCGACGAATAATGATCTTGTCAAGATCCACATAGCCGATCGGACCCCACCAAGGAGACTGGAAGGTTGCCGGGTTGGCCGAATGCGTCTTCATCACTTCGCCGGGAGCATGCAGAGTTTCATTTAGACACACGAGCACTCCCATGCCGACAGCTTCCTGACTGGCAGCGGTTTTGACCGCGCAGTAGATGTTCATGGGACCGTCCGGGCTGGTGTCGCCCGCGCCGCGCATGGCGGCGGTTGTGACGATAGGCTTGGGACTGGTGTGAAGTAGATCCAGGAAGTAGCTGGTTTCCTCGAGCGTATCGGTACCGTGCGTGACAATCGCCCCGGCCACGTCGTCCCGAGCCAGAACTTCTTCGAGCTTGAGATGCAGATCCCACATGTTCTGAGGCGTCATACCGGGTGAAGCAATGTTGGAGAACTGAATGAATTCCAACGGAGCAACCTCGCCGAGGCCGGGAACGGCAGCAGCAAGATCTTCACCGGTGCAAGCCGGCACCAGACCGTCTTTTTCCGGGTCGTACTTCATGGCGATCGTGCCGCCGGTGGCTACAACGACAACTTTTTTATCAATCATTTCCAATGCTCCTTGCGGGATAAAGTAGAAAAAAAGTTAGGATGCAAACACTTTGTCGTGCAGTGCCGAGTATCGTGCTGTTGCTGACTTGTACTCGGCCAGAGCTTCATCGATGCGTGCCGCCACTTTGCCGACACCAGTGAGAATCAGCTCTGCAAACTGATCGGCATCATCCATGGTGAGCGAAGGATAGACGACCTGCTCCAATTCTTTTCGTGAGATGAAAAGCGACAGACAACCGGTCGTGCCCGGAATGGAGCCGACGCCGCCCATGAGCTCGTGAATGTCATCGCTCATGAACGTCACGCCACCCAATTCTTCACTTGCATAGCGGTTGATTTCAGCGGCAATTTTGACCTTTTCAGCTGACGTAACGGCTTGCGCCAGTTTTTGTCCGAGATCGGCGATGTGCATGCCCATCTCATAGGTCAATGCGCGCATGGCTCCGGCTCTACGGGCCAGCAATTCACGCGGGTAAACGATTGGAAAATCCAGTTCGTTTGCTGCTTCTACCAGACACTCGCTGACGACAAAGTTGTCGTCGCCGGGATAGGCTCGCGTGACGAAGGTCGGACAGTCTATTTTCGAACTCACCGGTTCGGCGCAAACCTTGCCTTCAACGAGAATGGTGGGCAGTTCGTCCAGGCGAAGCTGTTCCATCAGCTCCTTTTTTCCTGCAAGGTTCACGTTACCTTCGATGTCTTCATTGGGGCCGAGGCCGCCGCGTGTTGCGTTAGACAGTGCCAAGAGAGAAACAGTGAGTCCGTCGACGTTTAAGACACAACCGAGCAGACGGCCGAAGTTGTCGTCGATATTTTCGTCGCCGACAATAAAGTAATTCGGCATGCTCTTGGCAAAGGAGTTCAAGGCTGCATTGGCTATTGCTGCCTGCAGTGCAACAGGAACCTCCATTGCACCTTGTCCCAATGTTCTTCCGAAGCATTTCATAGCAAGAGACTGCGTGCAGACTGCTTGCTCACCGACACAACGCTGTGCGAGCTCGGCTTCAAAAGGCGTAATACCTCGGCGCGGACTGGCCGTGCCGATGCCGCCTGAAGCGGTGAGAACCCTGAATTCGCCGTGTTGGCCGACCGTGACTTCGACCTTTTGAATGGTCAAGTCGAGATCGGTGGCAAGTTGCAGAATGCGAAGCGTTGCACAGAGTCCGCCGGAGTCATCCTGAATAAATCCGCAGTGACTGTTGGAGTGACCGCAGCCGGCGTGATCCACGATGCCCACGATGCTGTTGCGGGCATGATCCAATGGCAAAAGGCTTAAATGCATGACGGATCTCAGAAAAAGAGCGCTAAAACATTCGGAGAAGGCTCCGGACGCCATCGTTTGATGGGCGTCCGGATAGTCGGTAATCAGATTAGACGAGTGTCAGGATAACTGTGATCAGGAATGCCATAGCACAGCCTGCCAGAATCGACGGACGCTGGAAGGCATTGGCAGTCTTGAGGTCGCAACCCGGGATCACAGGAATAACCGTAGCCAGTGCGGCAACCGGACCGCCCGTCAGGAAGTACTGAATGAGCGAAGCGCCGGAAGCGGCGGCGAAGCAGGCAGCGAACGGATCCGCACCGGTCTGCAGAACAACCTGCAGGAACGGAACGAGAACGGAAACGCTGGCTGCGTAGGACTGAGTCAGGAAGCCTGTCAGGAAGGCAACGCCGAAAAGAATCAGCACAGGTGCCACGGAGAGCACGGGACCGACAGCGTCGCTCATGGTCTGAACCAGACCGACCTGCTTGATAACGGTGCTCATGAACAGGAAGCCGATGGTGGCAACGATCGGGGTGGCGATAAGGCTCACGCCCTTAAGCATCGCGGCTTCGGCTTCGCGCATCGGCTTGCCGCTCAGAAGCATGCAGACGATGGCGGAAGCAAGACCAACCAGGAAGACCGGGAATCCGGCTACGAACCCGATGAAAAGAACGAGGAACGGCAGGAAGGCGCGCATGGAGGTCGTGGAGTATTCACGGTTTTCGATCTCAGCCATGATTCGCGCTTGTTCTTCCTTGGTGATGACCACGCCGCGGCGACGCATGTCGGCGTTGCAACGGATGGCGGAAACCAGGAAGATCGTCAAGCAGGCGATCAAGCCGAGAACATTGAACAGACCGAAGCTGATGCCTGCCGTTGCGACCAGGGCGACTTGCGTCGGGTGCGTGAAACCGGCCAAGTTGCCGATGTGACCGGCGTGAGCCTGAATACCGGCGCACTTGTTGGGGTCAACACCAAGGCGAACAGCAGCAGGACCCGTAATGACAGCCGTGATAACGGGCTGCGTGAAACCGGTCAGAGCGCCGATCACACCTGCAGCGATACCGCCGGCGGAGCAAACGCCGGTGCCGCCGCCGAGCTTGTTGCCGACGCGCACGATGTCGCGAATGATAACGTCAAGGAAGCCGGTGGCCTGCATGATGCCGATGAAGAGCAAGATGCCCGTCATGTCGGCGATCACGGGGTTCAGACCGGTGTTAACCATCTTGGCAATGGTCATTTCGGCGCTTCCCATAATGGGGAAACCGGCAATCAAAGCCGAGAGCGTTGCGCCGACGATTGCGGTCATGTAGATCGGCGTTTTGCCCGTAATCATCAGGAGCAACGTCAATACCATAACCACTTGCGCAATTACGGAAGCTGTCATTTTTCATTCCTTTGGTTTGTCGCGCACGCCTTTTGAAGGAGTGCGTGTGTTGATGAAACACTCGTGTCGTAGTGAGTACACTCCGACACTTATCGTTCAGTCTGAAAGAAAAAAAATTTCTTTACCGTAAACCAAAGAGTGAAAAACGTTGCAAAAAGATTACATCAACGTTATGCGCCGAACGATTTTTGTCCGGAAACTCAAAGCAGAGGATCGCGGACAAGATCGCGTAGCAGGTACCCCACGCCGGAATAGGCGGAGATGACTCCACCTTGTATTCCGTTTTCCTCCAGCTTGCGACGGATGCGGGAGAAGGCTACGCGAAGGTTCTGAACGTCACCTATTGAGTGGCCGCCCCAGACTCTTTGCAACAGATGCTCGTGAGAAATAACGCTGCCGGGATGTTTCATCAGGGCAAGCATCAGATGGTATTCGCTGTCAGCGAGCTTGACTTCACGATCATTAATCCAAAGAGAACGGCTCGATTCACTCAATCGCATCGGTCCGTTACGGTACTCACGTTGTGCATTGTGTTCTTCGCTGGTATGCGCACGACGCATGACGGCTCGGATGCGGGCGATCAGTTCCTCAGTAAGAAATGGCTTGGTGATGTAATCATCGGCTCCGCTGTCAAATCCGCGCAGTTTGAAGGAGGGTTCGTTTCGAGCCGAGAGAAAGATAATCGGAACATTAGCCAGCTTCGAAAGTCGCTCTGCACACTCAAAGCCGTCCATCCCCGGCATCATGACATCCATCAAAACAAGATCGGGAGACGGATCGGATTGAGCAAAGACTTCGAGTGCTTGCTCTCCGTCTCCGGCACAAACGACGTCAAAGCCGTTGGCTTCCAATTCCTTCGTAAGTAAACGACGAATTTTGCTTTCATCGTCAACAACAAGAATCAAAGGCAAACTGCGGGTCGACATGGTTGTTGTGATCTGGATATTGGTTCAAATAAGTTCGGGTGGCATGCTCAAGGGCAGTCTGAGCGTAAATCGCGTACCGAATTCAGGGTTGCTGAAATGAACCGCGATGGTGCCGCCATGCGCATGAATAATACCGCGTACGATCGTCAATCCGAGACCGCTGCCGCTGTGGCTTCGGCTGGCAGTCATGTCGGCTTGATAAAACTGGTCAAAGATGTGCTTGGCTTTGCCCGGCGCAATGCCGATACCCTGATCGGTAATATCGATGACGATTTGCTGTCCGTCGATTCGGGTGCTGACGTCAATGAGAGCAACCTCTTGGGTCGGCTTTTTATAGCGAGCTGCGTTGTTGAACAGATTGACGAAGACTTGCGTCAATCGATCCGGATCCACACAGAAGAGCTCGGCATCCATGTCGATATGTCTTGAAACCTTCATGGGATAGCGTGCTGCAGCGAGCTTTTCTGCCCGATCAATAAGGCTGGCCACGTGAACGACTCGAACATTGAGCTTCATGGCTCCTGCGCGGATTCTTGAAACATCAAGAAGGTCGTCGACGAGTTGGCCCAAATGAATCGTTTCATCGGAGAGATCGCGGACATCGTTGATGGACGGCATTTGACCGTGTTCAATGGTTCGAGTCAGATCGCGCACTTGAAGCTGAAGCAAAGTGAGCGGAGTTTTGAGTTCGTGAGCCACCACGCCGACAATATTTTCCTTGACGGCTTCGAGACTGACTTCTTGGGTGATGTCGCGCAGAATCCATCCGGTTCGCTCGCCGGCAAGTCCCGGCATGTCGGAAACGGTAAACGGCAAGAGTTCCAGCACGCGATTGCCGCCGATGCGAGAACGGACGCGGGTTTTGGTTTTGTTTTGCAGATCATCTGTGATGCGGTTTCCCGTTATGCTCTCCCAGTTGGAGGTCATGATGTCGGAGAACATCAGCATCAATACGCTGTCCCCTTCGTTCAGAAGTTTGCCGGCGTATTCGTTTGCATAACGAATGAGACCGGATTTGCCAATGATCACCACCCCGTCGGTCATGGATTCAAAGACGGTCTGCAAGGCTGCTTGTTCCTGACTGAGGTGTTCGACAAGTTTGGCATTGGCAGAGACAATGGCCAGCGCATAAGCCAGACGCTCCAGCGAATTCCTCTTGTCTGCGGTGAGAATGGCTTCCTGCGGAAGAAGCAGACGGCCGTAGACGGTGCTGCCCAACCGAACATCAATGGAATTGTGCGGTGCTGGAGTCGAGATTTCGGTTTCGAAAACCAGAGAAGAAAGTTCCAGCAAAACTCTGAAGCGCTCAATGCAGTAGAAGATGACCGATGTTTTTGGCATGAAATGACCGGTGGAGGACAGCGGTGCGAGCAAAGTCTGCAATGTTTTTAATTCTTCGTTTCTTGCAACCAGGTCGCTGGTGCGAGCCTGAACCTCGTCTTCAAGCCTTAGATTGGCTTTTTGCAGCGCTTCTTTGCCTTTGTCGACAGCTTGCACCATGCGGGCGAATGTCTCTTCAAGTTTGACAAGTTCGGTTGTTCCTCCAATCGCAAGCATCTTGTCGATACGAGTGAAATGACCGGTTTTACCGTAGTTTTCGACGCTGGCAACGAGCGAGTCGAAAGAGCGGGTAATCGGAACCGCCATGAATGAGCCCAGGAAAAAAGTGCCGGCCAGTGCGGCAAAAAAACCGAGTGCCCAGATCACGGCAGTTTCCCTCATGGCTTCATCACGGGTTTGCTGAGCTTGCGAGATGACCAGTGTCCATCCCATGGAGCCGATGGGTACGAAGGCTTTTATGTGAGAAGAAAATCGGTCGCCTTCAGTCCGAAGCAAAAATGGTTCACCCTTGGATTCATGAAGCTGAGTAAGCTCAATGGGTGTCAGTGGATCGTAGGCGGCGTTGTGATAATGCGAATTGCTTGAGATGGCGTAGATGAGCTGACGATCGGCATTAAAGATAGCCCCGGAGTAGCTTTGCCCGTACAACAGATTGGCGAAGTCTTTGGCAAGCATCGAAATATCTACGGATGCCGTCAGTGTTCGATGAAGAATTCCGTTGGTCCCCGGCTGATCGATATTCAGGGTGAATACACGCGTAGCCAACGAATGCTGGGGAGTTTCGAGTGGCTGACTGTTTCGCAGAGATGTGGTAAAGCCTGTTTCATCGGTGTACGAGAGACTGCGGATGCTTGAATTTTGTGTGAGCAGGTTTTCGAATGTCCTGCTCCTCTGGGAAAGCGGAGTCTCAGGGCTGTAGGTGCTGAGTGCCAACGAGAGTTGGCTTCGGATATTGGATATGTCAGATTCAACGTAAAGAGCGGCTTCTCGCGCAACGCCGAGCTGTAGGTTGTTTTGAACTTCAGTGGCGGTTTCGAAGTTTTTCTGCAGAAAGAACAGGAGCAGGATCAGAGGCAGAAGCGTTGTCCAGATCAGAACGTTGATCAGACGATTGCGGAATGACTTCGGCTCAACGATTTCTTCGAAATAGGGAGGTAATTCGCTGTCGCCGTAGAGATTGACCAATGGCTTGGGTGGAACGTTTGCAGTAGACATTGGATCAGTTGTCGTCGGACTCAATTTGATCGAAACATTTCATTTTAGTGAGGTTGACAACACATTCTGTTCGACGGAGAGGCAAATGCTCAAATCGACAGCGAGCACTTTCTTTTCAGAGAACGCGAGGAAAACTGCGGCGTCAGTCGCGGGTTGCGATATCTGAAATTGACAACTGAGGCCCTAAAAAAGCCCAGGCCGAGCAAAAACAATGAGCCGAATCTGCCGTACCGAGTCAATGATGCCCAATACAGGCGGTACAAGAGTAAGGAAGCGCCCAACAGACAGGTCTTGGCAAAGCTGAAACATTCCTGCTATCAGTCTGGGTGCACGGCAACTCAAAGGGAACATGCTTAACGGAAGAGTTCAGCGAAAAACGAAGGATTGAGTATTGATAATTTCTTTTCCAATCAATATAATGGCGCGTTCGACGTGCGTATTGACGGCGGCATCCCCGTTGTCAGTGCGCTTATGTCGCTGAATTTAAAGCATTTGTGTGCCTCATTTCGATGCAAGGTGTGGCGTACGGAAGCTTCAAACACTAAAAGTTAACTTTTAACCCACGTGGGGTATTAAGAAAATGGCTGTTCAGCAAAATAAGAAATCCACCAGCAAGCGCGGCAATCACCGCGCTCACGACTTCCTCACCAACCCGGCAACCGCCGTTGAACCCGGTACCGGTGAAGTGCACCGCCGTCACCACATCAGCCCGAACGGTTTCTACCGCGGCAAGAAGGTTGTGACAACCAAGCAGGACGCTGCTGAAGAATAATCTCGGTTCTCGGTCAATTCTGACGACTGGATCGCGAGGCACAGGCTCAGGGGAGATTGGCAACGGGTGAAACACCGCGCCTAACCCCATGTCTCGGTCAATGTCGGAGGCATCCGGCAGCCCGGCAAAGCCGCCCCGGCCTTGAGAGTCGCTGCAGCACTTGAAAGGCGCCGCCGCTTCAAAGCTCGGTCGACAGAAAAAACTGAAACCAAGTGAAAAAGGAGATCGTCTGTACGGACGAATCTCCTTTTTTGATGCCTGCCGTTTGCTAATATCGCTTCGCTAATGCTTTTTGACGACCGGCGGCCTAAACCTGAAACAGCAGTGAGGCGAATCGGTTCGTCGTGTTTTTTAGATGGAACGAATGACAGACTGCACCAACCGCATCTACACCCGAGTGCTGACTACCGGTTCTAAGTTAGCTGATCGTGTCGTCACCAATGACGATCTCGCTAGAGCACTCGCCGAACGGGGCATCGAGACGAGCGACGAATGGATTCGCACGCGCACAGGCATCGGTTGTCGTCATATTGCTTCTGAGGGGCAGACGACGCTTTCGCTGGCCGTGGATGCGACCCGCGACGCTCTGACGCGCGGCAATATCGATCCTCAGACAATCGACCTCATCATCGTGGCGACGACCACTCCCGACGGCTTATTTCCCTCGATGGCCTGCCGACTGCAAAATGCCTTGGGCATCAAGGGTTGTGCGGCTTTTGACGTTCAGGCGGTATGTGCCGGTTTTGTCTACGCCATGAGTGTGGCAGACGGTCTGATTCGCACCGGTGGTTACAAGCGAGCCCTTGTTGTGGGCGCAGAAGTGCTGAGCCGACTGCTTGACTGGAACGACAGAACGACTTGTGTTCTTTTCGGCGACGGCGCAGGCGCCGTTGTGATCGAAGCCTGTGAGCGGGAAGGCATTCTTGCACACCGTATGCATGCCGATGGCTCTTTCGGCGTGGATACGCTTGCGTGTGACGCTCGCATCGAAAACGGAAAGATTGCCGGCGATCCCTTTATCCAGATGAACGGACGGCAGGTCTTTAAGCTGGCCGTGAGTTCTCTGTCCGAGAGCTTTGTGGAGGTCTGCGGCATGGCCGGTATCGCTCCGAGCGAGGTTGACGTTTGGGTGCCGCATCAGGCCAACATCCGCATTATCGAAATGATTGCCGACAAGCTCGGTATTCCTAAGGAAAAGACTGTGGAAACGGTGCAGATGCACGGCAACACGTCGGCAGCAAGCGTTCCGTTGGCGCTCGATTGGGCCGTTAAGAACGGAAGAATTCATGAAGGCGACACCGTAATGCTGCAAGGCGTCGGTGCCGGCATGACTTGGGGCAGCGTGCTCCTGAAGTGGTAAAGGACAGAAATACCGGAGAACGGAATTGAAATTAGCGTTTGTATTCCCCGGACAGGGGTCGCAGAAGGTCGGCATGGCCGATTGGGCCAAGGAGTCGGATGCGGCAGCGGCTGTGATGCAGGCAGCGGATCGCGCGCTCGGTGAACAGCTCAGTGAACTGATTGCCAACGGTCCCGATACGGAATTGAATTTGACAGTCAACACGCAGCCCGCTCTGTTGGCAACGAGTTACGCTGTTTTTGCGGCATGGAAAGAAGCGGGCGGTCCTACACCCGAAGTGATGGCCGGTCACAGTCTCGGCGAATACACGGCTCTGACGGCCGCAGGCGTCTTCTCGATCGAAGATGCTGTGCGTCTTGTGCGTTTCCGTGCGAGCGCTATGCAGTCGGCGGTGCCTGTTGGTGTGGGCGGCATGGCTGCCATTTTGGGCCTCAGCGACGAAGTGGTGATTGATCTTTGTGCCAATGCCGCTCAGGGTGAAGCGGTTGAAGCGGTGAACTTCAACTGCCCTGGACAGGTTGTGATTGCCGGTCACAAGGCGGCTGTTGAGCGTGCTTGCGCTCTGGCTCTTGAAGCCGGTGCCAAACGTGCTGTTGTGCTTGCCGTTTCGGCGCCGTTTCACAGCACGCTGTTGCAGCCAGCGGCTGACCGTCTGGCCGAGGAGCTGGCACGCACACCGATGCAGGAACCGACGGTTGCCGTTGTGGCAAACGTCGACGTTGCTTGCCACAAGTCAATCGACGAAATCCGTGCCGCATTGGCCAAGCAGGCCGCCAGCGCCGTGCTCTGGACCGGCTGTGTGAAGAAAATGCAGGAAATGGGTGTAACCCATATCGTCGAATGTGGACCGGGCCGCGTGCTTGCCGGTCTGGTTCGCCGCATTGCTCCCGAAATCACAGTTGCCAACGTGAGTGACATGGCTAGTGTCAAAAACGTGATTGCTCAACTCAACGCATAAATCGAGAAGAAGGAAAGAATATGCAGAACTTTTTTACCGCTGAAAGCTTTGCCGGACGCGTTGCGCTTGTGACGGGTGCAACCCGCGGCATCGGTCGCGCCGTGGCGCTGGCTTTAGCCGACTGCGGCGCCAAGGTGAGCGGTACGGCGACGTCCGAAACCGGTGCGGCACAGATCAGCGAAGCGCTGGGCGACAAGGGCCGCGGCATCGTCCTGAATGTGACAGACGCAGAGGCGAGCAAGGCGGCTGTGGAAGCGATCGTTGCCGAATACGGTCGCATTGACATTCTTGTCAACAACGCCGGCATAACCCGCGACATGCTTGCGATGCGTTTGTCCGACGAAGCTTGGGACGCCGTGATTGAGACCAATTTGACGGCCGTGTTCCGTCTTACCCGTGCCGTGTTGCGCCCGATGATGAAGCAGCGCTTCGGCCGCATCATTAACATGAGTTCCGTGGTTGGGGCGATGGGCAACGCAGGCCAGGCTAATTATGCGGCAGCCAAGGCCGGCATGATCGGCATGAGCAAGTCGGTGGCCCGTGAAGTTGCTTCCCGTGGCGTGACTGTCAACTGCGTGGCCCCTGGTTTTATTGAAACGGATATGACCGCCGCGTTGCCCGAAGACGTCAAAACGCATCTCATGGCACAAATTCCGGCGGCACGCCTCGGCAAAACGGATGATATTGCAGCAGCCGTCCTTTATTTGGCTTCTGAGCCCGCCGGCTACGTCACCGGGACCGTTTTGCACGTCAACGGCGGCATGTTCATGGGATGATGTAATTAGGCCTCAAGCCTGATAAAATCCCCCGATTAGAAAATTTTCTTCGGCAAACGGATGACCGTTTGCTCAACACAGACTAATTCCGCGGAGTAGGAAATGGAAGATTTGGAACAGAAAGTCAAGCAGATCATCGCTGAGCAGCTTGGCAAGAACGAAGCCGACATCAAGAATGAAGCTTCCTTCATCGAAGACCTCGGCGCCGACAGCCTTGACACGGTTGAACTCGTGATGGCTCTTGAAGATGCTTTCAAGATCGAAATCCCGGATGAACAGCAGGAAAACCTGCGCACCGTTCAGCAGGCTATCGACTTCATTCAGGCCAACGTTAAGGCCTAATGCCTCTTGAGGCGCTGTCCGAGAGAGGGTAAGTGACCTTGTCGTCGGGCGGCATGAAGCAAAAGGGGGCGGTAGCCCCCTTTTTTTAGCGGATTTATATTGCACAGAACAACAGGAAGGAAAATAAAAAGATGCGCCGTGTGGTTGTGACCGGTTTGGGCATGGTATCGCCGCTGGGACTCGATGTGGAATCGAGCTGGAAAGCGTTATTGGCTGGCGAATGCGGCATCGGACCCATTACTGAATTTGACGCCTCCGAATTCGGCTGCCGTATTGCCGGTGAGGTCAAGAATTTTGATCCCGCTGCCGGCGGTTTGCAGGCTAAGGAAGCTCGTCGTTACGACCGTTATGTGCAATTTGCCGCTGCCGCCGCTACCGAAGCTCTCAAGGATGCCGGTCTTGATTTCGTCGGTAACAATGAAGCGGGCGATCGCGCTGGTTGCATCATTGGCTCCGGCATCGGTGGTCTGGAAACGATTTGCGTCAACCATAAGGCGATGCTCGAACGCGGCCCGCGTCGTATTTCCCCCTTCATGATCCCCGGTTGCATCATCAATATGGCTTCGGGGCTGGTGGGAATCATGAAGAACCTTCGCGGTCCGAATCTCGCTACGGTGACGGCTTGCGCCACCGGTTTGCATGCTATTGGTGAAGCTGCTTGGATGATTCGCCGTGGCGACGCCGACGTAATGCTGGCGGGCGGCACCGAAGGCACGGTTTGCGAGGTCGGTATTGGTGGCTTTGACAGCATGCATGCCTTGTCCCGTCGCAACGACGATCCGGCTCACGCTTCTCGTCCGTTTGACGTGGATCGCGATGGTTTTGTGATGGGCGAAGGCTGTGGCCTGCTCGTTCTCGAAGACTATGATCACGCTGTGGCTCGCGGCGCGAAGATCTACTGCGAACTCGCCGGCTATGGTTTGTCGGGCGATGCCTATCACATCACGACGCCGGCCACTGACGGTCCCGTTCGGTCCATGAAGATGGCTCTGAATCACGCCGGTCTAAAGCCTGAGGATATCGACTACCTCAATGCGCACGGTACGTCGACTTCTGTGGGCGATATCAACGAATCCCGCGCTGTGCGCGAACTCTTCGGCGAACACACCGACAAGCTCGTGGTAAGCTCCACCAAGGGCGCGACGGGCCACTTGCTCGGCGGTGCCGGCGGTATCGAAAGTGTCTTTACTGTACTCGCCATTCGTGATCAGGTGGCTCCTCCGACGATCAATATCGTCAATCAGGATCCGGAATGTTGCATCAATGTTTGCAAGGACAAGCCGCAGCAGATGGAAATCCGCGCTGCCGTCAAGAACAATTTCGGCTTCGGCGGTACCAACGCCACGCTGGTGTTTAAGCGTGTCTAACGTTACCACGGAGTTGTAAGGCACAGAGAAGAACGGTCCTCAATGGGCCGTTTTTCGTATTTGCACGTACGAAAATGCCCGGAGCGATTCGCTGCGGAACTCCCCGGGCTTTCGGTCTTTCCTGGAAACGAACAGGCGACTCGTCACTGACGCCCGTTCGAAAACACGTTAGCTGATTGTCCGTCAAAAAGCTATTGCGCAGATGTATTGTCTGTTGCAGACTGTTCGGCTTTAGCCTCAGCTTCTTCTTCGGCCTTTTCACGAGCAATGCGTGCGGCTTCGGCACGAGCGGCATCTGCTTCGGGCGAATTGTCGATGAACGTATTTTCCGGTCCTTTCATGATGCCGACACAACGGAACACCACAATGGCCTTAACGCCTTCGCCCTTGGGATTCTTGCCGGAAACACCGTCAAGGAGCTGAGCTCCCTGACCGTTTCTCATGCAGAAGTCTTGAGCACGCTGATATAGGAATTCGCGCAGCTGCAGTTGCTGATTGATATTCGGACGTGTGCCGGAAATACGGTAAAGGTTGTAGTCGATTTTTTCGACGTCCGAATAGTTGGCGCTTTTTTCGATCGCCTCTATCATGCCGCTGCATCCGGTCAAAAGGCTCGTGCTGAGAGCAAGAATTGCTGCACCCGTCAAAATCTTTCGCATGTTTGTCCTTTCAAGAGAATTTTTATTGCTTTCGAGAAGCGACTGCAACTTCCACGTATGTTATCAGCGCCAGGATCGTCATTCCTTGGTACGCGATCAGGCCAGCTTGGGGATGAAAGCGTCCGGTTCTCACAAGAGACTTGTGGTGGCGAAGCGAAAGCTCCCGCTGTTCGTCGTTCTCGCAGATGTAGTAGGCCTGGTATCGTCCGTTGATGTCTACAACCAGAGGGCAGGTGACGTGATTTGTGTCGGCAAAGTGCGC
Source organism: uncultured Sutterella sp. (assembly GCA_900538905.1). Taxonomy (GTDB): domain Bacteria; phylum Pseudomonadota; class Gammaproteobacteria; order Burkholderiales; family Burkholderiaceae_F; genus Duodenibacillus; species Duodenibacillus intestinavium. Next base: position 27,864 of record UPZS01000019.1, read on the forward strand.
AAAAGTGGTCCCGGGGTAGATATCGCACAACGCTAGGTATACCGCGTTTTCAAATAGGGCGAGACGCAACGTATCGGGGCAACAGTTCATTTGTCCCGAAAGCCACAGACAGAGGCCCGGATGTCGCCAGTAGACCTTGGGGCGATCCAGTGTGCGGCGCTGCGGCTTCAGATTGACGGCAGGCACGATGTCAAGCAACGCAAACTTTTCCAAATGCCTGGCCCATTCCAGAATCGTGACGCTTGGAATCTGCGCAAGCCTCCCGATTTCGCTCCAGTTGGCGGCCGAGGCTGTGGTACGCGCAAGCAGTCGGGCAACCGAATAAAAGGCGTCAAGCTTGCGCAGACCGCTGCGCATGGCCGGAAGAGACGCCTCGTGTTTCCACAATTGCGTCCAATGCAAAGCACCCCGGACTCCCAAAGAAGGCGCTAAACACGCACTGAAAGCTTCCGATTCGTTTGCAAACCCTGCGTTCGGTTCAAAAGCGGCTGCAACGCCGTTGTCCATCTTCGTGGTAAAAAGGCGCGGTTCTGGTGTTGCATTGATGTCGAGCACTACGCCGAGGTTATCGGCCGATTCACGGAAGAACCGAAGTGCTGCTTTGGAGAAGCGACCGGCCAGCACGAGATCTGTGAGCGGATGATGGGATAGGAACTGAAGTGCACTCAGCGTCACACTGTCGAAGGCGTGTGCGTTGATGATCGTTGTTCCGTTGCCGTAAAGCGCAAAAAACTCATCGGGAGAAGCTTGGTATAACAACCGGTTTCCGTCGTCGGTGATGTCGGCAACGGGGTTGTCCCTGAGCGCTTCGACCATTCGGTAATCGGTTCCGGTGGGCAACGCAAAAAGGCGCAAGCGCGATTTCAGTTCTGGCTTGTTGATCATCGGTTAAGAGACTGCTCGGCGTGAATTTTTCGAGCGGTGCGTTTCCATAGAACGAACGCTAACACACCGTAGGCGACGGTCAAAAGAAGTAGATGTGCGATCTGAACCGTAACGGCGTAAAGCGGTGCTCCGTTTTGCGAGACGGCAACGAGACCGTTGATGCCCGAGGTTGACGGCAATAGTAAACGCAGTACCAGAGCGGGTGGCGTCATGTCAAAGAGCGGATGCACGACACCCGAGAGAAAGAGTGCCGGAGCCGAAATGACAACAAAGAACTGTGCGCCGTAGGCGTTTGTGCCCATAGCAAACGTAAAGGCCAGACCGAAACTTACAACAGCGGCGCCAAAGATCGCAGCCATCAATAATGTGCCGCCGGGATTTTGCATGGAGGCAAAATCAAAGAGCACAAAGTCCGGTCCCAGAGCGTAGGCAAGCCACATGAGACTAAAGAGCCAGAAAGCGACGTAGAGGGCCGCAAAGCCGTGTACGTTGCGACAAACGGCGCGCAACACGGAAGGCGGATTTGCGCTCGCAAGCCATCCCCCCAAGCTCATGACGATGCTCACGAACATAACGGCTTGGATAATGATGGGCATGACGGCGGCAACGATGTAGCTTGCATAGCCGGAAAGCGGGTTATAGAGATTGACGTCGGTAAAGGCGACCGGGGCTGTTTGCAACTTTTTAAGGGTTTCGAGCGGTGCACCGGCTCGAACGAGGTTTAAAGCCATGCTAGCGGCCGTTGTTTCTCCGACAACACCCATGAGGCCGGCCATCACAGCGCGTGACTTTACGGGGAAGGCGCCGTTGGCGGTAAGTGCAACGGATGTATGCTTGCCGGCCAACAGGTTTTCCTCGAAATTCTCAGGGATCGTGATCACGGCCGCCACTTTTTCAGTTTTGTAGAGCGATTCGCCCTCGGCACGATCTGTTCCGATCGCAACGACATTGATCATAGCCACAGATTTGATGCGTTCGATCATTGCGCGGCTAGCCGCGCTGCGGTCGAGATCCACCACAGCCGTTTGGATGCTGGTGACGTTTTGTGCTGCGTAAGGCCACGCGTAAAAGAGCAGGTAAAAGGCTACGGCGATCACGAAAATTACGAAGGTGTCTTTTGTAAAAGCTCCGCGGGCCAGAACCGTGCGAACCGTCTCCCAAAAACCGACGGGTTCTGGGAGGTCGATCACTGGCTGAGCTTCACGCTCTTTTTGCGCCCATTTACGCATTCTCCGGGGCATCAGAGTCAGGCCGACAGCGGCTGGGATAATGACGAAGAGAGAGAGCATCGAGAGCAGATAGATCGTGTGCGAAAGCTCGCTTCCGAGCACCCACTGCGAGGAATGAAGTCTCAGGTACCATGTCAACGGAAGGAACTGAGCGAGTAGTTGCGCAGCTGCGTCCATTGAATCCAGAGGAAAGGAAAAGCCCGTGAAGGGGAAGATGGGGGCGGTTGTGCCAATCGCAACCGACATGGCAATAATCCACGACGGCGAAAGGCTCGTGTAGAGCATGGCAAGCGCCGGCATGCTCGCGAAAAAGAGCACGATCCCCAGCGCCCAGGCGGCGAGACTGCCTTGCACGCCCCAGCCCTCCCAGCCGGTGAACCAGGCTAGGTAGGTCAGCCCCATGAGCGAGTAAAGGACCAACCAAAAGCTCATGCGGCCAAGCAAAAAACCCGTGAGGTGAGAGTAAGTTTCAACGACTTGATGTACGGTCTTAAGGCGCCACTCTCGGGTGAGCGATCCCACGCAAGTCAGAATGGCTCCTAAGGCGAGCACGCCGGGCAGAATGGTGGTGAGCAGATACGCTTTGAAATTGAGTGCCGGGTTGCCTGCAATCAGAATGTCAGCGTCAAGCACGGCAAGACGTTCTTTGTTTCCGGCAAAGCCGCCGCCTACGACGGAGGCGGCCTCAAGCATTTGTCCAATTTGAATTTGTGACAGTGCGAGCTTGAGGTCGGTTTCCACCGTGGTCGCGATGGCGTAGTAGCTTTTGTTGAGAAAGAGCTCAAGAGCCGAATCGGAACGGCTGCCGGACGTTTTTTCGCTCCAGTTGTGGCCGATGACAAAGAGAGCGTAAATGTTACCCGTGGCAAGATCGGCCGTTGCCGCCTGTGGATTTTCGTAATTGACGAAATCAACCGAGGCCACCGCATCCAGAGATCGGATCAAATCCCGGCTTTCTGCGGAGTTGTCGTAGTCGACAAGCCCGACGGGTATGTTGCGCATCAGCCCGGTAGCGAAGACGGCAACGACGGCCAGACACCAGAAAACGGGGACCACGATGCCGGTGAGCCACAAAAGCGGCGTATCAGATGTGGTGCGGGCTTCCTGCACAAAAGCGCGCTTAAAGTCGGAAAGAAACGACGACATAACCGAGGGAAACGTTAGGAGCCGCGGGCTGCGCGGTCAACAATCACGCTCATGCCGGGACGCAGATCGCGCATTGGCTCAACCGGTCGGGCGCGTACTTCGAAGGTGCGCACGTCGTAACCCGTTGACTGACGGGTGGAACGCCAGGTCGCGTAGTCTGCTCGCGGATTGATCCAATAAACGGTAAAGGCAACGTTGTCTACTCCCAAAGCCGGCACCTTGGCCTTCAATTCGGTACCCACCTTAATCTCGGCAAGCTCATCTTCGCGGATGTTGAACACAACCCATTTGTCGGAGTGATCCAGCAGGGTGACGAGCGGGAAACCGGCCGGCGTTACTTCGCCCTCATGCAGCACCACACGCGTTACTTCTCCTTGTCGCGGAGCGCGGACTAAGCTTTCGGAAGCCAGACTCTGCACTTCGGCGACGCCCGAGGCGGCCTGACGCGCCAGGGCTTCTGCGGCTCGCTTTTCATCTTCGCGTGATCCCGTGAGCGCCATGTCATAAACGCTTTGTGCGGCGCGGGCCAACCCGCGGGCGGTGTCAAGGGCCGCTTTGGCTTCATCGAATTTTTGAGCCGACACAAGCCCTTCCTTGTATAGCGCATTGACACGAGAAAAAGTTTTCTCGGCAAGCTTCAGAGCACCTTGGGTGCTTTCATACATTGACTTGGCTTCCCGAATTTTTTCCTTGCGGGCGCCTTCTTCCACAAGACGAGCTTTGGCTTGCGCAGCTTGTTCTTGCGCCGTGACCTGGCCGAGCTTGGCGGAAATTTCCGGAATGCTGATCTTTACCATCACGGCGCCGGCTTCGACCGTGTCGCCTTCCTTGACGAGCACTTTTTCAATGCGGCCGGGAATTTTGGGCGCCACTTCAATGGTGCGGGCATCCACCTGTCCTTGAAGCGGGGTCGGAGCGGGAGTGGCAGCCTTCCATAGTCCGATGCCGATAAAGGCCAGAAGACCGGCACCGATCAGGGCAACGGCGATAGTTTTAATGGAGACGTTTTTGGATTCGGTCATGGCGGAAAACTCAGTACTCGAAAATATTTGTCTGACGCGTGACGGATAGTTCAAAGGCGTTCATGTCACCGCTTACGGCGTTAAGCATGGCCCATGCGACAACGAAGCGGTAGGCGGCGACGCGCCGGGCGATTTCTGCGGCCAGCAGTTTGGTGCGTGCGTCGTTGACTTCATCAGCCGTTGAGAGTCCCTCGGAAAAGCCCTTTTCACGCAACCGTAGGTTTTCCTTGGCAAGCGAAAGCGTCGAGTCGGTGAGGCGATAAGCTTCGCGGGCCTCGTTGCTCTTGAGGTACGCTGTCTGAACAGCTGTCTGAATGCGGTTTCTCGCTTCGTCGTGCGCGGCTTGCGCTTTTGTGACGAGCGAATTGGCCGCGGCAATTGACGCGTTGCGATCCTTGTTGTCCCAGAGCGTGAACTTCAAGCCGATGCCGGCGATCCAGTCAGGTTCGGGAATCGTCAGGTAGTGCTTGATCATGTTGTAGTTGGCAAAGGCGTAGACCTGGGGGTGCCAGGCGGCCTTGGCGGCCGTCACGCCCTGCTCAGCCTGGCGGCGCTGTGCTACCACGCTCTTTAAGACGGGGCTTGCGCCCAACGCCTTGTCCTGCCAGCTCTTTAGCGTGCCGATGTCTTCCGTGACAACGAAGAGGGGGTTTTTGAGTTCGCCCACACTTTCTTCGCGCAAAAGGCCGGCCAATTCGCTTTCGGCCACACGGCGGTTTGTCTGAGCGGTCAAAAGTTCTCGCTTGGCGGTGTCTCGATTGACTTCGACAGCCATGCGTTCGAGCTTGCTGATCGTGCCGGTCTTTTCAAAGCGAAGCGCTTTGCGCACCTCCAGCTCCTGCTGATGCAGCATTTCGTTTTGCAGTCGTTCGATGCTGCGCGCAAGCTGTACCGCAAAGTATTTCTGTGCGAGCTCGGTGTCAACGGTATCGCGCTGAGCCTGCGTGCGAGCCTGCGACTCGTAGACAGCCTCGTCGGCCGCACGAACTTTGGCATTGATGGCGCCGCCCATGTAAATCGGCAGCTGAGCGTTGATGGCTGCGCGAGGGCCACCGATGTCTTCTTCGTGGTAAAGATCAATAGGAGGCAGGGGAGGGCCGGGAATAAGTCCGCCGAGATTCACTGTTCCATAGTCGAGCGTTTTGCGTCCCCAAATCTGCTTAGAGTCAAGTTCGATCTTGGGGCCGTGCAAGCTGCGCGCGCTCTTGGCTTCGCTTTCGCGCTTGGCTGTTTCGGCCGCTTCGACCTTGATGGAATCCACCCGGTCGTGAGCAAGCTGTCGAGCCTGAGAAAAATCAAGTGCCGGCGTCTGGGCGTAACCTGAACTCAATGCCCAACAGAGCGTTGCAAAGACGAAGAGAGATTTTGCGGCCATCGGAGACTTTTCGTAGAGAAAGATTTTCTATAAAATCGCTATTTTAGTGCTGAGAATCTTTTAGCACACAGATACATTGCCGAATGTCGCCCGAATGGCGAAATCGGTAGACGCAAAGGACTTAAAATCCTTGGCCTATGGCATGCGGGTTCGAGTCCCGCTTCGGGCACCATCTGCATTCAGTAATGTCTTCTGGTTTGCCCCGATTTATCGGGGTTTTTCTTTTCAGTTTCCGCTTTTCTTTATTGCGGTGCTGCACGGGATTCGCATCAGAGGTACTTTCTGGAAAGCTGTTGCGCTGTTTTTTGCAAGGTTTTCTTATGGTAAGAACCGTAAAATGCGGCCAATCCATTTGCCAGCCCCAGAAGACGCTGATGCCAGAAATCGCAGACTTTTCTAAATTCCCCCTCGATTCACATATCCAGGCAGCGATTGCCGAAATGGGTTATGTCACGCCCACCCCGATTCAGGTCCAGGCCATTCCCGTTGTTCTCGCCGGACAGGATGTGATGGGGGCGGCTCAGACCGGTACCGGCAAGACGGCCGGGTACGGTCTTCCGGCTCTGCAGCGTATTCTTCCCAAGGCCAATACCTCGATGTCGCCCGCGCGCCACCCTGTGCGTGTGCTGATTCTTGCACCGACTCGTGAGTTGGCCGTGCAGGTCAACGAAAGTCTCGTGAAGTACGCAAGTAAGACGCCGCTGCGCGTCGGCGTGGTCTACGGCGGAGTGGACATCAAGCCGCAGGCTGACATGCTGCGTCGTGGTGTGGAAGTCCTCACGGCAACGCCCGGGCGTCTTCTGGACCACCATGAAGGCGGCTCAGTGAATCTTTCCCAGGTCGAAATCGTGATTCTCGACGAGGCCGACCGTATGCTTGACATGGGGTTTTTGCCCGACATTTCTCGCATATTGAATCTGTTGCCGAAAAAGCGTCAGAACCTGATGTTCTCGGCAACCTTCTCGCCCGAGGTTAAGAAGCTTGCCGGCAACTTCCTGCGCAATCCCGTTTTGGTCGAAGTGGCTCGCGAAAACGCCACGGCCGATACTGTTGAGCAGATTGTCTATCAGGTACACGACTCGGAAAAAACGGACGTCCTGATTGATATTCTCAAGGGTGACGGTGAAGATGGCGGTCCGATCAAACAGGTCATTGTTTTCGTCAACGCCAAGATCACCTGCCGTCGTTTGGCCAGCACGCTTTCTCGTGTGGGCATTTCAGCCGATGCGATTCACGGGGACAAGACTCAGGAAGAGCGCATGGCAGCTCTGGAAGCCTTCAAGAAGGGCGAAGTCGAAGTGCTTGTGGCAACCGATGTTGCGGCCCGTGGTTTGGACATTGCCGAGCTTCCTGTTGTGATCAACTACGATGTGCCTTTCGGTGCGGAAGACTATGTGCACCGCATCGGACGTACGGGTCGCGCAGGAGCCAAGGGTAAGGCAGTGATGCTTGCAACCGGTGGCGACAGTCGCCTTGTTACGGCCATTGAAGAGCTTACCAAGCAAAAATTCAAACCTGAAGAACGTCATCCTTTGTCGCGCGAAGAACGTCGCTCTCGACACGGCACTCAGCGTCGCGACGGTTCCGGAGAGGATCGTCCTCGCCGCGGCCGCAAGGATTGGCGAGATGAAGATCGCGAAGGTCGACGTCCGGTGGATTTGCCGAAGATGCCGGCTCCTGTTTACGATCCGATTTTTGATGCGCCGTATGAGCCGTCCGAAAGTACGGCGGAGTCGGGGATTGATCTCAATCAGCCGGTTCGCACAGCGGCTCGCGGGCAAACCCAAGGCAAGAAAAAAGGCATGGTCGCAGCGCTGCTTGGCGGCCTGATGCGTAAGTAATCGTCTGACGGCCGGTTTTCGACCGGCTTCAAAATTTTCAATTCGACCCCGTGTCTGCCGAAGATGCGGGGTGTTCGTATCTCTGGAACATGACTGACACCGAAAAGTTTCGTTTTTGCGTCGCTCCGATGCTCGATTGGACTGACCGTCATTGCCGCTACTTCATGCGCTTGATGACGAAGCGCTCACGGCTTTACACCGAGATGGTGACGGCGCCTGCCATTTTGTTCGGTAACCGCGATTTGCTCCTGAAGTTTGACGAAACCGAGCATCCGGTGGCCTGTCAGCTCGGCGGCAGCGATCCGGAAGATTTGGCCAAGGCCGCAGCCATTGCTGCGCAGTACGGCTACGACGAAATCAATCTCAACTGCGGTTGTCCTTCCGAACGTGTTCAGAAAGGCTCGTTCGGTGCCTGCTTGATGCTAGAACCCAAGCTTGTGGCGGAGTGCTTTCAAGCGATCCGAGAAGCGAGCGGACTTGAGACCACCATCAAGCATCGCATCGGGGTGGATCATCAGGATGACTATCCGTTTGTGCAGAATTTCGTCGGAACGCTTTATGAGGCCGGGTGCCGAGCTTTTATCGTGCATGTTCGCACCGCTTTTCTCAAGGGACTTTCACCGCGTCAGAACCGAGACGTGCCCCCGCTCAAGCCCGACTATGCCTATCAGCTTAAGAAGGACTTTCCTCAGGCGCAATTCTGCATCAACGGCGGCATCCAGACGCTGGAAGAGACCAAGACCTTTATTGACAACGGTTTGGACGGCGTGATGGTCGGCCGAGCCGCTTATCACGAACCCTGGATGCTGTCCCGAGTGGACGAAGTTCTCTTCGGAGAAGAACCTCACGAGATTCGACGCGAAGAGGTCGTCGAACAGATGACGGCCTATTTGCACCGGATTGCACCGGAACACGAAAATGCCGTGCGTAATGCAGCTCGTCACACGATGGGCTTGATGAATGGGCTACCCGGCGCTCGACTTTGGCGCCGTACACTGTCTGATCCTAAGGCATACAAGGAAGCAGGGCCCAACGTGCTGTTGGCCGCGCTGGAGTCCATGAAGGCTTGAGATTTTGTTTTGTTCAACGTTCTATCCAATAAGGAACTTGAAAAATGCTTGGAGCCATTGTTGGCGACATTGTCGGTTCGCGTTTCGAATTTGCGTGCCAACCCGACGATGGGACATATTGCGAATTCACCATGCCGCCGGCGCCTGGTTTTGATTTTCTTTCTTCGGATTGTTTCTTTACCGACGATACAGTGCTGACTGTGGCGATTTGTCAGGCCTTGACTGAGACGGGAGGCAATTCGACCGGTTTGCCGCAACGCGTGATTGAGCTCTTTTGTGAGTACGCGCGACGCTATCCGTTGGCAGGCTATGGAGCTCGCTTTGACGAGTGGCTGCACAACCCGTACAGAAAACCGTATATGAGCCTCGGGAACGGAGCAGGGATGCGCGTGAGTGGCTGCGCATACGCTGCGGAGACGCTCGATGACGCTCTGCTGCTGTCCGATTTGGTTACAGCCGTGACGCACAATCATCCGGAAGGCCTTTTAGGCGCCCGTGCAGTGACGGCGACAACGTTCTTGGCTCGGCAGGGCAAGAACAAGGAAGAAATTCGCAGTTATGTTACTGAGAACTTCTACTCGCTCGACTTTACGATTGATCAGATCCGAAACGACTACTGGAAGCAACGAGGCCTTGGCACCTGCGGCATGACTATTCCTCAGGCGTTGCAGGCGTTTTTCGAATCCACGGATTTTGAAAGCGCAATCCGATTGGCTGTCGGCCTCGGCGGCGATACTGATACACTGGGTGCGATTGTTGGCGCGCCGGCCGGAGCCTATTACGGCGTGCCGAGCGATGTAGCGCAGAAGGCCGACTCTTTCCTCTCAGAAGATTTGCGCGAAGCTCTGACGGCGTTCGAAGTGCGATTTCCTGTCTGAAAATTCTCGTTAAGGCAGACTGCATCGGCAGTTGCCTGATTTGTGTATC
>UPZS01000020.1 GCA_900538905.1 uncultured Sutterella sp.
GGATTGTATTCGTCACCTACGGGAAACGGCAGATGAGAAAAGACCGTACCGGGCTCGGTACGCTGAATGCCTTCGACGCGAATGTCGGAAATGGTGAAAACCTGCGCGGATGCAGCCGCGGCCAAAAATGCCGAAACCGCCCCAGCCAGGGCTGTTTTGATGAACGTGCCCGTCATGAGTTAAGCGTGAATCTGTGTTGTCAGTGCATGCACAAAACCGCCCGCGGTCGAACGCCTTGCCAACCGTGGACGGAATCGCAGAAACAAAATGTCGCGTAAGTTTACCGCGTGTGAGCTATCTTTATGAGGACATTTTTCGACGAGTTGTATCTTTGAGTTCAAAATCGGTGTAAATCCGCACTCAAACAACCTTGCTCAAGCGTCAGAAACCTTTCTTGCGAATTCTTTGCCACAAGTCCGCCTGAGAACACATACCCGCCTCGCTGCTTTGCCTCTGCCAACGCTGAAGCTAGGCACATCGGCCATATCGAGTCCGACATCAAAAATTATTTACGCTTGAGTTTTCACGCTCCATACTTAGAGTTACCGAATTCTCTCCGTGACTCAATTCGGGGCTTCTGAATGAATACGGCAAACACCGTCGTTGCAGGTCGCTGATTGACATTGACTAGCGCTCGGCAGAGGTTGTAGCAAACCTCGAAACAAACCTCGGTTGAAGATCAACACAACATCGCTTTTCAGGTACTTTTCTTCATCCGAGACAAATATCCATTCGCGTTTTTCCGAATTCTTGATTCCGAAGTCGTTTGTGTATTCACAATACCAGCTAGGACTTTTTTTTCTTTTTTAATCAAAGTGATACAGATCGAGTTCACCTGTAATTCCCGGTCTTTGCTCGCCTCATAGTGAAGGCCTATCGACCAGGTAGAAAATCAGTATTGGACACCCGCACTCTCCTCTGCCTACGATGCTCGCAACCTGTTTGCGACACCTTCTCTACTGCAAGCAGCCTTCTCAAAAACAGGAGAGACTCTCATGAAAAAACTTGCTCTCAGCTGCGCCATCGCCGGCGCCTTGATGTCGCTGTGTGCCTCCGTTCAGGCCGCCGAACCCATTGACCCCATTGAACCGGTTGAAGTCAAAAATCCGGCTCTGGTCGAACTCGGCAAAATGCTCTTCTTCGAACCGCGTCTGTCCCGCTCCGGCTTTATTTCCTGCAACAGTTGCCACAACCTCGCTACGGGCGGCGTAGACAATTTGCAGACTTCCATTGGCGACCGCTGGGCGCAAGGTCCGATCAATTCACCGACCGTATTGAACTCCTTCGGTCAGGTCGCCCAGTTCTGGGACGGCCGAGCCAAAACGCTTGCCGAACAAGCTGCCGGCCCCATCGCCAATCCGCTTGAAATGGCATCCACCCACGAAATGGCGGTGAAGGTCATCGCGTCAATTCCCGGCTACGCTCCCTACTTCAAAAAGGCCTTCGGCGACGCTGAGGTCAACATCAAGCGCATCACCGAAGCCATGGCCGAATTTGAACGCACGCTCGTTACCCCGAACGCTCGATTCGACAAGTGGCTCAAGGGCGACAAAAACGCAATCACCCAGCAGGAATTGAACGGCTACAAGCTCTTCAAGGAATCGGGCTGCACGATCTGCCACAACGGCGCTCAGTTGGGCGGTCAGTCCTTCCAAAAGATGGGGGTCGTGCGTCCCTATAAGACCACGAACACCGCCGAAGGCGTCAAGGCCATTTCCGGACGTGATCAGGATCGCATGACCTTCAAGGTCCCGATGCTGCGCAACATCGAACTTACCTATCCGTACTTCCATGACGGTGCCGTCTGGTCGCTTGAAGAATCCGTCGCCATCATGGGCGATCTTCAGCTCGGCAAACGCTACACCAAGCAGGAAATCAATGACATCACCGCGTTCCTGAAGACCTTGACGGGCGATCAGCCCAAGGTTGAATATCCGGTACTGCCGCCGTCCGGTCCCAACACGCCCAAGTTTGATCCGTGGGCCAAGGTTGAGAAGAAATAATCCGGACACCTGCTGTTTCGCACACGGATTAGAGATCCGACAACGGGTCAAATGCAAGAGATGCTTCGACTCGTTTCACAACTGCAAAATCAATCGGGCGGCAAACTTCGCAAAAAGTCTGTCGCCCGATTCTTAACCGACACTTCAAAGAACGACGGTCATTTCACTTTCTCGTTAATCAGAGCTTGCCACCCGGAACGATCTTACGCAGATCGAACTTCGTGCCCAGCGGGATGCGTTCAAGCTTCATACCCTTTTCGGACTGGCGGAACCAGTAGAGAGCTTCGCTGTCCTTCGGGCCAATCACTTCGCAGTCAAATTCGCCGGTCACAAAGAGAGCCGTGCCTTCGGGCAGACCGATCACTTCCTCATCGCGGTTGTACCACAAGAACTCTTCAAGACGATCTTCGCGGGTTTCATTGTTAAGACCCTGCGTGCCGCCCGAAATGAAGTGCGGATTGGTTTGGAACGGAATAAAGCCGAAAGTGTTGAAGGACGGGGGCTCTGCGATCGGCATGTCGTTAGTGGTGCGCAGCGTCGGGCAAGCGACGTTGCCGCCTGCGGACCAGCCGCAGTACGGAACGCCGGCGTTGACGCGTTCGCGGATCAGATCAATGATGCCCGCTTCGTACATACGCGTCACCAGAGCCCAGGTGTTGCCGCCGCCGACGGCGATCGCCTTGGCTTCGCGCACGGCCTTCTGCGGATCCTTAAAGCGATGAATGCTCACGATCTTGTGGCCGTAGGGCTTGAAAGCATCCTGAACCTGTTTTTCATAAGCATCGTAGGTCCCGGCAACCTTCGCATACGGAATAAAGAGAATTTCGTACTTTTCTTTGCCGAACAGTTTTTCGTACTGATCACCCGCAAAGTCCAGATATCCGGAATTGTGGTAGCGAGAACTCGACTGGATGAGCACACGGCGCTTCGGGCTGACCTTCATAGGCTTCAAAGGCGTCTTTTGCTTTGCCTGAGCCATCGGAGCGGCTGCAGCGGCAGCGCCCAGGATCGTTGCGGAAATCAGATTGCGACGAGTTAGAGCCATTCTTCTCTCCTAATTTGATGTTGATCCAGCGATCAACTAGGTGGTTTTGACTAGGAGGTTATACCTAACTTCTTTCTCGAAAGATATGGAGAAATGTCGCAAAAAAGGCGCCGATTTGCTTTAACTCAGAGCGCTTTACATTTACCGCGTTGAATCCAACAAAAAACCGGGAAGTCTGCTCAATGCGGGCCGACTCCCGGTTTTGAAACTCACCGCCTGTCATACGGCAAGCGGCTAGTCAATCAAGCATTATTTCCCGACGGCTGCAGCTGCCTCCTGAGCCGCGATGCGGCCGAAGACGATGTTGCCGGCCACAGCATTACCGCCGTAGCGATCGTCACCGTGCCACTCGCCGACCACTTCACCGGCAGCAAGCAGGCCCGGAATCTTCTTGCCGTTGGTGTCGAGCACATGCGTGCGGGCGTCGGTGCGCAAACCACCCAACGTACCGCCGATAGCAGGCACCACATCAATGGCGTAAATCTTGCCTTGGTTGAGCGGTTCGGGCAGTTCCTTACGTCCGAAGTCGGCGTCGTTCTTGGCTTTCACGAAACTTGCGTAACGCTTCATGGTCTTGGCAAATTCCTCTGCCGGCAGCCCCAGTTTCTTGGCCAGCGCTTCCGGCGTATCGGCTTCGGTCACAACACCGAGGCGCACGTAGCCCTGATGCACCTTCGGACGCTTGGCAACAACGGCGTCGTCGTAGATCAACCAAACCTTCTGAGCGGGTTGCTTGAGCATCGCGGCGCCCAGTTCGTTGCGCGGGGCATTGTCGTTGAAGAAACGCTGGCCCTTGTTGTTGACAAGGATGCCGCCGTTGGTGCGCATCGCAAGAGTGATCATCAGGCTCGTGCCGGAAGCAATGTTCGGATGCACCTGAACTCGTTCGAGATGCGTCACCTTCGCGCCCACGTCCTGGCCCAAATAGATGCCGTCACCGTGAGAGCCCGGCTGAGCCGAGGTCACCATGCCGAAGAATTCCGGATGGTACTTGCTCACGAGCGTACCGTTGTTGGCGTAGCTGCCCGTTGCCAGAAGCACAGTCGGAGCGCTGATGCGATACAGGCCCGTGTTCTTGCCTTTGACCAGAACGCCCGTCACGGCGCCGTTCTTATCGCGCTCAAGACGAACCACCTGCGAGTTGACGCGAACATCTGCACCGGACTTTTCCAGCGCGGGCTTCATTTCTTTGATCATGTAGCGACCGATGCCGCCCGACTTGGTGTAGTGCATGCGCGGAGCTTGGCAGCCGCCGTAAACACCCGGGTCAAGGTCGAGCTTGCCGCCCAGCGATTCGAACCATTCGAGAGCCGAGTTGCTCTGTTCGGTCAACACGTTGACGAGAACCTTGTCGTTCGTGCCTTTGCCGACCTTCAACGTATCCTGAGTGAACATTTCGGGCGTGTCGTTGATGCCGGCGGCCTTCTGCTGCTTGGAACCGGCAACATTCATGCCGCCTGTGGACAGCAAAGAGCTGCCGCCGATAATCGGCATTTTTTCCAGCACGATGGTCTTAAGGCCTTTGCGAGAAGCTTCGATAGCCGCCGCAATACCGGCGCCGCCCGCACCGACTACCACAAAGTCAGCCTTTTCTGTGCGATTCGGCAACGCATCACGATAGATCGACAAATCCACCGGCGTGTATGCAATCTTCTGACGGCCGAATTTCATCGGCATGTCGAAAATGTGGCAGTTGTTGCAATAGGCAAACGAAGCTTCGTGTCCGCCGTGGCAGGTTGTGCAGGAATCAATGGACAAATGCCCGGCGTGAGCGCTGATCTTCTGACCGGCGGCCATGTCCTTCTTGCCGAGACTTTCGTAGGAACCGTGGCAAGTGGCGCATTTCTTGTCGATTTCTGACTGAGCGTCAGTTACCTTGTCGTTCGGATGGCACGTCGAACAATCGGCCACCTTCTTTTTCATGTGGTAGCCGGCCAGATAGTCAGCCTTGGCGCCTTGTGAGTAGATTGTCTTTGCCGAAGCGACGTCCATGCCGTCGGCCGCCTGTGCGGTACCAGCAAGCAGCATCATGGCCGAAGCCGCTGCAAGAGCCGTCCGCAGCATTCTGATTGGGGTCATAGTCATCTCTCCTCTGGGACTTTAATTTTCTTATCCCAAAATTAAAAGTTTAGACTTCCCGAATCACTTTCAAAGAGAATTTTTCTCCACTGAAATTGAGAAAAATTCATCGAGCCGGTTTTCCCATGCTACGAAGTAGAGCAACAAACTCGCAGGCCATTCGATCCATCAAGCGTCGAGTCGCTTCGTCTGCTCGTTCCTTGCGGCAAAAAAGCACCAGCTCGCGAGCTGGAAGTGTCGAGCGGCAAGAAAGGATCTTTAGCTCCGGATGTCCGAAGAGAGCGGGTTCAAAGCCTATGAAAATGCCAAGACCGCGTCCTGCCAAATCAAAGCCCAAATCTTCCTGATGCACTTCATAGCGCGGCTCAATCTGCAGCCCGTATTGGCGGAAATGACTGCTGTAAGCCGCAAACGAGACGGAATCGCGGGGCAATGTAATGAGCGGCTGCTGAACGATCTCTTCGAGTGACCAAGGCTCCTGTGGATGAACTCGTCTGCTTTGAAGCTCGTCAAAGTACGCAGGCGAAACAACGAAACATTCTTGGATTGCCCTTAGCGGCACGACATAAAAGCGCTCGGGCCAATCCAGCGGCAACATGGAGCTTCCAATCAGAGCCTCGTCGTCGGCCACAGCCTTCACCGTTGCCGCCATTGAGCGCGTGAGAAATCTCACCTTGACCGGATCGGAGGTCTTGTGCATCCGCTCGAGAATCGGCACAAAAAACGCCTTGATAAACGTATGGATGGATGCAAAAGCAAAATCGGTTTGCTCAGGCGCCGTTTCCGACCTCAGTTCCCGCTCGGCCGCTTCGATACCAACCACGAGCGGCTTGACTTTGGCATAGAGCCGCTGGCCTGCAGTCGTCGGCTGCACACCTTCGGACGTGCGCTCAAAAAGCTTAGTTCCGAGACTTTGCTCAAAGTCGCGCAGTGCATGACTCACCGCAGAAGGCGTAACGCAAAGGCGCTCTGCAGCCTTCACAAGGCGCCGCTCTTCGTAGACAGCAAGAAAAACCGGATATGCGGATAATCGGGCCATATTCAGGTTAGCCATTGAAAAAAAACGGCCAAGCGCCGCTATCGACACCTGACCAGCAAAATTTACCCTATCTTTTCTCGGAACAACAGATACTCTGACTTATCTCCACTTAAAGTGTTCTTTGCGAACCTTGTCGGCATTGCCTCCTGCCTCAACGTAGGCTCGACTCACAGCCGAAGCCAGTCCTTCACCGGCACAAAGCGCAACCGTATCCGGAACAGCACCCGCAAAGAGCGATTGGGCATTGAGTCGCTTCTTGGCCGATTCGAAAACTTCCAAATGGATGCCGGCACGCTCGGCCATCTTTTCGACATTGGTAAACATCGGTTCGGACTCTTTGGACTTGATGCACCAAACGAGACGGATCTTTCCGTGTGCAGTTTTCGCAGCATCCTGCATCCAGGCGCAGAACGGTGCGATACCGACGCCGCCCGCCAACCACAACTGTTTTTGAGCCGAGAAGTCTGGACGGAACCGCCCCCAGGGGCCTTCTACGATCACACGTTCGCCCTTTCGAATCGTCGGTACAACGTCTCGCGTGTAGTCGCCCAAAGCTTTGACCGCAAAGGTAAGCGTCCCGTCGTCATTGATGCCCGCCACCGAGAACGGATGCTTCTCATGACCGGACGTACCGAGGAATGCAAATTCACCGTAACGAATGTCAACGGGTTTTTCGGGCTTAACCGTGATGAGCGTCAGGCCGTTGTTCGTGTTGACGTCAACGATCTCAGCATTCATGGATTTTTCCCGCCCAGCGCCGCGTATCAGGAGTTCCAGCGAGTAGTAACAACCGACGATGGTCACGGCAATGTTGATCCAGCCGAACGGTGTAATGATGTCGGCAGGTTCCATCAGTCGGATGCAGTGGACAGCCAGAATCAGGAAAAGAACGGAGAAAAGTTTGTGGGAGCTCAGCCACTTGTGATACCGCACGATCGAAACAAACGACACGACAAAGAGAACCAGGCCAAGCAACGTCGCCCATTCGGAAGATTCGACAGCAAATCCGCGCATCCAGGACCAGAACGCATCAAAACCGGTCAATTCGCCGCGCACAATTTTGGGGACTGGTTCAAGCGTGACGAGCGAAAGAACGGGACGCATCAATTCTTTCGTAAAGAAGTGGAAAAGCGTGAGTACCGCCGCCCAGATGCCAAGCGTACGATGCCATGTATAGAGTTCATCAAGCGGCGTTGCAGTGACTTTTTCCAACCATGCCGGTCGGGCAGCAATGACAATAGCCATCGCCATCAGACCCCAGGCCAACACGCCGTTGAGGAAAAAGACTTCGTGAGTCAGACCTCTGCCGTTCATGGCAGGAGGATTGAATCCCAGATTAAGAAGCCACGTTGCGACCGTCAGCGCACAGAAACCAAAGACGATTTTTCTCATTGTGTTCTCCTGCAAAGACTCCGGAGGAAGCCCTGCGGAAATTATGAAAAATCTTCTTTGAAATCAGACCAAAATCAAAATGCCGTGAAAGAGCCTTGCGAAACTTTACGTCCTTGCAAGGTTTTCCAAACGGTTCTTAACAAACCTTGATACAACACGGCCGCAACACTCGAGATATGTCTGCGGCCGTTTGTGTTCGAGCAAATTAGAGATCAAGCTGTCGGCGTTGCTTCTTCAGCCGAAGCCTTAGCTTTCAAAAAGTCGGCATAGCGCAGGAAATCGGCCATCAGTTCGCTCACAACCTGCGCGGCAGGCACCACGCTGCGGATAACGTCAATGCCGGTGTTGACGGTCACGATGCCCTTGTCAGGTTCGCCGTCGTACATGCCGGTGCGAAGCGCCCCCACCAGGTCCACCGTCGTCGGTACGGTCGGCGCGAGACGATGCTTAACATAGGCTTCGGCGGCAAATTCCGTCGGAAGCGATCGTTGGGTTTCGTCAACATAAAGCAGATTGGATCCGCTTAACTTGCAGATCAATTCCTTAGCGTGATCGTTGGCGGCGCATTCGTTGGTGGCGATAAAGCGCGTGCCGACGTAAACGCCTTCGGCGCCGAGGGCAAAGGCGGCTCGCACACCTCGCAAATCATTGATGCCGCCCGCGGCAAGCACGGGGATTGTCACGGCGTCAACAATCGTCGGCACGATGGAAAACGTACCGGTATGGTGGCTCGGTAGGAAACCGCCTGCATCGTACCCCGTTGCCACGAAGATGTCCGCGCCCATCGCCTGAGCTTCACGGGCGTTTTTCACCGTCGGTGTCAGGGGACGGACAACGAGCTTCATGCCCTTGGACTTAATGAGTTCAAAGATCGAAGGTTGAAGACCGCCCACGCAAAACGCTGCCGTCGCTCCGCCTTCGGCCGCCGCTTCCACCGTGTTGCGGGCATACATTAAAGCGGCCTTGTTGTCTCCGTCGGGCACCACCACATTGATGCCGACGGGCTTGTCGGTCACTTCGCGAATGCGCGAAAACTCGCGCAGTGTGCGCTCGCGCATGGAGATTTCTTCACCTTGAACCTTGCCGGCATTGGGACCGAGAACACCCATACCACCCGCGGCACTCACGGCAGCCGCCAAAGCGTGACCCGCGATGTAATTCATCGGAGCCTGAACAATCGGAAGATCAATGCCGAGGATGTCGGCCACACGGTTGCGAACGGTCTGCATAGTTGCTGTCTGTCGAATGTTGGAAAAATCAGTTTTCTGTCTTATTGCAAAAGTCGAGTGATGTCGTTGCCGAGCGCAAAGAAAGTCAGTCCGAAAATGAACGCCATGCCGACATAAAGGCCGTACTTCTTCATTTTTTCACCGGGCTTGCGGCGCATCACAATCTCATAGCAGTAGAAAAGCAGATGACCGCCGTCGAGAACCGGAATCGGCAATAGATTCAAAATGCCCAGATTGACCGAAATGAGCGCCAGAAAGAGCAGATAGGAAAGCACGCCGAAACTCATCGCTTCCCCTGCCATCTCACCGATCATCACCGGGCCCCCCAGAGAATCGGTCGAAACAGCCCCGGTCAGAAGCCCTGCCAGACTCATGACGGTGAGTTTCGTCAGACGCCACGTATCGGACACCCCCTTGGCAAGCGCTCCGATCGGTCCTTCACGCGTGTAGACAAGGTCCGGATCAGCCGTAAACATCACTCCCAAACGTCCCGTCGTTTTACCCTGTTCATCGACTTGAGCTGCCGGCGTCACCTCAACGGTCTGTCGCACACCTGCTCGCTCCAACGTCAGTGCCACCGGAACGCCGGCCTTGTCTCGAATGGTCTGAACAATCCTTTGCATGGTGCGCACCGGCTCGCCGTTGAGCGCCACGATCGTGTCATCGACTTGAAGACCTGCAGCTTGTGCAACGGAACCCTCTTCGACCTTCACCAGCTTTACCGGCCCCTGGTATGGAAAAAGCCCCGAAGTCAAGGCCGGATCTTCGGTGCCGTCATTTTTGACACCGGAAAGATCAAAAAATCGCTCCGTTTTGCGACCGGAAGCTTCGTCAAACGTGACGCGCACTTCCTTATCTCCCAAGTGGGCAATCATCGCCATGCGCATGTCGTTGAAAGTTTCCACGCTCATGCCTTCGACGGAAGTCGCTCTCCACCCCTCTTCAATGCCCAACTGAGCGGCCTGTGTGTGAGGCAGCGGCTCGGCAAGCTTGGTTGAGGGCTGATAAGTCCCCACCATCGCTATGGCGGCATAGATCACAATCGCGAGCAAAAAATTCATCAAGGGACCGGCGGCCACCACCGCAATGCGCTTGCCCACAGGTTTTTCCGAAAAAGACCAGCGCTTGAACTCGGCCTCGGACAAACCGTGATCCTTGGCCGCATCCTGCTGCATGCCTTCATCGAGCATCGAGACGTAGCCGCCAAAAGGTATGGCCGAAAGCCGCCACTCGCAGCCGCGTTTGTCGGTGCGCTTATAGAGCACCTTGCCAAAGCCGATGCTAAACGCCAGAACTTTCACACCGCACCAGCGTGCGACGATGTAGTGTCCCCATTCGTGCACAAGCACGAGAATGGAGAGCGTAATCAGAAAACCGATCACTGCCATAGATGTTGCAATGGTCTAAATCCAACAAAGAAAAAGCCTGCGGTTGCGATTCTCAATCAAAGAATCGGGCGGCAGGCATCTGATTGGCAAAACGTTTGCGTTTGCCGTTTGATCGAGTCAAGCGAAATCCGAGAATTACGCCGCAACCTCGCATCGTATCGGAATCACGCGCTGATTGGAGCTCCCAAACCAGTTGCCTTTTCCTTCGACCTTGAACTTCTCAATGAAAGGACCGTCGACGACGGTGTCAACATACTGAAAAATCTCAAGCTCTTTGACCTTATCGTAAAGGCGTCCGGTCCAAAGCCAAATCGTTTTTTTGTTTCCGAACTTTTCACGCACGGCGCGGCATAGCTCCGTGAGCACCTCTACATTTTCGGGTTCAAGCGGGTCGCCCCCCAAAAGCGAAAGACCGTCAACATAATCCTCTTCAAGCGCCTTGAGCAATCGCTCCTGAACGCTTTCGTCATAGGGCTTGCCCGCGTCAAAATCCCAGCTTTCCGGATTGAAGCACCCGCGGCAGCGCAGTCGGCAGCCCGAAACGAACAGCGAGACGCGCACACCCGGGCCGTTGGCCGTGTCAAAGTCAGAAATACCGATGTAGTTCATGGCCGTATTTGGTTACATGCTCACGCGGTTTTTGATCTCAGCCATCTTGCCGTCGTTCATTCGGCTCATGCCGTTGACGTTGGAGTAACCCAGATAACCGCACACGCGGCTGATCACCGACAGGTTGGAACTGCCGCAGTGCGGGCATTTGAAAAGCACGTTGGTGCTGTGCTCGCCGCAATCGCCGCAGTAGGCACTATCGAAATTGACGCCCTGATAGAACCCCTTTTCCATGCCGCGGCGAATCATGGCGCGCACGGCCTGCATGTTTTCCGGGTTGTCCAGACGCACATACTGAATATGACCGCCTTCGCACAGATGGAAGTCTTCAAATTCGTGATCCTGCTTTTCAAACGGCGAGATTTCTTCCGTCACGTTCACATGGAACGAATTGGTGAAGTATTCGGGACTGTAGTGCGGGGTTGACGCAAAAACGTTTTCCACGCCCATCTTCTCGCAGAAACGGTCGTACTGACCGGCCTGCGTCGCGCACAAGCTTTCAGCCGGTGTCCCGTAGATTGCGTAGAGATAGCCGTCTTCCTTCTTGAATTCGGCAAGTTTTTCCTGCAGATAGCGCAAAATGGAGGCCGACACTTTGCCGCCTTCGTCAACGAGACGCTTACCCGTCCACAAATAGGTGGTTTCATCGAGAGCCGTGATGCCGAAAGAGGCCGTCATGTAGCGCACCAGGTCGCCCACGGTGTCGTCCGGACTCTTCGTGCCTTCGTAGAGGCCCCCCTGCGTAAAGGCAAGCGGATTGGACGAACACTTCTGATGGCGCACGATGTCGTAGCGCTTCTTGAAGAAGGCGCGGATCACTTCCAGACGATCGTCGAGCATTTCCCAGAACTTTTCCTTCCAATCGTCGGGATGTTCGATCTGGGCAAGCTTCAGAATGATCGGAAGGTTGAGCGACACCGCACCGATGTTGCAACGGCCGATTGTGATCGCTTCTCCCTTTTCGTTGCACCACAGCGACAGGAAGGCGCGGCAACCCATCGGCGACGTGATGGCGCCGTACTTCTGGAAAATCTGCGAAACGCTTCCGTATCGGCTCGAAAGCGACAGGTAATCCGGGTACATACACTCGGCCGATGTCTTGACAGCCTCGTTAAAGAGCTCAGAGGAGAACGGATCGGCCTTGACCTGATTGTCGTCGTACAGGAACACAAGCTTCGGGAAGACCACCGGCTTGCCGTCCTTGCCGTGACCGTTGCGACGCACCTGCAACATGATCTTGCCGATCATGTAAAGCCAGCTCTTTTCTCGTTCGTCGTACTTGGCGGGATCCCACTGCCCGAACGTGATGGTCGTAAAGGCAAAGTCGCCGCGGCTGCACGGCACCGTATTGAGCTTCAATTCGAGCGACTGGAAGCCCTGTTCGAGCTCACGAATGACGTCTTTGCTCGCCACTTCCTCGGCCTTAGCTTCGTCAAGGCCCAATTCCATGTACTTTTCAATCGCCGCTTTTTCGCTCTTCAAAACATAGGGCAAGAGCACCTTGTCGAGTTCGGCAAGCGTAAAGCCCCCGAACTGCTGAGCCGTTGCCACAAGCGTCACGTCGCCGATCACCTGCAACGCGGACAGCACCGTCTTGGGTTCGGTGTACTGCACGTTGGACATCTCAAAGCCACCCTTCAACACGTTGCCGATGTCAAAGAGGCAACAGTTGATGCAGCCCAAGATCATGTCGCGCAAATCGTGGATGTAAATGTCGCCGCGCTCAATGAGTTCCTTTTCCTT
The DNA here is from genome assembly GCA_900538905.1 of uncultured Sutterella sp. GTDB lineage: Bacteria > Pseudomonadota > Gammaproteobacteria > Burkholderiales > Burkholderiaceae_F > Duodenibacillus > Duodenibacillus intestinavium. The sequence goes on from UPZS01000020.1 coordinate 12,528, forward strand.
GCCGGAAAGGTAGAACTGTTTGTAGAGCGACTTGGTGAGGTAGCCCTTGATGAGCGAACCCTTGGTCGAGACCAGGGAACTATCGAAGTTTGCGTTTTCTCGGTCACCCAGACGAAGCACGTCATCGGCGTCCTGGCGCAATTGCTCGAACGTCTTGGCGTAAGTTTGCTTGTAGTAGCGGTATTCGGCATAAGCGTCGGCCACTTCCTTGTACTGCAGGAAGGCGAGCACAGCAATCACCATCTCGTGCAGTTCTGCAACCGTCACCTGTTCGCGATGCTCCACGCGGCTGTAAACCTCGTCGGCAATTTGATTGAGGTGATCAGCATCAATGACCTTATCGCAGCGAAACGCCGCCTTCTTGACGGCGCTCTGGATTTTTTCGGCATTGAAACGCTCGATGGTGTTGTCTTTTTTTACTACTTTAGGCATCTGGCTCACCACCCGCTACTGGGGCGAAAACAGGGAATACAAAGTTCAAAAACCTGAAAAATCGCCCGCAAATCAGCGTTCTCCAGGCAAAAAGGCGGAAAAAATTCCTTCGCTGGATCACCACTTGATATGGGGTCCAATTGCGAAGGAATCCACAACGGCTTGTTATTCTAAGATTCGATGCGACCGAGTCAAGGGGTACAGATCAGTCCCCCGAAAGAGGTATCCAAGCCCTTTTTCCTTGTGCATCAGGCCTAAAAGGCAAGTGTCGACACAACCGCTCAAAAAATATTTTTTTTGATAGCTGTTGCCTTATGCCAATTTTGGCAGAAGCAACGCCGCCTCACGGCGAGCCGCAGCATCGACAGACAGAATTTCGTCAACGCTGGCGGGTGTCTTCGGCTCAAAAAGCGCCTGCATCGTACGCCTGCAGACCTCAGCGATGCCGGTAAAGGAAATGCGTTCGTTGAGAAACGCCTCAACGCCGATTTCGTTAGCCGCATTGAGCACAATGCTTGCCGTACCGCCTTCGCGCAGCGCGTCGTAGGCAAACCCCAGCTGCACGAAACGCTCCACATCGGGCTCCCTGAAAGTAAGCTGGGAGAGCGCGAACGGATCTAAACGCTTGGTCCCGGCCGGCAGTCGTTCGGGCCAGCCTAAACAATACGCGACCGGGTGCTTCATCGAAGCGGCGCCAAGCTGCGCAATAAAGGAGCCGTCGCCGTACTCGACCATCGAGTGCACCACCGACTGCGGATGAATAACCACATGGATGCGATCCTGCGGAATGTCGAAAAGCCAGCGGGCTTCAATGACTTCCAGGCCTTTGTTCATGAGGGTTGCCGAGTCAATCGAGATCTTTCGTCCCATCTGCCAGGTCGGATGCGCCAGGGCCATGGCCGGCGTCACGGTGTTGAGATCAAGTTCCGGTCGGTCGCGAAACGGCCCGCCCGAGCAAGTTAGCCACAGGCGGCACTGCCGTCGATCCTCTTCGGAAGCACCGGCCAAACACTGAAAGATCGCGTTGTGTTCGCTGTCAACAGGCAACATCACCGCGCCGTTTTCGCGGACGGTTTGTTGCAAAAAAGCTCCGCCGCAGACAACGCTTTCCTTGTTGGCATGCAAAATGCGCTTGCCCGCTTTGGCGGCAGCAAAGGTCGCGGGCACCCCCGCAGCCCCCACCACGGCAACAATAACCGTCTGCGCTTCTTTGTCCGCAGCCAGTTTCACGGCAGCTTCGGGACCGCTCATGATTTCAATGTCGCCCCTGCCCGCTTCTTTCAAGAGACGAGCCAATTCGTCCGTTTTCGCAACATCGGCGATACCTACACGCCTGACATTGAACCGAACCGCTATGTCGGCAAGCTTTTGAACATTGCTGTGAGCGGCGACGGAAAACAGACGAAACTTTTCCGGATAAAGCGCCAGAACCTCAAGCGCACTCTTACCAACGGAGCCCGTGGCTCCCAATAAACATACGTTTTGCATCGATCTTCCACTTTATCCGTTACTTGTCTTGCGTTGCAGCCGCCTGGTTCGTTTCCGGAGCGCGCTTCAATGTGAGAAGCGAGATTTCACCCACCGTGCCCAGGCGAAGCAAGAATCCATTCCATACGTCGGTACCCTGATTGACATAGAGTTTAAGTTCCCCCACATCGTAGAGGCCGCGAATAAAACCGTTGTTAAGTTTTCCGACCACAGGATTTAACGCTAACACCTGGCCGCCATGCGTATGACCGGAAAGCATCAGGTCGGCTTTGCCCTTATAAAGCGCCGCGTACTTGGGTTGATGCGATAACAGCAGTCGCAAAGACGTTTGTGCTGGCACGTTTGCCGAGGCCTTTTCAATATCCGGCAACTCTCGTCCGTAACGCTGCGCCATCGGATCGGTCAAACCGATCACGGACACTGTCTTGCCATTGATCTGAACAGAAGCGGAGGCGTTTTTGAGCCAGGTCATCCCCAAAGTCGGCATAAAACGCATCCAGCCGTCGTAGTCGACATAGTGCTCATGATTTCCTTCAATACCGAAGACCCCGTACTTCGCCTTGAGATTCTTCAGAGGTTCGAGATCGTACCCGCGCTTTTGAGGCGTACCATCAACGAAATCCCCCGTAAGTGCAATCAAGTCGGGTTTTAGAGCATTGGTCCGCTCCACGATTTCTTCGACTCGATCGCGGGTGAAAACAGAGGAAACATGCAAGTCGCTTAACTGCGCAATACGCAAGCCGTCGAGTTCTACGGGCAGATCTTTGACAGCCACCTCCTGTTCGACTACTTCCAGACTGATCACCGACTTAAACATCCCCAGGCAGGAAAACGCCACGGAGAGCCCCAGAATCGTTCCGGCAACGATGCGGTTTCTCCCCAAAAAAGGGAAAGGCAGACCGATAATGCGAAGCGGAATGCTCAAAATCTCTCGGCCGATGACAAGAATTCCCACCAAAAGCGTGAAGTTTTGAAAGATGCTGCCGACATACATCACCCACACCGGCAAATCGGGGGCCACCATTGAGCCCCCGATAAAGCGCGTGACGCTCGGGAAGAAGGCTCCGGGCAACACCGCAAGCAAACACCACAAACGCTTGCGACGATCGTGAACAACAGGACAAATGCCGCGCACATAGATGACAAGCGCCAAAATCAAATAGATCACAACAAAGCGCATGACTTACTCCCCGCTTGCCGCAGCCGCCGATGTCCGTAGTGAACTGCGGTCTTCTTGTGCCTGATCTGAAATGACCAATTCGACGCACGTGCCGCTTTGGAATACTTCCGGCGCGACGGTCCCTACCGTAACTTTGGCTCCGATGCGCTGCGCTCGTTCGCTCATGATGTTGAGACCGACATGTCGCTTGCTGCGTTTTTTGAGAATATCCTGATTGATGCCGATACCGTTGTCGATGACAGAAAGTTTAAATTGAGCGCCGTACTCAATGTTAATGAGTACCTGCGTGGCTTTGGAGTGCTTGCGCACGTTGGCAAGCGCTTCCTGCATGATGAAGATCACTTGAATCTTCTGTCTGTCGGTGAGTTCCGCCTCCGGCCCCGTAATCGTGAGCTTGACAGGTAATTTTGTTTGCGATTCGAATCGATCAATCACCGTGTTGATGGCCTCCGAGAAGCTTTCTGTGTGCACGCGCTCTCGAAAGTTCAACAACAACTCGCGAACGTCCTCATAGGACTCCTGCACACCCGCTTTGATCTGCGCAACAGTGGTATCGACAAGCTCCTTATCGTCGGTCTGCAGACCGCTTTCGAGAAGCTGCACCTGCAAATTCAAGAACGAGAGTGACTGTGCTATCGAATCATGCAGTCCTTGCGCCATCAAATTGCGTTCCTGCACAACGGCGTACTGCTGCTCTCTTTCCACCAAGCGCAAACTGTCGACCGCAATGCCCAAATGCGATCCGAAACTTTCGTAAAGCTTGTAAGTCTGCGGCAGCAGTCGGGTGTCCAGATGGAAATACAGCAAGAAAAAGCCGAGATCCTTCGAACCACTGCGGATATGAAAGAGATAGGCGGTACGGAATTGCTTTTCGGACTCCACGCGCAGTTGAGAAAGAAAATCTTCAGGCATCCCGGGGGTGATGCGCAAAGGCAGATCGCTTCTCAAACTTTCCTCAACCCCTTCGAGCGGCAAGGGGTTCAAAGAAAACCAGGCAAATGTCTTGGCGGGCAAGTCCATGCTCGCAGAGAGTTCAATGAGACCGCGCTTACGATCAATCAGAAAAACGGCGCAAGCCTGCGCCGGCGTGTATTGCATGAGACGAGCCGCAAAGCCCTCGCACATTTCATCGACGGAGTGCTGCTGCGAAACAAAGCTCGTCATTTCGTAGAGGTACGAGAGATTGCGGTTTTTTTCCTCTACCGCTTCGGTTTTCTCCTTTACCTTGGCCGCCAGATTTTCGACCAAGTCCTGCAAACGGCCTGCCATGGCGTTGAAGTCGGAAGCAATGGCTTCGAATTCGCTGGCACCCACCAGATGCAGTCTCGTATCAAGCTTGCCTTCACGCACGGCCGAAAGCCCCGTTCGAACGTATTCGGTCGGGCGAATCACCCAACTCATCAGGAAGTACATGATCCCAAACAGACTGCCGATGGCAAGAATCATCAAAAGCGTTTGAACGCCCTTTTGAATCATCAGAGCCTTGTCTCGGTTTACGGCAATCTGCTTGTTGACGGTATCGATCTTCGTGATAAAGCGCTCAAGCTCATCGGTACCGATCGGGTTGGACTGTTCGCGGGCAAGCAAGAAGAGCGGTCCCACAACATTGAGCCATTCGTCTAAGAGCACATCAGCAGACTGCTGCTCCTGACTGCGATCAATGAAAAACTCGTTACCCAGATCTCTTTTGCCGATGCGGCGCATCGCCTCGTCAATGGCTCTGTATTGCGTGGCGAAATCCTCTCCCCCGAAAGCTCGATCCGCAAACAGATTCAGACGATAGACGCGAGCTGGAAGGCTGCCTACCTCGTACTGATAGGCGCCCGCCGTCTGCACTTGCTGACTCAAGTACATCTGATAACCGATAGCACAGATGATGAAGGTCACCCACAAAGCCGTGAGCGTGATCAGACGCGTCGAGAGTCTGTCGTAGAAACGAATGATGCGCTTGATGTTGAAATCCATACCGTTTCGCGTTTTAGTCTGTTTTGTCCTGCTCTTGAGGTTCGGCTGCAATGGCGTTCAAACCGTGCGGCTCGAAACGGCACGGCACCACTTTGCCCTTGCGCGCGCGGTGGGCGATAAACATATGCCATTCGGCCGGCCGCAGCACTTTGCTTCTGACTTCACCCGTCGTTTTTGTGGCGCCGAGCACTTCAAGACTGTCGTGATGACGCAGTGCACAAGCCTGGCTAAAGCCGCAGAAAAGATCGATGCCGCCCATGAGCGTCACGCCCTTGCCGCCACCCGCCAGCGTTCTCAATTCTTCCAGCGTAAAGACAAGCAGGCGGCCGTCCTGCGCCATGCAGGCAACGTACTGAGTGCCTTCGGTCAGAACAACAGGCGGGCACATGACGGCTTCTTCACCCACGCTCATGAAAGCCTTGCCGGAGCGCACGCGCGCAACAAGATTTTTGAGCGAACAAGCGAGCCCGAAGCCTTCCGTGGTGTAGAGCATCACGCCGAGGTTGTCGGGACCAGCCAAATAGCCCACGATTTCGCTACCGGTTTCAAGCTCAATGAAACTTGTAATCGGCAGACCGTCACCACGAGCCGAAGGCAACTGAGAAACGGGCACCGAGTACGTACGACCGTTGCTGCCGCAGACAATGAGTGTTTCAGTGCTTTCGCATTCGGCCGACCACAGGTAGCCGTCGCCTTGCTTGTAGCTCATCAGCTTGGCATCGTGTCCGTGACCGGTGCGGCAACGCACGTAGCCCTTCTGCGAGACGACGACCGTGACGGGTTCGGAAACCTGCACGGGTTCGCTGGAAGCCTTCTTTGCTTCCTCGATCGTGGTGCGGCGAGCGTCGCCGTAAAGCTTGGCCGCTTCTTTTGTTTCCTTGGCAACAACGTTTTTGAGCGTCTTTTCGTCGGCAAGGATCTTCTCGAGTGTTTCACGTTCGGCGTTGAGCTTTTTCATTTCCTCTTCCACACGCTCGTACTCGAGTTTGGCCAACTGGCGCAGACGCAGTTCCAAAATATCTTCAGCCTGCAGTTCAGTAAGCCCGAACTCGGCCATCAAGGCTTCCTTGGGCTTGTCTTCGAAACGCACGATTTCGATCACTCGGTCGATGTTGTCGATTGCTTTGGTTCGACCTTCCAAAATGTGAAGTCGCGCATTGACCTTATTGAGTCGAGCCTGAGTGCGGCGTCTCACCGTCTCCAATCGGGCCTGCACCCATTCGGACAAAATCTGCTGCAAAGATTTTTGCGCCGGACGACCGTCGTTGCCAATCATCACCAAATTCATCGGCGCGTTGCACTCAAGACTCGTCTGACTGAGGAGCATCTGCACAAAAAAGTCTCGATCGACCTTGGAACTCTTGGGTTCAAACACCAAGCGCACCTTGGTGTCTTTGTCGCATTCGTTGCGCACGCCGTCAAGCACCGAGAGCATCGCTGCCTTGCTGTTGGCCTGTTCGGCCGAGATGGTTTTTTTGCCTGCTTTAGGCTTGGGATTGGTGATCTCTTCGATCTGTGAGAGCACCAACTCGGCGTTTGCCGCCGGCGGCAGTTCGTCAACCACAAGCTGCCACTGGCCGCGCTGCAATTCTTCAAAGTGATAACAGGCACGTACGCGCAGGCTTCCTCGCCCAATGGCATAGGTTTGACGAATTTCAGACGGACTTGAAATGATGCGGCCGCCGCCCGGGTAGTCGGGACCGGGCATGACAGCAAGAATGTCATCGAGCGTCGCTTCGGGGCTCTTGAGAAGCAAAAGAACAGCCTGCGCCACTTCATTGAGATTGTGCGACGGAATTTCAGTGGCCATCCCCACGGCAATGCCGCTGGCGCCGTTTAAAAGCACGAAAGGCAATTTGGCTGGCAGCTGAACGGGCTCCTTAAACGAGCCGTCGTAATTGGGAACAAAGTCCACATCTTCGGAGTCAAGTTCCGAGAGTACCAGCTCAGAAATCTTTGTCAGACGGGCTTCGGTGTATCGCATAGCAGCCGGCCCGTCGCCGTCACGGGAACCGAAATTCCCTTCGCCGTCCACAAGCGGATAACGAAGGCTGAAATCCTGCGCCATTCGAACCATGGCGTCATACGCAGCCTGATCGCCGTGCGGATGGTACTTACCGAGCACGTCGCCCACGACGCGTGCACATTTGACGGCTTTGGCGGGCGGATTCAGGCGCATACGATCCATCGCATAAAGGATACGGCGCTGCACGGGCTTCATGCCGTCAAAAATATCGGGCAAAGCGCGGCTTTTTACAACGGAAAGCGCATATTCCAGATAGGCGCTTGCGGCGTACCGCGCAAGCGTCAGTTCGCCGTTGAGTTCGGCCGGCGTATCGTCGCAGAGAATGGCAGGAAGCTTGTTTTTCCCGGCGATTGACTTGGGTTCTGAGGGCGTTATCGATTCGGACTGCGACTTCGAAACAGAATCATCTTCTGCTGCCGGCACTGTAGTCTTCTCCTGCACCTCAACCGAAGCACCCGTTGGTACCGTTTCATTATCCGCGGATGGTGTCGTTTCCGGGGCCTCTGGGGCTGCCTCTTTTTCTTCGTTTTGTTCGTTCGTTGCGTCGGAACCGGCGCCGAAATCGGCAAAGAGATCGGGCATCATACCGGGATTATTTTTTTTCTTAGCCATGGAAAAACTCAATCAATTCTGAAATCTGTCTCGAGAATGCGATATTTTAGATGTTTGCCGAATCGGGACTCTTTTGCAAACCGGACTCGTCAGTATCCGACGAATAGACGGACTCGACCCCCTTGAGCTTGCGTTCCATTACGTTCGTGCGGGTGCGCATTGCGGATATCGCGGATTTGACCGAATCGATACGTTTTTCCATGCTGCCCACGCTTTCCGAAAAGCGTCCGAATTCGGCCTTGACTTCACCCAAAAGACGCCACACTTCGGCGCTTTTTTGCTCAATGGCAAGCGTCTTGAATCCCATCTGAAGACTGTTGAGGAAGGCTGCCAGTACGGTCGGCCCCACAATCGTCACATGACAATCCCGCTGCACACGTTCCACCAGACCATTGACCTTGAGCACCTCGCTCCAAAGGCTTTCGGTCGGCAGATACATCACGGCAAACTCCGTAGTAAAAGGCACTTCGATGTATTTATCGCGAATTTTCTGCGCTTCCGTGAGAATTCGCGTCTGAAGCGCTTTGCGCGCAGTCGCCTCTTTTTCCGGGTCGGCTTCGTCGGAAGCCTCGATCAAACGTTCGTAATCCTCCGTTGGAAACTTGGCGTCGATCGGCAGCAACACGTGCGATCCCGCTTTTGCGCCCGGCAGCTTGACGGCAAATTCCACGCGGTCACGCGACCCGGGACGTGTGGCAACGTTGGTTTCATACTGCTCGGGCGTCAACAAATCCGAAAGGATCATCGCCAACTGTACTTCCCCAAACGTCCCTCTGGTTTTGACGTTGGTGAGAATACGCCGCAAGCCGTCGACGTTTTGAGCCATTTCGCGCATTTCACCCAAGCCTCGGTGCACTGCTAGAAGCTGCCCCTCGACCGTTTTAAAGGACTCCGTCAAGCGAGAGTTAAGTGTGGTCGACAGCTTTTCGTCAACCGTGTTGCGCATGGATTCCAGCGCCTTGTCGTTGGCCTCGCGAATTGCAGTAAGCTCGGCGTTCAGCGACGCCCTCACATTGAGCATTGCGTTTTGCACCGTCTCATTCATTTGTGCGAGACGCTGCTCTTGAGCCTGACTTCCGGAATTGATCAACCCGAGAAAATTCACAAAGTGACTGCTCTGGGAACTTTTGAGGTCCGAGTCGGCTGCCTGCATTTGGCGCGATAGTGCTTCGATGCGCTCAAGAGTAGTGCCGGCCGCCTGCACCGCGAGCGCCTTTGCGGTTTCGGCGTTCACTTCAAGATCTCGCTTCATGTCCGAGGTACGGATCGACAAATAGATCACAACCGCCGTCAACACAACGAGCAAGAGCAAAACGCCGCCCAGTATCACGGGCAAATAGTGCGACAGAATCAGTGTCAGTTCCTGCAATTTGAATGCTTCCTTTGCAATTGATGCGCTCGAAAGACTAGCAGGAAAGACGTCGGCGCGTCGCTCAAAATTTCTCCTAAAGAAAAGAGGCTGCACATCGGCAGCCTCTTCTCAGGATGAGTTTGATTGTTTTTAGAGCGGCATCTGCGCCATTGACGTAATAATCAGAGCATTGATCAAGTCAATCAGGAAGGCACCTACAACACTCACGATCAGCCATGCCTGCGGGCTTTGTCCGTACTTTTCGCTCAAGGCCTGCATGTTGGCCAAGCCGTTGGCGGTCGCGCCCATCGAAAAGCCGATGCCGCCCACCGTAAGCATCACGGCCGTGAAGTTGCGTCCGAAGCACATGAAGAGAACGCCCCAGGCAAACGCCAGCATCAGAAGCGTCTGGCAGACGAGCGTCACGACAAGCGGCAATGCCAGATTCACGAGTTCATGGAGCTTGAGCGAATTGATGGCCATCGTCACAAAAAGCACGAGACTGATGTCGGCCACCGCATTGAGCCCCACTTTGTCGATCTTGAGTTTGCCGGTGAAATCAGCGATGTTGCGCACGATAGCCGCCACGATCATCGAGCCGATGTAGGCAGGCAGCGTAATGAACTGACCGAGATAGTGACTGACGATCGTACCCAGAGCCATGCAGATGGCTATCATGCCGCCCGCTTTGAGAAGCTGTTCGGTAAAGGTCGAATGTTCGGCCGCATGCTCGTCAATAATGTCCGTCTCGACTTCTTCGGGAACATTGAGCTTGGCAGCCACTTCCGGATCGGTCATCGGGGTGCGCACTTTGTACTTGCGAATCAGCCATTCGCCGAACGGACCGCCGATCGTGAGAGCCGCCACCATACCGAACGTTGCGGATGTCACCGCCACCACCGTGCCGCCCGTAATACCGTAAAGCTGCTCGAAGTTAGGCCCGAACGCTGCCGACGTGCCCAGACCACCCATCATCGAAACGGAACCGGCGAGCAGCCCGTAATGAAAATCAACGCCCATGAGCTTGGTAATCGCCACACCGAGCACATTTTGAAGCACGGCGAGCACAGTCACGGAAACCAAAAAGCCCAACAAAAGCTTGCCGCCCTGCCCGATCAGCTTGAGGCTGGCCATCATGCCGATCGTGGTAAAGAAAGCTAGCATCAGCACCGTCTGCAAAGTGGAGTCGAACACCACACGCATGATGCCGCTGCCTTCAAGCACAGAGAGCAAAAACGCAAACGGCATGCCGCCTACCACTGGGCTCGGCACCGACAAGCGTTCCAATACGGGAATAACGTGCTTGAGCCACACGCCAAAGTAATAAGTACAGACCGCAAGCGCCAAAGCCTGCACCATATCGACATGCACCACAAGCATGTTTGCTGTATCTACCGCCAATTGACTGTCCCTTTCGTTTTTCTTATTGATGTTCCGGTCTTGCTTCCCAACCACCGGTAACGGTTTTACCCGCGGCAAAAAATGCCCGGGAACACCGGGCCAAGAAAGATTGTGCAGTCGAAAAGCCGATTTGGCAAACGCCTCTAAGCAGTTTGTCCTAGAGACATTTCACCTATTAGCGGCATTGAAAAAAAACGGAAAGCCCCGAAAAATACGAGACTTTCCGAGGCTGTTGAGATTTAAGGCGGCGTTTGAGTACCGCCTCTGGCAAGTTGAAATTAACCGAGCAAAAGTTCGTTTAAGCGACGTACGAAAGCATTGGGATCCTTCAAAGAACCCTGTTCGGACAAAAGAGCCTCTTCGTAAATGAATTCGGCCCACTTAGCAAAAGCTGCATCGTCACTCGTCTGAGCGGCCTTCTGTACCAAGGCGTGCTGCGGGTTGATTTCAAGGATGAATTTTTCTTCCGGTACTTCCTGCCCCGCCGCTTCGAGCATACGACGCATCTGAGCGGTCAGAATCTGACCGTGCTCGGCAGTCACGCAGCTCGGACTTTCGACGAGGCGATCAGAGACGCGCACGTCCGTGACCTTTTCACCGAGCGCCTTCTTGAAGCGGTCGACCAGAGGCTGAGCAGCCTTGACTTCCTCTTCCTTCTTTTCGGCAGGCTTGTCTTCGAGCTCACCCAAGTCAAGATCGGCGGCAGTCACCGGCACAAATTTCTTGCCTTCGAATTCAGTGAGGTTACCCATGAGCCATTCGTCAATGCGCTCCCACATCAGAAGCACTTCAATTCCCTTCTTCTTGAAGGATTCAAGGTAGGGCGACGTGGCGGCACTCGCGTAACTGCCTGAAACAAGGTAGTAGATGCACTTTTGTTTTTCGGGCATCTTAGCGATGTAATCTGTGAGGCTCACGTCCTGAGCATCGCTCGTGTTGCGTGTCGAAGCAAAGCGCAGGAGTTTGGCAACTTCCTCACGGTTGGAGAAGTCTTCGACCGGACCTTCCTTGAGCACATTGCCAAAGTTCTTCCAGAAAATAGCGTACTTTTCCTTGTCTTCGGCCAGCTTACCGAGCATTCCGAGTACACGCTTGGTAAGAGCACGCTTGAGTTTTTGCGTCACAGCGCTTTCCTGCAGCAGTTCACGGGAAACGTTAAGCGGCAAATCGTTGGTGTCAACCAAACCGCGGATGAAACGCAGGTAGTTGGGCAGGAACTGTTCTGCCTCGTCCATGATGAAAACGCGCTGCACAAAGAGCTTCAGTCCGTGGACCTTGTCGCGAGTGTAAAGATCCCACGGTGCCCGAGTCGGAACATACAGCAAGGACGTGTATTCGAGTTCGCCTTCAACTCGATTGTGAGCCCAGGTAAGGGGATCCTCAAAGTCGTGGCTCAGATGCTTATAAAACTCCTTGTACTGTTCTTCGGTCACTTCACGGGGATTAACGGTCCAAAGCGCCTTGGCGTCGTTAACCTGCACCCAATCCCAGGTACTCGTGGGTTTATCTTCACCTTCCTTGGGTTCTTCGTACTTTTCTTCCCACAGCATCACCGGCACGGAGATGTGATCGGAATACTTGGTGATGGCCGAACGCACCGTCCAGGTTTCCAGGAAATCTTCGCAATCGGGCTTGAGGTGCAACGTAATGCTTGTGCCGCGGGCTTCGCGAGTGATCGTTTCGCTCGTATAAGTACCTTCGCCCGTGCTCTCCCAACGTACGGCCTCGTTGGCAGCGGCCTTGGCAGAACGCGACTCAACCGTCACCTTGTCAGCCACGATAAAGGCGGAGTAAAAGCCCACGCCAAACTGACCGATCAGCTGGCTGTCCTTAGCCTGATCGCCCGAAAGGTTGCTTAGGAAGTCAGCCGTGCCGCTCTTGGCGATCGTGCCCAGATGCAAATTGGCTTCTTCAACCGTCATGCCGATGCCATTATCGGTCACGGTGAGCGTCTTGGCGTCCTTGTCGACCTTCACACGGATGCAGAAAGCCGCATCGTCCCCCAAAAGCGACGGATCGGTAATGGACAAAAAGCGCAGTTTGTCGATCGCATCGCTTGCGTTGGAAATGATTTCACGCAGGAACACTTCCTTGTTGGAGTACAAGGACTTTGCGAGCAAAGTCAGAAGCTTGGAGACTTCGGTTTGAAAACCATGGACTTCAGCAGCCATTTTCTCTTTCACCTGTTAAATCAAAAGTTCACGAATTCGTTGCAAAAACGGCGTCCGAAACGCCGTTTTGCACTGTTGGGCATATGGGGGCTGTTGCCGTTTTTTTCAAGTCCGCAGACAGCAAAAAACCCGGATCAGCAATTGCCGAGCCGGGTGTAATGTCAAATGTGAACCGATTATTCGGCTGCCGCAGCGGCCTCTTCCTTTTCCTTGCGAACAAGGCTGACGACTTCAGCGCCGGCCACTTCACTCAAGCGGAACAACACAACGCGAGCCCCCTGAAAAAGGAAATTGCCGTCCTTCTTCGTTGCATCGCCAAGGGCCTTAACGAAGGCTTCGATCTGAGGATTCAACACTTCTGCTTTTTCAGCATTGAACGGAACAACAACGGTTTGACCGCCCTTAAGGTAAACCGTCAACTGCTGGATAATCTGCTGAGCCATTGGAATGCTCTCCTTTCTCATTGTTGTACTCAATTCGTGCCTGCCAAAGTAACCTATTTACTCGGCTCAACCTTCGGCGGCAAGACACCTTCGGTGTACAGATTGCTACGCTTGGGCGCAAAGTAATTCGGTTTGCCCGCTTTGCCGGAGTCTCGCATCAGGCCGGCTTCGACATCTTTCTTTTCGCCCTTGGGGACAAATCGAAAGAGAACTTCGTCCTTGCGGACCATCCCCAGACGCATGCGAGCACGCTCTTCAACCGCCCCGCTACCGCTTTCAAGCGACTCGATTTCAGCTGCAACTGCATCGTTTTCGGCGCGCAGACGATCGTTGGATTCGCGAATTGATGTCAATTCCGCCTCAAGCGCATGCATACGCGAAATACCGCCTTTTCCAAACCATAAAGGCCACTGTATGGCAATGGCAGCCGAAACAAGCAGAATGTAGAAGAAGTAACGAACACGCATGAAGAGCCGGACGAAAAATGAAACTTTGAACGAAACGTACGAACTTTAGCGCATGTCAAAAATGAATTGCCCCGACTCCTGCTCCTGCCGAAAGACAGGGCGAAAAAGACGGGGCAATGCAACAAAGAGTGCGACATCTCAATGGACGGCGCACTCAAGAAACGCACCGCTTAACGCTTGACGCAATAGAAGGCGGAACGACCCGGATAAACGGCATTGGGGCCGAGGTGCTCTTCAATGCGAAGCAACTGATTGTACTTGGCCATACGATCAGAACGGCTCATGGAACCGGTCTTGATCTGACCAGCGTTAAGACCGACGGCGATGTCAGCAATCGTGCTGTCTTCGGTTTCACCCGAACGGTGGCTTACCACGGCGGTGTAACCGGCACGCTTGGCCATTTCGATGGCTTCAAAGGTTTCGGAAAGCGTACCGATCTGGTTGACCTTGATCAGAATCGAGTTGGCCACACCCTTTTCGATGCCTTCCTTGAGGATGGCCGGATTGGTCACAAAAAGATCGTCACCCACCAGCTGGACACGGTCGCCGAGCTTATCGGTGAGCATCTTCCAACCTTCCCAATCGCCTTCGGCCATGCCGTCTTCGATGGAGATGATCGGGTACTTCTCAACCCAATCTTCAAGCACTGCGGCCCATTCTTCAGCCGAGAGCTTCTTGCCGGAAGACTTCTTCATCACATAAGAGCCATCCTCGAAGAATTCGCTCGAAGCGCAATCAAGACCAATGGCAATGTCCTTTCCCGGTTCGTAACCGGCGGCGCGGATGGCTTCCATGATGAGTTCAATGGCTTCTTCATGGCTTTCGCACTTGGGAGCAAAACCACCTTCATCGCCCACAGCGGTGGACATGCCGCGGGAGTTGATGATCTTCTTGAGCGCGTGGAACGTTTCGGCACCGTAGCGCAAGGCTTCCTTCAAAGAAGGAGCGCCCAGCGGAATGATCATGAATTCCTGCAGGTCGAGGTTATTGTTGGCGTGAGCTCCGCCGTTGATAACATTCATCATCGGAACAGGCATCTGCACGGCACCCATGCCGCCGAAGTAGCGATACAGCGGCAGGCAGGCTTCTTCGGCAGCAGCGCGAGCCACAGCCATCGAAACAGCCAGAATGGCATTGGCGCCAAGACGCGACTTGTTGTCGGTGCCGTCAAGTTCGATCATCGTGCGGTCAATGTAAGGCTGATCGGATGCTTCCACACCGAGCAGAGCTTCGGCGATTTCGCCGTTGACATGCTCCACAGCCTTCAATACGCCCTTACCGCAGTAGCGCTTGGGATCGCCGTCGCGCAGTTCGATGGCTTCACGCACACCGGTGGAAGCTCCGGAAGGAACTGCTGCGCGAGCAGAAACGCCGCTTTCGAGGAACACCTCGGCTTCCACGGTCGGGTTACCGCGAGAATCGAGAACTTCGCGGCCAATGATGTCAATGATGGCGCTCATTGTTTTTTCCTAAAGTAATAAATGAATCGTAAAAGACCCGGCAAGTCGCCTCACCGGGTAATCGCTTAAAGACTGTTTTCGAGGTAGTCGAACCCTTTGACAATGCGGTCGATGCGCACAAGCTCTTCGAGCAAATCCGGCATACGATTGAGCGGAACCATATTGGGTCCGTCAGAAAGAGCCGTATCCGGATTGGGGTGAGTCTCAAAGAAGAGCCCGTCCACTCCAACAGCAACCGCAGCTCGTGAAAGCACGGGCACGAACCGGCGATCGCCGCCGGAACTTGTTCCGCGGCCGCCCGGCATCTGCACCGAATGCGTGGCGTCAAAAACCACCGGAGCTTTCGTTTCACGCATGATGGCAAGACTGCGCATGTCACTGACCAGATTGCCGTAACCAAACGTCGTACCGCGTTCGCACACCATGAAGTTATCCGGGTTAAGTCCCTCTTCCAAAGCCGCTTCGCGGGCCTTGGCAATCACATTGACCATGTCATGCGGTGCAAGGAACTGACCCTTTTTGATGTTAACGGGCTTGCCGCTCTTGGCACAGGCGACGATGAAGTCAGTCTGACGGCACAGGAAGGCAGGCGTCTGCAGGACATCAACAACGTCGGCCACCTGACGCACTTGCTCAGGCGTGTGCACGTCCGTCAAAACCGGAACGCTGACCTCACGGCGAACGTCATCAAGAATTTTGAGACCTTCGTCAATGCCGGGACCTCGATAGCTTTTCGTCGACGTACGGTTGGCTTTGTCAAAGCTAGCCTTAAAAATGTAGCGAATCCCCAGTTCATCGCAGGTCTCTTTCATGAAAGAGGCGATTTCCATCACCATTTCACGACTTTCGATGACACACGGACCTGCAATCAAAAAGAACGGATTTCTGTTGCCGGTTTCAAACCCGCAAAGTTTCATGGTTGGTTGCTCCTGTCGAACTCTGCCATTAGGCGGACTTTTCCTTGTGCTGCTTGATCGCCGCGCGCAAAATTGATTAAACCAGCGGGTGCCGGTCACTCGGCGTCGAGATAAATTCCGGATGGAATTGAACACCGAAGAAGAACGGATGATTGGGGAGCTCCATCATTTCCGGCAGATTTTCCGTCGGCGTACGAGCCGAAATCACCATGCCATTGTCCTCAAACTGAGGAACATAAGCGTTGTTGACTTCGTAACGATGACGATGACGTTCGCAAACCGTGTCGCCGTAGATCTGATGAGCCAACGTGCCGGCCTTGACGGGAACTGTCTGGCTGCCCAAACGCAGCGTGCCGCCCAGATCACTCTTTTCGTTTCGCTGTTCAACCTTGCCGGACTTATCCGTCCACTGCGTGATCAGCGCAACCACCGGATGCGGAGTATCCAAATCAAATTCGGTGGAGTTGGCGCCGCCGAGTCCGCAAACATGACGCGCAAATTCGATCACAGCCGTCTGCATGCCAAGGCAGATGCCCAAGAACGGGATCTTGTTGACTCGGGCAAACTCAATCGCCTTGATCATACCTTCCGTGCCACGCTTGCCGAAACCGCCAGGAACCAGAATGGCGTCAAGGCCCTTGAGCATATCGCAGCCGTGCTTTTCGATTTCTTCGGAGTCAATCAGGTTGACCTTAACCTTGTGTTCCGTCTTAATGCCGGCGTGGATCAGCGCTTCGTTCAAGCTCTTATAGCTGTCGGCGTAATCAACGTACTTGCCGACCATGCCGATCGTCACCTCACCCTTGGTTTCGCGAATGCGGCGAACGATTTCCTGCCACTGGGACAGATCGGCAGGCTTGCAGTTGATATTGAGGCGCTTGCAGACAATTTCATCAAGGTGCTGAGCGTGCAACATCAGGGGCACTTCGTAAATCGTGCTTGCGTCGGTAACGCTGATGACATGATCCATCGGCACGTTGCAAAAGAGTGCGATCTTGGCACGTTCACCTTCAGGAACTTCGCGTTCGGCACGACACAAAAGAATGTCCGGATAGACACCCTCTTCGCGCAGCTTCTGCACGGAGTGCTGTGTGGGCTTGGTTTTCAGTTCGCCGGCAGCCGCCACCCAGGGGCACAGCGTCAGGTGAATGAAGCAGGCGTTGTCACGCCCCACGCGGAAACTCATCTGGCGAACGGCTTCGATGAAGGGCAAGGATTCAATATCGCCCACGGTGCCGCCGATTTCCACCACAGCCACATCGCAGTCGCCGTTGCACGCATTCTTGGCACCGCGCACGACATATTCCTGAATTTCGTTGGTGATATGCGGAATCACCTGAACCGTCTTGCCGAGATACTCGCCGCGACGTTCCTTTTCAAGAACGCTCTTATAAATCTGCCCGGTCGTGAAGTTGTTATAACGGCTCATCTTCGAGGAGATGAAACGTTCGTAATGCCCCAAATCAAGGTCGGTCTCCGCGCCGTCTTCCGTCACGAACACTTCGCCGTGCTGGAACGGACTCATCGTGCCCGGATCCACGTTGATATAGGGATCGAGCTTGATCATCGTCACCTTAAGTCCGCGGGACTCAAGGATTGCAGCTAAAGAAGCGGCGGCGATGCCTTTGCCCAAACTGGAGACAACGCCGCCCGTGACGAATACGTATTTAGTCATTTTCTCTAATCAAAAAGAAGAGCGCCGTCTGTGTTCGGCGCGGGATTCTTGAATTAAGGAATTATAAAGAAGCATGATCGCTTTTTTGGGTACTTTTGCCTAATTTCTGGAGAAAATTCAACCGAAGTACCCACGCGCGAACAATGCGATAAGAGCTACACAATCATCAGCATGGCCGCTGCCGTCGGCAACACGGCCAAAGAGGAATCAAGGCGATCATAAAAGCCGCCGTGACCGGGAAGCAGTCGCCCGGAATCCTTGACGCCGGCCTGACGCTTGAGACTCGATTCAAACAAATCTCCGGAAACGGAAACCGCCACCAGAACCAGAATCATCAGTAAACCGGCAGCAAAACCCGCCTTGTCGAGCAGAATGCTCGTGAGCACCATTTCGTGCGGCAGCCACAGGTAAGCGGCAAGCGCAGCAACCAAGACACTGACAAGGCCGCCCGCCACACCTTCCCATGTTTTCTTTGGACTGATCGCAGGTGCCATACGGTTCTTACCGAACAAACGCCCCGCAAAGTATGCGCAGGCATCGGCAAGCCACACGATCATGAAGACGCTGATGAGAAGCGGCCAGCTTCCGAGGCGCAGGAACTGCCAAACAGCCAGCCAGGTCGCAGTCGTGACGACAAAAGCAAGCACGGTGGCAGCCGGACGCGCTACTCCGAAACCGATGTTGCGTGCGTTGTAACAAACCGCCGTGACGGCAAGCCAAATGCAAGCCACTGCCAACTGAAGAACCAGGTAAGCCGATCCAAAAACATCAAGATCGGCCGCTCCCAGAGCCAAGCCGGCTCCTGCCAGTGCAAAACACCCGCCCAACAAATAGGAAGGCGTGCCGGAGAGCTTGGTGAGTTTCAACCATTCGGCCAGCGTGATACCGTAGCCGACCGCCAGAACGGCGTTAAGAACATGGTCGCCGGCCTGCGCGGCAACCACGAGAATCAGCAGCAAAACCGCCGCCGTAATAACTCGCGTTAAAAGCATGATCAAACAGAAAACAGACTGCGAACAGACTAACTATGGCACAAGATAGACACAGCCGCAAAGGTTTTGACGCGGCATAACGCACTTTTGACGTAAGCCGAGCGACGGTTAAGCCCCGTTTCGGATTTGTTCACTTGTTTTACCAAACCGACGCTCTCGTCCTGCAAACCACTTGAGCGCTTCATCAAGATCATCTTCGGAAAATTCTGGCCAGAGTTTTTCTGTAAACCAAAGTTCGGCGTAGGCAGCCTGCCACAGGATGAAGTTGGAAATGCGCTGCTCTCCCCCTGTTCGGATCATCAAGTCAACCGGTCCCGCCCAAGGCATACCCATATAACGATCGATGTTTTCGACCGTCAGTTCAAGTCCTTCGGCAGCAACGTGATGCGCAGCCTGCGCGATATCCCAACGACCACCATAGTTGATGCAAACATTCAAATGCATCGCTGTGGCGTCACGAGTAATTTTTTCAGCCTGTTCGATCGCCTGCACAAGTTCTTCGGAAAAGACGCTCCGATCGCCCACCACATGAAGCCTCACGCCGGCTTTGAGCAACGGTTCTGCCTCTTGCCTGAGACCGGCTACAAAGAAATTGAGAAGAGCATTAACCTCTTCTCGCGGACGATTCCAGTTTTCACTGGAAAAGGCGAACACCGAGAGATGTTCGATTCCGCGGCGCCGCGCCGCCTTGACAACGGTTCGAACCGTTTCCACGCCTCGTCGATGTCCTTCGATGCGCGGCAAAAAGCGACTCTTAGCCCAACGGCCGTTGCCGTCCATAATGATTGCGAGGTGGTTAGGATGCGACATGGCGGTCTTTGACAAACAAACAAACGAAAAAGCGCCCGCACTGGCGGCTTAGTTAGCCGAGCCCGGGCGCTTGTCGGGTTAAGACATCTTAGTTTCGCTGTCGTAGCGGAAACTTAGACGGTCATCACCTCTTTTTCCTTGGCGGCAACGATCTGGTCGACTTCAGCGATGTACTTGTCGGTCATCTTCTGGATTTCCTTTTCGCTGCGGCTCTGTTCGTCTTCGCTCACTTCCTTAGCCTTTTCGAGCTTCTTGACATGTTCGTTGGCATCACGACGCAGATTGCGGATGGCAACCTTAGCGTCTTCGCCGTCACCACGCACCACCTTGCAGATTTCACGGCGACGTTCTTCGGTAAGCGGCGGAACCGGCACGCGAACCATGTCACCGAATGCGGCAGGATTGAGACCGAGATCAGCCGTAAGAATCGCCTTTTCGATCACCGGAATCATCTTGCGGTCCCAGGGCTGAACGGTAATCGTGCGAGCGTCGGCAACGCCGAGGTTAGCCACCTGGGAAATCGGCGTGGGCGAACCGTAGTAGTCAACCATTACATGTTCGAGAATACCGGTGGAAGCACGGCCCGTACGCAACTTCGAGAGATCGTCGCGCAGGCTTTCGATCGTGCGCTTCATCTTGTATTCGCATTGCTGTTGAATTTCGGCGATAGTACTCATTTGATTTCTGTTTCTGAGTTGTCAGAGAAAAAAGATTGAATCTGTTGATTTTGCCACGAATTCTTAAACGTGAACAAGCGTGCCTTCGTCTTCGCCGAGCACAACGCGTCGCATGGCACCGGGCTTGGTGATCGAGAAGACCTTGATGGGCAAGCCCTGATCGCGGCAAAGCGCAAAGGCCGTGGCATCCATCACCTTGAGATTGCGGCGCATGGCTTCGTCAAAGGTGATGTCCTTGTAGAGTTCGGCGTCGGGGTTCTTCTTGGGATCTTCGGAATAGATACCGTCAACCTTGGTGGCCTTGAGCACGATCTGTGCACCGATTTCGGCACCGCGCAGCGCTGCCGTCGTATCCGTCGTAAAGAACGGATTGCCGGTACCGGCAGCGAAGATCACGACGCGGCCCTTTTCCAAATACTTCAACGCACGTCCGCGAATGTACGGTTCG
Organism: uncultured Sutterella sp.; assembly: GCA_900538905.1. GTDB lineage: Bacteria > Pseudomonadota > Gammaproteobacteria > Burkholderiales > Burkholderiaceae_F > Duodenibacillus > Duodenibacillus intestinavium. The sequence continues at coordinate 33,043 of UPZS01000020.1, forward strand.
GCAACCTGAGAAAGCGTCAGAGCGCTTTGCACGCGGGCTTCAATGCCGGCATTGCGCAGAGCGTCCTGCAAGGCCATGGCGTTCATGACCGTGGCAAGCATACCCATGTAGTCGCCCGTGGCGCGATCCATGCCGGTGGCGCCGAGAGCCACACCGCGGAAGATGTTGCCGCCGCCCACAACGACGCCCAGTTCGACGCCAAGATCAAGCATGCTCTTGATTTCTTGAACGATGCCCGAAAGCGTTGCACGATTGATACCGAACTGATCCGGCCCCATCAGGGCTTCGCCGGAAAGCTTCAAAAGAACGCGCTTGTACTTGGGCGTGGGATTTTGCATGGGCACATACGGCGAATTTGTCCGCCGCCTCCGTCAGGTAGGTTTGTCACGAAAACGAGGGCAAGTTTCACGAATTTCAGGCGCAAAACAAGCCTGGCAAAAGCACTCTTCTGGGCACTTTTACCTAAATTGTGTGGATGATACAGCAACCGACAAGCATTTGAGCGGCAGCATGCCGTATCCGCGCAAGTTTTTGCAAACGTTGTTACAAAAACGGCCCGGATCGCTCCGAGCCATTCTTGTTCAACTAGTAGCTGACAGTGTGCCGATTAGGCCTTGGCAGCAGCAGCCTGCTGAGCGGCAACTTCCGCAGCGAAGTCTTCGTTGCGCTTTTCGAGGCCTTCACCAACCACATACAGGCCGAAGGAGGCGACGGAAGCACCCTTGCTCTTCAGAAGCTGGGAAATCGTGACCTTGTCGTCCTTAACGAACGGCTGGTTAAGGAGCGTGACTTCCTTGAGGAACTTGTTGACGGTACCTTCAGCGATGCGTTCGAGCATGGCTTCGGGCTTGCCGGCTTCGCGAGCCTTTTCGATGGCAACGCGGCGTTCCGTTTCGATCAGTTCTGCGGGGATGCCGGACTGGTCAAGAGCCTTCGGCTTGGCAGCCGCGATGTGCATGGCGATGTCGTGAGCAACTTCATCGTCGCCGCCAACAACGTCAACAACGGCAGCGATCTTGGAGCCGCCGTGCACATACTTGTGCAGCTGGCCCTGAGCTTCGAAACGCTGGAAGCGACGGAAGGTCATGTTTTCGCCGATCTTGCCAACGAGAGCCGTACGGACTTCTTCGAGGGTCTTGCCGTCAATATTGAGAGCCGACAGAGCAGCGATGTCAGCCGGGTTCTGTTCGGCAACCAGACGAACCGCATCCTGGGCCATCTTCTGGAATTCTTCGTTCTTGGCAACGAAGTCGGTTTCCGAGTTGACTTCAAGGATGGCGCCGACCTTGCGGTCTTCGCTCACGTAAACCGTCACAACGCCTTCAGCCGTCACGCGGGCAGCGGCCTTGCTGGCCTTGTTGCCGAGCTTGACGCGAAGGATCTCTTCTGCCTTGGCGGCGTCACCGTCAGCTTCCGTGAGGGCCTTCTTGCATTCCATCATCGGGGCGTCGGTCTTTTCGCGAAGCGCCTTAACCATTGCGGCAGTAATAGCGGCCATTCTTTTAGCTCCTATTGTCTTAAAAAAATTGTCCGAGAATACCGTTCTCGAACATATTGAAATTCTGTTTCTGCAGGATCCTGCTATGCAGTACCTGAAAAAATAGCAGAAAAAAGGGCGCAGGCTGAAAATATTTTGCCGCGCCCTTTCTCCAGCCGTCCGAAAGACCGCGAGATCAGTCGGACGGATGCGTCTTGTCGGACGCCAAAGATCGATGTCTAAGAATTAGGCTTCGGTCTTTTCTTCGACTTCCACGAACTCTTCCTGAGCTTCTTCTTCACCGGTGGCCACATCGGCACGACCGGCGAGGATGGCGTCAGCGATCACGGAAGCGTAGATGGCAACGGCCTTACCGGAGTCGTCGTTGCCCGGGATGACGTAGTCAACACCTTCGGGGCTGTGGTTGGTATCGACGACAGCAACAACCGGGATGCCGAGCTTGTTGGCTTCCTGGATGGCGATCTTGTGGTAGCCGACGTCAATCACGAAGAGAGCGTCGGGCAGACCGGCCATGTCCTTGATACCGCCGATGGACTTGTTGAGCTTTTCAACTTCACGGGTGAAGTCGAGAGCTTCCTTCTTGCTCATCTTCTCAAGGCCGCAAGCTTCCTGCGTGGCTTCCATGTCCTTGAGGTGACGGATCGTCTGCTTCACGGTCTTGAAGTTCGTGAGCGTGCCGCCGAGCCAGCGCTGATCAACGTAGCAGCAGCCAGCGCGCTGGGCCTGTTCGATGATCGTGTCGCGGCCGCCGCGCTTGGTGTCCACGAAGAGGATCTTGCCGCCGCGAGCGGAGAGTTCACGGACGAACTTTTCAGCTTCGGCAAGCTTTTCAACCGTCTTTTCGAGGTTGATGATATGAATCTTGTTGCGGGCGCCGAAGATGTACTGAGCCATCTTGGGGTTCCAGAAGCGGGTCTGGTGGCCGAAGTGGCAACCGGCTTCGAGCATTTCACGCATGCTGACGGACATTTCTTATTCTCCAAGGTTATGTCTAACACCGAGGCCTTGGCAAAACCGTTCGATTACGGTCACCCGGAGAGCCTTCGGCGTGCTATTTACTGACCCGCGCCAACATAGCGCAGGTTCGGGAAAATCTTTGCTTGCACAAAGAAGCGCGGATTATATGAGAAAACACAGCCGAGATCAAATACTTGAGCGAAATTTTTCTCTAATTTCAGTGCTTTCGAACACGCACCGGCACGACGACGGTCTGAGGCATTTCGCTTCTTGTTCCAACGAAAAGAGAAAGCACGCTGCCGATGACGGAAACCAGTGCCGCAACGTAGCTCAACAGTTCGTAACTCATGAGTTCGCTGGCCAGAGCCAAGCTGCCGGCCGTCGCAATCGTCGCAAGCGCCGCCGCAGCATTGAGTTTTCGACCTGCCGCCAGCGTCACGAAAATAGGAAAGACCACCGCACAGGTGTATATCGTGTTGGCCGCAAGAAGCAGTCCCAGCACGCTCTTACCGGAACCGGCAAGGACAAAGGCCGCCGCAGAAATGACAAGAATCAACCGGCGCGAGACTTTCACGCTCGGCGCCTTCAGAACATCGTTGGCCGCCACGGTGGCCGCCGTGATCAAACACGAATCGGCCGAGGACAGGATAGCGCTTGCCATCACAAAGAAAAAGAGAACGCTCGCCCACGCCGGCAAATGCCCTACCAACTGCGGCAGCACAGAGTCGCCGCCCTGCGCCCCTTCTCCCAGAAATGCTCTTGCCTCCACGCCGATGCCGACGATCACGAAAGCAATCGCCGCAATACCGAGAATGCCGAGTTCTGCTCCGCGGCGAGCCGCCTTATCCGACTCAGCACTCATGATGCGGGCAAAAAGCATAGGGCACACAATGTAGCTGCCGCCGATCAGCAACATGAATCGAGACCAATCGGTGATCTCGAACTTGTCGTTAAGCCACTCGAATCGTATTTCCGTCAGAGGTTCCGGATTGATCAAAACAAGAAAGGACAAGAGAAAAACCAATCCCGTCGCCAGACAAACGAGCTGGATCACGTCGCTTTTAATCACACTTGCCTGCCCGCCCAACCACGTGTAAAGCACGATCACCAACGCTCCGCAAGCCATAGCCGCTGTTGGTGAGAGTCCCGTCAACCCCGCAACAATGCGCCCCATCGCTACAAATTGAGCGGCCAGAATCGCCACCCAGGCACACAAAATGATCACGCAGGACAAACGATGCGCTGGTGCCCCAATCAAGTCCTTGATCATCTCCGGCATCGTCAGAGCCGAGCCTCGAGCTCGAATGCGCGGCACCATAAAAATCCGCAACACCACAAGGCCCGCCGCTCCCGAGAGCAGCCACCAGAGTGCCGGCGTCCCAACCTCGTAAGCCAGTCCGCACATACCTACCGTAGCAGACCCACCCACACAGGAAGCAATGATCGAAAATCCGACCTGATGCGTTTTCGACTTGCGATCGTTCAGAAAATAGCCGGGCGTCGTTTGCCCTTTTCTATAGTCGAAGTAAGCCAGGGCAATAAATAAAAACGAATAATGTGCAATCCAAATCATGCAGCGATACACAATTCTGGCAA
>UPZS01000021.1 GCA_900538905.1 uncultured Sutterella sp.
AAATAGGAAAAGCAGTTAAGAGGAGAAAATGAGTAAGGTATTGATCATTGACGGCAGCGCAAAATGGCATGGGACAGGCGGAACATTGACGCACAGTTTTGTGGAACTGGCAACCGACGTACTGAACTCATTCGGCCATAAGGTGACCGTGACCACTGTGGACCGAGAGTTTTCGGTTGACGAAGAAGTGGAAAAGATTATCGATGCGGACAGCATCATCCTTCAATTTCCGGCTTGGTGGATGAATCCACCATGGCAGGTCAAGCGTTACCAGGACGAAGTGTTTTTGGATCCGCGCATCAATGGAGGTGACGGACGAACTCGCTCAGATGCCACGCAACTTTACGGACGTGGAGGCGTGTGCGTCAGCAAGACTTATATGCTGAGTTCCACTTGGAATGCACCAAAAGAAGCCTTTGACGATCCGCTGCAGTTCTTTGAAGGAAAAGGAATTGACGCCGTGTTGATGCCGGTTCACAAAACTTTCCAGTTTCTCGGTATGCGGCCTTTACCATCATTCATGGCAAACGACGTATTGAAAAATCCGCAAATTGCTGAGGATATGCAACGGTTCAAAGAGCATCTGAACCGGTATTTCGGGGCATCTCATCACTGCTGAGCGGAAAAGATTTTGAATCTGCGAGGTCTCATTGACGATGCGGGCTGGAAACTAAGCGTCTGCTACGACGATATCGATGTCTCCAGCCCGAACAAGGAGTAGGTCTCTTTTGCAGCAGTGATCGCACCGCCTTAGAAGCTGTAGCGCACGGTCATATTGCCCGTGACACCTTCCCGGTCACCCACATAGCCCTTGGCTCCGAGATCCACCGCCCAGTTGCTCTCCAGAGACGGACGGATGCGCAGCCCCAACTCAAAGACACCCGTGTCGCCTTCCAAGCTCGGTACGTCGAGACTGAAGGAATTCACCGCGCTTTCTGCGTCGCCGTCAAAGACATGCTCGTAGGCGGCGCCTACCTTCCAGGAGGCGTAGTCGTTGAAGTCGCCCAAGAGACGAGCTCCGGCACGAACCGCGTGCGTCACGGTGCTGTCCAGGTCAAGCTTATCGTTGTAGCGGTTATTCAGACTCACGTCGTCGTCATCGAGATACGTGACCATGTAACGCGCGTACGTATCCAGCTTCAGGCTCTCGTTAAGATCCCACAGGGCCCCCAACCCGACATGCGCCGACATGTAGAGGCTCTTGGCGTCGTAACTGGCCGAATCCTGCCCGTAGCGGCCCGCAAATTCGGTCGTCGCGCGCCCCGCTCGCAGCGAGCCGTCGACGTAAAGCACGCCGTCGGTCTGATAGCGCGTGGCAAAACCGACGCCGAAGTATTCATGGTCTCCGTCGCCGCGCGTGCCTTCCACGTGGCTGGCGCTGTTGGCCCAGCCGGCTTCAACGAAACCGGCCATGGTCCAGTTCGGATTGACTCTCAAGCCGGCGCCGGCCATGAAGGTAACGCCGTCAACGTCCACGTAACTGCCCGTGTTGTAGTGCGTTGATCCGCCCTGCATCACGCCGAAGGCTGTCACTTCTCCAAGCTTGGCTGCATCCACCATCGCCGCAATGCCTTCGTCGGCAATGAATTCGGCGCCCTGGTTAACGAACGCGACGGTACCAAGGAGCGACTCGGCAAGCGTCTTGGAGCTTTCTGTGGCTTTCACGGTCTTGTTACTGAACAGATTATTCTCGCTCGTAAGGTTCTCACCGTTACCCAGTACTACATCACCGTCGGCTGTGTATGTCGTCTCGATGAAGGTGTGGTTTTCCTTGACGGTCAAACCTGTGAACGTATATTTGCCGCCTTCAACATTGATGAGCTGATACGTATCGGAACTCTCGAGGAAATCGTCGGAGGCGATTTCGATCGTCACTCCGTTGAATTCCGTTTGGCCTTCGGCCGCCTCGGTGACAGTCAGAACAGCTTGATCGATATTGTCTTGCGTGACATTGAGCCCGATCGTGTCAAAGCCGCTGATGGAGCCCACCGTGTTGGTGCCGGATAGTTGCAAACGGCTGTTGGTGAGCTCAACGTCATTGCCGCTACGTGTCGAAGTCTCGCTTTTAACGGAAACGTCGTACACACCGCCCACAACGGTTGCGTTATCCAAAACGATCGTTTGATTGTTGATACGCGCACTCACGTCACCGGAAGCGACAATGCCCGTGCCGTACACGTCGTCGACCGTGCTGTAAGAAACCACGACCGTCTGGTTATTGATCTCAACCTGACCGCCGTCAGCCAACGCCACAAGAGTGCCGGCTACATACCCGTTAGTGATACCAGACTTGCTCACCGACACGATGGTGTTCTTGTTTGTGAATGTACCGCCGTCGTTGGTGATAAATGCCGAAACGCCGGCCAGCACGTTGCGCTCCTTAAGCTCCTTATTGTCTTGAATATCAACCTCGGTTGCCTGCACGAGGGTGTTTTGTACCGAAACGGTTTTGCCTGAGCTATCGACGCCGGCAATCAGAGCCGGTTCACCATCCATGCTGACATCGCTCAACAGCAGTGTCGAATTGTTGACTTCGACCGTGTCTTGGCTGTAAACGGACACCGCCTCAATGAGCCCGTATCCGGAGACCTCCACCCCGGAAACGGAAACGCTGGTTCCGGAAGCAACACCCCGGTTTTCAGCCGCCAGTTGCACGCCTAACAGACTCGTGGTCCCTGTAAACGACGAATCCTCGACGACGATCGCATTGTTTTCAGCCTCAGCTTGCGTTGCGCCAAGAAAAACCGCTGCGACATTACTCGTTCCGGAGAACTCCGTCCCAGAAAGAGCAACGTTGTTTCCCGAAGCAACACCCAGGTTTTCAACCGCCAGTTGCACGCCTAACAGACTCGTGGTTCCTGTAAACGACGAATCCTCGACGACCATCGAATTGTTTTCCACCTCGGCCTGCATTGCATCAAGATCGACCGCGATGACCTCACTCGCCGTATCGGCTTGGTTGTTGTCGGCGGTAAGCCCGGAAATCCGAAGCGTATTGTTGCTCGCCCGCACTTCTCCGGCCTCCGAGGCCCAGGTCGCCAACACACGAACCTCGCCCGAGAGTGTCACGTCCGTCATTTCGAGCCGATTACCCTGCATCAGGATGTTCTGTCCGTAGACTTCTTCATCGCCGTCGGTAAAAAACGACCGTGCGGCAACAAACTGAGCGTAATCGCTTGCCGTCACGCCTTCGGCAATCAGCGTATTGCCGTTCATCACCACATCGGCTTGATCGGCCGTATCCGAACCCACATAAGAAGCGCCGAGAGCATAGAAACGATCGGCCGTTACGTTGCGGAGCTCCACGGCGTTGTTTGAAACGACGGCGCTGCCGCGGATATCGACTTCGGCTCCCGCTACTCCAAGCTGACCGATAAACTTGGAATCCAAAACGCGAGCCCGATTGTTTTGCAGCGTAACCGTTGAGGTGTCCGCACCGCTATGGTAAACCTCGTCCCCCAAACCGGCGCGCGCCGCCCAAAGATCGGCCTCCGGTCCGGTGTTCGTGACATTCTCCACTTCAAGCAGGTTGCCGTTCATCACAACAGAAGCATTTTGTGCCAAGCCGACCGCCCAATAACGGCCGCCGTACAAACGCAGATCCGCAGCCGTCACATCCTTCACCGACACTTCGTTGCGGGAGATTTCGGCGTTGCCGCTTATCGCAGCGCGCGCACCGTAGATCGTCAGACCGTTTTCAAAATCCGTACTTTGCATCGTCTCGGAATTGCTCAGCTCGACCTTGTTGCCGATCAACGAGACCGACGCGGTGTCTTTACCGCTCACGTACGCCGCCGAAAGCATTGCCGAGTGGACGTGCACATCATGGGCCGACAGGAGATTGTCGCTTGCCGACACCGTTTCGGCATCGAACACCGACACCGCACGGGCCCACAAACTCTCAGTCTCGACGGAAGAGCCGGCAGCCGACGGAGACAACGTGATTTTGTCCAGCGTGACCGTCGTCGCATTCGCCGTCACATCGGCCACCCCGCTTGTCAGCATGCCGTAAACCGTGAGCAATTCTCCCGATGTGCTTCCGGCGGTGATGTCGGCAATATTGACCGTATTGTTGGAAAAGACCGCCGAATCGCCGTCTAGGAAACGACCGCCGCGAAGAATCAGGTCGCTGCCGTTGAGCTCAATCCCGTCAGCCATGTAGGTATTGTTTGCGGCCTCAGCCCGACCGAAGCCATTGACCTCCATGCCCGCGACACTGGCAAAATCCGTCGATGAAAAGATAAGACCGGTCACCGTTGTCTCATTTCGGTGAATTTGAGCCTCGTCGGCACCGACCGCGGTCACACCGCGAAAATAACCTCTGTCCGTGGTAATCGTCAGATTTTCAAGAACAAATCGGTTGTCCTCTGCAACAACCGTGTTCACCTGCTGAGTCATGACACCGTCGACATAGATCTCCGGTGCGTCAATTTTCGTGCCGCTTAACGTCAGGCTGTTTCCCGAAAAACGCACGGAACTTGTCATTCCCGCCTCGGCGCTGGGGTTGTTGACATAAGCCCCCCAAGCCCAGAACGCTCCGATGTCCTCATCTGAGTCGTCGGAAGGATCGGCGATCAGATTGATTTCAACATCACCGATGACCGTCTCGGAGTTGCGGATCGTCGCTTCGCCGATCCGTGTGGCAAAAATGTTCGTAAAGGCATAGCCACCGGAGGCCTCAACATTCGCGTCCAAAGTCACCTTGTTTGCGTCGACTTCAAGCGAATCGACATTGTCCGCCCAGACGTTCATAAACAAGACTGCAGAATCAAACTTGGAGGTTTGTCCTCCAACCGTCATTTGATTGCCGTTTGCAACGGCCTTGTCGGCCTCGGACAGATAAATGTGCGAGACCGGAATTTGGTCCGCCTGCTTGACGGTGCCGTTGGCGTCGTTGATCGTCAACGCATTACTTTCCGCCGTTTGTTCGGCTCCCGTGAGAACCCAGTACTGTTTACCCGACTGAGCGGAATAGTTGGGCACCTCGTCCGCAACGACTTTGCCTTGCAAGGTATCGGCGGCATTGGCCTGAACCGACAGAGTAAGTGCCGCCGCGACCGCCAGCGACAAAAGCGTGCGTTTCGTACGTAAGTTCTCAATCAACATCGATATTTCCTTTCTTAAATTCTTTCCTCAGGTCAATCCGAAGAGCTTCCTGCGTTTCGATTTCCGCACAATCAATCGATCAGAAGCTGTAGACCAACATCCCGTTGCCGCTCACACCCTCGCGTTCGCCGAGATAACCCTTGAGGGCAAACTGCAGCGTCCACGGGCTCGTTTCACTGCCGGGCTTCACAGAAACACCCAGTTCACCGATGACGCTGCCGCCGTCCATTTCAGCTTCCGAAATCGAAACCCCGTCAACAGTGCCGCCGGCTGCTCCATCAAACATGTGTTCGTAAGCAATCCCCGCCTTCCAGTTGACGGCGTCCGTAAAGCCTCCTTTGACGCGTGCTCCGATACGCAGCGCATGCGAGACCACCGAATCGAGTTCGGCTCGGGACTGCGCCGCATCGTTCAAATCCACCGAGTCGTTGTCTAGGAAGGAGAACGTGTAGCGCGCATACATGTCGGCCGTCACGAAATCGTTAAGCGGCAGTTCGTAGCCCGCACCCATGTGCATGGTGGCATAGAAGACGTCAGACTCATAACGAGCGCGATCGCCTTCTTCGACAAAGCTGGCGGCAAAGTCGCTGCTCGCGCGCCCCAGGCGAACGGCACCCTCGCCGTAAAAGCCGCTCTCAAAGCGATAACGGGCCGCCAAGCCGACGCCAAAGTAACTCAGATCAGTGCTGTTCTTGGCGATGTCGCCCTCGGAATTGCCCCATCCGCTTTCAACGAAGCTCGCAAAGGTAAGATTGCCTTGCTGCACTGCGGCGCCGGCAAGCAGCGTAAAGCCCGAAACGTCCACGCCTGACAACGTGTCGTAGTGCATGGAACTCCCCTGCATGACCGCAAAGGCGTTGAGACCTTGTTTGCTACGGGCGGCAAATTCCATGGTCGCCAAACCATCGTCGGCCACAAATTCGGCCCCCTGACGCACAAAGGCGGCCGTGCCGAGAAGCGACTCACTCAAACTTGAGGCCGATTCAGTTGCCTGCACCTTGGCCGAAGCAATCACATCCGAGTCAGTCGTCAACGCGTTATCCTCGCCACTTTCAACCGTAAAGTCGACGTTTTGCGCGACTTTCTTGATAAAAGTCCCTCGCAGTTCAACAGTGGCATACTTAACCGACAAATTTGCTCCATCAACGGCCTCAATCAACTTGCCTTGTTCAAGCACTTCGGCACCGCGGATCACAATGGTGGAACCGCTGATCGTCGACTCACCACCCGTCAGAGTCAAAACGCTCTGATCTTTGTTTTGTTCTGACAGCATCAAATCCAGCGTTTCAAAGCCGGCGATTGTGCCCGCTTCATTGTGCCCGGCAAGAACCAGAGTGTTTCCGGCAGTCTGCATATCCACGGGCAATGAGCCGGAGTTCGATGACACTCCGCTGACAGCGCCGGTGACCGTCGCGTTGTTCATCACCACCCGGTTATTGCTGTATGTGCTTGAAAACTCGCCCCCGGATGAACGGGCCAACTCAGCATTGGCGCCGACCACGGCCGTCACATTGCCGTCGACAACCGTACCCTCGGTCAAAATCACCGTATTGCTCCCGGCATTGATGTGAGAACCCTGGAGGTTCGCGCCGGTCACGTCACCCTTGATAGTGGAACTCGAAATCACAACGACATTGCCCTCGGCGTTCACCGATCCCGATGAATTCCGATTTTCCACCAGAGTTCCGGTGATTGATCCGGTCAAATCAATGCCGGAGACTTCGACTCTGTTTCCGGAAGCGTTCGCCTGCGCACTGTCTGAGTCAGACCGCTCAATCTCGACTTGCGCTCCGTAAAGTGTGCCCTTTATCGCGGTATCGGCCCCACCGGACACTCTCAAAAGATTGCCATCGGCAACAGCAGTCGTCAGAGCCCGCGCAGAGGCACCCAACAGTAACAGCTGCATGGAACCATCGGTCTCTTCCAGAGTCAATTGAACCTGATTGTTGTCGGCAACAGCGGTCGAATCTTGTGCAACCGCCGTTGCTCGTCCGCCGTTAATGTCCAGACGTGAAGACTGATCGACAGAACCTGTGACGACTCCCGTCACCAGATTTCCCGAAGCACTTGCCTGTGCGGACTGCAAATCGCCGCTTTCACTTCCGGCCATTGCAAGGCCGCCTTGAATCTCCAGTGTGGAATTCGACACCGAGGTTGCAATCTCAAATGTCAGACGATTGCCGTCGGCAGACGAAACGGCTTTCTGTCCGTAGGCCGCGGCACTGCCCGCAACCATGGATATGTCCGAATTGCTGATACTTTCGAAACGTCCCGACACTGCATTATCGGAGGCACTTGCCCGAGCGGACAAGAACAGTGAAGCAGCGTTTGCTAATCCGGTGACCGACATTCCTCCTGTCACCGCAAAATGCTGGCTGGATAACAAAGAAGAAACATCAAAAGTCAGGCGATTGCTGTCGGCGGCCGCAACAGCATTCTGCCCATAGGCCAGGGCATTGCCTGCAACCAAATTCACGTAGTCCGTAGACTGACTATTGACGCTTCCGAAAACTCCCGACAACTCATTACCCGAAGCGCTTGCCTGCGCGGATAGTGACAGTGAATCGCCGCTCGAGGCTCCGGCGACGGATTCACCTCCCGTCACTAAAAAGATCGGATTCGATGACAAAGCGGAAACATCAAATGCCAATCGATTACCGTCGGCAACGGAAACCGCATTCTGCCCACTGGCCCGGGCACTGCCCGCAACCATGGCCATGTCCGAATCAGTGATGTTTCCGAAACGGCCCGTGACCACATTGCCCGAAGCACTTGCCTGCGCGGACAAAGACAATGGATCACCCATTTCGTTTCCGGCACTTGACACCCCTCCCTGAATGTCAATGATCGGAACTGACGACGAAGCGACAATCTCGTCAATCTCAATTGTTGTACTGTTACCGTCGGCAACCGAAACGGCATCTTGCCCGGTAGCCTCGGCCTTACCCGCAGCGATGGTGATATCCGAATCACCATGGACGGTTCCGAAAACGACCGACAGTTCATTACCGGAAGCAATAGCCTGTGCCGATGTCTGCTCGGACATGGAGGCCGGCCATGTCTCGGCTCGAGCACCATACAAATTCAATCGCTCAGCCGAAAGCTCATCAAAACGAACGGCAACGCGATTGTTCAAGGCCTCAGCCGACTCGCCGGAAACCTGAGCCCCGTAGATAGCCATTTCCTGGGCGCTCACATTGCCGATTTGCATATTGACCCGTGAACCGTAGGCCGCCCCTGTCGGACCGTCAACGAGGGAAGCGTAAAACTGTGTGATTCCCTCACCCGGAGAAGACGAAGCTATGAGCTCGTCAGCAATCACATTCAGTTCATTGCCTTGGGCCAGTGCACTTGCGTACGATTCAACCGAGGCCCCGACCCAGCGTCCGGAAGCTGTAATGGTTTTTGCCTCAACGCTCAGCGTGTTGTCGGAAGCCTGAGCAGCCCCCCAAGCAGAGACTTCGGCTCCCGCCATACGCATTTGAGCGGCGATCCACATCTCTTCAAAGGCGTCGGCCATGATCGTTAGCGAGTTTCTGGAGGCAATCGCTTCGCACCCTTCGCAAGCAGCACTAACCCGAGCACCGTGAGCAGATCGCATGAGCTTGATGTCACCAGTCACGACAACGTGATTGTCCTCAGCCTGTGCCACGCTGCCTTGCGGGCCGCTCACCCAAACGTCGGCACCTGTTATTCGATCCAGAATCAAGGTGCTTGAATCGTCAAGCGCCAGATTGACCGTATTACCCCGGCCCAAAGCGCGAACCGCGTGATCCTCGGAACGTGCGGAGACTTCTGCGCCGATAAGGTGGTCGAGGTAAAAGCTTGGAGATTGTCTCAACGTTAACGTCAGGCTGTTGTGAACTGCCGAAGCCTCCCGAGTACCGGCCACCTCCACTGCCATAGCTGAAGCCCCGTAGGGAAACGTGCTCTCGTCAAGCTTCAGGTCAACATCCTTCAGAGCCGGAGCTTCGCCGCTTTCTTGTGCACCGATGATTTCGTTCGCGCGGACTTGCGTCCATGACGCCGCTGTTGCCCCGTGTCCCAGAGTTGCTAAAACAGAAACCACAGCTAAAGCAATCAAAGAAGGTCTATTCATTTCACTAACCGGAAAAAGATCGCGTTGATTCCTCGAATGTCAGTCAATCAAAACCGAAATTCGACCATGCGATGCACAAAATTGAAGAGTTGAAAAGCGACGAATTGCAAAAATTATTATGTCGCGAAATATTCGCGTCATTCTTTACTAGGCCGCTTTTTTAACGACAAATATGTTGCTGACAGCGTATTTTGCCCGCGATCCTACTATTGCAACAAAAAGCAAGCCGCCGCTAATCATTCAATATTGCAAAAAACAACAGCGACAATGTTTCGACATACTTGCCAAGCACCTAAAATTCTGGTTTTGTTGTTTCTTTCTAATTTTGCCCGATAAATTTCCATGCCCCGACACACGCTTCTGGCCTCCGCAGTCCTTTTGGCCATGACATTTCAGGCTCATGCCTGGACTATTGACTCCGATTCCTGGTTCTACGCCGATCAAGTGTTGACCGGCTCTCAATCCGCTTCCGAACCGATTGAAACCTCGCTTTTTCCGCTGCAAGATTCCGGTGTCGGCGGCATGAACAATCTGAACGTGACGGCAAGGGCTGCTCATGACCTTGTCGGGAACGAAATTCGTCTTTCCAATACGACGTTTATCGTCGATCGTCCCCTCGGAGCCAAACTTAATGCCGGCACTCTTTCGGCCGTGTACCTCACGGGCTCCTCGGACATCGGCACGCTTGTCGCCGCAAACAACACGCTGCGACTGTCGGGGGCTCTGAGCGACGACGCTGATACCTACCGCGTCTCCACCGTACTGATCACGGGGCAGTACAGCGCGCCGACTTCGATTGACACGGTTTCTGCAACGGGCAACGTTTTGGACATCCGGTCAGCCGACATGGCCTACACCGATCGACGCACCCTACCCACCATCAGCAGCGTTCGATCCGAAGGTGATGTTCAGATTAAGCGTTTCGTTGCCGAGAACAACGCCGTGCGAATTGCCGACTCCACTCTTTCCGTCAACGTGCTTGGCGTTGGCGCGAGCGTCACTGAAAGCGCTCAAACAATTGGCAACTCCATCGCGATCCAGGATTCCGCGTTCGTCGGTGACCGTAGCTTTGATGTCGCCGCCGTCAGTATGCTCGGCTCAGACACAGGATCCCTTGCGTCTCAACAAAGCTCCGTCGTCATCAGCAACGTGACGCTTGACGGGCAGTCATCCTATTCGATTGAAGCGGATCATCTCCAATCGGCAATCTCGGTCTTCTCGTCTGACGCCAGCGTGATACTCGATAATTTTCAAACCGACGCAAACGCCACAGGACATATCTATGCAAGCCGCGTGCAGGGACGTCACAATGCCGAGGCTTTAAACGGCCGTCTCGACATCCGACACTCCTCAGTCACAGGCACGTTGAGAGGCTCGCTTGTTTCGCTTTCTTTGTTGTACGGCGATACGTCTTTTGGTTCCGTTGTAGCTCACAACAATGCTCTGGAAGTAAGCGACAGCACGTTGGGTGAGAATTTGTCCGAAGACTCTGCCACCGCATACGGCGTCGAAGCAACCAGCGGAACTCCGGCTTCGTTCGAACTGCACTCCAACCGTGTTTCCATCAGCGACTCGACCATTCAAGGCAGTTGGCAAATCGTCGGTGCTTCAGCTTCCGGTGACGTTGACTTTTTCAACCCTCAGCAATCAACTGCCGTCTTTACGAACAACGCGGTCATCCTTTCCAACGTGAAAATGCAGGAAGGCGACGCGGATATTTCCGGTATCAGTGCCGAGAATCTCCTATCGGCGCAAGCAGTCGGAACGACCATTCAGATTGCGGGCTCCGAAGTCAGCTCGGTCTACGGCGTCAGACTCAATTCCGTTGATTCAGCTTCTATAGAAAACACGACCGTCGCCGTTACTGACCACTCCGTCATGAACACGATCATCGGCGTTTCAGCCAGAAGCAGCGATCGTGTCGATATCGTCAACACCTCCATTGTCATCACCGACTCGACTGTTAAGGGAACCGTATCGCTTGCCCGATTGGGATGCGAAACGTCTTTGGGGACCTCTTCGGGCAATACGCTGACGCTTTCCAACGCAACCGTAGGCAGCGTCATGGGTGTATACGGCGGCTACAGCTCACAGGACTCATTCGGTGAAAACAGCCGCCTCATTCTGTCCGGAAACAACACCGTTGAAAATTACCTCACGCAGTTTGACAACGTCGACTTCTACGTCACGAAAGAAAATGCCTCAGCTCCGATCCTGACGCTCGGTGCGACCAGTCAAGACGATCTGTCCGTCAGCACACTCAATGGAAACGACTCTAGCGTTTGGGACTTGTCCGATACTTCCGTCAACATTCATGTCAGCGGCCTGAATCCGGGTGACAGCTTTGAACTCATCGACCTTGCCGAAGGCCAGACGATTGCAGTTTCCAAGGACACCGTCTTTAGCAAGTCGGACACTTTCACGACCGAATCGTGGAACGTTGCCGAGGACTCGACGCTGAGCGGCACGATCTCAAGTGACACGCTCAAAGACATTCTCGACGCAAGCTCCTACCGCAAATCAGCTAATTCGAGCGCTTCAACTTTGTCGGAAAGCATTCTCGGTTCTATGGCAATGATCAGCCAGGCAACCGAATTCGTTGCCGATGAATGCCTGCTGATGGCAGAGTCGTCGGCCCGTTCTGATGCAACGACGCTTTTCGGCGCCATGTACGGCGGAAAGTCCTCTTATGACACCGCAGGCGACCTGGATCTTGACAGCATGCACCTGATTGTCGGCGCTTCGACCCGTGTTTCCGACACGGTGCTTGCCGCCTTCTTCGAAGCGGGCTGGGGCGACTCGGACAATCGCTACGGAACCTCAAGCGGCAATGCCGATCACGATTACTACGGCGTCGGTCTGGCGTTGCGGCACTTTGTGGGCGACACGTTCTTCCTGGACGCCTCGCTGCACGGCGGTATGTCTTCGACCGATTATTCCGGTCGCTATGCCGCCTCCGGTGCCTCGTTTGACGACAATTCTCTCTTTGCCGCAGCGCACCTCGGAGCCGGCATGCGATTCGCGCTCACGGATACGCTTATGACGGAAGTCTACGGACGCTACGCTCTTAACTGGCTTTCCTCGGAGAGCATCCGTATTGACGCCACCGATCACTCGACTCTTGAATACGACGACGTCTTCGTTCACACACTGCGCTTCGGCACGCGCCTACGCCATCAACTGACCGATCAGTTTGCCTGGAGCGCCGGTCTTGCTTACGAGCGCACGCTGCAGTCCGACCTCAAAGCCGATGTCAACAATCTGGCCATTGACGGCGTTTCGCTAGAAGGCAATACGGGCGTCGGCGAGCTCTCGGCAACCTATCGAAAGAGTGCCGATTCGCCTTGGGCTGCTTCCATTGCACTTAAAGGCTACGTCGGTCAACGTCAGGGCGCCGCCGGGCAAGTTCGTCTCGACTATCGTTTCTGAGATTTTCTCCATGCAGGGCCAGGGGTCGGGACTGATCCTTGGCTGACGAAAGCTTGGTCTAAGCAGAACGCCGCTTCAAAAGACTGTCCTCTCGAGGCTTTTGCGAAGCGGCGTTTACTTTGTCAACACAAAAGCCATCCTCTTGTCGCCTGAGAAACCGTCTAGCTCCAGGCATGTTCGGATGCGACTCGAGACTAAACACACATCCGTCTTAACCAAGAGACATTGAACGAGGTCTGTGCATGCGAGAAAATCTAACGAGCTTGCAGATGACAAGAAGCGTCAAGGTCCTGAGGTGTTATATTCAACACCAAGTCGCAGTGTTCCTGAACAGAATCCTTGATGTGATGGCCTAAAGGAACCATATAAATGGCGGCTCCTTCGCGGCGAGCAAATTTCATGGCTGGGACAAAGTCACTATCCCCTGTCACAAGCACCAATATTTGAGCAATATGTTTCAAAGTTAGCGCCGCCATATCCATTCCAATTCGCATGTCAACCCCTTTTTGTGAAATTTTAGGGATGATGTCTGTATCCGTAATTGAGATGGGGTGAGTGGAGTCCTTGAGCAATCTGGGCTTCAGTTGCCAACCTTCGAACGATAATTCACCTAAGCGAACAGCAAAAAAGGGTTCCTTTTTAATTTCAGCCAAGAGAGCACTTTGCCTCACAGCGGTACTTGATTCCGAAAAGTCTATCGTTTGCGAAGTCAATGGCTTGGCTTGCTTACCCAGATATGGAGCAGCATCGTAATAGTAAATACGGTGCAAATGATGATCTTTTAGCTCGGGATGGTTTCTCAATGTTGCGATTAAGCCTCTTACATTATTGAGTCCCATGGGGCTTAAGGCAGATCCAAGCTTGTGCTTCAAAAAGCCGGCGTCAATGAGGATGGCGTATTGCATAGGTACAAAAAAAGGGCACTGCATCGGCCGGGAATCAAAGTCCCCTGTTACATATCGCCGATGACTGGCCCGGTTTCTTATCGCCGAGGAGTGTATCCAGAAGCTGAGGCATTGTCAACAAACACAGCTTTTTTTTCGCTCGAAGCACTCCCGAATTACCCCAAAAATGCCCTGAACTGTGCCTATCTCAACCTGGCATTCAGTGAGCACGACTATTTCGACCTCTGAAGTCCGTGTGCTTTCTGAACGGTACACCGGCTTTTTGACAAGGCTGTGCGTAAGAAAATCAATCAACTTTGCTTATCCCGACCCAGGCAATCCGCCTAAACCCAATGATGCCCCTGCTTCATTGTGGTTTGCGATTCCTCAACGCTTATTGTCAATGTGTATCTCTTTTGTTACTGCGATGATTCATTTTCGGATTTCGCCGGAGCCGTTCCTGTCGAACTGCCTGCTGATATTGCCGGACAAAAGATTACTGATCTCAGAGGCCGGCGCTCTGGCTTTCAGGCAGATTCCAACGACAACCTCACCATTGTGCTGGAAAACGGCAAAGTCCTCGGCATAACGGATGCCGCTACCGTAGAACGGCTACAACTTACTGCGGTGCCTGTTGTCAGCAAAGTGCGTAAAGGCAAACTCCTCCCGGGCAGCGTTCTCCGCTCCGAGTTTCTGAAGTTCAAATGGTGGAAGGCCTCCTAACACTATTGATCTTCAATCTCAAAAATTTCTCGACGAACCTCAATCAGAAGTGCTGCATCAATGCTAGTAGTCATCTTCACCTTCTTCGTCATCCTCGTCGCGCCATTCCTTCGGCATGATCAGCTTTCCGTTAGCTTCTCTTGCTGTCACAATCAACGGAGTGTCCTGGTTGTCCGCAGGAACTTCAGTTTCTTCGACTACACGGCTATCCGGAATCGGAGTCTTGTTCTGTGATGTCATGCTTCGTCTCTTTCCATCAGTTAAATTGACCCAGACTGGCTCATGTTCAAAAATCGTTTGCAAACAGCAGTTACTTCAGGACCCGTATCCGGCATTGACCTTTCGGACAAAAAGGGCATCAAAAGATCCCGAGCTTAGCGTCCCGCCTCCCACTCATATCGAAGTTCTTTAACGAGTGCGGAATCGTCTTCTTCGGTTCGGTATTCAACTTGTTCCGTCTGTTCGTTCATTTTTTCTAAAAAAGTTACATCGCATCGGCTACCGAAAACAATGTCGTCTGCTTTCGCTACTGCAATGTCCTTTTATTCGCAATTTTCCGTTACGGATTTTGCCGATGCAATTTACTCGCAGATTTCCGTTATAAAGATTACGCGCTCGAAGATCCGTTTTTTTTGCTCTTTGGATGCGTCGTTCGAAACAACAGGCAGAAATCGGACTTTCGCCTGTCGGTAAATAACACAAATACCTGGCTTTTTCTTCCCAAGGCTGCTCCGAGCGAATTACCGCCATAAAGAAAGGCTGCAAACCGAAGCCTGCAGCCTTCGTTGGGTCAAGTTTTAGGCAAAACGACTACTTAGACGCAGCCGCGGTTTCAGCAGCGATGTGACCGAACACAAGAGCATCGGGAACAGCATTGCAACCGACGCGGTTCGTGCCGTGAATGGCACCCGTGACTTCACCGGCAGCATAAAGACCCGGAATAACCTTCCCGGCTTTGTTGATGACCTGTGCCTTGGTGTTGATCTGCACGCCGCCCATCGTATGATGCACGGAAGGCGTCATCAGCGTGGCGTAGTACGGACCGCCTTCGTCAAGACGGTGTTCGTCCATGCAGGTCGGGCGTCCCATTTCGTCTCCCGTTCCCTTCTTGCAGAATTCATTCCACTTCTTGACTGTCTCAACAAGGTTGGCGGCGTTGATGCCTGCCTTCTTGGCAAGTTCTTCAAGCGTATCGGCCTTGTAAGACTTGCCCGAAGCCAGAATGTCTTCGACCTTGACGCCATAAGCGTTGCGTCCGTCCTTATCGATCAAGGCACGTTTGGCCGACGAAATCACAAAGAAAAGTCCGTCCTTTTGAGCGAGATTGGCCTTGGCGAGCACGTCACGACGTTCGGACTCGTTGACGTAGCGTTTGCCGTCGCGGTTGACATAAATGCAGGAGTTTTCGCCGAGCTTGAAGCTCGTCGCGCCGGTCTGCGGGTCACCGGCCGGGAACAACTGAATCCAGCCCATCTGCACCAGATTGGCACCGACCTGCTTGGCCATCGTGATGCCGTCGCCGGTGGCTGACGGAAGATTCGTGGTCGGTGTGGTCTTGCCGAGCTTCTTACCCCACAGTTCGTCGTAGGCATTACGCATTTCGACGTTTGCACCGAAGCCGCCGGTTGCCAGTATGACGCCGTTCTTGGCGTTGACAACGTACTTGCGGCCCTTTTCGTCACCGCCGATTGCCTGGGCCTTGACGCCGACGACGCGTCCGTCCTTAACGATGAGTTCGTTGGCCTTGGTGCTCAGTTCGATCGTCACCGGAAGCTTCTTATCCTTGATGTATGCAAGGAAAGTATCGATATAGCCCACACCGGACTTGAAATTTTGAGCGCGGTTGGAGCGCGGCCACAAAGCACCGACAAACTGCGTGGCCTTGTCACGCCACACAAAGCCGATCTTCTCGAGCTGCTTCATGACGTTGCCGGTGTTCTGAGTGAGCGTATAGACAAGCGCCAAATCCGCCTTGTAGTCACCGGACTTCCAGGTCTGAAGTGCATGGAATTCCGGAGAGTCAAAAAGAACGGTTTCTTTCTTGTCGTTATAGGCCTTCCACTGCTTGGAAACCTTGCCGATCAATTCTTTGTGCAGATCGGACTTGGGTTTTTCGGCCAAGATGCCTTCGACGATCTTGCGCTGACCTTCGGTCATCTTGATATGGCTCTGGTTAACATTGGCCGAATTAAAGCAGCCGCCGCACACGCTCGTACTGCCACCCGAAAACCCGCTACTCACCAGAACAATCACTTTCTTTCCGGCTTCAGCAGCGGTCACGGCAGCAGACAAACCTGCACCGCCCGCACCGATGATGACGATATCGGCGTCCAGCGTCTTGGTATCGGTCAGCAGTGCCGGCTGCGGCACTTCCTTTTCAAACTTGGTGACGTCCAAACCGGCCTTTTTCAGACACTGGCTGACGGCGTCCTTGATGGCAAAACTCGAGAGCGTGGCACCCGAAATGGCGTCGACTTCTACGCTTTGATACTTGATGATGTCGGGAATGAGTTTCGTCTTGGTCAGGTCGGCCACAGGATGCGTTTCAGACCAATCCACAATCTTGATGTCGGCAATCGCATCATTTTTGATCGTGACCTGCACATTGATCGAGCCGTTGCGGCCCACGGAACTGGCGGTGTAGACGCCGTCCTTGGCAAATGCCGTCACCGGTGCAGCCATCGAAGCAGCTAAAGCAGCCGATACGGCCAGAGTCGCGAGTTTAGGAATCATGTCGCCTCTCCTTTTCTAACTTTTTTCTACAGCAGGCTGTCGACATCCCGTGCCGACAACCGCCAACAGAAAAAGTCTGGCGCCAACTCACGTCAAATGAAAGCAAAAGCGACAAGGAAAAATACTGTACTTTTTCGTTCCAATCGGCACGAAATGGAAATTTGGTCTTCTCCCCGAGCACTTACCTCTTTCGGCACACAGAATTCGCAATCGCGTAACGGCAAAAACTGCAACGTCATCTTTTGCAGACGGCCGGTGACGCTTCCCATACCGACAGAAAAAACGCTCCTCGCAATATTGTGTGTTTTCTTTTCGGTGTGCCTTGTCTGACGCCGTCCGTCGATACAATGGACCGACTATTCATGTTAACTGCAAGGTCTTCGTATGTCTTCTGCGTTCGCCTATCCTCTGCGCCTGCCCGGCTGGAAGCTTGCCGTGCACCTCGGCTTGTCGATCAAAACCGAAGTGTTGGTGGTTTTCGACAAGGAAACGCAACACTTCGAGGCACGTTGCTACGACTTTGACCGCAAGCACCCGATTCAGGCCTGTGGTCCGGACGTACCGTCTTTGCAAAAGGCGCTGGATGCAGAATTCCATGCGGCGCTCAAAAAGGCCTTTCCCAAGGAGCCTCTGATGCAGCCGCACCTGCTCGTGAAACTGTCTTTGGTGCCGAACCTACCGGAAAAATCATCTTCGCCTACCGCCGAGGAAATGCCGATGTTGCCGCGATGCTGTTCGGCAAGAGCGTTCGTGCGGTCGGAAGATTGAATTGATACCCCTAAATGCTCGGTCCCCATCTTCGTGTCAAACCGGATTCAGACCGGCCGCGTGAGACCGACCAATGAACCTGAGACGGCTTTCCAAGCCACAAAACGTCGTTCCGACTCACTGAAAACAAGCGCAAGGCGGCACAGTTCTTTGTGTCGCAGCGATTCGCCGTAATGCCGAGACTTAATTTGTTCAACGGCGACATCCAACAACCTCGGAACCTCTGTCTCCGTTTTGGCATATTTGAGTTCAAAGACCCACCGCCTCTTGTCTGTCTCGACTTCGATGTCGCTTCGACCGTAAGCATTGTGTTTTTCGACAGTCGGTTCGAGTAGCGCTCCGAGAAGCAGCATAACCAAATGGCTGCCGCAGGTCGCTTCGTCCTTAATCGGATAGGCCTGATAATTCAGGCGCGAAAACGCCCGATTAAAGGCGTCAACAACCTTCTCCGCACCTTTCGTATCAAGAAGCTGCTCCCAGAACAGCAACGATCTCTTCAGCTCGACATCGCCTGCAGTCATCTGTTGGGCATAGAGTCGGCCCATGGAGTTGTAGACCTCTCTGTTCGGATATCCCAGCAAGACGGCCGAATCAGACAGGGCTTTTTTGATTGTCAGATAACCGGCCTGATTGAGCATCACCTCAAGCGACACATCGGAAACATTTCGGTTCGGCGTAGCCAACTCTTCCAAAGCAACCGGAACAGGCGTGTCAAAGTCCGCGAGATCGCGCAGACTGTGATGCTTCAGATACTGCATCAGAACAGTCGGCAATCCGCCGGTTGCGGACCAATAGTTTTTGAAACCTCGTTGAGGTTGAGCCAAAAAACTCAAGACTGACCACGGACAATAAACCGTTTGACTCGCTGTTTCTTCAAAACAATAACCGTTGTAGTTGAGCTTCAGCTCATTGAGCAATTCAGGTTTAGAAATACCAAGGTCTCGCGACGCTTTCTCAATATGCGGACCGAAATAGTGATTGATTTCAGACTCGGTATAACCGAGCAACGCACCATACTGCGGCAGCATCGAAATGTCGACGATATTATTGAAAGCAGAAAAGATACTCGTGCTGCTGAATTTCATGATGCCGGTCATGAAGAAGAAGCGAAACCGCGATTCAAATTGTTTGATCGCCAAGTAAAAGACGCCGAGCTCCTCTCGCACGCGATTGAAAAGCTCGGGCTTGTGCATCAACTTTGTAAGCGGCGTATCGTATTCGTCAATAAGAAGAACTATGCTGCGTGTTTCCAGTTTTTTGAGCCAGGCTTTGAATTGATCCCAAAACAAAACTGGACTTTGTCTATCATACGAAAAGCCCAATGGTGCAAAACACGACTGAATATTGCTGTGTAGCGCTACACAAAATTCCTCTTGTCCTTCGAACTCTTTGAAACCTGAGAAGTCCAGACGGATCACCGGATAGGTTTTGTCGTTCCAGAGCCTCTCTATCGCCAGACCATGAAAATCTCGCGTGCCGTGACTGAAAAGAGAAGCAAACGTCGACACCAGAAGCGTCTTTCCAAAGCGACGGGGCCTTGCCAGGAATACCTGTCGGGCCACATTACAAATTTGGAAGATCAGCTCCGTCTTGTCGACATAGATGCTGTTGTCGGAGCGTATTGCCTCAAACTCGGCGTAACCAAGCGGAAGATTTTGAATTTTGAAACTATTTACCATTTGATTACTCTTCCGGTTTCGTTTTTTCAGGCACATCCGACAATGTCTTCCTGCTTGACGCAGGGACAAGACTGACAACACAAAACCTCTGTCGGAATAGGAAAACTTGCCGTTTCAGAATGGATTGGTATGATGCGCCGAATTCTAACGGTACGGACAAACTTTGTCCTGCGTTTTTTATTTTGAGATCTTCACCGAACGCGGTGCTCGCTATGCTGGATTCCGTCAGCTTCAAGTACTTCCTGGGCGCACTCATTTCCCTGGTGGTCATCACCAATCCGCTTTCTAAAATTCCTCTCTTCATGAGCCTTGCCGCAGGCATGACCCACGAGCAGCGAAAACAACAGGCCAACCTCGCGGCCATCTACTCGTTTGCTGTGATGTTTGTGAGCCTCATCGGCGGCAACCTGATTCTTTCCTTTTTCGGGATCAGCTTCGGCGCCATGCGTGTCGCGGGCGGTTTCGTGATTGCCATCATCGGCACGCAAATGCTTTTCGGCGGTCAAGGCCCCAACAACGCCCCTGCCGTACAACGCGGCAAGGAAGACTATTCGTTCTTCCCGCTTGCAATGCCCGGTATTGCAGGTCCCGGCACCATCGCCGTCGTGATCGGATATTCCACCAAAATCGCCGAAGCACCCGAATTGACCTCCATGGCAGAAACGTTTCTTCTTACCACGCTTGCCATTTTGGTCACCAGCATCATTGCCTGGGTCACTCTGCGCTCAAGCGAATACTGCGCTTCCCGCATGGGTCCTTCGGGCATGGCCGTTTTCAGCAAACTCATCGGCTTTTTCCTGATCTGCATCGGGGTGCAGTTCATGGGATCCGGTGCCAGAGCCTTCATTGCCGGCGGCTAGCAACCTGTCTTTCAACATCCGCCTTGCTTTTTTCAGTCACGCAAACGCTCGCTACATGGCCGCATCTTCACGACCGAAGCGAGCGTTTTCGCATGTCGATTGCCATTTGGGCAAACGATGGGAAACCGTCTGTTGCGAACCGACTTACCTGCGCAATCGAACCTAATCGTCCGATTTTGTCGGCTTTGCAGCAAGATCTGTGAAGAACCGCATTTCGTCCCCTGCACAGTCAATCGGCTACAATCGGCGAGCGAATGCATCCTTCTTCCACCCGATGCACTTCTTCCAGTCTACTTAACCAATGCCAACGCCACTGCCTCTTCTTCCACTAGGAAAGTCAGGTTTTCCTAACCTTAGAGCCAACAGCTTCGTTTATGTCGACAAGACAGATCTGATCTGCCGACTCGCAAAAACTCAACCCAAAGTTTTCCTGACACGACCGCGTCATTTTGGTAAGTCTCTTCTGGTTTCGACCTTCGAGTCTCTGTTCAAATACGGACTCAGGGATTTCCATGGTCTAAACATTGAAAAATCCTGGAACGATAAAACTTACGATGTGGTTCGTCTGGATTTTTCCCGCGTTAAAAATTTTTCGTCCGTTGAACAATTCCGCGTCAAGTTCTTCGATTCTCTGGCCAGTTGTTTCAATAATGTCGGATTTGAGATTCCTCAGGACAGATCGCGAACCATCGTCCTTCTCACGTCTTTCCTGGAAAAATTAGCCTCCAATTCGCTTGTTGTCCTGATCGACGAATACGACGCACCACTTTCAGCCTGTATTGACAACAAACCGCTTTTTGAATCGGTTCGAGCGGAACTGAGCGACTTTTATCTTGCACTGAAAAGTTGCGACGAGTGCCTGCGCTTTTTGTTTATTACGGGCATTACAAAGTTCAGCAGCACCAGCATTTTTTCGGAATTTAATAATCTCAAAGATATTTCGCTGGATTCCGAATACGGTACTCTGCTCGGCTACACTGAAAACGAGATCAAAACCTATTTTTCAGCCCATTTGGCTCAAGCACAAGCTACTCTCAGGCTGTCGACCGCCGAACTTCTGGACGGTCTCAAAAGCAATTACAACGGTTTTTGCTTTGATCGGCACGCAGAAACAAAAGTATTCTGTCCGTGGTCAGTCTTGAATTTCTTGAACTCTCCGAGCCAAGGTTTCGCCAACTATTGGTATGCCAGCGGAGGTCATCCGACAGTCTTGCTTCAATATTTCAAAGGGCATGAGCTGCGCGATCCGTCAGGCTACGCGGAACCCAAAAAAGTCTGGTTGCGCGATTTGGAAACACCTCGTGATTTCGAAAATGTCGACTGCGATGTATTGCTGACACAAGCAGGTTATCTGACCATCCGCTCGGTGACGCCAAACAAGGTTGTTGAACTAGCCTATCCGAACCAAGAAGTTGCCATGTCAATGGCCCAGCTATACGCGGATCAGCTGTTGGCAGGAAAAACCTACAGCTCAACTGACAACACGGCACTCGAAGACATTTTGGCAAACGGCAACCTCGAGGATGTCGTACGTCGCTTCAATGAAGTATTCAACGCTGTTGACTACAAAAACTATCCGATAACCAGCGAAGCCTCATGCCGAGCAACGCTGCAGGTTTTGATGATCGGAGCAGATATGGTGCCGCACGTCGAGTCGCATTCAGCTCTCGGTCGCAGCGATCTTGAAGTCGATGCCGGTTCACGCCATTGGGTGTTTGAGTTCAAATTCGCCGAGACACAAGCTCAAGTCACACATTTGCTTGCTCAAGCTGTGGACCAAATGCAAGTCAAAAGTTACGGAGGCATTCCGCGCGAGACAAAGCTGCTTCGTGCCGCTCTGGTTTTCTGTGCGCAAGAACGACGTTTCGTTGCCTGGCAGGAAGTTAAGTCCAACTGAAAAATTCCGAGCCGCCGGGACCCACTTCAATCCGGCGACTCGGAAATTAACCTCATTGATTCAGACGCGAATCAGGCCTTGTCCAGATTCACGATTTCGTAGTTTTCGCTACCCAATCCGATTTCTCGCATAGACGAAAGCTGACGTAATCCATGACGCGATTCGATGCGTTCGCGCAACGGAGCACTTGCTTCTCCCAGATCGTAAACAGCATCAACCGAGGCCTGTTCCACCGCCAGAAGATCAAGCGAAGCAAAGATCCCGATATCGGGAACTCGCGGAGCTTCAGCAGAGGTTCCCGTACAGTCACAGTCCACGCTCATGCGGCGCAGCACGTTGACGTAGCAGACATGGCCCTTGAAGTGGTCTGTAATGCCTTTGGTGGCATCGACCATGTTTTCCATAAATTCGCGTCCGGTAATACCCCACTGCTGACCGGTAGCCCCGGCGTGCAGCTGCTTCTTACCTGTGTGCGCGTCGGCGCAACCGATGGAGATGTTCTTATTCGAGCCGCCGAAGCCGCCCATCGTGTGGCCTTTGAAGTGAGTCAGCGTCAAGAGGCTGTCGTACTTGAGCAGTCCCTTGCCGACACTGATTTCCTTGATGTGTTTGGCCCCTTTCACAGGAATCATGGCTGTTCCCTCGGCATCCATGATGTCCACCGGAGCAAACGTCCAACCGTTGACTTTGAGCGTATCGAGGTGCTTTGCCGTCGTATCGCGATCGCCCGGATAGTAGGTGTTGGTCTCAACGATCGTGGCGTTTTTGATGTCGTTAGCCAACAATTCCTTAACCCATTCGCGCGGCAGAATGTTGGGACCGCCCTTTTCGCCGGTGTGCAGCTTCACCGCCACCTTGCCGGTGAGAACGGACGAAACCTTGGCAACGATCTTGCGTAAGCCGTCGGCCGACAAATCACGCGTGAAATAGACCACGGACTTCGGACCCGAGCGCTTGGCAAGCGGCACATTCACAACGCTGCCGTCATCGACCTTGGCTACGGCACGCACCGCCTTGCCCGCCTTTTCTTCCGCGGATGACGTAAGCGGCAACCCGGCTGCCACACCTGCGGCCATCGCGCCGCCGATCAATACTCTGCGCTTCATTGTGTTTTTCCTCCAATCGACAGAATGCCGTTGGGGTTATTTTCCGCTGTCGGTCGTTTGTCGTCATGGCAAAAAATCTCAATAGGTTGCGTTTTTGACTCAAACGCAGACTTCCTTTGACTCGCAGGACCGCTTCTCTGCCTGTTCCTGACCGAAGTAAACTTCTTCGGACGATTCTTTACTTTCCTAACCGCCCGTCGGTTCAGCATCACAGGAAAACGCCATGGATTCCGCCATCCTCTCTGAAATGATCGAAACACGTCGCCGACTCCACCAGCATCCGGAAGAAGGCTGGACAGAGTTCGAAACGACGTGGCTCGTCTACAACCGTCTCAAGGCACTCGGTTGCGAATCGGTTCTCACCGGCACGCGGCTGATCAATCCGGACTGCGTTCTCGGTCGCTCCGAAGCATTGGTCGAAAAAGCCGTGAACCGAGCCATTGCGGCGGGAGTTCCGGCCGAATTCATCGACGAAATCGAAGGCTACACAGGCGCGGCCGCCGTTATCGACACCGGTCGTCCCGGTCCCGTCTTGGCGCTGCGTTTTGACATGGACGCCTTATGTGTAGAAGAAACGACCGATCCCGAACATCTTCCCAACAAGCAAGGCTTTTGTTCTCAGTACGCCGGTTTGATGCACGCCTGCGGGCACGATGCGCATACGGCGTTGGGACTGGCCGTCGCCCGCTGGATCATGGAAAACCGCGAGCGCCTGACGGGCGTCATCAAACTCATATTTCAGCCAGCCGAAGAAGGCGTGCGCGGCGCCAACGCGATCGTGGGCTCCGGCTTTGTCGACGACGTGGATGTGATCCTTGCCTCGCACTGCGGAGGCGCCATCAAGTCAAAGCAGATCGGACTCGTCTACGACGGTCTTTTGGCCAGCACCAAGTTTGATATCCGTTTTACGGGGGTGCCGTCGCATGCCGGCAACCAGCCGCATGCAGGCAAAAACGCGCTTCTTGCTGCCTGCAGCACCTGTCTGCAAATGGCCGGCATTCCGCGACACGGCGACGGTGCCACTCGCGTGTCTCTTGGCAAACTCAACGCCGGCGAAGGTCGCAATATCACACCGGCCCACGCCTACATCCAAGCCGAAGTGCGCGGTCAGACGCCGGAGATCAACGACTTTCTCTGCCGCAATGTTGAGCATATCGTCAAAGGCAATGCCGAGGCCTATCAGGTTCAATACGAGCTTGAACGCGTGGGCGAAGCCACCACGATCGTTCCCTGCCCGGACATTCTCGAAGCCATAGGCGACGTAGCGCGCCAAACGGAGGGCGTGGCCGACGTCGTCGAACTGTGCAAACCGTCGGGCAGCGAAGACTATTCGCTCATGCTCAAGCGGGTCGTCGAGCGCGGCGGACTCGGCGCGATGTTCCGATGGGGCTGCAGGCATCACGGACATCATAAGTCCGATTTCGACATTCAGGACACGGAAACGATGCCGGTAGCTTTCGGCGTCTTTACGGGCTGCGTTCTGCGGTTTAACGGCATTGATTCGGTTGCGACGGACTGAAACTAGCAGCCACTGTAGTCCATCCACGCCTTGCACCTAAGGAGCTTCGCCGCTTTTAGCAAAACGCAAATGGGCTTTGTCGTTTCTGAAATCTGGCGGTGGTGTTATGGTTATGTACAAAATTACGGCAAGCCTTAGTGGTCGCGGTGTGTTGGATTACGAGGTTTGCATGGGCATCGACAATGACTCCAACAATCCGACTGTCGGAAGTAGCGCTAACAGCTACACAGCCAACGGAAAACGTTATGATTTCCGGGATGGTTAAATACACGCGAGCCTCGGCAGTCGTCGAACTACCGAGGCTCTTCACTTACGCGCCTAGCAGAGTAAGAAAAGGATCAAGAAAATCAGGATTTTCAAGACCTTGCTTGCTATACTAGCGACCAGAGAATGACGCATCATTATTCTCCAATCTTTAAGCGGCTCGGTGCTACCAACACTGAGCCGTTTTGCTACGGTTTTGGACAAAGAAAGAACGGCTAACCGTCGCAGAACCGTTCAATTCCGTGTGGGCAATGATGCAAATCCCACCGGACATGGCGCTCATTCTACTGTGCTTGCATCTGGCTACTCAAGTGGCAAGAACGATTGTGGAAAATGCCAGATTTGGCCGCAGTACCTGTAGCCTCTGTCGTCTCCCAATTGCCAAAGTCCGAAACATTCGCGCTGACCTTTTCGTTTACCCATTTGGTGGTGGCAATTGAGTTATCGTCACTCTCCGTCACCGAACTTAATGTCCGGCGGCGTGCGGATGCTCAATGGCTCTCAATTTCGACTTTTTTGATTTCGATCGGAAACGGTAACGAAAAAGTCGTAGTCCGATGCCTTTCGTTTGTTGTTACTCTTTTGCCGTTTGTGTGATTTTTAAAACGACAAATGGGAGACACAACACAAATGAAAAAGACCATTGCGGCCGTTGTCTGCGCCGCTGCCGCCGCCATCTCGGTTCAGGCTCACGCCGAAGACGCCAAGTTGCTTCGCATGGCCTGCGAGAGCACCTACGCGCCGTTTGTCTTCTTTGACAGCGAAACGGGCAAGCTGAAAGGCTTTGAAATCGACCTGCTCGAGTACGTCGCCAAAGACATGGGGCGCAAGCTCGAAGTGACCAACATGGGCTTTGACGCGATCATTCCGTCGATGCTCACGGGTATCACCGATGTCGGTGCTTCGGCCTTTACGATCACGCCCGAGCGCGCCAAGCGCGTTTTGTTCTCCAAGCCTTACTACATCTCGGGCCTGTCGATTCTTGTGCGCGCCGAAGACAAGGACAAGATCAAGAGCGTCAAGGACATTGAAAACTGCACGATCTGTGCGCAAATCGGCACCTCGGGCTCCATGCGCGCGGCAAAAGTCCCGGGTGCTACGGTTCGCAACTTCAACACGATCAACGACGCCTATCTCGAGCTCGGCAACAAGGGCTGCAAAGCCGTGATCACAGATCGCCCCGTGACGGCCTACTTCCTTGCGGCGCGTCCTGAAACCGCCAAGACCTACTACCATCTTCCGGAGGTTCTCAACAGCGAATCCTTCGGCTTTCCGGTGAGCAAAAACAAGCCGGAACTCATGAAAGCCATTGATACGGCCATTGACAAGGCCCGCGCCAACGGCGAATTCACCAAGATGTACGTGAAGTGGTTCGGCGAAGAACCGCCCAAGGAACTCTTGAAGTAATCCTTTCTTTCGGCCGCATCCTTGGGGCTGCGGCCAAATTTCATGCTTGCACCGAGAGCGCAGCTTCGCGCTCGCTTTATCTGGATCTTCGAAGCCCGTATAAAACGCATAAACATTTCAACTATTGTTGTATAATTAGAGCATGAACGAAAAGCAAGCATCCCTCTTTTTTGAAGCACTGTCATCCGACGTGCGTCTGAAGATTTTCCGACTACTGGTTCGGTTTTCGCCCAACGGTCTGGTGCAGGGCGAGATCGCCCAGAAACTGGATCTTCCGATCACCAATCTCTCTTTCCACCTCAAAGCGCTCGTGCACAGCACGTTGGTAACCGTGCAACGCGAAGGTCGTTTCATGCGCTATAAGGCCAATACCAAGCTCATGCGAGAGGTTGTCGGGTATCTCACTTCCGAATGCTGCACCGGATGCCAAGTCGCAGATTCAAACACACTGAATCAGTCTTGACCTCTGTCGTCGTTCTGTTTTTTTATTAATTATTTCAACTCTTCAACATTTATTGATTTAACAAAATGTCCGAACCAAAATCTTCATGTTGCTGCTGCGGCCAAACAAAACCTCCGGCACCTCAGACAAATGCAGATGGCTGGACGGTGAAATATCTGTTAGCCGTGCTTGTTTTTGCTGCTGTCTGGTTATTTGCCTACAGCGGCATTGAGGATGCAGCTCACTGGGTTGTCTTTGAAGGATGGGGATCTTCACCGGAATCGAACATTGCTTCAGCGGTCGAATTCTTTCTTTATGACACCGTCAAAATTCTCTTGCTCTTAGTGGCGCTCATCTATGTCATTGCTTGGTTGCGCGCCACTCTGAACGTGGAAAAGGTTCGTGACTACCTGACCGGGAAAGGTCGTGGCCTCGGGTACTTTCTGGGTGCCATGTTCGGAGCTGTTACGCCCTTTTGTTCATGCTCCAGCATTCCGCTGTTTCTGGGATTCACCACGGCCCGGATTCCTTTTGGGGTGACCATGTCTTTCTTGATCACTTCTCCGCTCATCAACGAAATTGCCGTTGTGTTGTTGTGGGGGTTGCTGGGTTGGAAGTTCACAGTGGTTTATGTCCTGGTAGGTCTGACTGCCGGCATCATCGGCGGCTTCTTCATGGACAGCATTCGTGCCGAGCGGTGGCTGCAGCCTTTCATCATTGAGTCTGTGAACAACCTTCCGACTCACTCTGCTGAAAGCTCAGATACTTCAACAGAAAAGCTGTCCTTGCGTGAGCGCCATCTTTTTGCGTACTCCGAAATGACCTCGATCTTTCGCCGCGTCTGGCGCTGGGTTATTGTCGGTGTCGGCATCGGAGCACTTCTGCACGGTTTTGTCCCCGACAACTGGTTTGCCGAAAATCTCGGCGCCGGTCAATGGTGGTCTGTTCCGATTGCCGTTTTGGTCGCTATTCCCCTTTATTCCAACGTCACCGGCATTGTTCCTGTCATGGAAAGCTTGCTTGTTAAGGGCATGCCCATCGGAACCACCATGGCGTTTTGCATGAGTGCGGTTGCGGCCAGCATTCCCGAATTCATCATGTTGCGACAAATCATGACGGCAAAACTTCAGGCTGTCTTCATCGCCTATCTGTGGGTCATCTTTACATGCGTCGGGTGGCTCTTCAATGCCATCGAACCACTTATCACTCAATAAGGAGAAATCATGGAAATCAAAGTCTACGGTCCCGGTTGTGCCAAATGCGTTGCCGTCGAAAAGCTCGTGCGTGAAGTCGTTTCACAAAAAGCGCCCGGCGTCACGGTGGAGAAAGTTTCCGACATCCGCGAGATGATGAAGGCCGGCATCCTCTCAACGCCAGCCATCGTAATTGACGGCGTACTCAAGTCTTCAGGCCGCATTCCCGGCAGGGAAGAAATTGAGAACTGGCTCAAATAACGCGTCTGCGGTGGCTTCTGCTGAAGCCACACCGCAGACGTCGCCATCACACGTTCCAGAACCTCTTATTGAGCCAAAGCTTGAAAACCGGATCGGCAATGACAAGCCAACCGTTATCCTCAATGGTCACCAGGTCTTTTGCGATCAGGGACTTTTTTACACGTGTAACGGAAGCCGAATTGCCAAGCCGATAGCGTTCTAAATTTTTTTGCTCAGAAAAACCGCCTTCAAGAGCCGAACACATTGCCCTGGGGAAATTTTTCTGACGAAACGTCAGTCCCGAGATCAACTCCGAAAAGACCGGCTGGTACGAATCAAGCATCCTGCTGACGGCTGAATTCACCATCTCCTCGCGGACTTCGTTCCCTGTCGTCAACCACATATAGCAGACAAGATGCTGCACATAAGCCGGATAGTTTTCGATCATGTCGGCAATGCGTCCTGCCAATTCCTCCGAAATGGATTTGCCGGTCTCCGTGAACCGTTTGCCAATGAATTCAACCCAATCGGAACGACCGATTCGCTGCAGGGAAAGAATGTCCCCGAAACAGTAGAACGGGTTACTTTGGCTCTCGAAAAGTGCCTCCATCAATCTTTTTCGACTGCCGTACAAACAGTAAGAAACGTGCGACTGTATCTGCCAGGCACTGCGCAGGAGTCGTTGGAATTCCAACGAATCTTCGAATTCGCCGATTTGCTGGAATTCGTCAATGCAAACCACTATTCGGATATTTTCAGCCTCAGCAATTTTTTCAGACAACTGAAGAATTTCGTCCGCCTTGGCGCGAATATCTCGCAACTCAAACGAAATCGAAAAATCATTGACAGGATCCGTTCCAAACGAGATCTTGGGAACGAATCGGGACAAGAAGCGCCTGGCCAGCTCCATCCACTGTTCCCGTTTGATTGAAGTGGCACGAATGACCGCCGTCGCAAAAGCGTTGAAGAATTCTTCGGCATCAGCGCATTTGAGGGCATCAAACCGAGCGATTCGCTTTCCGAAAGGCCGATGACCTTATCGACCAGCGATGTCTTTCCCATTCTGCGTGGCAAAATCAAAATCGTGTTGATTCCATGCTGAAAATTGGCGCACAGATACCTCGTCTCCTCCGCTCAGTCGGTGAAAGTCTCTCCACTGACCTGAACACCGAATTCAAACGGCGTGACGTTCTTAGCGTATGCAGCCATCGGTACTTCTCATCAAAATTCCATCGAACATAGTAATAACCTTGTTACTAATAGAGCTGTTACTTAGCCAACCCCTTTTTCTCGTCGCCTCTTTGCAAGCGATCACTCTTCTGGCACAATTGCCGCCGATCAAGCGGATTTCTCAGTGTTTACCGTGACCTTCGGGTCAATCAAACCTGAACTACAAACCACCCCGACGCGGGCGTTTGCCTGCGCGGATGCAAGAGTGTGGAGCCTACCCATTGCGGTGGACTCTTCTTGTCGTTTCGGTGGGTTTTCGCCTGTTGTCGGTTTCAAACACCCTCAACTTCAAAAGGAAAACCCATGCCCATGACATTTACCTCCTGCATCCCGGCTCAAAACTTCGGACTTGCGTCCGAGACAACGATCCCGGGGTTTCAGCCTTTGCAGCTTTCCTCTCCTGCGCCTGCTCAATTCGTTGCCGTCGACCCGTGCCACGTCTTTGAAGAATCGTTTCTTGAAGACTTTGTGCTGTGGTGGACATGGCGCGACACCCGTACGCCGCTCTACATCGCAGGGCCCACGGGATGCGGCAAGACAACCTCCGTTCTTCAGTTTCTCGCACGCGTCAATGTTCCGGTTATCTCCGTGACCTGTTCGCGTCGCTTTGTGAAGGACGATCTTGTCGGTCGCTGGGGAGCACACGAAGGAAGCTTTGCCTGGATCGACGGCCCCGCGACCATCGCGTGGAAAACGGGAGCCGTGCTGCTCATCAACGAATTTTCGCTGGCGCCACCCGAAGTCTGGGTGGGTGCCAACGACATCTTCGAGGGGCAGCCCATCACGATCGAGAAGACAGGTTTGAGCATACCGAGACACGACAACGCCCGGGTCATCGTCACCGACAACTGCCGTTGCGGAACGTTGCCTGAATCGGCCTACAGCTCGCGCAATCAGCAAGACGTCAGTACGTGCGATCGCTTCTGGCACCTTCAGGCCTCCTGGCCCTCGCCGGAAGTGGAAACACGCATCGTTCTTGCGCGCTGTGAGCGTGTCGTGCCCGGCGGATTGCCGGCCCCTGCGCCCGACATTCTTGCCCGGTGTGCCGCCCGCTTTGCCCAAGCCACGCGCACGAATCCGGCTCGAGAGACGGATTTCGCTAGCGACGATGTGCCTCCGGCATTGAGCACCCGCGTGCTGATTCGCCTGTGCGAAATCTTCACGCAGTTGCTTGCTAGCGGTATCGCTCCCGATCAGGCGCTCGCGCGAGCTGTCAGGCTTGCCATCGGCAGCGCCCTGACGGATCAAGCGTGTTTGGCGCTTATGGAGCTTGCGGCATTTCACTTTGCTCCGCTCTTTGAGTCACTGGGCTCTGCGGCCAAAAAGTGTCGTCGCCAAGCGCGGCTGCCGACGCTTGACTAAGCCGCCGCCCGACTCTTCGACCACCTCCTTTCTTTGCGGTTTTCCCCCGAAGAACAGTCCTCTCGACTCTTCCGACCCCGTTCTCCGTCCTTCCGGCTCAAGATCCGTGACTTGTCTGCGACGCGCTTTATCAGCACGTCTTCGACAAGCGTCGGGTTCTTTTGCGCGCGCAACGGACCGCAACGGGGTCTTTTCTTTTGGAAATTCCCGATGCAGCTCGACCCCCGCCCCGAACCTGCACCCATGACAGACGCCGAAATCGCAAAACTCATCCCTCCGAAAGGAAAAGAGAGTTTTGTGCATTGGTACTTCATGCACATTGATCTTGAACCCGACTGGAGAACCGCCATGCCTTCCTGCGGACCTCGCTTTAGCGATCTCACGGACAGGCAGTTTGCGGATCTATACGGAGAAAGCTTTCAAGCCAAAACGGCTCGCCTTGAAAACATCGATGCCGGACGCGGCACTGCGTCCCAATTGCCTCAAAAGGCTTCGCGCGGGACCCATCCTCCCAAACGGTGTTTTCGCGGACGCTTTAAGCGCACGCAACGGCGAACTGTCAAAGCTGTAGATAAAACCGTCTGAGTCAATCGTCGCCTAAGGCTTTGCCTCGGCCGGTTTGCCGACTGAAACGTCTGCGGTTTGTTTCTTTGCTCTCTGCCTTTTTCCTGACACGCTCTTGTTCCGGCAACGGACGAGGCGTTCGGGAAAAAGGCGAGCGTGAAGATTTCCTGCTTTCCGTCCGTTTTTCCTCTTTTCAACCCCACCGCATGCCGCTTCGCCCGAAAATCAGCGCATCCTCGCCCGTTCGGAACCGATATTCTCAGTCGACCGGCAGCAACGGTGTGCCTGACTCCAACGCATCATTTGACGTGCTCGCCGAACGGTTTCTGCAACGGCTGTGTTTGACGGCAGACTTTCGAAACGGTTTTCTGAAGACCATGGATGCCGCCTTAAACGGTCTTTCCTGCGCCGACAAAACTCGAATTCAAAACCTTTGTCTGGTACTTCTTCGTTCGATTCCGGACTCTGAACTCTCCGGCAATTTGCGACTGATCGAAAAGCTCCTTTCCGTGGCTGCCGTGCTTTTGCGTTCGGTTCCCCAAGACGGCGCCTTATTTGACGCCGAAACACAAAGTCTGCTGCAGGCTATGCTTGAAAACGAAGTAGAACTCACGCGGATTTATCGGACGCACCAACGAAGCGGTCTGAACGCCCTTGTACTGCTGTCGGGCTTTTACGCAGCCGTTCAAACCAATCGAGACGAGCCACAAACGGCAGCCTTTGGCCGCCTTCTATTCGTGCGGCATTCGTTTTTTGCGTTCGTTGCGTCGACCTCAACGACAACACTCTTGCGAACGCTCACGATCGTGCGCGTCTTTCCTCAAGAGAAGTCCCCCGTGCGGCTTTTTTTATCGCCTGCAGTTTTCGCACCCGTCTTTCATAGCCGCCTGCACGGCCAGCCTCTTTCTTTTGTCAACGCCCTACCCCATATCGAAACACCAGTCACACGCGACGGTGAGCTCCTACGGCTTTTGAAACAAGCCGGTCTTGTTGGCGCCACGCATCGGGTTCGACGCTGGACCGACGCCGGGCGATTGACTGTTGAGAGCCTTTGGGAACTGCGCCGTGCAGTCGTCAGACGCCTCTTTACGCTTGTCACCTCCGAGACAGCTGCAGCCTTGCATGGCGCCGCCTATGACTTCCTGCAGTTGGAAAGCGATGCTCAGCGTGTCATTGCAGCTCCGGGCAGTTCCGGCGAATTGAAAAGCACCTCGAAAACCCCAGCACCGGAGGTTTTGTGTCATCCGGTGATGAACGGCGCGGTGGCCGGCGTCGGTTTACCCTCCTGGGCCAATGCCGTGCTCGTAAGGGCTCTCACGCGCGTCAACGAAGCCGTCAGAACCGATCACTGCGCCAGACGCTTTTTCGTCATTGGGCTTGAACCGCAGGACAACATCCGCGTTGCGTCAGCCTCGGTTAACTTGTCCCAAACCTTGTCCGAATCCGTCGGCTCATGCGCGGAGTTTCTTTCGGTCTTGAACAAAACGCTCGAAACGAAAACGGCCGATCGTAATTTCTTGCCTGCGCTTCCCGCCGGACTGTTCGTGCCTGCCCGGTTCTTTGCCACGCCGCCGGCGCTTTGGCTTGCTCCTTTGGAGGCACTCGGTCTTGCCGTGACTTGCACGCGTCCGAAGGCAACCGTCACGCCTTACGAGGAGAAAGAAGGAACTTCCCTGCCATCGCGTCTCAAAGAGAGTCACCCGTGTGAGCCCGGCGTGCTCTTTCCCTTTTTCGACTCTGTGGGTACCGCCCGCTGGTGGCTGGAACAGATCGGTGAACGTTCTCACACCAACGGCGAACAAGCCTCTCGCCGCCGTCTTTTGAAGCACTTTCTTCTGACTGACGTCATGGCGCGACTGCTGCGAATCCTTGTGTTGCAGGCTCACCATGCCGATCAAAGCGTCGGCCATCGCATCCTCGGCCAAACCGCGGCACTTGCCGATACCCCGATGAGCGAAACGCTACAGCGAGAACTCAAAAAGTTTCTACCCGTTCAACATTTTCGCAAGGTCTGTGCTGCCTCTTTTGCCGAATTGGCTCACGGTTTTCTGGCGCACGACCTGCAGCACAAGGGCCGAACCGACGTCGCCACCGGACTCGAAGCTGTGATCGAAGCCCAAAAACGACAGTTGGCCAGCGCCCGCAGCAAACGGCTCAAACGCATTGCGGCTCGACCCGATCCTTAACCGTTGAATTCTTTCGGATTTTCTCGTATGTCTTTAATCAAATTCTTTACCCACCGACGGCGTTCGATTTTTACGGCCGGCACCGATGCGGTGCGTGCCGACACGTGGCGCCCCGCCGTCGAGTTGTGGCCGGCTGCAGCCTGGGGCCTCACTGCAACTGCGGCCTTGAGCATGACACTTACTGCAATGACGCCGCCCGTGCCGGCTCTGCCCATGGGGTTAGCCGCGGGGGTGTTGGCTACGCTGCGGCTGCGATCCGCTTTGAATGTTCTCAAAGATCGTGCGGCCTTGGCGGGCAGCGCACTGGAACTCATCTCCTCCCGATCCTTTGCCCGAAGGCTTTTGCGCGCTCGACGCGACATGGCCGGCAAAGGCAACAACGAAACCTTTGCTCCCGTCTGGTTCGGCCGCGGTTTTGATTGGGGACCCGAACACGCACAAAAGCTCTATGAACTCTCCAAAATCGATGTCAACCGATTGCTTCCCGCGCGTGCGCTTTGCAAACTTTTGACCGGCACCGAGCCCAAAGATTCCCGTACGGTGGGGCTTTCGGCCATCGACGGACTGGAAAGCCGCAAAAAAGACATCTGGGTGTCGGAAAAGACCTTGGAAGGCGGCACGCTCATTGTGGGGACAACTCAGGCGGGCAAAGGTGTGCTTTTGACGAGTCTTGTGACGCAAGCGATTCTGCGCGGCGAATCCGTCATCGTGATTGACCCCAAGATGAGTTCGCGTCTGCAAAACGCCGTGACGGCCGCGGCAAAACTCGCTCACCGAAGTCCCCCGCTTTTCTTTCACCCCAACCATCCCGAGGGGCTTCGCATCAATCCGCTGACGCACTTTGAGCGTCCGAGTGAAATCGCAAGCCGCATCACCGCCGTCATGTCTGACTCGGGCCCCTTTACGTCGTTTGCCTGGTCAGCCGTCAACGTTGTCGTCGACCTGCTCGTTCATGTCGGGCAAACGCCCTCGATTGCCGCGATCGAATCGGTACTCACCGGTGACTTCGAAGATTTGCTTTTGGAAGCGGCAGAATTTGACTGCGGCGAGGACTATTTCAACATGCTCGTCTCGGAGGCCAAAGTCAAGGGTAAAAAAGGTCGCGAGGGCGTGCTTGACGTTCTAGAACGAGCCAGAGCCGAAGAAAGACTCTCGGAGGCAACCCTCAAGGGCGCGGCAACCTATGCCCACGACCCCGTGCATTTTTCGAAGATCACGGCAAGCCTCATGCCCGTTCTGGCAATGCTCACCTCCGGAGCGTTGCGACAAACCCTCTCGCCTCGCGACGACGATCCGCTTGCCATGAGTCTTTCGGAAATCATCGCCCAGCGAAAGATTCTCTATGTGTGCCTCAATTCGCTCCCGGACCCGACTGTTGCGG
This sequence comes from uncultured Sutterella sp., assembly GCA_900538905.1. Classification (GTDB taxonomy): domain Bacteria; phylum Pseudomonadota; class Gammaproteobacteria; order Burkholderiales; family Burkholderiaceae_F; genus Duodenibacillus; species Duodenibacillus intestinavium. The sequence continues at coordinate 35,073 of UPZS01000021.1, forward strand.
GCGCCATCGGTTCGATGCTTCTTGCCGACCTCGCCTCCTGCGCGGGCGAACGTTACAACAACACGTCCATCTCCCGAAACACTGTCAGTCTCTTCGTAGACGAGTGCTCAAACACGATTAATCGCTCGCTTATCGAAATCCTCAACAAAGGCGCTGAATCGGGGCTTCGAACCACTTGCGCCATGCAGACCGTCGCCGACCTGGCCGCCCGTCTGGGTTCGACCGATGAAGCGCGCATGGCGCTTGGCAACTTCAATAGCCTCGTGGCCCTGCGCACCAAAGATCGGCTCACGCAGGAATTCGTCGCCGAAACGTTCGGGCGCACCTACATCTCCAACACGGCCGCAACACTCACGAGCGCTTCGGATACGGCACACCCGGGGCACTTTACGGCAGGCGCTTCGCGTCAAATCACAGCCTCCCGCGAAGAAATCATTCCGTGCGACGTACTCGGCAAACTCCCCAACTGCGAATTTTTTGCCTCCCTCGCCGGCGGCCGCCTCATCAAAGGTCGCACACCGATTCTGATCCCGGACGAGGATCTGTTATGCGAATAACGCTTTTTACTTTTCGGAAGGTAGCGCAATGACCGCCAAACCCATCGGCACCTTTGCCCGCAACTGCTTTCTGTTGATTATCGTCTTGTGGCTTGCCGTCTTTTGCTTTGCCTCGGGCTCTTCCGTCGAGTCGGTTTTTGAAAAGGAAAGCGTCGCTTGTCAAGCTCACTGTCGCGCACAGCTTGAAAACCGATTGCAGTCAATCAACGGTTGGTTTGATGCGCTGCGCAGGAAAGTTCACTCTGCCATTGTGTCGATACCGACAACCGACGAAACGTTTGCGCCCATCGAGGCTGAGATTCGCAACGGCGTTCAGACAACAGTTTTCAATCGTCTGCATGCCGTGCAGGAACTCATTCGTCTTGTGAGTCTTCGGCTGGAGGTTTTCAAATGCGTCTTCGACCTTATCGCACTGCTCGCCGTGGCCACTGTGATCGATGCCGCAAGCCTGCGCTCAATTGCGCATCATACGTTTGATGCCTCGCGTCCGGCCGTGAGTTTTACCTCTGCGTTGGGCTTTTTGGGAGCGCTCACTCTGGGGGCCGCCTTAGTTTTGATGCCGTTTACCGGAGCAGCTGTAGCAGGGCTTTCAGTGATTGCCATCGGATGTATGGGTCTGCACACATGGATCCGGTATTTCCACAAGCTCTGAGTCTTACCAATCGACTCGATCCGCTTTGGCGCCCGCACAAGTGCCGAGTGTGTTTCGGCACAAACGAAAAGCTCCCGGCCAATCCAAACCCTGGACAGATCGGCGCGGGAGCTAAAGACTGTCTGTCGAGCCATGCCCGTATCGGGCAAACCGAATCGGGCGATGGCTCTTTGCGACGGACCGATTAGAAGGCGTACTTCGCACGCAGCTGCATGTGCATCGAGCTGCGTTCTTCATCACCCCATTCGTAACCGGCTCGCAGACCGAACGTGAAGTTGTCCTTCACGGCGTCCAAACAGATAAATCTTCGTTTTTTCTGTTTTCAAACAATTCTTTACGGCTAACGGTGCGACAATATGCTAAAAGAGTGCTCATACCATGCGCAAAGATCTCGCTTTTGTACTTTTTTCCGTCTTTTGTGCATCCGTTTCTGCACCTGTTTCTGCAGAGAATCTTTCTGACAAGCAGATGGTTCGCATTTGCCAGATGCGTGTCAAAGATGCGGCCAACTTCGTGACGGGCGGCGCAAAGAACTACATGGCTTTCTCCAACTGGAAGGTCAACCGCGGCAAGGACGGAAAAGCGAGCGTGGTGACTGACTTTGATTTTGGTCCCGAGTTGCGCTATGAGTTCACCTGCTACTTTGAAGGCAACAAGATGGTCGACGCTTCCGGGAGAAACAAAACCGGAGAGCGCAGTCTCGAGCAAGCTCAACAGAAGTGGGGCGAAACATTGGCAACAGCCCGTATCGCTCACCCAGGCCTGGCCGAGGAAGA
>UPZS01000022.1 GCA_900538905.1 uncultured Sutterella sp.
AGCATTGTAGTTTGCTGCATTTCTAGGACCTGACCCGTTGTTGGTTGGGTCTTTTTTTATATAAAAAACGAGATACCCGAGAGCATCTCGTTTGTCTGCATTTTTGCTTGTCGCCTCAACCAATCAGCACGTCGTACTGCTCTTGTGTATAGGCAGGTTCGGCTTCCAGATGCACTGGTTTTTGCACAAAACTCTGAAGAAGCTCAAGCGCGCACGCTTCATCTTCCAAGAAGAAATCAATTACTGATTGGGACGCCAAAATTTTGAAGGAATCGGCCTTTTCATACTGACGGTACAGTCTCACGATTTCACGCATGATTTCGTAGCAGACAGTCCGCGCCGTCTTGATTTCCCCTCTGCCGCCACATAACGGACACGGTTCGCAGAGCGTGTGTGAAAGCGACTCTCGCGTACGCTTTCTCGTCATCTCGACGAGTCCCAGCTCAGTGAATTCCGAAATTGTAAGTTTCGTGCGATCGGTTGATGCCGCCCGCCGCAGTTCTTCAAGCACGGCCGCCTTGTGGGCGGGATTTTGCATATCAATGAAATCAATGATGATGATGCCGCCGAGATTGCGCAAACGCAACTGACGGGCAATGGTCTTGGCCGCTTCCAAATTGGTCTTGAAAACTGTTTCGGAGAAGTCGCGTTTGCCAACAAAACCGCCCGTATTCACATCGACCGTCGTCATGGCTTCAGTGCAATCCACCACAATATAGCCTCCGCTCTTGAGCGGCACGCGGCGATCAAGCGCCCTCTGCAGTTCCGCTTCCACCTGCTGAGTTTCGAAAAGCGGTTCCTCTCCGGTGTAAAGCTCCAGTAGCGGCAAAGCTCCCTGTGCATAGGCCTGAGCGAATTCCTTGAGTTCGTCGAACACTTCCCTGCTGTCAACGAAGATCCTGCGTGTTTCAGCCTGCACCATGTCACGAAGAACACGTTTGGACAGCGACAGATCCTCGTAAAGCAAACTCGGCGCAGGCGACACGCCGGCCTTCTTACTGGTTTCCTGCCATAAACAGCCCAGATAGCGCATATCTTCGAGCAACTCCTCGTCGGTCGCAGATTCTTCGGCACAGGTGCGCACGATGTAGCCGCCCCTATCTTCCGGCTTTTTGAGTCGCATCACCTGTTCGCGCAATGATTCGCGGCGCGCTTCGTCTTCAATCTTTTGACTCACGCCAATGTGATCGTCCTGCGGCAGATAAACGAGTTTGCGACCAGCCAGAGAGATAGTAGTGGTCAGTCGTGCGCCCTTGGTGCCGATTGGGTCCTTAGCAACCTGCACGAGGAGCCGCTGTCCCTCTCCGATCATCTTCTCAATCGGGCGATACTCACCATTTTCCTGTCGAGCCCCTTCAATATCGAGTACGTGCAAGAAGGCCGTGCGCTCAAGCCCGATGTCGACGAAGGCCGACTGCATACCGGGCAGCACCCGAAGCACCTTACCGACATAAACGTTGCCGACAAGTCCGCGACTGGCGGCGCGTTCGATATGAAGATCCTCCAACACTCCGTCGACAAGAATCGCTACGCGTGTTTCGCGGGGCGAACAATTGATCAAAATATCCTGTATTTGCTGCATGGCTCACTCAGACGGCCAACCGATCAGACGATATGGCTGCCGCTGTCAAAAATCACAAGTTTTAATGGTTTTGCGATTTTACCCGAGCACATTCAGGCCTTCCTTGGAATGGAAAGCTTTACCGTCTTCGCTTGCAGACTCTTCACCTTGCGGACGCAACGCCTCTTCGCGCTGTTTTTGACACTGTCGGCAGGTCGTGCTGCATCCGCCCGCGCAATGCCACTCCGGCTGAAGCGTGATGTGTTCAAGGCCGAATTCCGTCAAAAGCATTTTTTGAGCGTCGGAAAGCACCTTTTCCCAATCAATGCCTTCCTGGACACACAGGTGCGCCATAACGGCCCCATGACCAGGTGCCAGCGTCCAGACATGCAAGTCATGCACGCGGCTTACGCCGGGAATGCGACTCAATGCATCACCCACGTCGTAATAGTTGACGCCCTCGGGAACTCCATCGAGAAGAACGGCAGAAGAATCCTTGAGCACTTCATAAGTGGAGTGCAAAACAAGCGCACCTACAACAAAAGACAAAATCGGATCGGCTATCGCAAACTTCTCCCCGAAGAAATAAATCAGGGCACCAGCCAGAATCGCTGCCACGGAACCGAGCAGGTCGCCCATCACATGCAGCAGCGCAGCTCGGGTATTGACGTTTTTCTTGTCACGGGAAAGCGTCCATGCCACGGCAATGTTGATGCACATGCCGATAAAGGCAACGATCATCACAGAGCCACCGTCGACCTGGGCAGGACTGTCAAGACGCTGTACGGCTTCGTAAAAAATCCACCCCACCACGCCTAGCATGACAAGGCCGTTTAAAAAAGCCGCCAAAACTTCGACTCGGCCATGGCCAAAACTGTGATTGGCATCAACTCCCTTGCGGGAAATGAAGTTGGCGACCAGCGCAAAGAAAAGGCTCGCGGAATCGGTCGCCATGTGTCCAGCGTCGCCGATCAATGCCAGAGAATTGGAAATCCATCCGAAAAAGAGTTCCACGGCTGAAAAGCCAAGCGTCAGTGCTACTGCCAGCCCCAAAACCGAAAGTTTGACTTCTTCGCCGCGATGATCGTAGCTACAATCGCCGAGCGAATGGTCGGCGTAATCATTTTTTCCACTCATTTTCATTTTCGTTCGCAGAAAATCGTCCGCAGGCCTGTCGTTTCCATTCGAGTCGGTCGGCAAACATCTTTGTCGTGCGACACTTTAGCCTGTTTTCAGGCTAACAGAGCATTACGAGAACGGAAATTTCCAGGCCACTGCTTGCCACTGGTCAGGCGCTCCTCGCAGTTTCCATCCTGCATCAACCGTTACAAAGCATACAGACGGTCATGTATGCAAGCACCGCCAGAATCAGCATACCGCCGCTAGCCATCAGCGAAACGCCGTCGACAACCTCTCGAGCCGGAAGCATACGTCCGAGACCGTCGTTGAGAAATCGAGGCATCACAAATCCGAATACGCCCGTGACGGAAGCATAGTCATCCAATCCGTAACGAGCTGCCTTGCGGGCAACTTCCTCCTTTTGAGTAAAAAACGCACGCAGACCGGCCATGTCGCCGCGATCCTTGAAGCCTTGCACTTCCTCTTCCTGACGATTTTCTTCGCTGGAAGCGTGCACAGCCGCAAACATACCCAAAAAAACAAAAAGGAACGGAAAGACGATCTGGACCAGAAGCGAACGGACAACCTGCAGACCTCGGTTGTATCGCGCCGCCTGCCAACCGCAAACAATAAGAGCCATTGCCAGCACTGCGTTGTAGCCAAGCAACCAACCTTCGTCGGAAATGAAAAGTACCATCGCAGTAGGCACACAGGCCGCAGCCAAATGACCATAACCGGAATAGACCACCAGACCATTCTGTCCGTTCGTTTCAGCAAACTCTCGGGCCGCACGCATCGCCTTCCAGGTCACCACTCCAAGAGAAACCATCAAAGTAAGCAGCACAAGACCTTGCAAAGACAGATGCCAGGTTCGAATATGCGCATGCCAAAACCATTGCCAAAGATCGCAGAGTGCAATCACAAGCAAGGCGGAACTGAAAGCAAAAACGGCGCGCGAGGCAATTCGGGCAACTGTCATGGCGTATAGACCTCAGAAGTCAAAATCGCGCGCAGTTTACAAGAAAACAAAAGCAAAAAAGCCCGCTGGCGCACGAGAAAATTCTATGCGCCCTTGCAGGCTTTGTTGCAGGCCGCCCTACAGGGCGGCCCGGATCCAGTCAATAAAAGAAGTTATTCCTTCTTGCTGCCGGTGAGCATCGGAACAACGCTGCCTTCGCCGCCGGTGAGCAGACCGGTCTTGGCATAAGTCTGAAGCTTGGCACGTGTATCCGTGATGTCAAGGTTGCGCATCGTGAGCTGACCGATACGATCCACGGCTGTAAACATCGAGTCGCCCTTTTCCATCGTCAGACGTTCGGGTTCATAGGTGAGATTCGGCGACTGCGTGTCAAGGATCGTGTAGTCGTTGCCTCGGCGCAGTTCAAGGAACACTTCCCCGGTGATGGCACGGGCAACCCAGCGCATGGCGCTTTCGCGCAGCATGATGGCCTGGCTGTCGAACCAGCGGCCCTGATAGAGCAGACGGCCGAGCTTGCGACCGTTGATGTGGTACTGCTCAATCGTGTCTTCGTTGTGGATACCGGAGATCAAACGCTCGTAGGCAATGTGCAGAAGGGCCATACCCGGGGCTTCGTAGATGCCGCGGCTCTTGGCTTCAATGATGCGGTTTTCGATCTGATCGCTCATGCCCAGGCCGTGACGACCGCCAATGCGGTTGGCTTCCATCATCAGTTCGACAGGATCGGCAAATTCTTTGCCATTGAGAGCAACCGGCTGGCCTTCTTCGAAGCGAACGCTCACGGTTTCGGCCGGAATCTGAACGTTTTCGTCCCAGAAAGCGACGCCCATGATCGGTTCAACGATCTTCATGGAAGTGCCGAGGCTTTCCAGATCCTTAGCTTCGTGCGTGGCGCCGAGCATGTTGGAGTCAGTGGAATAAGCCTTTTCAGCCTTCATGCGATATTCGAAACCTTCGGCGTTCAGGAAGGCCGACATTTCCGCGCGACCGCCGAGTTCGGAAATGAACTGGGTATCGAGCCAAGGCTTGTAGATCTTGAGATTGGGGTTGACCAACAGACCATAACGGTAAAAACGTTCGATGTCGTTGCCCTTGTAGGTCGAGCCGTCGCCCCAGATGTCCACACCGTCTTCGCGCATGGCAGCCACAAGCATCGTGCCGGTCACGGCACGACCAATCGGCGTCGTGTTGAAGTAGGTTTGACCGGCGGTTGTGATATGGAAGGCGCCGGACTGGATGGCGGCAATGCCTTCGGCCACGAGCTGAGGACGACAGTCAATCAAACGAGCGGATTCTGCGCCGTACTCCATGGCGCGACGAGGGATGGCTTCGTAGTCGTCCTCGTCAGGCTGACCGAGATTAGCCGTGTATGCGTACGGGAATGCACCCTTGTTCTTCATCCAGCGCAGTGCGGCGCTGGTATCAAGGCCGCCCGAGAATGCGATGCCGACTTTCTTGCCGACGGGAACGCTTTGCAGAATCGTCTGAGACATTGTTCACTCTTTAAAACGAAAATTTCCGCCGGACACAAACCACACTTCCGGCGCACGGAATTCTTTGCAAGCGGCCGTCTCCCCCTTCGAAGAGACTTGCCTGCTTCAACCGCTAATTATGGATTACGAAAGCTGCCTTTGTCATTGGACAAGGCAACAAATCAACCGAAAAATTTGAAGAAATCTTCAAGAAGCGTCGCTTTGTCTTTTGGTACGGATTCTTCCGGCACTGATTTCGCCCAAAGCGCTCATCAGTTTCTCAGCCTGTACCTCTGCAGTTTCCACCAAAAGCGTAACGTCAGCGGCGAAATTTCGTTCAAGAATCGCCCCTTGACAGCGCCCGATCACGGAAACTGCGTGCTCATAGAAACGATGCTCCATTTCAACAAGAATTCGAGCCGTTTCAATACGCTCGGTTACGGGTAGAGTTTCAAGCCCTTTTTTTACCATGCCCTGATAGGCATGCACTAGCCCTCCCGTTCCCAGAAGCGTACCGCCGAAATAGCGCGTCACCACGGCAGCGATTTCGCCCACGCCGCAATGAAGCAAAACTGTGAGCATGGGGCGGCCTGCCGTACCTTTAGGTTCTCCGTCGTCACTGCAGCCGGCAAACGCGGTACTGCCGGCCGGCCCCGCCTGAAATGCCCAACAGTTATGCGTTGCGTCCGAATGCTCGGCTCGGATACGGTCAATAAAAGCTTTTGCTTGTTCCGGACCTTGCACGCGAGCTATCGAAACGATGAAACGGCTACGGCGAATCACCTCTTCTTCACGATGAATTTCTCCGGACGCAAGATCAGGAACGTTGTAATTGGACATGAGCGATAAGCGATCAGTTGTTGTCGGTGCCGAATCTTACCTGAGCCGTCTACCGCCCGTTATGCCTCAGATAAGCTTCAGATTTTGCAACCAGGCCTTAAGATCAGCTTCGCAATCGGCCGCTTCGCTTTGCGTACGATGAAAGCCTTCGAGAATCTTTGCTTTCGGACAGTATGTACGGATGTCTTCCCAGGCGCCTTCGGGTGAAGAACTGCCCGAGACCACGAACGGCACGATCGTCTTTCCGTCAAGCGGATAATCCATCAAGAATGTACGCATTGGAATCGAAACGCCACCCCACCAATAAGGTGTGCCGAGGAAAATTGTGTCATACGAAGTCAAATCGGGAATCGTCGTAGCAATTTCTCGACGCGCTCCTTTTTGACGCTCTTCCCGCGCAATGTAGGTCATGTCACTGTAATTAGCTGCATACGGTTGCTCGAGCGCAAGTTCAAGCGTTTCGGCACCTGTCAGTTTGGCCACGCTTTGAGCCAGTCCTTTGATCGTCCCCGTACGCGAATAGAAAATAACAATCGACCTGCCTTTGCCTGCTGCCGCTGCAAAACCTGCCCGGGAAATCGTCGCCAAAGCGGCCGCTGAAACCAGAACCGTTCGTCTCGTCATTGCCATTTTTTCTCCTTACCAAGCCAAAGGCCGTGTTTTGGTGAAAAAAATGATACGAAAAGACAGTTTCGACAGCAGTTAAAACAATGTCAAAGCTTTGCCTGATTCACTCAAACCAGGCAACGGTTACATGGCGGTGTGTTCGGGTAGCGCAGCCCTCGGGATATCCATCGCAATCGTCACGCCGCCGTCAGGATTGGCGTAGCCGCTGATATGCCCGTGGTGACGCTCGGCGATATTGGAACAAATGGACAAGCCCAGCCCCAAACCGCCCGCCTTGCTCGTAACAAGCGGCATCATGAAGCGGTCGACTTCTTCCTGAGTGATCTTGGGACCGTTGTCAATTACCTCAACGCGCCAGTACCGGTCTTCGGCTCTTACACGCACACGGATTTTGGCGTCGCTCAGACCTTCAACGGAATCGGCCGCGTTCTTCAACAGGTTGAGAATCGCAAGCTCAATTTCCCAAGCATCAATGTCTGCCCAAAGAAACGGCTGCAGATCGGCCTCGATTTTGGCACTTGAGCGACGCGAGCGCTCAAACGTACTGATGGCATTGCGCACAATTTCCTGCATATCGGTCAACTCCAGCACCGGCTGCTGCTGTTTGGCGTAGGAGCGTACGCGGTTGACGATTTCACTGGCGCGCGTGCCCTGCATCACGATTTCTTCGAGCGCTTCGGAAAAGACCTTCGGATCGATCGCACCGCGTTTAAGTCGTCTCAAGAGCCCGTTGGCAAAGTTTGTAATGGCGCCCAAAGGTTGCTTTAATTCATGCGCGATCATCGTCGACATCTGGCCAACGATGCCCGTGCGCTCCAGGTGTGCAATGTGGTCGCGGCTGGCAGCGGCTTCGGCTTCGATACGCTTGCGGTCTTCCAAAGCACGATTCAGCAGTGCCGTACGGCGCCGTACCAGCACTGAAAGCGAACCGGCATAAAAAAGCACCAAAAAGACAACGCCCAAAGTAATTGTCACGCCGGCCGACTGCTCGCGAATGAGGGTTGACAGGCGAAACGCCTGCAGATGTTCATAAGGACCAACTTTCAGCGCATAGTAGAGATCGTGAACCGTGCGAACGGAAGCCACGGGGCCCCAGTCCACCCCCGTTGATGCTCCGGTCATCTGCTGCAAAGATGTCATCACGGCGCGGCTCAAAAGTGAATCCGTCCCCGAGAGCATGGAAATGATGAAACTCGGATAAAGTTCGCCGGAATGCCGGCAGACGGAAAATTCGGTTTCGTTTACGTCGACAAAGGCAAATTCATTTTCATCAATCACTCCGCGCTTTGCGAGCGACTCGAACGAGCAGGTCGGCAACACAGCCAAATCCACTTTCTCCTGCTGCAGCGCACGAAGAATATTGGCTGGATCGGTGCCGTAAAAGCGCGCGTTTTCGGTAATAACGTCCGTGTTCAGTCCGTGCTTTTGAAACTCGCGCAAGGCAATGAGCCATCCGCCGAAACTTGTCGGATAATCAGCCGCAATCCGGCGATTGCGAACGTCTCCGAGACGTCGTATTTCCTTGCTTTGGGCTCGCTTGACGAACAAGACGCCGTCGGCGTATGAAGGGTCGGAGGCCAACACCGGCCACAGACTGGAAAGGCCGATCAGTTGCCCCGTCATCTCAAATGGAATGAAGTTGCCCGCATCCGTCACCGCCATATCAATGGCGCCGTTATTGACGGCCTCAACCAGAATCGGGCGCTCTAAAATGACGAACTCGAGGCTCTTTTCTCCCAAACTGCGAACAAGCTGCATGCGAGTCTGTTCCCATGGGCCTCCGTCGAGATAGTTGGCAAATTCGCTTTGAACGCCAATGCGAGCCGGGCGCGACAATTCATAACCGCTCACCTTCCCGTCTTTGGTGTGCTTGACCTTGACATCAAGCGGCATACTCAGAGGCGAAGGCACCGAGATCGTCACGGTTCGATCCGAACCGCTCGCACGCGTGCCGTCCGAAGGTACCAAAGAATACGAAGCCGCGGAGGCACCTTGGGAAAAGAAGCCTGCTGCCGAAATTAGGAAAGTCAAAAAAGCGCGTCCGAATCGCATCTGCAATCTTCCTCAGATTCCAGGCATCAAAATGTCGGTGTTGGCACGGCGTATATCGAGCACGCCCACCACTTCGTAAGTACTCACGAGACCGACATCACGACGATGCAAAGTCCTGACGCGCACATTGGCCACCAGAACATCGCCCGACTGCAAATCGAAAATGCCGCTGTCAATCAAAGAAAGAAAGTCCTTATCGCCCATCGTCGCCTGAATGTGCTGCAAGCCGTTGTTGAAGAACCATGCCTGTGCGTTGCGGAAGATCGGAGCCTGAAGAGTCAAAGCCATCGTGCGCACTTTTTCAAGCAGCAACACTTCCTGTGGTTCCCCCACGCTAAAAGCGTTAATGTGGCCTGGCTGCAGCACGAAAACGGGTTCCTGTGCATCGCGTTCCGACACATTGATTTCAGCAATCTCGTTGTCGGCAAGTGCATCCGCAAGGGCCTTAAGGCCGGCGCGCACCTTACGATTTTTAAAGAGTTCATATGTGGCCTTGTCTACCACGTAACGCTCTTCATGACCAACGTCAATATCAACGTTTTTTCCGGTCAGATAAATTTTTTCGGGCTGGCGACCTCCCAGGCGCAACATCAAAGCAACCAGGCCGTCGCACCATCCCTCGGGCAATGCCGCAAGTTCCTCGGGCGTGCGATTGATCGCCACGAAGCCGAGCGCACGAAGCACCACATCCGGCTGAGGATCGGCATAAAAAGATTCTCCCGCCAATGCAGCACAGTGTGCTTTGCCGGCATCTACACGGAAACCCAAGTCAACTTCAAAGTCTCCTGTGCCGTCACCGGCACGAACATCAATTTCAGGCTCGACAACGCGACCGAAGAGCACTTTGGAAGACTGCGTCAGAAGCGTGTCGATGCCGATTACGGCATGCGCCACGGCAGGATTAGCAGAAGTAGCCTCACGATGAGGCAATCCCCGAAATTCCAGATTAAATACCGCTAACGTCACTTTGTTTCTCTCCATTGTCCGATCGCCGCCGAGACATTGATAGCCGTTGCATTAGAGAGGCGGCAAGCAAACGTATTTTGCGCGTCACAGACGCCTTTGATCAATATAATGCCGGAGCGTACTCAACATAATTTCCAGGCTGAGCTTACGCACATCCCGAACAATACACGAAGCCGCGCCGGCCGCCTGTCTTTTCGACCGACTATCCATGTCCATTTCCGATGATTCTGCCTCCGTTACCGAAGAGAGCCTGTTAGAAGACGTTTTGCCTGCAAAACTTGCGGCTCGTACGCTGCCTGCCTTGACCGAGATGGGCGTGGAAAGCGCTGTGGATCTGTACGAGTGCGTCGCCAATGTCGGCTGCAACTGGTACCGCAACTTTCAGGGCATCAAGCGCGAAGACGCCGTCGAACTCGTCAATTGGCTTGCCGCTCATGCCGAAGACTTGGGCGAAGTCACCGAACGGTTCTGGCCAGGCGGCTGTGCTCCTTCGGACTCTGCACGCAATTTCAGTGATGACTCCCCGCAGGTTCTCTACGGGAACAATGGTACGGATGTCGCAACGACGCACATAAGCGCCCTGTTGGCGGAAAATAACCAAATACTTGCCGCTTTGCCCGAGACGCTTTCGGGGGCGCAAGGCAGCAATCGAGGCTATTCCGACAATTCGCTTGAAGCCGACGACGATCTCTCTGCAGTGCGAGTCTGGCTGCAGGCTAGGGCCGTCAATCCCAATACGCTCTCGCAATACCGCAAAGAAGCCGAACGCTTTCTGCTGTGGTGCACTATGGAACGCGGAAAGGCCTTAAGTTCCATTACGGCGTCAGATGCTGCTCTCTATCCCCGATGGCTCGAAGAACTCGGACGACTCGAGCCCGGAACCTGGCAACAGAAATGGAATTTGCCGCAAACAATCTGGGTCGGTCCTAAAAACGCACCACGACTCTCGGCTCAATGGCGTCCTTTCAACGGTCCGCTTTCGGTGTCAAGCCGCAAGACATCGTTGACGGTCGTGCGTATTCTTTTCGGATTTCTGACAAAAACCGGCTATTTGCGTTCTAACCCATTCGATCAGGTGAGTTCCAAAGTGCGTTATCTGCCCGGAGAAGGCGCTCCAAAAGCCTTTGCCGACCGATCACTTACACCGCGCCAATGGAAGGCCGTGCTTGAACATCTGGAAAAGATGCCCGATGGCGAAGCCAAACTGAGAATCCGCATTGTTTTGTCGCTCGGAAAAGGGCTCGGGATGCGCGCCTCCGAAATGATTCACTGTCGCGCCGACTGGATTGCCGTACGGCGAATCGGCGATGAAGATCTCACAGTTATTGAAATCGTAGGCAAGGGGGATAAGGTCAGACGCTTACCTCTGGCCCAGGAAACGCTCGATGACATCAATGCCTACTTTACGTTGCGCAACCTCCCCGACGTCACATCGGCCGATCCTGCCACTCCTCTTTTGTCCTCCATTCGCCGAAAAAAAAGCGAGGCACCTCAATCCGACGGCATCTCGCGCTCAGGACTCTACCGTGTACTGTGCGACTTTTTTGAAGCGGCGGCAGCCGAGGTACAGGAACGCTCTGCGGCCGATGCTGCCAAACTGCGAGCCGGTTCCACTCACTGGCTGCGCCATACGTTTGCCACCAATGCCCTGAAAACCATGGACATAAACCTCGTGCAAAACGCTATGGGGCACGCCTCGATCGGCACCACAAGCCGTTATCTGACACCCGAGGAATCGCAGATCGCCCAAGCCATGAAAAAACTGCCGGCCCTGTGAGGCCGGCCTGTATCGTCAACTGTTCTTTTTCATGAGGTCGGCCAAACCTGCAAACGGATTGACGCGCTCAGGAATCTCATCTTCATCCTGGCTCTGAAGGCTCTCGGGGTCCGGCTCACAATCTTCGTGTGCAGGAAAAAGATCGAGCGACAAAATGAGTTCTTCTTCCACCCAATGAGCCACATCGAACTTAGTGGAACCCACCACGATTTCGTCATCGCCGTCTTCTTCAATGGGCAGGCGATTGGCCTCGTCTTCAGTTTTCGTGAAGAGAAACGGTACTTCCTTGACGATTTCAATCTCCAGCGATTTGCCGCAACGCGCGCAATCCGTCGTCAGTTTGGCATCGATCGTCAACAGAGCGCTCGCCAGTCGGCGGCGCAGACCTGTACCAATAGCCTTCCAATGGATATCGGCCTTGGGTGTTTCGCTCTTGAGCATCTCCTTTAAATCCGGCAAATCGTCGATAGTAAGGTGTCCCTTTTCTTCGGTTTTCGCCCTGGAAAGCTCAAAAATGTCGATGTATTTCATTTGTCAAAAAAAATTTGATGGGAAAAAACTGCAAGCTCGATACAATTCGTCGCATGACAGCGAATCTTAACCTTATTCTTGCCTCCACCTCGCGCTACCGCCGCGAGCTCCTTGAACGTTTGGGCTATCCGTTTACAACGAAAGCCTCGAGTGTCGATGAAACTCCGCTTGAAGGTGAAACACCCGAACAGCTTGCGCTTCGTCTGGCAATTGCCAAAGCGCGTGCTGTTGCCAAAGACAATCCTGGTTGCGTTGTGATCGGCTCCGATCAGGTCTGCGCGCTCGGCAACAAAGCGCTCGGCAAGCCCCACAACTACGAAGGCGCCGTGCGTCAACTCACCGACATGCAGGGAAACACCCTTGTATTTCACACCGCCGTATGTGTGATCGGCGCCGACGGCAGCGAACAGACCTGTGTGAGCGACACACGCATCGAAATGCGCGCGCTCTCGGCTAAGGCGATTGCCGCATACGTCCGCCGCGAAGAACCCTACGATTGTGCCGGCAGCGCCAAAATTGAAAAGCTCGGCATTGCGCTCATGAAATCCGTTTCTTCGGACGACCCCACGAGCCTTATCGGTCTGCCGCTGATGCGCGTCACCGACATGCTGCTCAAGGCCGGCATCGAAGTAATCGACGGTTTGGGAGAATAACGGTGGCTCAAGGCCGTCTATACCTGATTCCCGTGCCGATCACCGAAGGCGACCCGGCCGAGACCTTGCCGCTTTCGACGCTTACGGCCGCCCGCAGCTGCAAGCGTTTTCTGGCTGAAAACGCCAAGAGCGCCCGCTCGTTTCTGAAGTCCTGCGGACACCCGGTGGCAATTGCCGAACTCGAGATCATAGAAATCGGTCATGAGCCGGACCCGGCTAAATTTTCCGAATGGCTCTCCCCCGTCAAAGACGGCACCGATACGGCGATCGTGTCCGAATCAGGGTGTCCGGCTGTTGCCGACCCCGGCGCGGGACTGGTCAAATTCGCTCAAACCCTGGGGCTTGAGGTCGTCCCCTTCGTGGGGCCCTCCTCAATTCTGCTCACGCTCATGGCCAGCGGCATGAACGGGCAGCGCTTTCGCTTTCTGGGCTACTTGCCCGTGCATGAAGACGAGCGCCGTCAAGCCATTCTTTCGCTTGAAAAGGAAAGCCGCACCACGGGAGAAACAGAGCTTTTTATTGAAACGCCATACCGCAACAACCGAATTCTTGAGGCTCTCGCGACCACATTGGCTGCCGACACCCGCATCACGGCGGCAACCGACGTTACGGGCCGCGAAGAGCGAATCGAAACGCTTACCGCGCGCGAATGGCAGCAAAAAGGCTATGAATTGCCCAAGCTGCCTACGGTGTTTGCCGTGCAGGCCACTTTTGTGAAAGTCCTCAAGAGCGCAGGGCACAAAAAGACGCCGCACAAGCCGGTAAAGGCTTACACAGCCCGCCACTCCGCCAAGCGCTGAGCATTACGCGCTTTGGCTTTCCTCGTAGAGATACGAGAGGCTCAGGGCGCGAATCAATTCCTTGACGTCAGAGACGTACGCCACGGCCGGATACGACTGAAGTTCCGGCAGGCGTGCGGCACCCCAGGTTACGGCAACCGCGTCGCATCGCGCGTTTTGTGCGAGCTGCAGATCGTGAATCGAGTCGCCGATCATCACCATCTCGCGCACGTCCACCCCCGTTTCGTCCGATAGTTTTTCCAACATTGCCGGGTTGGGTTTCGGGAAACTTTCGTCTGCAGTAACCGTCGCTTCAAAGTATTTCTCTAATCCCGTGCGTTCAAACACGCGAATAAGCCCCGCCCGAGACTTGCCGGTTGCCACTGCAAGACGAAGGCCATTCTTCGTCATGCGGTCAAAGAGATCCTCCAAACCCGCCATGACGTCAACCTGAGCCTCGCGCTGCAAATACCAGTTGCGGTACGCAGTCAGAAAATCGTCGAGCTGCTCGTATCGGAATCCGGGCGCCACTCTGGCAAACGACTCGGCAAAAGGCAGACCGATGGTTTCGCGACATGCATCAAGATCGGGCTGCGGATAACCAAGCGTCACGCAGGCCTGCTGCATGCCGCGGGCAATGAGCCCGGTCGTATCCATCACGGTGCCGTCCCAATCGAAGACGTAGAGCTGATAGCTTTTGGACTGCATGGTCATTGCCGGTCGTTCAAGTTGTCGATCAAGGCTTTGAGCGAGGCCTCAAGCGGCGCAATCACCACCATGGGTTCCTTCGTCACCGGATGCGTGAACTTGAGCCGCTCGGCGTGAAGGAAAAGGCGCCCGAAGGGAAGCCCGAGCGCCCCCTTTCTCACCGCTTCGTTAAATGCATAGTCGCCGTATTTGGCGTCGCCCACGAGAGGATGCCCGACGCTTGCGGCATGCACTCGAATCTGGTGCGTGCGACCGGTCTTGAGTTCAGCTTCGAGGTACGAAACGTCACCATAGCGCTTGATGAGCGTAAAGATCGTATGCGAGCGAAGGCCGTTTTCCTCGTCAACGCGCACGCGCCGTTCACCGCTTGCGAGCGTGTATTTGGTGAGCGGCGCACGCACGTGTTCGCGCTGATTGACCCAGTCGCCCTGTACCAGCAAACGGTAACGCTTTTCGATTTCGCCTTGCCGCTGCATTTCGTGCAGACGAACGAGCGCCTTGCGGGTTTTGCAGACGATCAGCACTCCGGAAGTGTCTCGGTCGAGCCGATGCGCCAGCTCCAGAAACTTACATTCGGGACGAGACGCTCTCAAGCGCTCGATCAGACCGAAGGCCACGCCGGAGCCGCCGTGACAGGCCAGTCCGGAAGGTTTGTTCACAATGAGGAGATCTCGGTCTTCACGCAGAATCGGGAGTTCGTCGGCAGCAAGAGGCTTGACGGAAGGAGCCGCCGCTTCAGCCATGATGGCCGTGCGCACCGGCGGAATGCGGATTTCGTCGTCGAGCGCAATCTTTGTCTGGCATTCGGCGCGCTTTTTGTTGATACGCACTTCTCCGTTTCTCACGATGCGGTATATGTGACTCTTTGGAACGCCTTTTAAAACACGCATCAGAAAGTTGTCGAGCCGCTGTCCGTCGCTACGCTCTGAGACCCGAACATAGTTGACGCGATTGAAGTCCCGGACTTCGGACTCGTCGATAACCGTCACGGTACGTGCGGCGGTATTTGCAAGTTCAGCCATTGTGCTTTTGTATTTCCAACCGCAACCATCACGGCATTGCGGCGCAATTAAAGTTATACTTGCGCCTTGCGCGGTGCAGTTGAAGTGCAGGGCACTTTCTGCGTAGCGAATTTATAGGCGCCGAAGCTTTCAGGTCTGCACATTTTAAGGCCGAAAGCCCGCGCTTTTGATGCCGTTTGAAGTATGTTGACGCATATTTCTAACGTCTGGGGCGTCTGTCACGCTTGAAGCGAAGATTGACGCCGGTACTGATTTTTTAATGCGCTTTCGAAAACTCGGACTTGCGTCGCAAGACGGGTTGGGCGTTGCAGACCAGTCGAGCTGCCCCGCCCCGGCGAGCTGAATCACAGCAAAGACCCCGGGGAACGATTGAACGAATAATCGGGTGCGAGCTCCTGATCAAGGCACGCGAACCTTTTCGATGAGTCCGAACATTCGAAAGCAGGGCAAGGCGTCTTTGTACAAGACGTCTGCCGGTACGTGAAGTTTTGAAAGACTTCAAACGAGTAAGGATTTTTGGGTCGTGCGCTGCGAGCTTTGTGTTCGATTGATGCTTTCGCTTCTTGCCCCCGTCTTCGGGACATGCGAGGCTGTTTTTGCGCGCCGAAACACCAAAGGACCAACCGGTTTTGTGAGGGATCGAGCTGTCGCCGCGGCCGAAGCCGAGGCGAATGAGGCGCTGTCACTGTCCGCCCGCGTGCTCTCCCCATCGCGTCCGGCTGCCAAACGCAGCAGACCGACACAATCCGTGCGTCTTCACTTCTTTTGTCCGCCGCGCGGCTCGGATCCCGCTTTTGGGATCTGCGCCTCTTTGTCGTGCGCGTCGTAAAGAGGTTCCGGAGGCTTTGAGTTAAGCTCTCCTTCCTTTTCGTTTGTATGGGTCTCAAAAACACTCGTATCGGCACGCGCCCGATCGGACGGTTGTTCGCGTCAGTAACACCGTCAGCAACGGAGTGTGAAAATTGAAACGCATGCTATTTAACGCGACCCACGCCGAGGAAACCCGCGTGGCGATCGTCGACGGCCAGAAACTCATCGATATCGACATCGAAGTTGCCGGCCGCGAACAGCGCAAATCCAATATCTACAAGGGCATCATCACCCGCATCGAACCTTCGCTCGAAGCCTGCTTCGTCAACTACGGTGAGGAACGCCACGGCTTTCTCCCCTTCAAGGAAGTCTCCCGCGCCTACTTCAAGGAAGGCGTCGACGTTCGCACCGCCACCATCCGCGAAGCGCTCACAGAAGGTCAGGAACTCATCGTTCAGGTTGAAAAGGAAGAACGCGGCAACAAGGGTGCAGCACTCACCACCTTCATCAGCCTCGCCGGCCGCTACCTCGTTCTGATGCCCAACAACCCGCGCGGAGGCGGTGTTTCCCGTCGCATCGAAGGTGAAGAACGCCAGGAACTGCGCGAAGCCATGGATCAGCTCGATCTGCCCTCCGGCATGAGCACGATCGCCCGCACCGCCGGCATCGGTCGCACGGTCGAAGAGCTTCAGTGGGACTTGAACTACCTTTTGAAGCTCTGGAGCGCCATCTCGGAAGCCGCCGTACCGCAGTACGAATACAGCGAAAACGACCGCGGCCGTACCGTGACGCACTACACCACCGAATCAGTGCGCGACGGCAAGCCGCTGCGCCGCGCCAATCCGGCTCCCTTCCTCATCGTTGAGGAAAGCAACCTGGTCATCCGCGCCATTCGCGACTACTTCCAGCCCGATATCGGCGAAATTCTTGTCGACACGGACGACATTTACGATCAGGCTCGCCAGTTTATGGCACATGTCATGCCTGATCTCGTCGGCCGCGTGAAGCGCTACCGCGAAGAAACGCCTCTTTTCTCGCGTTTCCAAATCGAGCACCAGATCGAGACGGCCTATTCCCGTACCGTGCCGTTGCCCTCAGGCGGCGCCATTGTGATTGACCACACCGAAGCTCTGGTAGCTGTCGACGTGAACTCGGCACGTGCCACTCGAGGCGCGGACATTGAAGAAACGGCTTTGCGCACCAACATGGAAGCCGCAGATGAAGTCGCCCGCCAGATGCGTTTACGCGATTTAGGCGGCCTGATCGTAATTGACTTCATCGATATGGCCGAGCCCAAGAATCAGCGCCAAATCGAACAGCGTCTCAAGGAAGCAATCCGTCCGGACCGTGCCCGCGTGCAAATCGGTCGAATCAGTCGCTTCGGTTTGATGGAACTTTCACGCCAAAGACTGCGCCCGTCGCTCTCGGAAGGTAACCACGTCACCTGTCCTCGTTGCAACGGCGTCGGCGTCATCCGCGACACCGAAAGCTGCGCCATTCAGGTACTGCGCATTCTGCAGGAAGAAGCCGCCAAGGAAGGTACGGGCGCTCTTCATGCGCAGGTGCCTGTGGATGTGGCCACCTACGTGCTCAACGAAAAACGTGGTGAAATCGCCAAGATCGAACAACGCTTCAAAGTGCCCGTGGTGCTCATCCCGAATATTTCGCTGGAAACACCGCATTACCACATCGAACGCCTGCGCCTCGATGACGAACGCCTTGACGACGATCTTGCAAGTTATAAGCGCGCCGAAGATCTCTCGCCGATCGCCGATGACCCCTATGCGCTCAAGTCGGCTCGCGAAAAGGAAGAGCAGCAGCGTCCCAAGCAGGTTCCGGTAATCAAGAACATCCTGCCGCGCGATGTCGCCCCGACGCACACGCCGAGGGAAGAACAAAAGCCTGTCGCAGAGACTCCGGAAAAATCCGAAGTCAAACAGGAAAAGGGCTTCTTTGCCAAATTGATGGCTTTCTTCGGTCTTGGAGACGAAAAGACTGAACCCGAAAAAGAGGTGACCAAGGACGAAGCCAAGAGCGATCGCAAGCGCAAGCCGCGCCGCTCCGGCAAGGGCAAGGAAATCAAGGAATTCAAGGAACGTGAGCGTCAGGCGCGCGAAGAAAAGGCTACCCGCGATCCGCGTGAACGCAACAAGGTACGCAGCGAACAGCGCCGCGTCAAGCGCGAACAGTTGAAGAACCAGCAACTTACCGAAGAAGTCAAGACGACTGAAGTCACTGCTCCCGTTGCCGGCGACGACGAAGTTCGCAGCGAAGAACGTCGTTCTCGTCGTCAGCGCAAACCTCGTCGTGAAGATATGCCCGCCAAGGACATGGGGCAGACAGCCGTGACCGAACAAGACGTCACCGTCGCCCCCATTGAAACAAAAGCGGAAACTGCCTCTGTTGAAACGATTGAAAAATCACCTGTTGCGGAAGCAGTGGTTGAGACCGCCGCGACTGAAGCTCCGTCTGCCGTCGTTGATACGGAAGCTGAAGCCGAACGCGAACTCAAGCCGCGCCGCTCCCGTAAGGCGCGTCAGCTGCGTCCCGAAACGGATGAGCCGATCGAGGCTTCCTTCGAAGCAATCCGTGCCGGTGCCGTAACCGACGAACTGCCTCCTGTTCCTGATGCACTTCTTGAAATGCACGAAGAAATTCTGCGTGTGGAACAGGAAGAGAAGTCCGATGCGCCGGAATCCGACGAAACGACCGTGATCGAAAGCGAAAGCCGTCGCCGTCGTCCGCGTCGTCGCCGTCGTCCGACCAAGAACCTCGAAACCGTATCGCTAACCGCTACCGACAGCGATGCTGCCGAGACCACAGTCGTGACCGCTACGGGAGCCGCAGTCGAACATGTCCATGCTGTGCCGTCCGCAGAACAAGCCTCGACTCTCGCTCCGGTTGATCAACCGAGCGAAGAAAAGGTTGCCGAAATTCCTGTCGAACAAGCACCGGAGTTTGTATCCGAAGCTCCGACCGGTGAGACTACGGTAAACAACGCTACTGCTGTAGAAACGGTCCCTGAAGTCAAGGTTGAAGTCGAAGCCATTGCTGACATTGCCAAGAATCTCGCTGAGAATCTGGCCAAAGCCGGTCTCGAACAGGTCGAAACGGATGCCTCGCTTGTGACGCCGCTTTCCTACGAAGCCAAGCCGGTGGCCGGCCGCCCGCGCCCCGTGCTTGAAGTCATCGAAGAGGGCCCCCTGACCCAGATCGAAACCGATCCGAAGTTCATGGCTTAATTCCTGCCTTTTCGGTACTTGAAACCGCTTTGCGAGACTCGTTTTTCGCAAAGCGGTTTTTTATTGACAGTCATTTTTCCCAATATTGAGATCTTTCGAATTTTCCTTGCCTTTCAAGGATTGATGTGTACTTTTACCTGAGGACTTTTTGCAACACTTTTCAAGTTCGAAACCCGCGATTTTTAGGTACTTTTACCCATCTCAAAATCGCAAAGTTTGATCTCGATTAACTCCGGGCGCATTTGAGGAAAAATTTTTTTCTTCATGCTCCCCATTTTTCGTCGTGCATCCATATACTGCGCGCACTGCAAAAAACGAAGCGGCCGAAACACACTGGCAACGCAAACCGCGGATGGTTGCAGCTACTCTACAAATCCTTCGTCGTTACGCTTTTTTAAGGAGAGGTGCGATGACGCAGCTGATCGTACTGGTTTGCATGTACATGCTGGTTTCGATCGGAATCGGGTTGTGGGCGGCTCGCCGCGTACGCAATACCGCCGATTATGCATTGGCAGGGCGTTCTCTTCCGTTGGCTATGGTGATCACGGCCACGTTTGCCACCTGGTTTGGCAGCGAAACCGTGCTCGGTCTTCCGGGTCGCTTCATTGAAGGCGGCATTGCCGGAGTCATCGAAGAACCGTTCGGCTCCGGAATGGCGCTCATTCTGGTGGGCATGTTCTTTGCCCGCAAGCTCTACAAGATGGACCTTCTGACCATCGGCGACTTCTATCGCAAGCGCTATGGAAAGAAGATTGAGCTTGCCTGCGCCATTTTCATCATTTTGTCCTATCTGGGTTGGGTAGGCGCTCAAGTCGCCGCGCTCGGTCTGGTGCTCAATCTCGTCACCGAAGGCGCCGTGAGCGTTTCGCTCGGCATGACCATCGGCACGTTCGTGGTGCTTTTCTACACCGTGTACGGCGGCATGTGGTCAGTGGCCGTGACCGACTTCTTCCAGATGATCATCATCGTGGCAGGTCTCATCGCCGTGGCGGTTTGCGCAAGCGACATGGCGGGCGGTTTCGGGCAGGTGGTGACCTTCGCCGCTTCGCGCGATCTTTTCAACCCCTGGCCGGAAATGAGCCTCAACGGTTGGCTCTTCTGGATCTCGGCTGCAATCACGATGATGATCGGCTCGATTCCGCAGCAAGACGTCTTCCAGCGCGTGATGAGTGCGCGTGACGCTAAGACGGCCGTGCGCGGTCCGATCCTCGGCGGCATGTTCTACATCCTCTTTGCATTCGTGCCGATGTTCATCGTGTGCGCGGCGGTGCTCGCCATGCCGGGCGTGGGAGAAACGCTTCTGACGACCGATCCGCAGCGACTGCTGCCCACGCTCATTCGAGACTACATGCCCTGGTGGCTGCGCGTGCTCTTCTTCGGCGCCGTCCTGAGCGCGGTCATGTCGACGGCTTCGGCCACGATGCTTGCCCCGGCCACGACGTTCGTCGAAAACGTTCTGCGCAATTTCGTGCGCATTGAAGGCCGCGAGCTTCCCTATATGCGCATGACCCTGGTGTTCTTTGCGGTGGCCGTGCTTACCTACAGCCTCTGGTTTGAAGGTACCGCCATCTACGACATGGTGGCCATGGCCTACCAGTTCCCGGTCGTCGGCGCCTTCTGGCCGCTCGTGATGGGTCTCTACTGGAAGCGTGCCACGACGCAGGGTGCATGGATGTCGATCTTTGTGGGCGGCTCCGTCTGGGCCGTACTCACCTTCACGCCGCTCGGAGAAGTCTTCCCGTCGGTGTTGGGCGGCTTCCTTGCCGCCGGCAGCGCCATGGTTGTCGGAAGCCTCCTGCCCACAGCCTCCAACGCCCGCTACCACCGCTGGCAGGCGTCCATGCAAACGTCGGTCGCTGCCGCTTCTTAAGCGTTCGATTGACGCAAAAACGCCGACCGTTGGCACCTCTACGGTCGGCGTTTGCTTGCCCGAATTCTTGTTAACGGAACAACTCTTCCGGACGAATACCCAAATTTCCGCACTGAGCGCGCTGCATCAGGGCAGCGTCCATCAGCACCAAGGCAATGGCAGCCTCCACCACAGGCACGGCACGGATGCCCACGCAAGGGTCGTGTCTGCCTTTGGTAACCACTTCGATTTCGTTGCCCTCGATGTCCAAACTCTTTAAGGGCGTCAGAATCGAAGGTGTCGCCTTAATGGCAATACGACCGGTGATCGGCGCGCCGCTTGAGATGCCGCCCAAAATGCCGCCCGCATTGTTGCTCGCAAACCCCTGCGCGGTCATCTGGTCGTTGCCTTCGGCTCCCGTGAGCGTTGCCGCCTCAAACCCGTTGCCGATTTCAACGGCCTTGACGGCGTTGATTCCCATCAAAGCATAGGCAAGCCGAGCATCGAGCCGATCGTATAGAGGACTGCCTAGGCCCGCCGGTACTCCCATGGCCTCGAATTCGACCGTGGCGCCGATGCTGTTTCCCTCTTTTCGAATCTTGCCGAGATAAGTCTCGACCTCAGCAATATTGCTGACATTGGCGGCAAAAAACGGATTGTTGTCAACTTCATCCCAGTTTTCCAGGGGAAGCTTTACCGTACCGATTGAGGAAACGCGCGCGCGAATCGTAATGCCGAGCTCGGTACTGAGCCACTTGCGTGCCACGGCGCCCGCCGCCACCGTCGGCGCCGTCAGACGAGCAGAACTTCTGCCGCCTCCCCTCGGATCCCGAATCCCGTATTTGTTCCAGTAGCTCCAGTCGGCGTGAGCCGGTCGAAATTGTCTGGCCACTTCCGAGTAGTCCCGGCTTCTTTGGTCTGTGTTTTCAATCAAAAGAGCAATGGGAGTCCCCGTTGTGACACCCTCATAAACGCCCGAAAGGATCTTGACGGCATCGGCTTCCTTGCGTTGCGTCACAAATTTGCTCTGTCCCGGGCGGCGACGATCCAGATCGGGCTGAATGTCAGCTTCACTCAGAGGCATCCCGGGCGGGCAGCCGTCAATCACGCAACCGATAGCCGGCCCGTGACTTTCGCCAAAGTTTGTCACAACAAAAAGCTTTCCGATACTGGATCCTGACATGATTGAGTACGCTATTAAAACGTCAACGGATGCGCCTTACTGCGCGTTGCTTTCAATTTAGCGCAAAACACGTCTGCCCGACCTGACGCAGTCGTAATTTTTAGCCTCACCGACGCTTTTCCTTGAAGACCTTTCGTCCTAGAATCCGCGTCTTGCAACCCGATCATGTGTTCGGCCTACTCTTTTTTGCCTGTTTGTCCCGAGGTTTCTATGCTCAGCAAAGGTCTTCTGGCTGTCGGCCTTCTTTGCGTTTCCAACATTTTCATGACCTGCGCCTGGTATCTGCACTTAAAGCTCCAGACCATGAAGGTCATCAACTACAGCTCCTGGCCGATCTACACGGTCGTGCTTTTTTCCTGGGCGATCGCTCTCTTTGAATACAGCTTCATGGTGCCGGCCAACCGCATTGGGTTTGAAGGCAACGGCGGTCCTTTCAGTCTCGTTCAACTCAAAATCATCCAGGAGTGCATCACGCTCACGGTATTTGCGCTCTTTTCCGTCGTTGTTTTCCAGAACCACTTCGGCTGGAACCACTTGGCCGCCTTCGTTTGCTTGGTAATGGCTGTTTTCTTTGTTTTCTACAAGTAGCGCATTGCGACGCTCTTTCCCGCTTTTCCCCATTGGCAAGGTGAAGGCCTCGGGGCAAAATCTAGGAATCGGCATTGCAACATCAACCGATAAAAAACAAGGAGAGAGCTTATGCAAAAGAAGTCACTGCTTGCTACAGTCGTCGCTTCCGTTTTTTCCATCGTCGCGTTTGCCGCTGACGGCGTTTACACAGCTACCGCTCAGGGCCAAAGCGGCCCGGTTCCCGTTTCTGTGACGGTCAAAGACAACAAGGTCACCAGGATTGAAGTCGGCCCGAACAAGGAAACGGTCGGCATCGGAGCTGTTGCCGGTCCTAAAGTAGCCCAACGCATTCTCGACGTTCAGAGTCTTGCAGTCGACGGCGTCTCGGGCGCCACCATCACGAGCAACGCCGTTAAGAAAGCCACTCGAGAAGCCATCACCCAGGCCGGTCTCAATTTGAAGGACTGGGACAAAAAGCCGACACAGAAGGCTGCTTTGAAGGAAAAAACAATCACCACCGACGTGCTCATTCTGGGCGGCGGCGGTGCCGGCATGATTTCTGCCATCAATGCGTCCGATCAGGGCGTCAAAGTGACGCTGCTGGAAAAGATGGAGTTTCTGGGCGGCGCTTCCTCGATCTGCGCGGGCGGCATGCTTATCGAAGGTTCCAAGCTACAGAAGGATCTTGGCGTCAAAGACGATACGCCTGAGAAGTTTGTCGAAGATATGCTGCGCAACGGTCGGAATCTCAATAACAAGCAGATTTTGAACGTTTACGCGAAAAACGTCGGTCCGACTGTTGACTGGCTGGTTGGCAAAGGTATCCAGCTTCGTACGGAAGGCGGCGTTCAGAAGCGAGCCGAATTCAAGACGCCGCGTCTGTTGCTTTTGAAGGGCGGCTGCCCCGGCTATGCCCAAAGCCTGCGTGACCTCGTAGCTAAGACCGATACTCAGGTGCTGCTTGGTACGCAAGCCAAGGAGCTGATTGTTGAAAACGGCGCTGTCACCGGCGTCAAGGCTCAAGGCAATGGCACGCTATACACCGTCAAGGCTAAGTCCGTGATTCTCGCTACAGGCGGTTACGGCGCCAACCGCGACATGCTCACCGGCAATCTGAAGACCACGCTTTATTACGGTCCTGTCTCCTCCACCGGCGACGGACACAAGATGGCAATGAAAGCCGGTGCCGGTATGCAGCTGATGCCTTACGCCAAGATCTATTACAACGGTCTGGAAGTCGCTCCGGGCGTAGCAAAGTCCACCTTAACCGGCAACGCCAACGCGCTTTCTCTCGGCGCCATCATGGTCAACAAGAGCGGCAAACGCGTCGTTGATGAAAAAGGCACCGGGCGCTCCATCGTAACGGTGCAGTCGAAGTCCGAAGGCAACCAGCTCTATCTCGTGATGGACGAACCGACCTTTAAGATTTTCTGCGACGGCATCAAGAACAACGGCGTGAGCCCGGCAGAAGTGGACGCCTGGCTTGCCAAAAACGGTAAAGGAACGCCGCTCTTTGCTCACGGCAAAACACTGGCCGAAGCCGCCAAAAACGCGGGTCTGAACGCCGACAATCTCGTGGCCACCGTCAAGCGCTATAACGGCTTTGTGAAATCAGGCAAAGACGAAGATTTCGGTCGCAAGCCCGAAAACATGAAAGCCGCAATCTCGGATCAGGGTCCCTACTACATCGTCGAACAAAAACCTCGCTTTGCAACGACCATGGGCAGTGTGCTGTTGTCCGAATCTCTACAGGTTCTGGATAAGAACGGCAAGCCTATCGGCAATCTCTACGCCGCCGGTGAAATAGCCAACTGTGTGCACGGCGACGATTCCGCCCCGGCCGCCAACGTAGCATGGGTTGCCACCAGCGCCAAGCTCGCGAGCGACTCGGCTGTGAAGAACGCCAAAAAGACAAAATAATCCCTCTTCGACCAAGCTTGAGGTTCTCGCGAACCTCAAGCTATTTTGCGAGGATTACCATGCGTAAGCTTCGGGTGCCTCGCCGCCCGGTCCCGGGAAGATCGTGTCAAGTTCTGCCAGATCCTCCGGTTTGAGCTTCAGATTAAGTGCTCGCACTGAGTCTTCCAGTTGTTCCAGCGTACGCGGTCCGACAATCGGACATGTGACGACCGGATTGCTCAGTACCCATGCAAGCGCAACGTCGGCTGGATCAACGCCACGCTTTTCGCAGAAGGCTTCATAAGCGGAAACGCGTTCCCTAAACATAGGATCGCGGATCGGTAGCGACGGTTTGCCGCGGCGAGATCGCTCGGCCGCCTTCTTGAGTGCTCCGGCCAAAAGTCCTCCATCAAGCGGACTGTAGGTCAAAAGTCCCATGCCTTCGTACCGGCAGGCCGGAATCACTTCGAGCTCAATTGAACGGCACGCCAGGTTGTAGCGGCTTTGTTCGCTTACCAGTCCCATCATGTGTCGGCGCCATTTTGCCTCGCCTTGCGCCGCAGCTAATCCCCAACCCGGAAAGTTGCAACTTCCTACATACAGAACCTTGCCTTGCTCGATGAGTACGTCAACGGCCTGCCAGATTTCCTCCCAAGGCGTATCGCGATCAATGTGATGGAACTGATAAAGATCAATATGGTCGGTCTTCAGACGTCGCAAACTGTCCTCGCAGGCCTGGCGAATATGGTAGGCCGACAAGCGGCGGCCGTTCGGGCCCGGAATCATGGGCTGATAGAGCTTCGTTGCCAGCACCACTTCATTGCGCTTGCCGCTTTGAGCGAGCCACTCGCCCACGATCTTTTCCGAGATGCCGTATCCGAGCGGAATGTCCGGCCGCTGCGGACCACCGTAGACGTCAGCCGTATCGATGAAATTGATGCCCAAATCGGCAGCTCGATCCATGATTTCAAAGGCGGATTTCTTGTCCGTACAGTCTCCGAAATTCATCGTGCCCAAGCATAAGCGGCTCACGTACAAGCCTGTGCGACCGAGTTTTTTGTATTGCATCTCTCGCTCCTGAAAAGAATCCAGATGAGAGAAGTCTAGGTACGGAACTTGTTCGAGGTCTTTGGAATAATCCGAAAAGCGTGCCCGATACGTGCAAGTTGCAGAGCAAATCGGAAACCGTTGCCTTAAGGCTTGCTTTGGGTTGCACGGGTACACTGCGGAGCTGACAGTTTTTTTCAAACAGGAACCTTCCCATGTCAGACCGCATTCAGTCCGAATGGTTTGCCGCCACACTTGAAGACGCACTTGAAACCCTCGAAGAGGCAGTTCGTCTTCTTCGCGAAGATCCCCGCAAGGCCCAGGGCGTTCTCGAGCACGAAGTAACGCTTGCCTATGCCAAGCTCAACTACGCCGTCAACACGGCTTACGACGGTCCCGCCGCGCTTGAGACCGTAGAAGACGACAACGAACTTACCGCCTGGCCTAAGTGCATGCCCTTTGCACTTCCCGCCAAAGACGACGATTCCGAACCTTCTGCTTAAGTTTAAAAAGCCATGCAACTGCTGAAATTTGTACCCGTTGCGGCAGCCGTTCTCACGCTTGCGGCCTGCAGCTCCGTCAACACCAAACTCGTTCACGATACGGTGCTTCCAGAATACAGCCCTGCCGCCAATATGGGCGATGTGCTCGACGTCTGGGCCGCCTGCAAAAAGGGAACTCAGAAATGGACTGAAATCAAAGAAGACGGCAAGCCCGTGGTGGTGCAGTTCGAATGTTCCGCTCAGGATTTACTGGATCTCAACAATACCATTCTGGAAAATTCCCGCACAATCAAGCGTATGCGTGAGCTCTTCGAGTTTGATGACATCAAGTACCGCGCGCAGTTTGTGGTCAAGAGCGACGGCTCGGGATTTGATCTCGGCGGACAATACAACGACTACGTCTGGAAGGACGGCAAGAAGGCTACGCGCGAAGCTGAATTCCTGAAGCTTGCCTACGACGGCAGTCTTGCAACCGATCCCCTGCAGTACATCGACAACCCCGAAAAACTGTCGTTTACCGTGGAAAGTTATGCGCAGATCCTCGGCCCGTTCTATCTGGAGATGCGACAAGCTCGCTAGTGCAATCTGACCTTCCGATACCGCAAACCCGAGATTTTCAGGTCTCGGGTTTTTCAATTCGTCAAATCGTTTTCCAGTAGGCAAGCGCCCGAATGGGCTCCTCCCTGAAGCTCCACTTATGCTCGGCTGCAAGCGTCCAGCCCGTCTTTTCGTAATACTGCCAGTTGCAGTGCGAATCGGTGAAGAGGATCACGTCCCGGATGCCGCAGCGACGCATTTCGTCAAACGTGTCGTCAATCAGAAGGCGAGCCATACCCCGACCCTGGTACAAAGGCGACGTCATCAAAAGCTTAAGCTCGCCCTGCCATTTAAAGCCTTTGGCAATCATGTCTGCCTTGAGCTTACGGTTGGCTTCGTTGATGAGATCATTAAACTCCACGGACTCCAGACCGAAAGGCGTGCTACGCAGGCGCGATTCCATGACGGCGGCAGCCTGACGAAAAGCGCTCGGATCTTGAAGCCCCTGCTCCTGCGGAGCATTTTGATAGAACACCGACCCCAGATAGGCGGCAATGTCGCCGTTTTCGCGAATCACGCGCAACCGATTGCAGGCCAGAGCCGAGCCCGCAATGTACAAGTCGGAAATATCCCTTTTTTCCTGTTCGGAGCCTTCGAGCTCCCAGCCCCACAGTTCGTCAAAAAGCTTGGCAACGCCTTCAAAGTCCTGATCCTGCCAAGCGGAAATCACTGCGCTCAAACATTCACCCCGGGAATCACGTAAAAGAGGACGCTGAAAAACTGCAGCGTCGTGCCGGCAAAGACAAAAGTGTGCCAGATAGCGTGAGAAAAGGGAATTCGTTCAAAAATGTAGAAAACTACACCGACCGTATAGGCAAGACCTCCGGCCACCAGCAGCGCCAAACCGGTCGAATCAAGCGTTGAGACGAGCGGGTCGATGACAAAGACTGCTAGCCACCCCATGGAGAGATAGAGCAGACAGTTGATCCAGTCGGCCTTGTGCAGCAGTACAGCCTGCAGCGAAATACCCGCAATTGCAATAAGCCACACCGCGCACAGCAGCGCGATGCCGGTGTAACCCTGAAGTGTGATCAGGCAAAACGGCGTGTAGGAGCCCGCAATCAGTACATAAATCATGGAGTGATCCAGATACTGCAGAACCTTTTTGGCTCGGGGATTGGGAATGGAGTGATACAAGGTCGAGGCGGTGTAGAGAAACACCATGCTCGCGCCGAAGATGCTCACCGCAGCCACAACCTTGGGAGAGCCCGAATACAACACGGCAAAAGCCACCAGGACGGCAAGCCCCGCAATCGAAAGCAGAGCCGCCACGCCGTGCGTTACCGCGTTGGCGATTTCTTCGCCCACGGTGTACTGCGCGACCCCGGCGGGCCGCGTCAACATCGCCTTGATTGACATGATCGGAATTCTTCTTGTTCGTTGTATTGAATCACAGGGCGAAACCGACCGAGATCTCGATCTCACGCCTTCAACGAATCTTAGAAGCGATAAATGACAACCGACGCACACGTCAAAACGTCAGTTGGTAACAAAGCATTTCATCCGTTCGGATGATGTCCGGCCGATCAAAGGATGACAGGTTCGGGTTCGAGTTCCACACCAAAGCGGTACTTGACATTGCGTGCCACTTCTTCGGCAAGAGCCTTGATTTCGGCACCGGTCGCGCCGCCATAGTTGACGAGGATGAGCGCCTGACGTTCATAAACACCCGCCTGCCCCATACGCTTTCCCTTAAGGCCGCATGCCTCAATGAGCCAGCCTGCGGCTATTTTGGCGCGTGCTCCGCCCAAAGGGTAGCTCACAAGAGACGGCGTCTCTTCGAGCAGATGCAGCATCTTGGTGCGCGTAACCACCGGGTTTTTAAAGAAACTGCCGGCATTGGGAAGCACCTTGGGATCGGGAAGCTTGCGTGCACGCACCGCACGCACGGCCTCTTCAAGTTCCTTGGCGGATTCGGGACGGCGATCGCCGAAAATGGCTTCGAGCTCCTTGTATCCGTAGACAGGGCTAAACGTCTTTGGGAGCGCAAAAAGAACGGAAGTGACGATCAGATTCTTTTCGATCGTCTTAAAGCGACTTGCGCGATAACCGTAGTCGCAGTCTTCGGCTGACAACACGCGCATGGCACGGCGATCGGGATCGAAGCATTCGACTTCAACGATATGCTCGGCCACTTCAACGCCGTAGGCGCCGATATTCTGCACCGCCGCACCGCCGACCGTGCCAGGAATTGCCGCCAGATTTTCAATGCCGTACCAACCGCTTTCAATTGCATGCCGCACGAAATCATCCCATACGATGCCGGCCGACACCTTGACGAAATAGAATCTGTCGTTTTCGTCCGTCACCTCGATCGTGCCGCCCTTCATGTGCAGCACAAGACCTTCGAAGTCCTTGGTAAAGAGCGTATTCGAGCCGCCTCCGAGCACAAAACGGGGAAGCTGTCCGTAGCGCGGATCGGCAAGCACCGAGCGAATGTCCTCGGGCGTGCAGACTTCTGCGAAATATTGCGCGCTGACATCAACCGCAAACGTGTTGTAGGACTTAAGACTGACGCTCTTTTCAACGGTGGGCATAAAACTCCCTCAATCTGCTATGGATCGATCTTCTTTTGCCCGATTATAGGCGGTCAGCGGGATGGCACTTTTGCAAATGCCCGCCCCTGAAACACTTGGTTTCGCTTAGGACAGAGCCGCTTCGATCTTGGCACGGATGTGTGCCGGATCGAGACCACTGCGGGTCATCAGCACTTCGGTGTTGCCGTGATCTATAAAGACGTCGGGAATGCCGAATATGAGCGTACGCGTCGTTTGACCGGCCTCGCTCAGGAATTCGAGCACGGCGGAACCCGCGCCGCCCGCCTTGATGCCTTCTTCGGCCGTCACCAGCAAGTCATGCTCGGCAGCGGCCTTGAGCACTGCTTCTTCGTCAAGAGGCTTGACAAAGCGCATGTCGACGAGCGTTGCGTCAAGCACCTCAGCCACTTCAGTCAGGCGCCAGACCATGGAACCGAAGGCCAGAATCGCCACGCGCTTGCCCTTGGGTGCCGAAGTCGTCCGCACTGTCTTGCTCTTGCCGATTTCGACCGTCTCTGTGTCAGCCGTGACTTCCACCCCAGGTCCTGTTCCTCGCGGGTAACGCACAGCCACAGGCGTTTGCAGCGTCCAAGCTGTGTTCAACAGCAAACGCATTTCGTTTTCGTCGCTCGGCGTGATCACCGTCATATTCGGCAACGACCGCAGGAATGCGATGTCAAAGAGGCCGTGGTGCGTGCGTCCGTCGGCACCCACCAAGCCCGCGCGATCGATCGCAAAGAGTACCGGCAGATCCTGGATAGCAACGTCGTGCACAATCTGATCATAGGCGCGCTGTGCGAACGTCGAATAGATCGCCACCACTGGGTGAATGCCCGCACAGGCCAGCCCCGCGGCAAACGTCACCGCGTGCTGCTCAGCAATGGCCACATCGCGGTAGCGTTCGGGAAATCTCTTTTCGAATTCCACCAGACCGGAGCCTTCGCGCATCGCGGGCGTAATCGCATAGAGCGTCTTGTCACGCTCAGCTGTGTCGCAGATCCAGTCTGAAAACAGCTGCGTGTAGGTCTTCTTCGTGGGTGCGGCAGACGGTTGAATGCCCACGACAGGATCAAACTTGCCCACACCGTGGTAGAGCGTCGGATCGTCTTCGGCAGGCTTATACCCTTTTCCCTTCTTCGTCTTGACGTGCAAAACGATCGGACCGTCAAGCGCCTTCAGGTTCTTGAGAAAGCTCACAAGCCCGGTCACGTCGTGACCATCAATCGGGCCGAAGTAATTGATGTCAAAACTTGAAAACAGCGTTGAGGGCGGCGACAGAAAATTGACGGTCTGCTTTTCCACTCGCTTGGCAAAATCCCACAGGAGCGGCACGGGCTTGAGGATGGACTTCGAGATCTCACGAGCCTTCCAGACGGGCGCCGTGCTCACGAGCTTGGCCAGATGACCCGACAGCGCTCCTGCCGGAGGCGAAATCGAGTGGTCGTTGTCGTTGAGAATGATAAGTAGCTTGAGGTCCTTCTTGTAGACACCCGCGTGATTGAGCGCTTCCACGGCCATACCGCCCGTAAGAGCACCGTCACCGATCACTGCGATGTGCCAGCGGTCCTTCTTGCCATTGAGGCTGTCAGCAACAGCCATACCGAGTGCGGCAGAAATTGACGTCGAGGAATGCGCCGTACCGAAGGCGTCGTACGGGCTTTCGCTGCGCTTCGGAAAACCGGAAATGCCGTCGGTCTGGCGCAGCGTGGCCATCGCATCGCGTCTGCCGGTGAGAATCTTGTGGGCATAAGCCTGGTGGCCAACGTCCCAAACAATGGCGTCTTCGGGGGTGTTGAAAACGTAATGAAGCGCGATTGCCAATTCCGTGGCACCGAGCGAACTCGACAAGTGACCGCCCGTCTTGCTGACGCTTTCGACCATGAAATCGCGAAGTGCGCGCGCGAGCACCGGAAGCTCTGAGACGGGGAGCTTGCGCAGATCGGCTGGAGAATTGATCGACTCCAGCATTTCCTTTCGTTCGTCAGGCGTGAGCATGCGCACCACCTGCGTCGTATCTCGCTGATCCATCAATATTTCCTGTTGGTCACAAAAGCGGCGGCGCCGGCCAAAAGACGAAGTGCCATATCTTCAAAACAGCCTTTGGCAGCCAGTGTCTGCAGAGCCACTCCGGCTTCGTGTTCCATTTCGCGGGCGAGTTTGCGAGCCGCGTCAAGCCCCATCAGCGAGACGAACGTGGGTTTGTCGTGGGCGTCATCCTTGCCGGAAGTTTTACCGAGCGTCGCCGTGTCGGCCGTGACGTCCAAAATGTCGTCGATCACCTGAAAAGCCAGTCCCAGAGCCTTGGCGTAACGATTGAGTTCGAATTCAGCGGCAGCAAAGAGTTCCGGCTTGCCGGCAAGCGCACCCATTCGAACGCTAGCCAGAATCAGGGCGCCCGTCTTGAGACTGTGCATATGGCGCAATGAAGCCTCGTTGAGGCTCTTTCCTACGCTCAGAAGGTCAATTGCCTGCCCGCCGCACATGCCATCGCGCCCGCTCGAATAGGCAAGCTCCTGCATGAGCCTGACCTTGACGGCGGGAGCCACCTGCGTTCGGGCAATGCGCAGGAAAGCTTCGGGCTGCAGTGCGTCGCCCGCTAGCATTGCCACCGCTTCGCCGTATTTCACGTGAGCCGTGGGTTTGCCGCGCCGCAGGACATCGTTGTCCATGGCGGGCATATCATCGTGCACCAGAGAGTATCCGTGAACGTATTCCACCGCGAGCGCTAGTTCGTCCAGATCGCTTTCCCGCGCTTGCGTCAGCCGACCGGCTGCGTACACAAGCATGGCGCGCATTCTTTTGCCGCCGTCCAAAACAGCGTAGCGCATCGCTTCGGTGAGCGTTCCGAGACTGCCGTCGCGCGCATCCAGCGCCGCTTCGGCGACACCTTCGAAATGCCCGCGTTGTTCCCGAGACCAAACCTCATATTCGGCCTTGTCAGCTTCCATCACAGCAACACCTCCCTATTGCAAAGCCGTCGTATCGCCCGAGCCGTTGTTTTGAGCTTCCAGTTTGCGAACGCGAGTCTCGGCATCTTCGAGCTTAGCCCGGCACAGATTCACCAGTTCGGTTCCGCGCGTATAGGCTTCCACGCTCTCTTCGAGGGCAAGCTTGCCCTCTTCCATCTTGCGGACAAGAGCTTCGAGTTCAGCCATCGCCTCTTCAAAAGTCGGTGTTTTCTCGTTTGCAGTCTGGGTCATAGCAGAAGCGGTGTTGTCGGTGAACAATTCACTCGAAAACGACACCGTATCCATCTCCGTTTTTTTTCGAATTGTCGGGCGAGCCGCTTGAAAAAAGCCCACGACTCGCAACTTAGCCTTCGGATTTTATCTCACCGTGCTTTTCTTGACCTGAAAAACGCTCAGCTTCCCGATTATGCGGCTTTCAGAGCTTTGCCGCATGGAAATTTCCTTCACTAGTCTTGCGAACTTCTTCTCCAATGCACTGCGATACAATGCGGCGCAACCTACTGAAGAACAAAAAGAAAATGCGCATCTCCTTCCAACCGGTCGACAATCCCGACAAAGTCAACACACACCTGCTCTCCTGGCTTCTGGCGGCCTGTTCCATGATCGGCCCGTTTGCCACCGACATGTACCTGCCGAGTTTCCACCAAATGGCTCAAGCCTTCGGCTCCGATCTGGCGGGTATCCAGATGACGCTTTCCTCCTACCTCGCGGGTTTTGCCGTCATGACGCTTTTCTATGGAACCATTTCGGACATGTTCGGCCGTAAGCTCACGATGGTCACGGGCTTCTTGTGTTTTTCGGCCTCAAGTCTCGGCGCTGCCACTTCCGATTCTCTCTCGATGCTTGTTCTCTGGCGTTTGTGTCAGGGCATTTTTGCCGGCTGCGGCATGGTGATCGGAATGGCCGTCATTCGTGACCTTTTCGGCGGGCCGAAAGCACAGATGCTGATGGCCTACGTATCCATGGTCTTCGGTTTTGGCCCGGCGCTGGCTCCGGTAATCGGCGGCATCGTCGCCACCCACCTTTCCTGGGAAAGTCACTTCTATATTCTGACCTTCATCAGCGCAGTTCTTGCAGCTCTTTGTCTCTTTTTTCTGCCCGAGACGCTGCCCAAGGAAAAACGCATGTCGCCCCGCCTGGTAACACTACTTTCCAACTACGCCTCGGCGGCGCGACATGGCGCCTTTATGACAGCAAACACTGCGCTTGCCGTAGCCTTTCTGGGACAGGGCGTTTTCATTGCCGGAGCGGCGGACTGGTGCGTGGAAGTCATGCATTTGTCGCCGGATGAATTTTGGAAACTCTTTTTGCCGATGGTCTCCGGCACCGTCATCGGCAGCTGGATTTCGGCTCGCATTGCCGGCCGTCTGAGCACACAAGGAACAATCCGAGTGGGCTTTTGCGTGATGTTTGCCGCTGGCGTCTTTGCCTTGTGCACCATGTCGGGCTTGTTGCCCGAAGGCATCGTCTGGGCTGTTCTGCCCTTGATGATCTACACCATCGGCATCGGTATCGTTCGTCCGGGCATGGCCCTGATTGCCATGGACTTCTTGCCGCAATCCCGAGGTCTGGCCGCATCCATGCAAAGCTTCGTGCAGACGATTTTCTTTGCGCTGTGTTCCGCATTGCTGGTGCCTTTGCTCTTCGGTAACGGCGCACTTTACGATCTGGCAATTGCAGGTTTCGGGCTTCTGACAATCTCTCTGTGGCTCATCGCCATGAACATGCGGCTGCATAAGTCCGCGCAAAAACAACCGTGAATTCCTTTTGTAGACATGAAAAAGGCGCATCGGCATTTTCGCCTTTGCGCCTTTTTCGTCACTTCAGCAGAACCTCTTCCGAGGTCCGATCACAAGCAGATTAGTACTTGTCGAAGTATTCCTGAAGCTTCTTGACGTCCTTGGTCTTCGTCAGACCCAACTGCAGCAGGACGCGAGCCTTCTGCGGGTTGAGCGTGCCGGAGGACAGGAAGCCGTACTTGGCGTCGTCAACTTCAGCGTCCTTGGTGGTGGCGCCCGTCGGAACGCGAGAGCTACGAACCACGGCAATGCCGCTCTTGGCAGCCTTTTCAAGGATCGGGAAGATGCTCTTGTGGATGTTGCCGTTACCGACACCGGCGTTCACGATACCGGCGTAACCGGCGTCAACCAGAGCCTGAGCCTGGATGCCTTCCACGCCACCATGGTTGTAGACGATGCCAACCTTCGGAAGCGTTTCGATCTTGGAAACGTCAAACGGGGTCTGGTAGGTGTGCGGACGCAGCGAGGTGGATTCGTACGTCACCTTGTTGTTGAAGATCGTGCCGACCTTACCGAAGTTGGCGGCGACGAAGGTTTCGGGCTGAACCGTGTTGGACTTCATCAAGTCGCGGGCGCCGACAACGACGTTGTTCATGGCAA
This sequence comes from uncultured Sutterella sp., assembly GCA_900538905.1. GTDB lineage: Bacteria > Pseudomonadota > Gammaproteobacteria > Burkholderiales > Burkholderiaceae_F > Duodenibacillus > Duodenibacillus intestinavium. The sequence continues at coordinate 34,692 of UPZS01000022.1, forward strand.
CCACAACACCCTGCTTAGCCGTTTCCTTCGTGGCGGCTGTCAGAACAGCGTTGTAGAGGTTACGGGGACCGTCAGCACCGAGACCGGTGGAGGGGAGCATGGCGCCAACGAGCACCACGGGCTTCTTGCACTTGACAGTCAGGTTCAGGAAGTAAGCGGTTTCTTCCATCGTGTCCGTGCCGTGCGTGATCACGAAGCCGTCGACCTTGCTGCAGTCAGCGTTGATGGTCTTGGCGAGCTTGAGCCACACGTCATCGGTCATGTCCTGCGAACCGATCTGAACAACCTGCTTGGGAGTAACCACAGCGATGTCAGCAAGCTGCGGAACAGCGGCAACCAGATGGTTGACGCTCACCTTACCGGCCGTGTAAGCGGAACCCGTTGCCGAATTGCCGGAACCGGCAATCGTGCCGCCCGTGGCGAGCACTTCGATCTGCGGCAAAGAGGCAGCCATGGCGGCACCGCAAGCGGTAGCGATAGCAGCGGCAAGCAGAGACTTCTTAACCAAGCGCATTTTTGTTTCTCTCTCTCAAAAAAATGTTTTGGTGAGTATTCACACGCCTGCGAACACCGACAGAGTCCTGTCGCAAACCGCGGGCATATGAAATATATTCAGTTTCGCTTCGAACTCTTAACTAATGTGTCCTACGCAAAACTACTTAGTGAATCTAAAGCACGGAATCTTCTTCGTTTTGTTAAATCAGTATCAGTTCTTGATAGAAATCAAAAATGCAAATTCCCGTACTGATTTTCTTAGAAATTTTTTCGTGTCGGAAAATTTTTTTTCAAAACCGCTTGACAGAAGCGATTACACCTGTAAAATGCGCATTCTCTTCGAGAGAACGCGGGAGTAGCTCAGTTGGTAGAGCGCAACCTTGCCAAGGTTGAGGTCGCGAGTTCGAGACTCGTCTCCCGCTC
>UPZS01000023.1 GCA_900538905.1 uncultured Sutterella sp.
GTGAGGAGGAAGGGCCGGACAGGTCCGAGCGCACACGATAAAAAGCGCATCGCTCGTGAAGTGAGCGCAGGAGCCGTCGTGCCTTTTGCACGAAACTCCGGCGCCAACAACGAGAACCAACCTCTTGGAGTTGCGTAAACAACTCCGAAGGAATCCTCTGATTTCAATCAGGAGAGGACGTCAAATTCTACAAATTGCTCGAACACCGGCCTTTCTACGTCTTTAGACATAGTCGTTTGCTTCAAATCTTGTATTTCTCTATCCACCTTTCGGGCTAGACCGCCAGCGTTCGACCTGTTACCAAACCAAGTCCTTGGAGGGTAAGTAAGCCTGCGGGATAATAAAAAGTACTTTCGGCGTATAGGTTTTCTCAAAGTGCCTCGATAGCATCTTTTCAAAGCCGCAAGGGAGTTTTTTTGTTCACATAAACCATTTGCGACTCTCGGTACAGATTCGAATAAAAATTGAATCGCCCCTTCACCGAAAGGAGAAAGCCTATGTTTGAAACGCAATATGAAGCGTTGCGACGCCAAGGCATCAGCCGCAGAAGCTTCTTGCAATTCTGCTCGCTCACGGCCGCAAGCCTCGGGCTCGGAAGCGCCGGCGCACAGGAAATCGCTCAGGCCATGAAAACCAAACCCCGCACGCCGGTCGTTTGGCTGCACGGTCTTGAATGCACCTGCTGCACGGAATCGTTCATCCGCAGCTATAACCCCATCGCCGCCAACATGGTGATGGATCTGATCAGTCTCGACTACGACGACACGATCATGGCCGCCGCCGGCCACCAGGCAGAAAGCGCCCTGGCCGACACCATCGAAAAGTACAAGGGCAACTACATCGTTGCCGTGGAAGGCAACATCCCGCTTGGCGAGAACGGCGTGTTCTGCATTCCGGGCGGCGAGACGTTCTTGAACAAGATCAAGCACGTCTGCCACAACGCCAAAGCCGTCATCGGCTGGGGTTCCTGCGCCGCCTGGGGCTGCGTGCAGGCTGCCAAGCCCAATCCCACCAAGTCGGTACCGATCACCGAGGTGATCACCGACAAGCCCGTCGTCCTAGTGCCGGGTTGCCCGCCGATTCCCGAAGTGATGACCGCCGTCATCACCTACATCCTCACCTACGACCGTCTGCCGCCTCTGGATCGCCTCGGGCGACCGAAGATGTTCTACGGTCAGCGCATTCACGACAAGTGCTATCGCCGTGCTCACTTCGACGCCGGTCAGTTCGTTGAAAAATTCGACGATGAAGGCGCCAAGCTTGGCTACTGCCTCTACAAAGTCGGCTGCAAGGGCCCGACCACCTATAACGCCTGCTCGACAGTCGAATGGAATGAAGGTCTGTCCTGGCCCGTCAAGTCCGGCCACGGCTGCATCGGCTGCTCGGAAAACAACTTCTTTGACAAGGGCAGCTTCTACAACCACGAACCCGACATCCTGCCTCCGGGCTGGGGTGGCGTCGAAGCCACGGTCGACAAGGTCGGCATCGCCACCGTTGCCGTCGTCGGCGTGGCCGCCGCAGCGCACGCAGCCATGAGCGCGGTTGCCCAAGCCCGCGCCAAGACCAACAAGGACATCGGAGGTAAAGAATGAGCAACAGCCAGAACACCCGCCGCGTTGTCGTTGACCCCGTCACCCGCATCGAAGGTCATCTGCGCGTGCAGGCAGAAATCGACGCCAACGGCGTCATCACCGACGCGATGAGCACCGGCACGATGTGGCGCGGTCTCGAAGTGATTCTCAAGGGGCGCGATCCGCGCGACGCCTGGGCGTTCGTCGAACGCATCTGCGGCGTCTGCACCGGCATTCACGCGCTTGCAGCCGTGCGCGCCGTCGAAGACGCCATCGGCATCAAGATCCCGAAGAACGCCAACATCATCCGCAACCTGATGAACGCCACCCTGTACGTTCAGGACCATCTGGTGCACTTCTATCAGCTCTCGGCCCTGGACTGGGTTGACGTCGTCAGCGCCCTGTCGGCCGATCCGCGAGAAACGAGCGAAATTCAACAGAAGATCAGCCCGCATCACCATCTGGCGACCGCCGGCTACTTCCGTGACGTGCAGGCGCGTCTTAAGAAATTCGTCGAAAGCGGTCAGCTCTCCATTTTCAAGAATGGCTACTGGGGCCACCCGGCCATGAAACTGCCGCCTGCCGTCAACCTCCTTGCCGTTGCGCACTACCTTGAAGTGCTCGACTTCCACAAGGAAATCATCAAGATCCACACCATCCTCGGCGGCAAGAACCCGCATCCGAACTATCTCGTCGGCGGCGTAGCCTGCCCGATCAACATGCACGACACGGGTGCCGCAGGTGTCATGGTCAACGAAGTCAGCATGAATTACATGCGCGACATCGCCAAGGCCTGCGTTGACATCGTCAACAACGTCTACATTCCCGACGTCAAGGCGATTGCGAGCATGTATCCGGAATGGTTCAAGATCGGCGGCGGCATCAGCTCCAAGAACCTGCTCTGCTACGGCGACTTCCCTGAAATTCCGAATGAATGGAGCGAAAAGAGCCTGATGATGCCCATGGGCGCCATCATTGACGGCAAGTTAAACGAAGTGCATCCGGTTGACCTGCGCAACCCGGACGAAATTCAGGAATTTGTCGATCACTCGTGGTACAAGTACCCGGGCGACAAGAAGGGCCTGCATCCGTGGGACGGCGTCACCGACCATGCCTTCGGCTTTGCACCGGACTCCGACGGCACGCCCCAGAAATACAACTGGATTTCGCAGAACGGCAAGTACACATGGGTAAAGAGTCCGCGCTGGAAAGGACATATGATGGAAGTCGGCCCGCTTGCCCGCGTCGTCATGGGCGTTGTCAAGAACATGCCGCAGTACAAGGATCCGGCTCTGGCCACCCTGAAAGAACTCAACCTTCCGCTCGAAGCCATGTTCTCGACGCTCGGTCGCCACGCCGCCCGTGCCCTTGAAGCGAGCTTCATGGCCGACATGATGGTGAAGTACGTTGACGATCTGATCGCCAACATCCGCGCCGGCGACGAAGCTGCCGCCAACATGGAGTTCTGGGAACCCAAGACTTGGCCCAAACAGTGCAAGGGCGTGGGCGCCTGCGAGGCTCCCCGTGGCGCGCTGGCTCACTACTGCGTCATCGACAACGGCAAGATCGCCAACTGGCAAGCTGTCGTTCCGACGACGTGGAACGCCAGCCCACGCGATACGGAAGGCAACCACGGCGCCTTTGAAGCTTCGCTTATCGGCACCAAACTTGCCAAGCCCGAAGAGCCGCTTGAAATCATCCGCACGATCCACTCGTTTGACCCGTGCCTCGCGTGCGCCACGCATGTGTTGGACAACAAGGGCGAAGAGCTCGTGAGCGTCAAGGTTCGTTAACGCGAACGTTGTCGTGCCAAGTCCGAACGAGCGGCAGACGCTGTTTGCCGCCCGCCCGGACCAACAGATGGAAGATACGTTTATGAAAATCGATCCCGTCACCTATGAAGTTGACGTTTCGGCAGGAACGCACCCGCTGTACGTGTGGGAAGCGCCCGTGCGAATCTGGCACTGGGCGATGGCCGTGTGCATGGCGGTGATGATCGTCACGGGTTTTCTCATCGGAGCTCCTCTGGTAGCAAACCTCGGCGACACCTGGGCGACGTATGACTTCGCATACATTCGGCTTGCGCACTTTGCTGCCGGCATGATCTTTACGGTCATCTTTATCTGGCGACTGTACTGGGGCATCGTCGGCAACAAATACTCGCGCATGATCCTCGTGCCGCCGCTTTGGAGCCTGAAGTGGTGGAAGATGCTCTTTGAGCAGGTCAAGTACTACCTGTTTCTCAGAAAGACGTCTCCGGAATACGCCGGCCACAACCCGCTTGCTCAGTGCGCTATGTTCTTCATGTTCACTCTGGGCAGCATCGTGATCATCATCACGGGTCTGGCGCTCTACGCTCAGGCCTGGGGCGCCGACGCCGGCTGGTACGCCTGGTTCGAGTGGGTGTTCGTGCTCTTTGGCGACAGCCAGGCCGTTCGCACCACGCACCATGCGTTCATGTACATCTTCATCCTCTTCTCGATTGCTCACATCTACATGAGCTTCCGCGAAGACGTCATGGGCGGTGCCACCACCATCAGCTCGATGACGAGCGGCTTGAGAATGTTCAAGCACGGCGGCGAAGAACACTGACCGCAACTCAACCCGTGCAGCCCTGCGGGGCTGCCGCATCCGACGGACTGCAGGCGACTGCGGTCCGTGTTTTTTTATGCGCGGTGTAGGTCGGCTGAAGTACTCTGTTTTCGACGAACGACTGAAGAATAAGACGCTGCTTTCGCGCAAAATTGTTAAGTCCCGTGCAACAGACAATTTCATCCTAATTTGTCAGGTTCTTCTCATGCAAACTGTTCCCGGATTTGATCTTTTTGAACCGATCGACGTGCTCGTTTTAGGTGTCGGAAACATTCTTTGGGCCGATGAAGGCTTCGGCGTTCGCGCCGTCGAAGCGTTCAACGCCCGCTACAAACTCCCTGAAAAGACAAAGGTCGCCGACGGCGGCACGCTCGGCATGTACCTCCTGGAACTGATCGGCTCCACCAAAGACCTGCTTCTTTTTGACTGTGCTGACCTACAGGAAAAACCGGGCACACTCAAGCTCCTTACAAACGACGAGGTTAAGTTCTGGTCGGCCACCAAAATTTCGCCGCATCAAACAGGCATGAACGAAGTGCTGGCACTTGCCGAACTGCAGGGCCACGCACCGGAACGCATCGCCGTGGTCGCCATTCAGCCGGAAATTCTGCAGGACTACGGTGGATCATTGACACCCGCCTGCGAATCGGCGCTTGTGCGGGCTGTCGAGATAGCCAAAGATGTGCTGACCGGTTGGGGCTACGAGGTTGTTCGTCGATCCGAGGGCGAAACAGTGGCGCCTCTGGGTGACGCTTCACTCAACAAACGCGACTACGAAACACAGCGCCCTTCCGAAGAAGAAGCGCCACGCGAAGGCGACGTTCGCTTCTTTCCCAAATTCCAATAAGGAGACCACAAGATGTGCATCGCCGTTCCCATGCGCGTTCTGGAAGTTCGCAACGACTGCGACGTGGTCGTGACGCGGCCCGGACGCACGGAGATCGCCAATGCTTCCTTTGCCGATGAAATGCCCGAGGTCGGCGATCTGGTTCTGGTTTTCCGCGGCACAATTCTGCGCACCGTCTCTCAGGACGAAGCACTGAAAATCGAGTCGGCTTTGTGCTGCGTGGAAGAAGCAATGCGCACGGATGAAGCCGAGAGCGCCAACACCGCCTTTGCCGACATCATTGAAAACACCGGAAAGTTACCGCCTCACTTGCAAAAGCTCGTCGGACAAAAGACACTCTGAGGCCAACGGCCCACTTCGGTGACAACTGCGGTCTACCGTACAATTGCGCACATTGACGGTACCTTTCTTTTGCTTATCCGATGTCTGACGTCTTGTCCGTTCTCGCCTCTTCTCTTAACGATACGCAGTTGGCCGCAGCCGCTCGGCGCCTAAAAAACTCAACGGTAAACGGCGGTAATCGCTCGGCGGCTCTCACGGCGCTCATTGAACTGGCCCGTAGCCAAAAGCGCATGGCGGTTTTGATCTGCGCCAACGCGTTTGACGTCGCGCGGCTCAATCAGGAAATCGCCTGGCTCGATCCCTCTCTCAAAGTTTCGAGCCTTCCCGACTGGGAAACTCTTCCCTACGATACCATGAGTCCGCACGCAGACCTGGTAAGCGAACGCCTGGAAACCCTTTATAACCTTACGAGCGACGATCTGCAGGCCCGGCCCGATGTGTTGATTGCGGCAGCTAGCACCGCCGCGCAACGCTTTGCGCCAAAGTCTTATGTTGCCGGCAATACGTTTTTCTTTCGCAAAGGTCAAACCATAAGCATCGGTAAGTTGGAGACCTCCCTCGTTGCCGCAGGCTACGGACGCGTCGAGCAAACAATGGCACCCGGCGAATTTGCGGTTCGAGGCGGCATCGTGGACATCTTTCCGATGGGGGCCGCCACTCCGCTGCGGCTCGACCTTTTTGACGATGAAATCGACGCAATCCGCCGTTTCGATCCCGAATCGCAACGAAGCACCGGCAGCGTTGATCGCGTGCGTATTTTGCCCGGTCACGAATTTGCCTTTGACGAAGAATCCCGCAATCGGTTCCGTGCCGCCTGGCGCGCCGCTTTCCCTGGCGACCCGAACAAATGCCCGGTCTACGTGGACGTGGGTTCGGGAATTTGTTCCCCTGGCATAGAGTACTATCTACCCCTCTTTTTTGAGTCAACCGGAACACTTGCCGATTATCTTCCGGACAATGCGCTTTTCATCACGTTAGGTGAGACACGAGACGCTATCGACTCCTTCATGCGTCAGACGCAGGAGCGTTACAAGTTTCTCTCGCACGACGCACAGCGACCTGCTTTACCCCCTGAAAAACTCTTTGACAAAGCCGACAGCTTTTTCGACGCTATCGCCCCCTTCGGTCGCATTTCTCTGAAGGCCCCCGAAACGGGAATTGACACGTCACTCACGATTGAGCGCTCAGCCAAAGACCCTGCTGCCAAACTCAAGGACTTCGTCGCAAAATGCCGCATTGAAAAAAAGCGCATTTTGATCGTAGCAACCGGTTCGGGCCGTGCTGCGCGCTTGCAGGAACTTCTGCGCGACGGCGTGCGCGAACCCGAGCTCGTCGAATCGTTTGCCGCGTTTGTCAATGGCTCAGAGCCGCTTGCCATTGCCGTAGGGCCCCTTTCGGGCGGCTTCGTGCTTGACGAACCCGGCTTGGTCATCATCACCGAGTCCGAACTCTACAACACCAAAGCGATTATCCGTCGCCGCGGCCACAATCGCACAACCAACGTCGAAGCCATCATCCGCGACGTAAGCGAACTGCGGGAAGGAGACCCTGTCGTGCACGCCGCCCACGGCGTAGGCCGTTATCACGGTCTGGAAACCATTTCCACCGAGGAAGGTCCCGCCGAATTCGTTCGCATCGATTATGCAAACGACGCCAAACTTTTCGTGCCGGTCTCACAGCTCAACCTCATCAGTCGCTACACGGGAGCCGACAGCGAGCACGCGCCACTCAACAATCTCGGACGCGGCGACTGGGAAAAGGCACGCAAAAAAGCCGCGCAAAAAGTGCGAGACACCGCAGCCGAACTCCTACACCTCTACGCCATGCGCGAAGCCAAGCAGGGCTTTGCATTTGAAACAGAATCGTCGGATTATCAGGCATTCTGCGAAGGCTTTGCTTTTGAAGAAACGCCCGATCAGGCCGCGGCCATTGCGGCTGTCATTTCCGATATGCACTCGGGCCGTCCCATGGATCGCCTTGTTTGCGGCGACGTGGGTTTCGGCAAAACCGAGGTGGCGTTGCGTGCGGCTTTCATTGCCGTCATGAACGGCAAGCAGGTCGCCGTCCTGTGTCCCACAACCCTGTTGGCAGAGCAACACGCCCAAACGTTTAAGGACCGCTTTGCCGCGTGGCCCGTGAAAGTCGCCGAACTATCGCGCTTTCGCACCAGCAAACAGACCGCTCAAACAATCGAGGGGCTCGAAAGCGGTACGGTCGACATCGTCATCGGCACGCACAAGCTTTTGAGCGAATCTGTCAGATTCAAGCGTCTCGGGCTCGTCGTGATTGACGAAGAACATCGTTTCGGCGTTCGACAAAAGGAACGCCTAAAGAGTCTGCGCGCCGAAGTTGACGTACTCACGCTCACCGCCACACCGATTCCGAGAACGCTCGCAATGAGTTTGGAGGGTATACGCGACTTTTCCGTCATCGCCACAGCACCGCAAAAACGTCTGGCAATCAAGACCTTCGTGCGCCGCGAATCCAAAGCTTTGATTCGGGAGGCCGTCATCCGCGAGCTCAAGCGCGGCGGTCAGGTCTATTTCCTTCACAACGACGTGGATACCATTCAGGCCCGCGCCGAGATGCTCGCCGAGCTGATACCGGAAGCACGCATCGGTATTGCCCACGGCCAGATGAGCGAGCGAGAGCTTGAACGCGTCATGCGCGAGTTCTACCGGCGTGAATTCAATGTCCTTGTCTGCACAACCATCATCGAAACAGGCATTGACATTCCGATTGCCAATACCATCATCATGCACCGTGCCGATAAGTTCGGCTTGGCGCAGTTGCATCAGCTTCGGGGCCGAGTAGGACGCAGCCACCATCAGGCCTATGCGTATCTGCTCATCCCCGACGAAGGCGCCATCACCAAGAATGCGGAACGTCGCCTGGAGGCCATTCAGAACCTTGAGGAACTCGGCAGCGGTTTTTATCTTTCCATGCACGACCTCGAAATTCGCGGTGCGGGCGAAGTTCTCGGCGACGAACAATCGGGAGAAATGGCCCAGGTGGGCTTTGAACTCTACACGCAGATGTTAAAGCGCGCAGTGGATTCGCTTCGCCGTGGTGAAGAGCCGGCCTTTGACTCGCCTTTTGAGACTCTCACGGAAATTAACCTGCATCTGCCCGCACTTCTGCCCGACGATTATGTACCGGATGTCGGTACACGTCTGTCTCTTTATAAACGGCTCGCTGCAGCTCAAACGCTCGAAGAACTCGGTGAATGCACCGATGACCTCACCGACCGTTTCGGCAGTCCTGTTCCCGCAGCCAAGACGCTTCTTGCCGTGCATCGTCTGCGTATCGAATGCGCGGCCATCGGCATTCGCAAGATTGACGCAGCCGAACAAGCTATTGTCTTTACGTTTGCTCAAAAAACGATGTTTGACCCGGCTGTGATGTTTGCACTACTGCAAAAACGCCGCGATCTCCGAGTACTGCCCGGCAATTTGACGCGGCTCAAGATGACGGTCAACAGCGAAAACGCAGTAACGCGTCTTCAGAACGTCCGCACAATCGTCAACGCACTTTTGGAAAGTCTCCCACCCGAAAAACGCCCGTAATCACCTCCGCCGCAGCGTTTGTCATTGTCCGAACAGCCGCTGCGGTACAATTCAGCGCGTTATTCCATAGAACAAAACGATGTCCGCTTCCCGCATCCCTTCGCCTCAACCCTTTGTCTTCACCGTCATTTGTCCCAAAGATGAGGTGATCACAATCGAATTCTTCGCCGTGCCGCAATTTGCTGCAGAGCACATCGGAGACATTCGTATCGACTGGGGCGACGGCGACATCTCGGTCGCCGATGTGACCATGTCGTCGGATTCGGTCGCGGGCATGGTATCCGGCGAAGATTTTCTCGCCACGAGTTCCTGCACGCACCGATACGCTGAAGACGGCAAGCGGACCGTGACGGTGACGACTCCCTCGGGTTTTATGCCGCTCAAAAGATTGCCTTACCAGACGGTAAGCGTCTCAACTGCGCTGCCCACCCTCACGATGGGGGAAACCGACCCCGAAGGACGCCCCGAACCTTCCGACACGCTGCCACCGCTTTTTGCGCCTGATCCGGAAACCGGTTCGGCTCCGCTTAATTTCCTTTGTTCAGATTTTCTGACAAACAACCCAAATCTGGCATTTTTCGACGAAGCCTTCATGGGCGTGTCGCTTAAGACCGTTCCCGTGTCGCTTTTCTCGCCCTGCAAATCGATTAAGAGTCTCGCGCGCACTTTTGCCCGAAGCAAGCTCACAAGCATTCCCTACGGCCTGCTGCGCCACGCGCTGACGCTTTCACTGTGCGAAGAGACTTTTGCACATTGTCCGTTCTTACGAGACGTCGACAATCCCTTCGGAGATAAGAAAAACCTCCCGGTATGTCTGGAAGGCTTCATGCTTGGTGCCGCCCCCCGTCTTTTTGCATGGTGTGACAAAGGTCGTCGTCAGGAAGCCGGCTGGATTCGCCCTCACGCCAATCTTGCCGATCCGAGTTTCGATTTCGACTGGCACGCCTCGCCACTGTCATCCGAACCGATCGTGTTGTTTTACCCCATCGACCTTGAACTCGAAGGAGACTTATTCGTTGAGTGGGGCGACGGTTCCGCCGAACTCATCGACTGGAATAGCACCGACGCCTTGTCGCACAACTACCCTCAGCCCGGCATCTATCGCGTGAAACTCCACCACACTGCCGGAGAAGAAGTTCGACCTTTCCGTTTAGGCAGAAGCGTCACCGCCGTACATAATGCGTTGCCGGCTTTTCACCCCCGCACCGTCGAAACGCTGGGCGATTTCTGCGGCTGGGCGGCAGATCGCCGGGAGCTGCGCAGCATTCCGGAAGATCTTTTCGCGAACAATCCCTCCATCGTCAATCTGGAACAAGCTTTTGCCGGATGCGTGCGACTTACGGATGTTGCCGACGGCATTGTTTCAATGCTTCCCGATTTGAAGAGTACCGACGGCATGTTCGCCTTCTGCAAGAGCCTCAAAGCGCTCCCCGCCAGCTACGTGGCTTCGCCTCATTCGCCCCGCTACGACTGCTTTGCAGCTCAGCCAATAACCGAAAACACCCCTCGCGGCAAGGAGACTCTCGCATGACCAAGTTTGTCGCAGAAGTAACCGTCGGCAAACGCGACCGTCTTGTCACGCTGCGCATTCCCGCCGGCAACACCATTGCCCCGTCACTCAATCAAGTAACGGTATCTTTTGACGGGCAAACCTCGCAACACCATCGTGAGCCTATCTCGAGCACTGTCCTAGAGTATCACCCGATGCCGGGCACGCATCGCCTGGAGATTGACTTCGGCGGCCCGATGCCTGCTGCAACAATCATTTTGCCCGAACAGACAACGGCCATAATTTCCCCGATCCCTGCTTTGCATGATGACGCCACCGGCATGCTAAGCACGGCAGGTCACATCTGGAACCCCGCAAAGCCTCCTCGGCAGCTCACGCAACTTGTGTCGTCGCTTTTTGCCCACAATACACATCTTGTTGCGCTATCGGGTACTTTCGCGGGACTAACCGCCTTAACGGAAGTCCCGGAATCACTTTTTTTCCCGCTTATTTACGCAAGAACCTTCACCGGCGTTTTTGCCCTGAGTGGATTAACGCATGTTAGCCGCCAGCTTTTTACAGCCAACCTTCAGGCCGAGGATTTCTCTGAAGCCTTCATGGGTTGCAAGTCGCTTCATTCGATTCCAGCGGGATTATTCAGCACCAACACGCATGCTCGCATCTTTGACCGAACTTTTGCTGAAAGCGCGTTGGGCGAAGTGCCGGCGGCACTTTTTTCGAACGTTGCCAAACGCGGCTCTTTCGTCGAAACGTTTGCCCGCACACAGGTAAAGCACGTTCCCGAAGGTCTGATGACAGACACGGAACCTGTCAACATTGACGGCATGTTCGAGCCGGCTGAGCGTTTGCCTCATGATCCCATGAACATCAAGGCCGCCCCCGTTTTTTCACAGGATTTCTTTGACGCCACGCGTCTGGCAACGGGGGTGCCAACCAAGCGCGCACGCTTCTAAGATTCAGTCGTCCAGCCAAACGCCCGAGAGCTGAAACCTTCTCGGGCTTTTTTGTGTCCATATACAGCTAACAGTCCCACAATAAGCGACTAAAGCGCCGCACTATAGAAATGCCTCTCAGTACGGAAACCTGCCGGCGAGGCGTACAATCGACTTTACTGTTGCTTTTTGGTGCCCTTCGAGGCTTTTTTGAACATGAATATCTTTGTCGTTCTTGCCCTTGCGATGCTCCTTATCATCGTGGCGCTTCGCAAGAAAGTTCCAATCGGTCCGGCCATTCTGGCAGGCGGTCTGCTCATCTGGGTCGCCGTCAAGCCGGAAATCCCTCTGCTCGGTGAAGCCGCCAAGCAAATGTTCACCATGCAACGCACATACGACCTGCTCTTTGCTCTCTATTTCGTGGTGTGCCTTGAAATCGAACTTCGCAAGAGCGGCTGCCTCAAGGGCATGGTGCAGTACCTCAACCACCTGATTCACTCCACCAAGGTGACGATGGCGGTGATGCCGGCCTTCTTAGGATTATTGCCCTCCGTGGGCGGCGCTCGCTTCTCAGCCCCGATTGTCGACAACGCTTCCAAGGGTATGACGATCACGGCAGAACAGAAAGCAACGATTAACTTCTGGTTCCGTCACATCTTTGAATTCTCCAGCCCCATCATTCCGGGAATGATTCTCGCCTGCTCGATTGTGGGCGTTGGCGTGGGCGACGTGATTATTCACCTTGTTTGGGTGACGGCTCTGATGTTTGCCATCGGCTGGCTGATGTTCGTGCGTCCGATGAAGTTCGAAGACTTACGCGCTCAGAACATGGGAGAAGACCCGGACTTTGACCTACAACGCAATCGCTTGGACTTTTGGCTCTCGATTCTGCCTGTGGCCGCCGTTTTCCTTTTGATGGTCTTCGGCGGCGTCGGTGCAGCCGTTTCCATGGGCGTTGTGGCGGCGGCCATGGTCTTTGTTCTGATGGGCACCAACCGCGCCGTCCCGATCAAAGACATCTTCATCGGCGCCATTGAATGGAAACTTCTGCGCGACGTCACCTGCATCCTCTTTTTCATCCAACTTCTGGACGTTACGGGCGTTCTTGGGCAAGTTGTCGAGAGCTTTAAGGCCGCTCCGCTGCCCACTCCCGTCATCATCGCAGGCCTGAGCTTCTTGATCGGTGTCTTAACGGGTATGTCTCAGGGACACGTTGCCATCGTCATGCCGATCGTGGCACTTCTGGCTCCTGCGGGTTCTCTGGATCTCGTTGGCGTCGCTCTCGTTTTCGGCGTCGGCGGACAGATGATCACGCCCACGCACGTGTGTCTCATTGTGTCGCTTGACTACTTCAAAGCGGACTTCTTCAAGACCCTCATTCCGGTGATCGTGGCCGAAGCCGCTCTTCTGGGCGTCTTCTCGATCTACAGCTACCTCACCTGGGCCAGCTAATTTGTTTGAGCCTTTCTGTGTGTTGAACGCCTCAGATTGCAATGCGATTTGGGGCGTTTTCTTTCGTCCGTCTCAGGTAAATTGGTTGCAAAAACGGACGGCAGCCATTGGAGGAACTGTCGTCCGTTCGGGTCACTTCTACGGAAATCAAAACGCCGTTATTTCGTTTCGATGTCTTTCACTTCAAAGTCGAGATCCGTGATCGTGGCCTTGAGTACGTCGTCGGTAACGGTTTCTTCGCATTCGATCACGGCGCACTTCTTTTCAAGACTCACGTCGACACTCGTCACGCCGGCAAGCTTTGTGAGCGCCTTGGTTACAGCGCCTGAACAGTGCGGGCAGTGCATGCCTTCGATCAAGATCACTTTTTGCATGGTTTTACTCCTTTGCTCCAAAGGCAATTGGTAGGCTGCGTAGGCCGCAGCAACGGTTGAGAAAGATGATAAAGAATTCTTGTTCGTCGGCTTAAAGCGCCTCAAACGCAACGCGTTGGTTACCACACACACGGAGCTCATGCTCATGGCCGCGGCACCGATCATAGGGTTGAGCGACCAACCAAGCGTCGTAAAGAAGACGCCGGCAGCCACGGGAATGCCAATAGCGTTGTAAAAGAACGCCCAGAAAAGGTTCTGCTTGATATTGCGAAGCACCGCGCCCGACAGTTCATAAGCCGACACCGCGTCGGTCAGTTTGCTGTTGACGAGCACCACGTCGGCACATTCGATCGCCACATCAGTCCCCGCACCGATTGCCATGCCCACGTCAGCCGTCGCAAGCGCGGGCGCATCGTTGATGCCGTCACCGATCATCAGCACTCGGACTCCTTGCTGCTGCGTTTGTTTGACAACAGCGGCCTTGTCGGCGGGGAGCACTTCGCTCACCACCTCATCGATTCCGACGGCTCGTGCAATGGCTTTGGCCGTACGTTCGTTATCTCCCGTAAGCATCATCACACGGAGCCCCACCGCCTTAAAGGCGCGGATAGCCTCAGCGCTGTCGCTTTTGACCGTATCGGCGCAGGCTACGATCCCTACCGGCACGTTGTCTTCGCAGACGACGAGAGCCGTCTTGCCTGCTTCGGACAAAGTTTCGAGCTCCGAGAGAATCGAGGCATCGTCTTTAACCAGAGTACGGTTACCAATGGCATAGGTCTTGCCGTTGATCATTGCGAAAACGCTTCCTGGCTGCTGACTGAAGTCCTTGGCTTCAAAAAGGCCCGTTTCGTTTTCACGTGCGCATCGGACGATCGCCTGAGCCAGGGGATGCTCGCTTTTGACTTCAACGGAAGCAGCCAGTTTCAAAAGATCCCGCTCGCGCAGATGAGAGGCAAAGACACGAATGTCGGTGACAACAGGCTTACCTTCGGTGACGGTTCCGGTCTTATCCAGAATCACGGCATTGATGCCACTGCACTTTTCGAGCGCTTCGGCCGACTTAAAAAGAATACCAAGACGAGCCGCACGGCCTGTTCCCACCATCACAGCAGTGGGCGTCGCAAGACCCAACGCACACGGGCAGGAAATCACCAGAACACTCACAGCAAGTGTCAGTGCAAACTCAACGCTTGCCCCGAGTGCAATCCACACGAAGGCCGTCACCAAAGCGATCGCAAGCACGACAGGGACAAAGATACCGCTGATTTTGTCGGCCAAACGGGCCACCGGCGCTTTGGACGATGTGGCTTCGTCGACTAAAGCAATCACTTGCGCAAGCGTCGTATCTGACCCCACGCGAGTTGCTTTGGCTCGGATATGACCGGAATGCATCAACGTTGCTGCGGAGATCTTGCTGCCGATTTCTTTTTCCACCGGCAGACTTTCGCCTGTAAGTGCCGATTCGTCGACCTGTGCGTGGCCATCGACGACCACTGCGTCAACTGCGATGCGCTCACCGGTTTTGATCACAAGCACATCGCCTACAACAACGTCATCAGCCGCAATCTCCGTTTCTTCGCCGTTGCGAATCACACGCGCGGTATCAGGAACAAGGCTCACGAGCTGCGAGACGGCGTCCGTGGTTCTCGCTTTGGCTCGGGCTTCAAAATACTTGCCCAAACCGATAAGCGTCAGAATCATCGCGGCAGAATCGAAGTAGAGATTGTGAGCGTGGTGGCTCACAGTGCTCCAATCACCGGTGCCCGCCGCATATAACATCACGTAAAGCGACACGATGCCCGAGAACATTGAGGCCGTCGCCCCCAGCGCGACCAATGAATCCATGTTGGGCGCGAGCCCCGCAAGCGCCTTGAAGCCACGCGTGAAAAAGTTTTTGTTGAGCACCAGCACCGGCAACGTCAGCAAGAGCTGTGTGAAGGCAAAGGCCGGCGCTTTTTGTGCTCCCTCAAAAAAGGGGAACGTGATGCCAGCCATCGGCAGCATCGTGATCACCATCAGAAGCGCGCAGAAAAAGAGGCTCCAATAGAGGCGCTTGCGCGTGGCCGTCAATTCCTGCTGCAGGACCTCTGCCTGGCTGTTTTTCTTTTGAGTCTTGGCCTTGCCCGAGGGGGTCGAGTCGTTATCCCGGAGGCTGGCGCCGTAACCGGCCGCCGTCACTGCCTTGACTACGTCATCCTGCGAGAGCTTGGCGTCATCGAGCTCCAGCGTCATGTCGTTTTTGAGAAGGTTGACAGTGACGTTACAGCAGCCGTCGAGCGCCTTGACGGCTTTTTCCACGCGCGCCGAGCAAGCCGCGCAGCTCATCCCCGTGACATCAAAATGAAGTTTCTGCATCTTTTAGGCAATTGAATTCCGTTGTGCGAAGAAGGCCTCGCCTCCCCATGGTGAGAACGATTCTAATCAAATACTTTCTTTTGGGAAGAAGGTACCTTTACGGTATATACTTTCAAAAAAGTAACTTAGATAGAAATTCCGTATGCCTTCCTCCAAAGACAACCCCGTTTCCGAACCCGCACACTGCCCGGTGCGCACCACGCTCGCACTCATCGGCGGCAAACACAAAGCCTTCATTCTCTGGAATCTTTTTGACGGCACGAAACGCTTTTCTCAGTTGCAGAAAGCCGTACCGCAAGCAAACGCCAAGATGCTCTCTCAGCAGCTCAAAGAGCTTGAGCGCGACAGTCTGATTTCCCGCAAGGCATACGCGGTGGTGCCGCCCAAGGTGGAATATTCGCTCACGGATCTCGGCAAAAGTTTGAAACCGGTCTTGAGTTGCGTCTATGAATGGGGCACAAGTTACCTCCAATCACGCGGCATTTCTCCGGACTGTTCCATGCAACCGCTCGACGAGAAGTCTGAACAAACTTCCGGCAGCACCTGCTGTTGTGGTCACCATCCGGTTCATCCCGAAGTTGATGGCTGATCTTTTTTGACACCACCGAACGGAACTTCTCCACACATTGGCCGGGAATTTCTGAAAATCAAGAGTTGGCCGCAAGTTAAGACGCTAAAAATTCCGTCGGCTGAGCAAAAGTTGCTCATCAGAGCGCCATAGCGAAGTACGGAGCCGGCAAAAATTCTCTTTTCAACCTTTGTAGGAGAATCCTATGCCGATATTTTTTGTACGCCTTCCTGAGCTGCTTGAGCAATTGGCCGTCGGAAAAACAACGCTGTACGCCCGCATTAAGCAAGGAACCTTTCCGCCGCCCGTCAAATTTGGAGAGCGCGTTTCTGCATGGCCTGAACACGAGGTGGATACCGTTGTCAATGCTTATATGCGATCAGCAACAAAAGAGGATCTTCAGAAGCTGGTCGCTCAGCTCATGATTGCTCGACGTTCCGGCTGCACCGGTACGAAATAAGTGAGCTACTTCAAATCAATTAAAGGCTTGTTTACGAGCTTTTATATTTGATCTTTGACATAAGAAAACCTCCCGCTTTTTGCGATCACCGAAAGATGATTCGGAAACGGGAGGTTATCTTTTTTGCCCTCTAAAACGGGCGATCCAATAGGTTTTTCTTTAGCTTTTAAAGGTTCACATTTAGCGTATTAGAAAGCCGGAACCACGGAGCCCTTGTACTTCTCAAGAATGAAGTCGCGCACGGCCGGGGACGTGATGGCGGACTTCAGCTTCTGCAGAACTTCGCGGTTGTCATCGGCGCGAACGGCCACGATGTTGGCGTACGGCGAATCCTTGGCTTCGGTAAAGAGCGAATCCTTGGTGGGATTGAGACCCACGCTCAGAGCAAAGTTGGAATTGATGACGGCGTAATCAACGTCATCGAGCGTGCGCGGCAGCACGGCAGCTTCCATTTCAAGGATCTTCACGTTCTTGGCATTGTTGACGATGTCGGCGGGAGTACCATTGACACCCACGCCGTCCTTCAGACCGAAGAAGCCGGCGTCAGCCAGAACGCGCAACGCGCGGCCGCCGTTGGTCGGGTCGTTCGGAATGGCGATCTTGGCGCCATCGGGAACACTCTTGACGTCCTTGAACTTCTTGGAGTACACACCCATAGGTTCAATGTGCACGGCAACGAGCGAAGAAAGCTTCAGGCCGCGTTCTTTGGCAAAGCTGTCCAAATAAGGCTTATGCTGGAAAAAGTTGGCGTCAATTTCCTTGTCGGCCAGAGCCATGTTGGGCTTGACGTAGTCGGAGAATTCCAACACCTTAAGCGTGACGCCCTGTTTTTTCATTTCGGGCGCGATGAAGTTGAGGATGTCGGCATGGGGAACCGGGGTGGCGCCCACAGTGATCGTCGTGTCAGCTGAAGCCGTCTTTGCGGGTTCCTTCGCCTTATCGTCACCGCAACCGGTCAGTGCAATGGCTGCCGCCGCGCAAACGGCAACGCTCGTGAAAAACTTCTTCATTGGTCTATTCTCCCAAGTGTGCAGACAAAGACACCCTAGAGTCGTCAGGCTCTTTGTCTTGTCAATGATTCTTCGATTGTACACGGACGCCTCGCCCTACACGGCAAAGCGTCCGTTTGAGAGAACAAAACCAGCCGAATTCTTGCGGTATTACCTCACTTCGCCGGTACGACCTCGTAATTAAGCCAAACAGCGCCGCCCGAAAGGATTTTGGACTCCTTAAACCGCGGGCTAAGGTTTTTGGCGGGCTTGGTCCGGAGCTCGATTCCGCCGGTCGAGTCATCCGAGAAGGACTCAATTTCCACGACAGTCGCGCGACTTTTGCGACGTGGGCTGCGAGTCCGGATCCGAAGACGGGCGTTCCGCGTCTAGACCTTCTGTCCCTTGCTCGGCAAACAGGGCACAAAAATTTGAAAATGCTGCAGCGCTACTATCGTCCGAAGTCGGAGGACATTGCCAAGCGACTCGATAGTATGTCGGAAGGTTAGGGGACTGTGTAGAATTTCGAAAATTGTCTGTCCGAGGTTCGTTCCATTACTCGGCATGCATTGGGTGGTTTTGCTGCGGTAGCCATCCAGTCGTCGGGACAAAACCGTAGCAAAACGGCTCAGGTGTTGGTAGCACCGAGCCGTTTAAAGGAAGATTGATAAATGGAACACAAATCTTCTTCCGCTAGTATAGCAAGGCGGGTCTTGAAAATCCTGATTTTCTTGATCCTGTTCTTACTCTGCTAGGCGCGTAAGTAAAAGGCCTCGGGCGCTTCGGCTTCCGGGGCCTGCGTGCATCTGAGGACAAAAATTTTACCCCCGGATTGCTCCGGGGGTAGGGTTTTACTAGTTGACTAAAAATCTACCCAATCTCCCATAAAGGGTTCCATAGCAACGTTAAACTTGGAAAAAGAAGAGACGAACTCGCTCAAAGTCAGCGGAGGCAATCATGACTCTGTACTCCATCGGGATCGTTGCCAAACATTACGGCGTGTCGCCAAGCACCATTCGACGTTGGGCTGAGAAAGGCCTTCTTGCCGTAGCCTGCCGCACGTTTGGCGGTCACCGTCGATTCGATCTGCAATTGAATCCGGTGGCAAGCGGTGTCGAGCGCAAGCACCTTGGTTATGCCCGCGTCTCTTCCCACGATCAAAAAGAAGACCTGCTGCGTCAGGCAGAACGACTCAAGCAGGCCGGTTGCACGGAAGTCATCACCGACATCGGCTCCGGTCTTAACTGCAACAAGCCCGGTCTCAGGGCACTTCTCAACCGCATCCTGAAAGGTCACGTTCACACTCTTTCTGTTGTATACGAAGATCGGCAGCTGCGTTTCGGAACCGCCCTGATTCGATTGATGTGCCGCAAAACCGGGACGGATATGCGAGTTTTGGAGGAAGCATCTCCCAAAACCTTCGAAGAAGAACAGGCCAAGGATATCGTGACGCTGATGACTGTTTTCTGTGCCCGTCTATACGGAAAACGCAGTCACAAGAACAAAACACAAAGTCTTTGAGCTATGATCGGCGTTCCTGCTCAGCAGTACCGGAAGAAGCCGACCATGCAGCAGACCGAACTGGCCGATCTACATTTTGTCGACGCAAAGCGAATCAAGGAGCTTGGCAATGCCGCCGAGCTTCCCGCTTACCGCACCATGGTCCGCTGTCTGGACGAAACCTCGGTCGAAAAGAACCGAGAGCAGCTCGAAGCGCTTCTGAGAGCCTTCGGCAAAGAACGCCAACACTTCATCGATCTTCTTTTCACACGCGATCACCGAGCCTTTTGCATCGGCAACCGCTGGCGCAAGCTCAGAGACGCCTTGGTGATGGTGAAATACCGTTCTTGCTACGGTCTGCAAGCTCGTCATTGGAAGATGGCGCTTCAAACCGCAGCGACCACCGTTTCCAACTATTGGCGTCTTGTGCAAGCCAACGCTTTGAGCCGAATTCGCAAAAAGGCTTGGTTTGCCCGTCTCAACAAGCTCGAGCAGCGCTACGTGCATTTTCTTCTCGGCTCCCTTTCCGAAGACTTCTTCACGATGCTTGACGGCAAATGTCCCTCAGTCGTGACGGACACTGAGAAGGAGTTCGTCGCCAGCCGCAAAGGATTGTGCAAAGCGATGGTGCGCACGATTCACGACGAGCAAGGCAAAAGACCGAAACACGGTAGGGACGCGAGTGTTTGGTTTGACTGCTCGTGCTACAAAGCTGTCGTTGTCGGAGAGCTGGTGCGGCTGGATTTGATGTCGCTTACGCCCGGTGTGCGCTTGACGCTCTACGTCAAAGGAAGCGTACCGGTCTCGAGCACGCTCAAGCTCGTCAAGCACCCGGACGGGACCATGGCGTTGCATGTGCAGAAATCCCTGAGCAAGGCGGATATCCGTCCGATTGATTCACCGAAAGCTTCCCGTGGAAAGCTTTATTGCCGTGCGCTTGATCTTGGATTAACGGAAGTGGCAACGGACGATGCGGGAAACCGTTTCGGTACATGTTTGGGTGAAAAGCTCACGGGCTATGCCCAATATCTCGATGCCAAGCTCAAGGAGAGAAATAAGCTTATGGCTCGGGCACAGAAAGCGGGCAAGGCCAAGCGACGCCGCATGCTGCGCTGCAATCTGGGTTCAAAGAAGTTCACAAAGGAATTGCAGCGCATCCGAACGGAAATCCAAAACACCGTCAACAAGGCGTTAAACGACATCCTCAGGCAAAGCCCGGCGCAGGTTTATGCCTTGGAAGATCTGTCGCATCGCTTTACGTTCGAGGGCAAGTACAGCCGAAAGGTGCGCAATCTGTTGAGCAAATGGGTCAGAGGCACGATCAAGGAACGGTTTCTCTTTAAGGCGGCCAAGGCGGGCGTACAGGTGGTGTTTGTGCCGGCGGCGTATTCCTCGCAGCATTGCCCGGAGTGTGGTTACACTGCCATAGAAAACCGCAAAGGAGAACACTTTGAGTGCAAGCACTGCGGCTATAAGGCGCAGGCCGATCAAAACGGAGCGCTGAATCTGCTGCACCGAGTCAACGATCCGGAGTACAGGCGGTACATGACCAAGGAAGCCGTCAAAAAGCTGGAACGGGGCCGATACGAAGCGTGGTGCAAATCAAGGCAGGAAGAGCCGATCAAGGAAGCCTCGAACAAAAAGAGGCTCAAGAAAGCGGCGTAAGACCAAGGAAACCGACAGAGAACGAGCAACAAGCTTAACCAAAGGAGAGCGAAGAGAAATTTAAAAACCGCTGAGGCGCCCACAGGGAGCCCGGAGCAGAGGAAGAAGACAGGGGCGGCGAAGCCGGAAACGGTTGAGCCGCGATAAGCCCGAAGGGTCGAGTCGACAAACCTCGCCGAGGACGAAAGTGGAGTGCTGAAAGAAAAAGGCGCCGTTGGAATCGAGAGAACCGTTGGGCGCCTGACTGACCTCAGGGAGAAATCTGTGGGTGCTCAGAGCAAATAAATGTCAAAAGGCGTGCGGTAGATTTGGCGCTTTTTGATAAACGGAACACCCCCTCTTACGCGGCTTCATAGATTGCGGGACTTTCTTTGGTCGCGTCAATGGCCGGATAAACAACCGTACTCACCTCGTCGACAAGTGCCGCCTGCATGAAGGCCGCATTGATGATGGCGCCGCCTTCGAGCATCCACACGCCATCGCCGTAGTCCTTGGCAAGTTGCTCCATGGCAAAGACGAGTTCATTGCCGTTGACGGGAACCGCCACGATCCCCACTCCGCTTTGACGGAGTTCTTCAATGTATTCGTCGCAGACGCGGTCGCTCACCACCGCCACGATTTGCTCGCCCGTTTCCTGCACGGGCTGACCATAGTGAAGCTTGCCCTTGAAGTCGAACGCAACCGAAATCTTGCGGCCCTTCGGGTCAACCTTAATGCCTTGCGCGGGTGCGGCCTCAGCCGGTCGCAGTTTTGCGGGTTCGCTCTCCGTAATGGCCTCACTGTATTCGGCCATCGTCACGCGGCCGATCATCCAGCCGACATAGTCGTACTGATTTGCCACCTCTTCGTAGACGCCGCCCACCGAACAGTCTTCGACAAACGGACTCCAGCGGCTCGGGTGCAGACGGCCGTCGACGCTCGCGGCCATATGGCAAACGATATGCATGATCCACGCCTAAAAAATTGCAAAGCCCGCAACCCAAAAAAGGCAGCGGGCTGTTTCGACACAAATGATGCCGAAAAGGCTCTCTTGAGGAACACACGGAACGAGCAAAAGCTTGCTCGAAATTCTCGATTAGTCCTTAAGGTAATACTCAACAGTCGTCACGACACGCACGTTCTTTATCCAGCGCGTGTTGGCGTCGCGATCAAAGATCTGGAACTGTCCCTGCGAGGCGCGGCGGATCTTGCCCAAAGTCGAACCGGAGTCTTTTGCAAACTTCTCGGCCGCCTCGCGCGCATTGACCGTCGCCGCCTCAATCATCGCGGGCTTGATGCTGTTTAACTTCGTGTAATTGAAGATCGTGCGGAAGCTGTAGTCTTCGGTCGGCGTCACGCCCTTGGCTATCAGCTCGCTCATCGAGCGCTGAAGAGCTAGCACGGCATCCACATTCTTCGTCGAGACGGTCACGGACGGCGTCAGAATATAGCGGTATGCGCGCTTGTTTTCGCCGTACATATTGGCCTGAGCATCGTCAACCTTGGGGCTGGCGTCCGTGATTTCGTCAGGCTTGATGCCACCCGACTTGAGAAACTCCTTGACAATCTGCGTCTGGGCTTCGGCCTGACGGTAGACCTCCTGCAGATCGTTTCCAAGCACTCGGAAGGAAATCGGCCAGAGCACCTCGTCGGCGATGACGGAGGCCGTTGCAAGGCCCTTGACTGTCACCACGCGATCTCGATCGACAAAGGCGTTGATGCCGCCGGAAAGCTGACTGCCCAAAAGTCCCAGACCGCCGATCAGACCCGCGGCCACAATCACGCTTTGTGCAATACCTTTTGAATCCATCACTCTCTCCTTCAAAAGCGATTTCAACCGCGACGACGTTTGGTTCCTCAGACATCCACCTCCACGTCGTCGCCGTGCATTTCCATCCAGCTGCGGCGTCCGGTTGCTTCGCCCTTGCCCATCAGCAATCCCATCACGGCGTCGGTCTGCGCCTTTTCGATGCCGCCGAGCGTCACGGGCAGCAGACGACGGGTGTCGGGATGAAACGCGGCTTCGGCAAGCTGCTTTTCGCTCATTTCGCCCAGACCTTTGAATCGGGAGATACTGAGCTTTTCAAGCGGCAGCCCTTCTTTCTCGAGTTTACTCAAGGTGCGCTTGAGTTCGCGATCATCGGCACAGTAAATTTTCTTTTCCGGTTTTTTCCCCTGTTTCGGAACGTCAACGCGGAAAAGCGGCGGATGAGCGATAAAGACGTGCCCTTCCGAAATCAGTTTAGGGAAGTGACGATAAAAGAGCGTCAAAAGAAGAACCTGAATGTGGCTGCCGTCTACGTCGGCGTCGGCCAGAATGCAGACCTTGCCGTAACGAAGCCCCGAGAGATCCGTGTCGTCGTCGAGCTTGTGCGGATCGACGCCCACGGCCACCGCGATGTCGTGAATCACCTGGCTGGCAAAGATACGATCGCTGTCGACTTCCCAGGTATTGAGTACCTTGCCGCGCAACGGAAGGATCGCCTGATGCTCCTTGTCGCGTCCCTGCTTGGCCGTGCCGCCTGCCGAGTCACCTTCCACGAGGAAAATTTCGTTGCGGCTGATGTCGGTCGATTCGCAATCGGTGAGTTTGCCCGGCAACACTGCCACGCTCGAAGACTTCTTCTTTTCGACCTTCTGAGCGCGGCGCTGACGCGCCTGCGCCTGACGAATCACCAGCTCGGCAAGTTTCTTTCCCTCTTCAATATGATCGTTGAGCCAGTACTCGAACTGCGGCCTAACGAAATTGCTCACCAATCGCATGGCATCGCGACTTGTGAGCTTTTCCTTGGTCTGGCCCTGAAACTGGGGATCGAGCACCTTGGCCGACAGCACGAAACTGGCGCGGCTTGCGACGTCGTCGGTCAAAAGCTTCACGCCCTTGGCCATCAAGCCGTGCGCGTCCATAAAGGACTTGAGCGCCAGAAACAAACCCTCACGAAGGCCAGCTTCGTGCGTGCCGCCGGCGGGAGTCGGAATCAGATTTACGTAGCTCTCGCGCACGGGTGTGCCGGTTTCGCTCCAGCACACAACCCAGTGGGCACCCTCGTCCACGGCAAACGTCTCATCGTTTTCTTCAGCCCACCCCTGCGCTTCGAAAGGATCAAAAAGAAGCGGCTCGGTGAATTCGGCCAACAGATATTCTCGCAAACCTCCGTCGTAGCGCCAGGACAGTTCCTGCCCCGTCTTTTCGTTGATATAGCGAACCGTACAACGCGGAAGCAAAACGGCCTTACTCTGCAACAGGCCGATGAGCTGTTGCTCCGGAATCGTCGGCGAATCAAAATACTTGGGATCCGGCAGACATTGAACGCGCGTACCCGTGTACTTTTTGCCGCGAGTGGAAGGTTGTTCGGTAAGAGGTTCCGATACGAAACCGTCAGCAAAGCCGATGTCGTACTGCTTGCCGTCGCGCCAAACCGTGACGTTCAAATGTTGACTCAGGGCGTTGGTCACCGAGACACCGACGCCATGCAGACCGCCCGAAAAGCTATAGGCGCCGCCTGAGGCCTTGTCGAACTTACCGCCTGCGTGCAGTTGCGTAAACACCAGTTCCACCGTCGGGATGCCTTCCGTGGGGTGAATACCCACCGGAATGCCGCGGCCGTTGTCTTCAACGGCAACGCTGCCGTCGGCACACATCGTCAGCGTGATCGTGTCGCCGAACCCGCCGAGCACTTCGTCGCTCGCGTTGTCAAGCACTTCCTGAATAATGTGAAGCGGATTGTCCGTCAGGGTGTACATGCCCGGACGGCTTTTGACGGGCTCCAGCCCCTTTAAGACGCGAATGGAATTTTCTTGATAATCAGACGGACGCTTGCGAACTGCCATTTCTCGGAATCAGGCCCTGTGGGCGCTTACTTTGACCACAATCGGAAAAGGAGCGCCCGTCGATAGTGACGGGCGCAAACTGTAAAACTCGAGACGGATTTTAGCGGCGATTTTCGTCCGGCGTATCCTGCACGGCCGAGGCAGGCTTTCTATCGTCTTCGGAAGAATCGTCTTCCTCGACCTGCACTTGCTCTTCAGGCTCCGCGGCAGCCTTCACTTCCGAACCGGGAACAACCGCAACGGGGACCAGACGCTTGACGGGATGCTTGAGCCAAGTCTTCAGCATAGCGATGGCCGCCGACAGGAAGATGGGCCCCAATACGACGCCGAGCATGCCGAAGCTCATGATGCCGCCCAAGACGCCAAGGAAAACCAGAGCCAAAGGCAATGCCGTACCGCGGCTGATCAAAATAGGTTTGATGAAGTTATCCACCGAACTCACCGCAAGCGTTCCCCACAAAACCAGGAACACCGCCCAGCCGATCTGATCGGTCGCAGCGAGCCAGATGGCAACCGAACCCCACACCAGAGGCGGACCAACGGGCACGACGGAGAGCACACAAACGGCGAAACTGAGCATCACAACACCCGGAACATCAGCGATGATAAAGCCGATGGCCGCCACCACACCCTGCCCCACGGCGGTACCGAGTACGCCGAAAACCACCGAGCGCGTCGTGTTGACCAAAATGCCGGTGTATTCATCAGCAAGATCGCCCGAGACTCGCTTTAGGAACAGACGACCGCGGCGCGCGAGCGAATTGCCGTCGCGATAGAAGAAGAATGCAATAAAGGCAACGAGCGCCATCTGGAACAAGCCGTTGCCGATGCCGACTGACGCACTCAGCACCCACTTGGTAACGGGGTCGATAGCCTTTTGAATGAAGTCCCCGAGGGCGGCGGGATCAAAACCTAAGTGAAAGGCTTCGTTGATGCTTTCTCCGACGTAGGGAATGGCAATTAGCCAATCGGGCAATTTCATACCGCCGGCCACCCAGTCGCGTACCCAATGAATCAGCTGCGGAATCTGATGCGCGAGAACGCCCGTAATGATCGACAACGGAATGAGCACCGTGACGATCACGACGCACACCATGAATGTCGCCGCTATCGTCGAACGATTGCCGAAGCTCGTGAGCGCCCGCTCGTACAACGGCCAGCTGACGACAGCCAGAATGCCCGCCAACAAAATGGCCGTGAGAAAAGGTTGCATCACAAAGTAGCAACCAAGAAGAATCAGAGCGCCGAAACCGATTCGTAGCCAAAGATCGACGCTGTCACGGAAACTAAACATAGGAAGTCAGTCATCAGCCGTTGTTTATACATCCTTGCTCATGCTATCAAAATTTGCTCGAACAAAATTGTCGGTTTGCTACAATTGCGGGCCTGACAGACATTCCGAGGCAAAAACGGAAAGTTTGAACACTGTGCGTCTCTGTAGTTCAACTGGATAGAACAAGCCCCTCCTAAGGGTTAGATCTGGGTTCGAGTCCCGGCAGAGGCGCCAACCTACAAAACCGAGCGGTTCGCACCCGTTCGGTTTTTTTGTTATTTTTCCCTTTGAAAACAATTCTGTACCATAAAATATCGTTCTTGAACGTTTGTGATGATTCGTGTCAAGCCGGCACTCGGATGATGGACAGGATGATGGGTTGACTTGGTTTGAAACATCAAATCTACACACTGCTCATATCAAGAGATATTGAGTGACAACGAGGCATCTGCATCAATCCTTCGCAACTGCAAGATACCGCGTTGGACGCTTCTTATAACTTCACCGAGCCTAGCGGCAGTTGACTGCCCGCCAACTCGAATAAAAACGCCGCCTTCCGTCAACACTTTCCCGCGGAAAGCATAAGGACGCTTGCTGCCGGATGCAACCAGAACAGAAGCCACGACTTTACCGTCCCAAACTTGCCGTCTAACTTGTACCAGTTGAGAGATGGCTGGTTCAACACCGTCTCGAGCGAAGCTTCTCACATTTCGCTCAACCTGATCGTAGTTACATCTAACAACCTCACCATCATCGCCAACAACGATGTACAAAATACCGTCAAGATCATTCGCGAAGGCAAAAAACGAGGGGTGATTCTTTGGGCTTTATCAGCCACCATTTCAATTCGATGAATGTCAAACGATTACTGGACTAGTTTTCGGGAGTTACGCTCACCAGTGGTCGTACATAAATAGGCGACCTTTTGTGGTTAGGGACAATTAGAACCATGGAATCGCAGACTGAATTTCCATCACTTTGCCACAATCCGAAAAGTCATACCCTGAGAGCTTCTCAGCGTCTTCCTTCCAATCGGTCGACCCAAGCAAGGACAAAAAATCTTGTCCAGCATTTGTCTGCAAAAGCTCCTTCTGACAAGCCATGAAGTAAATCTCGCGGGAAATCGGGATGAAATCCAGTCCTGCATCGGCGGCAATATTGGCCAGACAAATGCCCGCATCAGCCTGCGATTGCGAAATCATCGCAGCAACGTCCGTATGTGAATTCGCCGTGCGAGCGCAGGTCGTTATATCACCGTCTGTCATGCCGCTTGTACGAAGCAGATCGTCAAAAAGCACGCGTGTGCCGGATCCTTTGGCTCTTTGTGCGTAGCGTGCTTTTTTCAAACCCACGTCCAACAGAGAGTGAATACCCATCGGATTGCCTTTGGCCACGGCAATTCCTTGAATGCGGGTACAAAACCGAATTAGCTTCATTTTTCCCGGTTCAAGGAAATGACGGAAGGCTTGCGCGGCAGAACTTTCCGATCCGGCGCCGATCGGGAAGTTGAACCCGGTGAGCTGGGTACGATTCTCGTGCAGGTCTTCCAAGCCTCTGGAGCTTGAGTTGAAATTCACGTCCAGAAAGAACGTGCTTTTAAGGGCCGCCTTGCGAAGATGCATCACGGCAATATCAGGACAACCAGCGAACGTCAGAACAGGCCGAGCATCGTCGAGAGCTTTGGCAAACGCCTGCAGCAGATCGGTTCGCAACGAATCGAGGTGCGGCTTGTAGCGAGCATGAATCGCTTTGACCGACGTGAGCAATTTCTTGGCAAACGGCGTGAGTTGCCCGGGCTTACCACGACCGCGCTCCAAAAGCGGCTGCCCTATTTTTTCTTCCCAACTCTTGAGTTCATTCCAAACGTGACGATACGAGGAGTCGAATTCAGCCTCCACCGCTGCTGCCAGTGATCCGTGCCGATCAACCGCTTCCAACAGATCAATCAGACGGTTGTGCAGTTTCTTGTCGTCAGCATCGGCGTCAGACATTGCGTAGGTGATCTTGATTTGCGACATCTGTGTTTTCCTGTTGGCGTTACAGCATGACTCGATGTTGTCATCTTATTCCGAATCGAGCGACTTTTCTCATCCAATATATGAATTTTATTTCTATTTACATCTAGTTAGTTATGACTAAGATTCCTATTGCAAACGACGGATAACACGTCGAGCAACCAATCAGGAGAACAAAAATGGAATCCAAAATCCAATTTACACGCCGCAACCTTTTTAAGACAACGCTTGCTGCGGGGCTGACGAGTGCAGCTCCAGTTCTGACCTCCGTGGCGCAGGCCGCCGAGACGGAAAAGAAAATCCGTCCGCTCACCGGCAAAATGACTTACGAAGAAGTTCGAAACCGCGCCCGCGAAATGATGATGCCTCGCTGCTACGTCTGCCCTGAATGCAACGGTCGCGGTCCCTGCATCGGTCAGGTACCGGGCTTCGGCGGCATGGGTGCCAACCGCGGATTCCAAGCCAACTACGATTCACTTGCTGCCGTTCAGCTCAACAGCCGTGTCGTCCACGGCGTACATGTGCCTGACACGAGCATTGACTTCTTCGGTACAAAGATCTCGATGCCGGTTGTAGCAGCACCGACCGGCGGCACGACCTACAACATGGGAGGCAAGCTCACGGAAGAAGAATTCGTGACCGCCATTTGCGAAGGCTGCTCGAAGGCCGGTACGCTCGGTGCTGTCGCCGACGGCATCGGCGATCCCCTGCCCGTCTTTGAAAAGCGTCTCGATACGCTCAAGCGTCTGGGCTACAAGGCTATTGTCGGTCTTAAGCCGCGCCTGAACAAAGACATCATCGAACGCATGCGTCTTGCTGAAAAAGCCGGTGTTGTCGCTCTGACGATCGACTTGGACAGTGCAGGCCGCGCCGCACGCGCCACAAAGGGGCAGACCGTAGAACCCAAGACGCTCGAACAGCTCAAGGAACTTGTGAAGGCAAGCCGCCTGCCGCTTCTTTTCAAGGGCATCATGACTCCTGATGAAGCTGAGCTCTGCATCCAGGCGGGCGCCGCCGGCATCGTGGTCTCCAACCACGGCGGTCGTACGCTTGCCGACACCCCGGGGACGGCAGCCGTTCTCCCGCAGATCGCCGACGTGGTCAAAGGACGCTGCTACATCATGGTTGACGGTACGGTTGCCCGCGGAACCGATGTTGAAAAATATCTTGCCTTGGGTGCTCAGTGCACGCTCGCCGGCCGCCACTTCGTGCGTGCCGCTCACGGCGGTCTGGCTGATGGTGTCAAGCTCTTTGCCAACCGTCTGCAAAGCGAACTGGCTGTTGCCATGACGCTTACCGGGGCTCAGCGCGTTACCGACATCAACCGCAAGATGATCGTGATTCCGAAGAACGCCTAATGTGAACAGTGTTGCAGATCGCTGGGGCACGCGCCGTAGCGATCCGTCGGCACCTGATATGACCAGAAAATCATGAAAAAACACATTCTTTTGGCCGGCACGGCGCTTGTGCTCGCATCCGGCGTTTTCGCGGCTCCAGTTGGTCCAAGCCATCAGGCCAAAGGGCTACCTTGCGAAGCCTGCCACACTCAAATGCCTTTGGCCGACTCTAATAAATGCGTTGCCTGCCACGGCGGCAAGGACGCATTAATCAGGTCTAATCCCCAACATGCCGCACTCAAGTCCGGTGACGTTCCTTGCAAAATTTGTCACCAGGGACATCAATAGATCTTCGCGATTCGCCCCCTGTTCCTTCAATAGTCAGGGGGTTCGTTTTTATGGTGCGCCCATCAACCGAGCGATTCTCATCAGTGAAAAAACTTTCTGAAAACAACTTCTGCTCAAGAAACAGTCAAGCGCTAATCTTTTTCTTAGCCCTGGAAGCAAACACCCACGCTCGTCAGACATCACCAACTCTTTCAGAGTTTTATTCAATTGTCCGATTTGTTGATCAAAGGATTTGACCGCGTCCAGCAAAAACAACATGTCGTTGGCAACCGGTCTGGTAATCAAACCCACTTTGTCTTCGATGCTTTCACGAAGTTTTTTCAAATTTCTGTGCCCGGCTGCGCAGGGTATCCCCCATTGTTGAGCTAAAGCTTTGAAACTGACAATGCTCTTTGATCGCTGAGACATGAGTTGTTGACACACTGCTTGTACGGTCTGAATGTGAATCTCCTTGATGCTTTTGTGTCGAATGGGCGTCAGTTCGGCATCAGAAACTGCTAGCCTGGACAACGCGATCGCATCATTGAGGTCGGTCTTCTGTCCTGACAAATGGGTGTTGATCCATATTGAAACAGTCCAGCCGCTGATGACTTTGATTTCGTGGCCGAGATTTTCTAGATGAAGACACAACAAGCTGAAGCTGTTGAGCAACCACATCTCAAAAGATGGTTCCTTGACGTACTCCCTTGTCTGAAGACAAAGGATTCTTGGTTCAAACGCCAGATGCCGGCAGTTGCCGGTCTAACACTGACTCACCTTGACGGACGATCGTCCCGCCCGTTGTTGTTTACCTGCAATGCACAGTGCTTCCGTCAGGATGTTGCACGCAGCATTGACATCGCGGTTATGTTCTGCTCCGCAGTGCGGACATATCCAACGACGCACACTCAGATCTTTCGTGCCGTTAAATCGGTACCCGCAAGCCGAGCAAAGCTGACTTGACGGATACCATTTGTCGACATGCACAATCTGTGTGCCTACCTTGGAAGCAGCGTACTGCAAGATGGATACGAAATCGGAAAAACCGTAGTCTCCGATCTTTCGTCCCCACAGTAGCTGCATTGCCTTGATATTGAGTGTTTCAAGTCCGATGAATGCATGACGCTCAACAAGCTCCCGGGCGATCTTCCATTGCCAGGCACTGCGCTGATTGGTGATGCGTCTGTACAGACGCGCCACATCACGCTTTGCACGGTCTCGGTTGTTCGATCCCTGCTGCTTGCGCGAGAGTATGCGATTGAGGCGTTTGACTTCCTTGAGGTTTTGCTTGAAAAACTCGGGACTTTCAATGCGCTGTCCGTCGGAGCCGGTGAGGTATGTTTCCAAACCGAAGTCAAAGCCAACCGGATGACCCGGCCGTGAATTGACAACATTTGGTACCTCCGCCTCAACCGAAAAACAGAGCCATAGATCGTTTACCGAGTCGCGCTTGACCGTGAGAGTCTTTATCTTGCCTTCAATCTCTCTGGACTTGAAATACTTGTACTTCTGACCGCAAATCACCACCTCATTGCCAGACAGCAATTTGTAGCCCGCCTGCTTGAGGGTGAAGGATTTGTACTTGCGTACTTTTCTAAATCCCGGAAGACCGTATTTTTCTCCGTTCTTTCTAGCTTCAAAAAATCGCTCGTAGCTCTTGTAGAGCCGGTCGGTGACTTCCTGCAACGCCTGCGAGCCTATTTCTGTGAGGTACGCATACGGCGTGCGAGTCTTCAGTTTGGTTAGATGTTTTTGAAGTTTGAACTTCGGCAGCGACTTCCCAAACCTTTTGTAGTACCTGCGAGTCAGTGCCACACAGTGATTCCACGCCAAAGCCGCCACATTGATCTGTCGATGCAGCTTCTTGTTGCGTTTCGCACTGTAGAGCTTGAACTTGTAGGTTTTCATAACCTCAATCATACAGGGACGCGCCTCTCATCCCCGGATTGAAATCCGGGGCTTTCTCGGCGCAAAACTGTAATGCAACAGTAAGAACCTAAGAACAAGCTATGGCGGGTGGCCAACGCGGTTGACCCAAAGGTGTCGGTGCCAAGCTGTCAAAGCAGAAAGAGACGCAGAGCAGTCAGGAATTTCTTGCGTATTTTGAGGATGAGCCTAACCGGATCGGCTACCAGTTTTCGGGATTCTCTCTTTAAAAGCGAGCCAGCTTATTGACTTCTGCCGTTATACGCAGACTTACTCAGGAAGATGGTTGCACGCACGACAAATGCATCACTTCTTCAATCATCCGATGCATGGCTCGGACAAGCTCCGTATCGGCGGCTCGATAGAAGACTTCTTTCCCCACTCGACGAGAAGTTACAAGTCCGGCAACCTTCAAAAGCCTCAAATGGTGTGCTACGGCGGGGCTACTCATCTCCATGATAGCAGCAATGTTGAGCACGCACTCTTCGGAATGGCACAACAACAAAAAAATCCGACAGCGGGCCGCATCGCTTAGATGTTTGAAAACCTGGGCCACAGGTTCAAAGCTTGAAGATTCGGGCAATTGCCCAAGTGCAAAAAAATTTCCCTCTTTATGCCGATGCGGAAGATTTGTTGTGACAGACATATCAGACAATTAAATTCTTGCTTAATCTTGACATCCAACACCAACCGGATTATAGTGCAATCGGTCGATTAAGCAGTTGCTTAATTTTTTAACCGATAGGAGTAACCAAAATGACAAAGACCTACAAGATCGAAGTTGATTGCGCTAACTGCGCCCGCGAAATGGAAGAAGCGGCAGCAAAAATCAGCGGTGTGCAATCGGTAACGGTGAACTTCATGGCCCAAAAAATGGTCGTGGAATTCCGTGATGGGTTTTATCCCGACAATGTCATGATTGAAGTGCTTAAAGCTTGCAAAAAAGTAGAACCCGACTGCGAAATTTTTCTCTGATGTCGAAAACGCCGCCAGAGCACTGCTCGACGGCGTTTTTTCTCTCTTTAATTCAAACTTTGCTTAATTTTTATATCAACTTAAGCTCAAGACATCACCGACGGACTCTGCAACAAATGAAGACAAAGCAAAAAAAGATGCTTATACGCATCATCCTTGCAGCAACGCTTCTCGTAGGTCTCGCGTTTGCACCGGTCACGGGACCTTTGAGATTGGCGCTTTACCTTATCCCCTATCTTCTTGTCGGCTATGACATCCTGCTCAAGGCAGCAAAAGGCATACGAAACGGCCGTGTTTTCGATGAAAATTTTCTAATGACCGTTGCTACCTTGGGCGCCATTGCCATAGCACTTTACGACGATACCGGCGAGTACACGGAAGCCGTTGCCGTGATGCTCTTTTATCAGATCGGTGAATGGTTTCAGGCGTATGCCGTGGGCAAGAGCCGCAAAA
>UPZS01000024.1 GCA_900538905.1 uncultured Sutterella sp.
CCTGCCGCGCCGCAGCGCTCAGACCGCTTTGTGGCACATCACTGCCGCCTATCTGCGTCTGATGGCTCCGATTCTTTCCTTTACCGCTGAAGAAGCCTTTGCGATTTTCAGTCCCAACAAGGAAGGTACGATCTTTACCGAGCTCTATCACACAGTTCCCGCTGTTGAGGGTTCCGAAGTCTTGCTTGCCAAATGGTCGACAATTCGAAACATCCGCGCCGAAGTGCTCAAGAAGATCGAAGAACTGCGTATGCAAAGCCTCGTGGGCTCGAGCCTGCAGGCTGAATGCACGATTGCGGCCAGCGGCGAGACCTATGAAGTTCTATCCGGCCTGGGCAACGAGCTCAAGTTTGTGATGATGACCTCTCGTGCCGAACTCGTAAAGAACGAAGGCAACCTCGAAATCACGGTGACCGCCACAGAGCAGAAAAAATGTTGCCGCTGCTGGCACTACGTTCCGAGCGTCGGCAAGAATGCCGAGCATCCTGAACTGTGCGAACGCTGTCTTACCAACTTGTTCGGTGACGGCGAAGTCCGCAGCAAGGCTTAAAGCGTCGTGACCGAGATCAAACGATCCACACCCCGGAGTTCCGCTCCGGGGCGTTTTGTCCTCTGGCTGATCGTCGCCTTCGTCCTTCTCGTTCTCGACAGAATCACGAAGGCGGCGGTGATCAATACGCTCGCCTACGGCTCTTTCGTTCACGTCACGCCTTTTTTCAACCTCTGTCACGTTCGCAATACAGGCGCAGCCTTTTCGTTTTTAGGTGACGCCGGCGGCTGGCAGATTTTCGCCTTCGCAGGCATTGCTCTGCTCGTGACCGCGGCGTGTCTGTTCTTTCTGTGGCACCATGCCAAGCGCAATCTCTTTGCCTGCTCAATGGCTCTAGTTATTTCAGGCGCCCTGGGCAACCTTTGGGATCGACTCGTTTACGGTTTCGTTACAGACTTTCTGGACTTTCACGCATTCGGCTACCATTGGCCGGCTTTCAATGTCGCAGACATCTGCATCTGCATAGGCGCGGCACTTCTCGTGTTCGACGAATTCCGCCGCGAAAAGTAAATTCTTTTGTGCTGATACTCCTTACGGCAAAAAAACGCGTCTGTTTGTGCACGACGCGTTTTTTTGCTGTGAACAGTGTCTTGGTTAGATCAATTCGTAGGTTGCCGCCTGAATCGGCGTGTTGAGATTCGGAAGCACCCGCTCAAGGAGAATACCGTCACGGTTATCCATCTTGTACCCGAACGTGGAGCGGATGCCCTGCAAAATGAACTGAGCAGCCCGATCTAGCGCGATCGGAAGACTGTCGCCTTGCAGGAGACTGCCCGTAATCACACTCGTGAAGCTGTCGCCCGTACCGGGATAATGTGCGGGCAGGTACGGACAGGTGACCTTCCAGGTGCGCAGATCGGATTTGCTGCGTGCGATGACGGAAGTCAGTCCCGACTGCCCCGGCACCGGAACCCCTGTGATGATCACCGTATCGGGTCCCATTTCGGAAAGTTCGGCAATCAAGTCTTTGAGTTCCTCGGTCGTGCAGTCCGTCTTGTATGGCCGAGCCAAGAGCGCAAACGCTTCAGTGAGATTCGGCGTAAGCACGTCGGCTCGGCGTGCCAGACGACGCATCTGCTCGACCATCTCCTGCGTCATCTTACTGTAAAGGTGCCCGTTGTCACCGAGGACAGGGTCCACCACCACGAGCGTCTCGTCCCGTCGAAATCGCTCAATAAAACCGCAGACGATCTCGATCTGACGCGGCGAGCCCATATACCCCGTATAGATCGCGTCGAAATTGACGCCGAGTTTTTCCCACTGATCAATGATTTTGGGCATCTCTTCGGTGAGATCCAAAAAAGAGAAGTCCGGGTACTGAGAGTGATTGGAAAGAATTGCGGTTGGCAGCGGACACACGTTAAAGCCCATGGTGGAGAGAATCGGAATGACGGCCATCAGAGACGTCCGGCCAATTCCGGACAGGTCGTGAATCGCCGCAATGCGGCGAAAGTTGGGCTGGAAACGCATGTCGAAGACTTCCTTTTGGCTTCTGTAGTTTTCGAGGTTCCTAAAGATAGCACTTCGCAAGACGTCAAGCATCTGCACTCGGCAATATTTGAGAACAATCGCGGCTGTGCAAGTTGCTAAACTCACCGCACTCAAACATTTTGACTTTTGGAGAATTGACAATGTTTCAGATCGGAGAAACCGTCGTCAACGTCAAAGGCCCCTCCACGGCAGGCGACTTTGATTTGGAAGCTCATCGCGGCCGCTGGGTGGTGCTTTATTTCTACCCGAAGGACAACACGTCGGCCTGTACGATGGAGGCGCGCGACTTTACGGCTGCCGTGCCTCAGTTCGAGGCTTTGAACGCCAAGGTAATCGGCGTCTCCCGCGATTCGGTGAAGACCCACGAAGGCTTTTGCACCCGCCAGGAACTTGGTATTGAACTCGTGAGCGACAAGTCCGAAGAGCTCTGCACAGCCTTTGATGTCATCAAGCCCAAGGTGATGTACGGCAAACCCTGCCGCGGCATCGTTCGCTCCACCTTCCTCATTGATCCGCAGGGTAGGCTCGCGTTTGAGTGGCGCGGCGTCAAGGTTCCGGGTCACGTGGAAGCGGTACTCGAAAAGATCCGTAAGCTCTCTTAATCCAATCCTCCGGCAAGACGTCTACACTGTCTTCTGATATTCGACTTCAATCTAGAACTGCTTCATCATGACTGCAAAGCTTTACTCTCGCCTGGCTGCCAAAAACATTACGGTGGCCGTTACGGGCGGCATCGCCGCCTACAAAACCTGTGAGCTCGTAAGGCTTTTGGTTAAATCGGGGGCAACGGTTCGCGTCTGCATGACGCAAGCCGCAACAGAGTTTGTCGGTCCGCTTACGTTTGCCGCGCTCTCAGGACATCCGGTACAAACCGAGGCCTTTGACGGCACGATGCAACACCTGGCACTCACGCGCAACTGCGACCTTCTGATCGTTGCTCCGGCCACCGCCAATATTCTTGCCAAAGCGGCCAACGGCATTGCCGACGACCTGGTGAGTTCCGTTATTCTCGCAAGCTGCTGCCCGGTCGCCGTATGCCCTGCAATGAACAGCAATATGTGGGCCAAAGCAAGCACGCAGCGCAACATCAATCAGTTGAAAGTCGACGGCTTTGCCGTACTTGGCCCCGCGTGCGGGGAACTTGCCTGCGGCGTTTCAGGCGCAGGCCGCATGATCGAGCCTGAAGAAATCGCCGCACACGCCGCGCGCCTGCTTTCTCCGAAGATCCTGCAGGGTAAGCGCATCGTTGTCACGGCAGGTCCCACCTATGAAGCGCTGGACCCCGTGCGCGGCATCACCAACCGCAGCTCAGGCAAGCAGGGTTACGCCGTTGCGCAGGCCGCTTTTGAAGCCGGAGCCGATGTGACGCTTATTTCCGGCCCCACTTCTATCAAAGCCCCTTACGGCGTCAAAGTCGTGCCGGTCGTTTCGGCTGAGGAAATGAACGAGGCCGTGCGCCGTGAGGCAACCGGCGCCGATGTCTTTGTGAGCGTCGCTGC
Organism: uncultured Sutterella sp.; assembly: GCA_900538905.1. Classification (GTDB taxonomy): domain Bacteria; phylum Pseudomonadota; class Gammaproteobacteria; order Burkholderiales; family Burkholderiaceae_F; genus Duodenibacillus; species Duodenibacillus intestinavium. The sequence goes on from UPZS01000024.1 coordinate 3,541, forward strand.
CGTTGCCGACTGGCGTGCTCAGACTGTCGCCGATGAAAAAATCAAGAAGTCCGATGAACCGCCCACGTTAGAGCTCGTGGAAAATCCGGACATCCTCGCGCAGGCGGCACGAGAATTTCCCTCGCTTTACTGCGTCGGCTTTGCCGCCGAAACCGAAAACGTGCTTGAAAACGCTCGCGGTAAGCGCATCCGCAAGCACGCTCGCATGATCGTGGCAAACAACGCTCGTAGCGCCATTGGCTGCGACATGAACGAAGCGATGATCGTGACGGCCGACAAGGAAGTCGCCACGGGTCACGTGAGCAAAGACAAGCTTGCGCAGACCATCATCGAATGCATCGCCGAAGACCTCGCAAAGGAGGTGTAGATATGGCCTTCAAACTCAACGAAAAAACGCTTGAACCTCACAACGGCGACTACATCGCGTTTTTGAAGGAAATCGAAAAAGGCAACGCCAAGGTAAGCGGCCTAACCGTCTCCGTCAACAGCGACATGCCGGGCATGGTTACCGTGCGGCGCGCTAACGAATCCGATCAGGCTTCCTCGTCACCCGGTTTCATCGCCAAGAACAAGAACGCCATGCCTGCGCTGTTGCGCCTTGCGGGCAGCGTGATCGCGCTTTTCGGCGTGTTGTTCATCATTGCAGGCATGTCCGAGCCGAGCCTTCAAAATTTGATTCCTGTCGGAATGTTCGTAACATTCGGCGGTCTTGTTTGCGCGCTCTCACAGCATCAGAAGCTTGAGCGGCTCAAACGGCTTGAAAAAGCTGAACAACCCAACAACCAGTAAGAAAAAATGAAACTTGCACTCAAGGTCCTTGACGAACGCATCCGCGAGCACCTTCCGCGCTATGCAACGCCGGGCTCCGCCGGCCTCGATCTTCGCGCCCTTCTCGATGAGCCGCTCACGATCAATCCCGGTGAAACGGTCCTCGTAAAGACCGGCCTGGCGATCCATATCGGTGATCCCAATTACGCCGCCGTCATTATTCCCCGCAGCGGAATGGGCCATAAAAAGGGCATTGTCCTCGGAAATCTGGTGGGTCTGATTGATTCCGACTATCAGGGCGAACTGATGATCAGCACCTGGAACCGTGGCAAAGAGCCTTTTGTTCTGGAACCTTTCGAGCGTCTGGCACAGTTGGTGGTGCTGCCTGTCGTGCAACCCGAGTTTGAACTTGTGACTGATTTTGAAGCAAGTTCGCGCGGAGAAGGCGGTTTCGGCTCGACCGGTACGAAATAACCTGAACAGCCATCGCCATGAAATCAAGGCGCTTCTTTTCAGAGGCGCCTTTTTCATGCTTGCACTTTTCAGGCAAACCTTTGATACCGCCCGTCTCGACCGGTCATTTGCAGCGCGATAGCATGTTTGCAAGTCCACTAAACACCAATCGGAAAGGAACAACACCATGCGTGCCCATCGACCACTTGCCTCGCTCCTTGTCTGCTTGGGTCTACTCTCTTCAGGAACCGCTATGTCCGAAACCATCCAAGTTTCTGTTGACGGCAAGAGCTATCCCATCGAAATGGCCGATAACGCCGACGCTCGCACTTTCCTCGCCCGACTGCCGATGACGCTCACATTTGAGAACTTCGGTCGCAACGAACGTATTGCATATCCCAAGCCTGCTCTGGAACTCGAACGCGCCGCCCGTCACTTTAAGATCACGCGCGGAACGATGACCGTCTACAAGCCTTGGGGCAATATTGCGATATTCCTCGTGGACTTCCCATGGAGTTCCGACTTGGCCGATCTCGGTCAAATCAGCCCGGAAGGTCTTGAAGCCATTCGTAAAAGCGGCGACAAACCCGTTACCTTCTTCAAATAACCTGCCATAAGTAAGACGCATCCTGCAATACGTCTTACCTTCTGCGTTACCTAAATACGGATTTATTTTTTTGGACAAGTATCAGACTGACAGCCAGAAGCGCACACACCATAAGAAAAGCGCCTTGCAGCGACACCGCCGAAGATATCGCTCCGATCAGGGCAGGACCGGCCAACAGGCCGCCGTAACCGACAGTCGTTACAGCCGTAATGGCTTTAACGCTATCCATTACTGCCGATCGCGACGCAGCCGAGATGACAATCGGAGCAATGTTGGCAATTCCGAGCCCCATGATAAACAAGGAGACCATGGCGCTTGCCGGATAAGGGAAGAACACTAGCGCCAGAAGCGTCGTAAACATCAGGCCGATGCCAATTGAAAGCATCGTCACAGCGCCGAACTTCATTGCCAATTTGTCGCCGATCAGACGTGAAATGGCCATTGCAATGACAAAAAGTGTGTACCCGACAGCGCTGACTTCCTGAGGTACCCCGGCGTAGTCTCGCAAATAGATAGCACTCCAGTCGAGCATGCTGCCTTCGGTCAGAAAGATGACTGCACAAACCAGCGCAAGAATGGCTACGGATCCGTTAAACGCCAATCCGTTGCTGCGCTTTTCTTTTGTTTTTCTGGGCACCTCAATTGGATGGTTTTCTATACGCCGCAGCAAAACAATCATCGTTAAAGCCAGCAAGGCCATCAGCGTTCCTACGGCCTGCCCCGGAGCAAGCCCCAGCACAAACAACGAAGTAAGCGCTACCGCCGAAACAACTTCTCCGATGGAATAAGCGGCATGCAAGCCGCTCATTAGCCGAGCTTGGTTGCGATTTTCCAAATGCGTACCGTAAATATTGACGCTCACTTCCAGACAACCCAGTGTCACGCCGTAAGCCAAAAGTGCGGCGCACTCAATGTAGAACCCTGGCACAAGCGAAAGCACCACCAGCAAAAGGCAGGACGCCAATCCGGAAAGCAATATCGCATTTCGAGCTCCGATACGCTGCGTCAACCGACCAGCCAAGGGCATGCCGACAAAAGAACCGACTCCTAAGCCCAACAGCAAGAAACCCAAAACATAGGGCTCCAACAGCAATTGCGCCTGAACAAAAGGAATCAAAGGAGCCCACGAGGCCACTGTAAAACCTCCGGCGAAAAAACCGATGCGGGCAGCCCAAAGTTCAGCTCCGGAAACAGCATTCATTCGATTGCCGCTTCCCGCATGGATTTTCTCGTCAGCCTTTGCATCTTGCAAAGAATGTTGAGCAGATAAATTTAGATCAAGCGTCGCAACCGCGCTCATCGGTTTCTTTTTGAGAGAGGAATTCAAAGACATAGGCCTGTTCCGTAGAGTTAGTCATAACGAAATTTTCTCATCAAAATTTTGAGTAATCTAGTTAGAATTCATCAATAAATTGATAGATACTAAAAGGCGCACTGTCCCATGGGATTAAAAATTGATGAACTTCGCTCCTTTGTTGCCGTTGCGGCAACAGGTTCATTCTCTGAAGCGGCACGAAAAATGAGACGGGCTCAGTCGGTGGTGTCGATGCATATTTCAGGCATGGAGGCCGAACTTGGTTACAAGCTTTTTGACCGGACGCCCAAACCTGTTTTGACACCCAGAGGAACTGAACTTCTGGTCGGCGTGCAACGTCTTCTGGCTGAAGCGGATCGTCTTGAAACCCGAGCCCTGTCGCTTACCGATACGCCATCCCCTGCTCTTTACATGGGCATTGATCTTGTCCTGGAAGCTCCGGTCATGATTGACTGGCTGCGGCTGTTTGCCCGACGCTTTCCATCCGTACGGCTGCAGGTTGAAAACATAACCGGTTCTGAAGCAGACTGGTTTTTCAGCAAAGCCGGCATGAATTTGGCTCTGATTTTTGCATCCTCCCCATCTTCTCACTGCGATGAGAGATTGCTCGGGCACTCACCCGTGTCCATTGTTGTCGCAAAAAACCATCCGTTGGCCTCCCTTTCTCGGCCAACCCTTGAAGATTTGCGCTGCTACCGACAAATCGTGGTGCACGCCAGAGCACCGGAAGCAACTCCACCCCGTGTTATTTGCAACGACCATTGGGAAGTTGACAGCGGCCTATGGGCTTTGGGCTTGGCTGCAAAAGGGGTAGGCTGGGCGATTCTGCCCAAATTCTTACTTTTAGGTCAGTCGCCGTACAAGAACTTGGTTACTTCCATCGATTCAACGCTTGCGCTTGCTCCGGAACGTCTTGTGTTACGAAGCCGCGACGGTGAAGTTGATCCCGAAATTTTAAATTGGTGGGCAGGCACAATCAGTAAGTACAAAGCCAAAATCGGTCTTACCTAAAAGTCCGTCGCATTCCTTCCAGCAAGAAAGTCTCTTCAGTCGGTGCCTGGAAATACCGTCAGCCGTGCACAAACATACTGTACGACGTTGAAAGCGGCCTCAAGGCTGTAGCTATTCGGCTCTCGCCTTGATCCAATTCTTGATCTCGTCGACAACTTTTGAGATGAGGGTGCTTTTTCCGGACTTGTTAACGAGGGCGAAATAGGTCACGATACCTTCCCCCCTGTTAGGAGTCCTTCTCATGGCTGCACCTCGCCGCAAATACACCAACGAAATGAAGCTCAATGCCGTCCACCTCGTGCAAAATGAGGGACGTCGAGCCTGCGATGTCGCTGACGAACTCGGCATTGACCGCAACACCCTCTACGCCTGGCTGCGCGATGCTCGCAACGGTAAACTCTCCACTGATGATCCTGCCCGCGAGGTCACGCCCGAGCAGGCTGAAATTTCTCGCCTGCGAGCTGAGCTCGCGCGCTCCCGTCAGGAGTGTGCGCTGCTAAAAAAATTCGCGGCGTACCTCAGCACGACCGGCCTCAAGTGAGGTACGCCTTCATTCGTGAGACCCTCGCGGATCGCGAGCTCTATGGCATGCCACTCTCTGAACGGTGCCGCATCCTTGGCGTCAGCACCAGCGGGTATTACGAATGGCTGCACCGCCGGAATGGCCGACCTCGAAAGAAACTTCATGTTCCCAAGCGAGTAATGCTCAGCGACGAGACCGTGCTTGCAAGCGTCCGCCGCCTGCGCGGACTGCTCGGCTACACGCCCGGATACCGTCAGTTCCATGAACTCCTGCGCAAGCGGGGGATCCGGGTCGGCGTTACCCGCCTTCAGCGCCTGCTTAGAACCAACGGCTTCATCGGATATCGACACAGCAAGCGCCCCTACAAGACAACGGACAGCAACCACGACATGACGGTGTATCCCAACCTTCTCAACCGCGACTTCAGCCCTGGAAAGCTCAATCGCGCTTGGGTTTCGGACATTACATACCTGCCGACGCCGAACGGAACTTCGTACTTGGCGACCTTCATGGATCTGGGCAGCCGGAGAATCTTGGGGTGGGCGATCGATACGAAGATGACAACGGAGCTCATCTTGAAGGCCCTGGACATGGCTGTGCAGACACGCAGGCAGGAGAGACTTTCCGTGGTCGGCACGATTGTGCACTCGGATCGAGGTTCGCAGTACTGCTCTCAGAAGTTTCAGGGCCGCCTGGCTCAGCTGAACATGCGGCCGTCGATGAGCCGGTCGGGGAACTGCTGGGACAACGCGCCCGGCGAGTCGATTTGGAGCTCGCTAAAGCGCGAGGTGCTCATTGGCTGGAAAAGGTTTGCCGGCCACGAAGCAGCGGTCACCGCCGTGACTCACTGGATCCATGTTTACAATCATGTCCGTCCTCATTCCTCCATTGCAATGAAGACGCCGCTTGAATACGAAGAGGACTTGGCAACGAGCAAGTCCGTCAAGCCTAGCGCTTAAGCGCTTCACGCCTATCTCACCGGCTTAACAAGTCCGGATTTCGCGCCCCACCCCAGTATTGCCTGCGCTGGTACAAAACGAAATCCATCCTTACTATCAGGATCAGGACGTCGTGCCGTTTATTCAAGACAAGGGAATTGTCGTGCAGGCATGGTTCCCGTTGGGCGGACGCGGTTGGACGAAGTCCGTACTCGGAAATCCTATCATTGCCAAAATTGCCGAAGCGCACAGTAAGAGCGCCGCTCAGGTTGTACTGCGTTGGAATCTGCAACGGAATGTCTCCGTGATTCCCGGATCAAGCAATCCGGCTCACATAAAAGAGGATACGGAGATTTTCGACTTTGAGCTGTCGGATTCGGACATGAAGGCCATTGCAGCGCTTGATCGTCACGAAAAGCACGAATGGTACTGAGAAAGACCGGGCGAACAATTTTATTGATTAGTCGGCTAAAAAATTCAGAGAAGCAAAACCGGCAAGAATGCAAAAGATTCCTTGCCGGTTTTGTGCTTGTGGAAAAAAACGACGAAAAGGAACTCATCGGCGCATCCCGCCGCCTCTGCCGAAGCCTCCGGCTCCGCGTCCAGGACCTGCCGGCTGACGCGGAAACGCTTTGTTCGGGGTGTAGCGCACCGGAGCGCCCGGCGGATTGGGCACCATGCCCGGACGAGGCACAGGTGTACTGGGACGGTAAGGCTGACTGTAGTCGCGGCGGGCCGGAGCTTGGGGCGGACGACTTGTTTGTGGCCTGGTGTTGCCCAGTAGATGGTCGCGGTATTGACCGGAGGTATACCGCTTGCCGTCTTCATTCCAATACTGCCCGTCCCATTGTCCTTTGCGAGCTTCCTGACGCAGGCGCTGCCGATCGGCGGCGTCGCCGACACCGCTCAAAACATCGTTGATCGGTGGTTCAGACGCCGAGCGGGCCAGTCCCGGGACTACGGCAGTCAGGACAAGCGCACCGGTGCATCCGAAAAGTTGTCGGCGTGAAAGAAACTCAAAGGACATCTGTCTTAACCATTTTCGAAAGAATCATCGAAATGCAGCTTATCTCGGACCTGGGCCCGGACCGGGACCTCCCGGTCCCCAACCGCCGGGACGAGCGCCGTGGTGCGGTCCGGGTTCCGGATGGTGCGGCGGCGGGCCAGGCCGACGTGGCGGCGGAGGCGGGGGTGCGGCCGGACGAGGCGGAGGCGGCGGAGCCGGCGGTTGGTAGCGCGAAAGCCAAAAGTCGCGGTATTCCAGCGGTGTGTACCGGTGTCCACCGTAATTCCAGTAGTGACCGTCCCAATGGCCGTGACCGTAATTGTCTCGAATCCACTCTCGCTGCAAGGCGTCTCCGACGCCGATCAGGATGTCGGCAAGCAGTTGATCGGAATGCGAGTGGGCCAATGCAAGACACGGCACGCTCGTGAGCGCCAAAGCGGCAACGGATGTTTGCAATATACGGCGTCGAGTCAGTATGGTCATTTTGTCGGTTCTCTCAAACGGTTCAATCAGATTGACGGTTTAACGAGGTCCGGGGCCGCCGGGGCCGCGATCGTTACCTGGACCTCTGCCAGGACCATTTCTGCCGGGCCCCGGGCCTTGACCCGGATTGCCGGGACCTCGTCCGCCGTTGCCGGGACCGCGGCCGGGAGGATTGCCGGGGCCGCAGGGACCGTTGCCGCAGGGCGGGGGATTACGGTTTGGACCCGGTGCCGGACGCGGCTGCGGACGCGGAGCGGGCGGCTCGTAGCGAGACAGCCAGAAATCTCGATATTGGGTCGGCGTGTAACGGCGGCCTTCATAGTGCCAGTAGTGGCCGTCCCAACGACCGCGACCGTAGTGTTCACGGATGTAGTCGCGCTTCATGGCGTCTCCGACACCGATCAGAATATCGGCAAGAAGACTGTCGGCGTTGGCAAGCGCAATGCCCGGAACGGCACCGACTGCCAAAACGGCCGTGGCGCTTTGAATGAGGCGGCGACGAGAGAATGAGATGTTTGTCATAGCTGTCTCCTGGGGAAGACATCGAAGATCACTGAAAAAGACTTTTGTTCCTGGCAATTATCTTATTCCGGACAAAAGTAAGCCGACGTAAAGATTTGCTTGGAAAATGCGAAATAGCACAGCAAAATCAGTACGAACCCAGATTCAGTTTACTGCGGCCGACGACCAATTTGAGAGTCGAACCTCAGAAAATCAATTCCGTTTGGGCGCTGTTGCCGCGTTTGAGGTGAAGGGTCGGCAAAACGACGGCAAGCTCAGGATCTTCCGGGTTTTTGCGCCAGGCAACGATAAAGCCGATCTCGGCGGACTGAACCGTAAAGCCGCTCTTTTTGAGTTGCGCCAGACGGGCTTGGAAAGCTTTTGAATAAACAACCAGACGCACGACGTCGGTGGACGTGCGAATCGTGAGGCCCTCTTCGATGGGCGTGAGCGGAAAGCCCGCTCGCATCGACAGAATCAATCGCTTCTTGTCTTCGAAATAATCGAGCCAAACGTCTTCGTGCGTGAGCGTGAGCGTCAGTTCGTCAGGCGCGTTGTACGCTGTTTTATCGACAGACGGATGAACGGTCTCGGGCAGCGTCTGGTTTAAGAGCGCGCCGCGGTAGTGAATGGTGAGGTCAAAGCGCGCGCGGGTCATGCCCACATAGAGCTTGCGTCTGGCGTCATCGTCTTCAAAGGAGCGCGAGGCGTAAAGAATGTAGACGTGATCGAACTCGCGTCCCTTGGCCTTGTGGATGGTGGACACAACGATGCTCGAAGCCGTGCGCTCAAAGGTGTCTTCAAGGACTGATTCGCGAAGGAATTCTTCGAAGTCGGCAAGGTAGAAGAAACCTTCGGCGGGCAACACGGCGGTAAAGGATTCGATGAGGCGAAGGACGTTGTCAAGCCAGATACTGGCACCGTAGCTTGCTTTAAGCCATTGCTCGGCATCGGCAAAAAGACGCACGGAAGCACGCTTTTGACCGTGCATCTGTGCGGTCATGTATTTCAGTAGAGCGCGTACCTCGGCAAGATTGGCGACACCGACGCTTTTTTGCGACTGAATAAGCGAAACGGCAACGCCCGTTTTCTTCAGCATGGCGCACAGCGTAAACGCTTCTTCGTTGGTGTTGGTGAGAACCGCACAACTGCCCGAGAGCTTGCCGCAGGAAAGATCCGAAATGATGCCTTTGACGAGAGCCTCCTCGAAATGCTCGGACGTGTGGCTCACGAGGCGCACAGAACCCGTATCGTTACGCACTGCGGTCAATGCGTGAGTCTTGAGGCGAGCCTTGATTTTGCTCACAAAGGCGTTGCTGAAGTCAACCACCGCGGGCGTGCTGCGGTAGTTTTCCGTCATTTCATGGCGCACGGCATCGCGCTTGGCAAGCATATCCTGCATGAAGCGACCGTCGGCGCCGCGGAAAGCGTAGATGTTCTGATCGTCGTCGCCCACGGCAATCACGCGAAGCGTTTCGTTGTGCTCAATGAGCGCATCGACAAGCGCGGCTTCGGAGGCGTCCATATCCTGTGCTTCGTCAATCACGAGCACCGTTTTGCCGATGCGCGAGGGCTCGGCATTGCCCGAAGCGATCTCTTTGGCGGCTTTGAGAACGATGCCGTCGGCTTCCTGCAGTGAACCGTAACGGCCGAGTATGTCGAAGGCGTAGGAGTGAAAGGTCTTGATGTCGACAAAATAAGCGGCTTTGCCCACGAGTTCGATGAGTCGGCGCTTAAATTCGGTGGCGGCCGCGCGCGAGAAGGTGAGCATCAGGAGCTGTTCGCTGCGAACATCTTCCCGAACGAGAAGGCTTGCAAGCTTGTGCACCAAGACACGCGTCTTGCCGCTTCCGGGCCCTGCGGCCACCACGACGAACTGCGCTTGTTCGTCGATGATCACGCGCTGCTTCTCGGAGAGTTGACCGAAGATGCGGTTGCGCAGCGAGGGCGTCAGGCCGAGATTGAGCTCATCGGCGGCTGTCCCCGCAAAGTACTTGTTGAGGAACTCCTGGTAGTCGAGCTCGAAGTAATCTCGCACGTACTGCAATGCCGCCTGATAGTCGGCCAGCATCAGGTTGGCGTAGCGACCGACGATGTGAACCTGTTGCACCTTCTGGCGGTAGTGTTCCGAAAACTGAGCGTAGTCCTGCTTGCGGTAGCGGCGCTTGTTGTCGAGCTCAACACGCTCGAGGGTCATACCCTGGTACGAAACCATAAAGCCGCCTTCGAGCGACAAAACACCCGTGCGGTGCAGGAACAAAAGCGCGTTTTCAATGTCGCGCAGCGTGACGGGCGTCTCGGAAAGCCAGCTTTGCTGGCGGTAGTCGCGCAGCAGCTGTACGGCGGAAAAAGAGAGCGAGACGTAGTCGGGCGAGGCGGTGCTCACAGCGCTTGCGGCCATTGATTTGAGCGTCTCAACGATAAAGGCGCACAGGTCGGCTCGCATCTGCGCGGCGGCTTCAAGTTCCTGCGTCGTGCGTTTGGTTGCGAGAGAAACGTTTTGCGAACCGCGGGTGCGGCGCATTTCGTCAAGCTGCCCTGCAGCTTTCATGTACATCAAGAGGGTCGTGATCTTCTTGACGTCGCTGGAACAACCTCCGGCCAAGGCTTCGTTGTTGAGTTCCTTGAGGTTGAAGTCGGCGCGTCCGCCGTCGGACAGACGACGGATGAGAAGCGATTCGAGAGTCTGGTATGTCCCGAGAACGGAAGAAGCCGCTTTGAGGTGACGTTTGCTGACCGTGGCGGCCATGTCGTTGTCGTCGTGCAATACGCCGGCCTGGCGCAGTTTGCCGATAACGGCAACGACTTGAGAAAGTGCGATGCCCAGGCGATCGGCCAGCCAGTCGGTGCGGGTTTCGGCCGGTTCCCCTTTGGTCTTGTAGCCGCTGCGAGCGGAAATGAGCGAAGCGACGATGCGCACGGCTTCGTTGCGCTCGGACTCACCGGCAAAGAGGGGGCTAGCTTCGATGCGCTCTCGCGCTTCCATGGTGCTTTTGACGGCAACGCTGGTGGCGTATACGCGCGGAGCGTTCATAGAGCGGCGCACGTAACCGGCGATCTCCAAAGCGGCAATCGCGTTTTTGACCTTGGTGTCAAGCTGCAGTTCGTCGTACTCGAGACCGGCTTTGCGCGCAAGCTCGAGCGGAGAAATTGAAAAGCGCTTGCTTTTCATCGACTTGATGGCGTTCCAGATGAGCTGGATGTCGGCAAGCGTCAGTTTGGATTGACGCAACAGCGCAAAGTGCGTGTTGAGGTCTTCCTCGTTAAAGAGGATGCAGCACTGCGCCTGAAGCGACTCGTCTCGGCCTGCGCGCCCCGACTCCTGCACGTAGTTTTCAAGCGACGACGAGATGTTGTAATGCACCACCAAAGCGACGTCTTTTTTGTCCACTCCCATGCCGAAAGCATTGGTGGCGACGATCGTCTTGACGTGGCCCGCGATGAACGCATCCTGATTGGCGCTTTTTTCGGCCGCATCCATGCGTCCGGCAAAGGCAACGGCTTCAAGACCGTCGGCTGTGAGGGCCGCGGCGAGCTCCTTGGTTTCCCGCACGGTGGCCACGTAAACGATGGCGGGGCCTTCGGCCGCTTCAATCAGCTCACGCAGACGTGCGTAGCGCTCGGCATCGTTGTCGACGTGAATGACGCGATAGCTCAGGTTCTTGCGTTCGGCCGAAGTCGCAAGGATGCGCAGTTCAAGGCCGAGCCTTTGCTTAAAGTAGTCGCAGATGTCCTGAATGACCTTTTGCTTGGCCGTGGCCGTAAAGCACGAAACGGCAATCTTGCATTGGCCGCCGTAAAAGTCTTCGAGCTTTTTGATGAAGTCGGCGATGAAAAGATAATCAACGCGAAAGTCGTGGCCCCAGACCGAAAAGCAGTGCGCCTCATCGATCACAAAGCGCGCCACACGACGCTGCTGCAGAGCGGCCAATATCGAGCGGGAGCGAAGCGACTCGGGGGCAATGTACAAAAGGGTGGCTTCGCCGCTGATCACGGCTTCCAGCGCTCGGGAGCGTTCGATCGGACTCAAGAGCCCGTTGATGGTGACGGCGCGACTGATGCCTTTGGAGACGAGATTTTCCACCTGATCCTTCATGAGCGACTGCAGGGGCGAAATGACGACCGTGAGCGCTCGGGTGAGTTCGCCTTGCATCAGGGCGGGCAACTGAAACGTGATCGACTTGCCGCCGCCCGTGGGAAAGACCGCCAAGAGCGATTCGCCGCCCACGGCCGCACGCGCGGCCATTTCCTGCAGGGGTTCTCCGTTGTAGGTTCGAAACGAGTCGAAACCGAAAAAGCGAGAAAGAGCCGCTTTGATGTCAAGGCGTTCTTTGCAATAGGGGCATCCCTTTTTGCAGGGCGTATAGCGCAACGCATTGAGCACCGACTGCGTGGCCGGGTAATTGGTGTTGACCCAGGGCGGAATGACGTCTGCAGGTTCTGCTGCGCGAATGAAGGCAAGCGCGTAGGCGAGTTCTGCCGGTTGCCGCTTGGCCAGGCCGTCAAGATCGGCGTGAATGCACAATTTGTCTGCCATCAGGCGTTTGATGACGCCTGCGGGATCCGCAAAGGTCGGTGTTTGGACGTTTAAGCACCGGAAAAAGCCCGCAAACTCCGGCCGGTTTTTGAGCATGGCGCAAAATAAGCGCTGCAGCACGCCGGGCAATTCATTGAAAGCTGCGACCTCTTCCTCAAAAAGTGCCATCGCCTTGCGGGCGTCCGACAGAGGATTGTTGAGTTCGTCGGTCAGAAGCTTTTCGTCTTTGAGCAGGTTGTGAAAACGCTTGCGCGGAAAGAGAAGAGCAGACAACGGCAGCGTATCGACGGCTTGCGGTCCGTCGCCCAAGACGGGGCGCAGATACTGCATGTCAAAGGCTACGATATTGTGTCCGCAGACAAAATCGGCTCCTTTGCAAAACTCTTTGAAGGCCGCGACATTGCTCGAATGAAAGAAACGACCGTCGGCACGGCACGCACCCAGATCAACGATTTGGCCGGTTTCAGGAGACACTTCGGCATCAATGAAGACGATGGCGTCCTTATCGAAGGTGCCCGGTAGCAGCACGGGACCTTTGGCCAAAGTGGGTAGATTGCTCATTGAAACTCAGTAGTTGTTCGAAAAAGGGGCGGTAAACGCACGCGCTTGGATTTTAAGGCGCAGCGCACGCTTTGTCCTGCATTACGCCCACAGATTTTGCGTTACTTGTGGTCAAAACAGTCCGCGTTGCGAGGCAGCTCGGGGGCGAGGCGAGTAGCCAAAAGCTTGTCGATGAGACCTGAGGCTGTTGAGTCGACGATGGCGCGCTCATAGCAGGGTTTGGGCATGAAACCCGCATTGACGGCGTTTTTGAGAAAGGCGAAGAACGCATCGAAAAAGCCGTTAACGTTTAAAAAGCCCACGGGTTTGTTGTAAAGACCGATCCAGTTGCCGGTGATCATCTCGCAGGCTTCTTCCATTGTGCCGATGCCGCCCGGCAGCACGACGAACAGATCGGAGAGCTCGGCCATTTTGGCCTTGCGTTCGTGCATGTCGGCAACCACTTTCAACTCGGACAGATCTTCAACAGGAGTTTCCTGGTTAATCAGAAAGGCCGGGATGATGCCGGTGACGGGAACGCCCAGTTTGAGTGCCGTGCGCGCCGTTTCTCCCATTAAGCCTGTGCCGCCGCCACCGAAGACGAGCTGAAGGTTTCGTTTGGCCAATTCGTGAGCCACGGCGTGCGCTGCGTCGGTGTACGCAGGATTGTTGCCGGTGCGGGAACCGCAGAACACACAGACGTTGAGTTCGGTCATGGCTTGCTTCCTTTCTGAAAGAGGAAAGGAGGCATTTTAGTGGTTGTCAGCGGTATCTGGGCGCGATGAATTCAAAGAATGATGGAGTGCTTGTAGTGGTTTTGATGGCATAGGGACTGTAACAAATCGAGATATACAACGGTTTTTTACAGTAAAAAACTGATTTATAAGTTGGGTTTTTACAAGGTTGACCGTAAAGTCTTCCTACAGACACCGAATCTAGCGTCGGCTGACAGGATTTGTTTGGTGGAGAAAAAAACATCCCGACAGAATGACTTTTTGTTTGTCATGTTGTCGGGAATCTTTTCAAGTTAAGAGTGAAGTTAGTCTACCCAGAATTGGATGGTGGCCGTTGTGCGGAATTCGCTCATATCTAGGGTGCCTGGTGCTCTGCAAAGCCGTTTATCAAAAAGCGCCAAATCTACCGCACGCCTTTTGACATTTATTCGCTCTGAGCTCCCACGGATCTCTCCGTGAGGTCAGTCAGGCGCCCAACGGTTCATTCGATTCCAACGGCGCCTTTTTCTTTTCAGCACTCCACTTTCGTCCTCGGTGAGGTCTGTCGACTCGACCCTTCGGGCTTTTCGCGACTAGACCGTCTCCGGCTTCGCCGCCCCTGTCTTCTTCCTCTTCTCCGGGCTCCCTGTGGGCGCCTCAGCGGTTTTTAAATTTCTCTTCGCTCTCCTTTGGTTAAGCTTGTTGCTCGTTCTCTGTCGGTTTCCTTGGTCTTACGCCGCTTTCTTGAGCCTCTTTTTGTTCGAGGCTTCCTTGATCGGCTCTTCCTGCCTTGATTTGCACCACGCTTCGTATCGGCCCCGTTCCAGCTTTTTGACGGCTTCCTTGGTCATGTACCGCCTGTACTCCGGATCGTTGATCCTGAGAAGCAGATTCTGCGCTCCGTTTTGATCGGCCTGCGCCTTATGGCCGCAATGCTTGCATTCAAACCGATCACCCCGGCGGTTTTCTCCGGCTGTGTAGCCGCACTCCGGGCAATGCTGTGACGAATAGGCCGCCGGCACAAACACCACCTGTACGCCCGCCTTGGCCGCCTTAAAGAGAAAACGATCTCTGATCGTGCCTCTGACCCATTTGCTCAACAGGTTGCGCACCTCTCGGCTGTATTTGCCCTCAAACGTAAAGCGATGCGACAGATCTTCCAAGGCATAGACCTGCGCCGGGCTTTGCCTGAGGATGTCGGACTGGGACTTTTGATCGCGCTTCGCATTTGCGAACGGATGGGCTGGCAAATCCGGCTACTTGATCAGACCGATCGCAGCGAGAAACTGAGTTGGGCAACGGGCGCTGTCTTTGCCGTTATGCTCACAGGGAGCGCACCGGTGCGAAAGGACATGAGCGCCGAAAACGGTTGACGCGTCCAGTCGCTTATTGAGGTCTGCAAAAAGCCCCGGAGACTCTCGAAAGTTCCGGGGCTTTGCTTTTTTCGCGGAATCAACGCACTCGGGCGTCAAATTCTTTAGGAAGCGGTTTCGTCACGTTCAGCACGGGAGGCACGGCGGCGTTCGAATTCCTTGAGCCAGCGCTTGCGCAAGCGAATGCTCTTGGGCGTGATTTCCACGAGTTCGTCGTCGTTGATGAATTCAACGGCGCTTTCGAGCGTCAGACGCACAGGCGGGACCAGACGGATGGCTTCGTCGGTACCGGAAGCACGGATGTTGGTGAGCTGCTTACCCTTGATCGGGTTTACGACGATGTCGTTTTCGCGGGAGTGTTCACCAATGATCATGCCTTCGTAGAGAGCATCGCCCGGATTCACAAACAGACGGCCGCGTTCCTGGATCTTCCAGAGAGCGTATGCCACGGCAGCGCCGTCGTCCTGGCTGATGATGGCGCCGGAACGGCGTTCACCCACATCGCCCTGCTTGATCGGACCGTATTCGTCGTAGACGTGGCTCATGATGCCCGTGCCGCGGCACATCGTCATGAAGAGCGACTGGAAGCCGATCAGACCGCGAGCCGGAATACGGTACTCGAGACGCACGCGACCCTTGCCGTCAGGCTGCATATCGGTGAGATCACCCTTACGGCGGCCGAGTTCTTCCATCACGGCGCCCTGGTGTTCTTCTTCAACGTCCACCGTCAGAAGTTCGTACGGTTCAAGCTTGACGCCGTCGACTTCCTTAAAGAGCACGCGCGGACGACCGACAGCGAGTTCGTAGCCTTCGCGGCG
This sequence comes from uncultured Sutterella sp., assembly GCA_900538905.1. GTDB lineage: Bacteria > Pseudomonadota > Gammaproteobacteria > Burkholderiales > Burkholderiaceae_F > Duodenibacillus > Duodenibacillus intestinavium. Next base: position 19,127 of record UPZS01000024.1, read on the forward strand.
CATATTTTCAAGAAGAATCGTAAGGTGCAATTCACCGCGGCCGCAAACTTCCCAGCAGGTTTCGTCAGCGGTCGGACGCAGACGCATGGCCACGTTGCTCTTCAATTCACGTTCCAGGCGTTCACGAATCTGGCGGCTCGTCACGAACTTGCCCTCACGGCCTGCCAGAGGCGAGGTGTTCACCATGAAGCTCATCGTGAGCGTCGGTTCGTCCACGGAAAGCATCGGCAATGCTTCGGGATGAGCCGGATCGGTGATGGTGGTGCCGATGTTGAGTTCTTCAATGCCGTTCACGAGAACAATGTCCCCAGCCTGAGCGCTTTCAACGATCTTCTTGTCGAGGCCTTCGAACTGCATGATCTGATTGATCTTGGCGGGCTTGGGAGTGTCGTCCGGACCGTTCATGATCATGACGCTTTGACCCGCCTTGAGCGTACCGCGGTGCACGCGGCCGATACCGATCTTACCCACGTAGCTCGAATAGTCGAGCGAGCAGATCTGAAGCTGCAGCGGTGCTTCAGCGTTGTCTTCACGAACCGGGACGTACTTGATCACGGCATCGAACACAGCACGCATGTTGCCAATCTTCTGCAGTTCCTCGACATTGTCGGTGAGACCCGCGTAGCCGTTCAGGGCGGAAGCGTAGATCACAGGGAAGTCAAGCTGATCTTCCGTAGCACCGAGCTTGTCGAACAAATCAAACGTAGCGTTGATAACCCAGTCCGGACGAGCGCCCGGACGGTCGATCTTGTTGATCACGACGATGGGCTTCAGACCGGCGGCAAGAGCCTTGCGGGTCACAAAGCGAGTCTGCGGCATCGGGCCTTCAACGGCGTCGACCAACAGCAACACGCCGTCGACCATCGACAGAACGCGTTCGACTTCACCGCCGAAGTCTGCGTGCCCCGGGGTGTCGATGATGTTAATGTGAATGCCTTCGTATTCAACGGCGCAGTTCTTGGCAAGAATCGTGATGCCGCGTTCCTTTTCCAGCGCGTTGCTGTCCATCACGCGTTCGTCGACCTGCTGGTTGCTACGGAAAGTGCCCGCGCACTGCAAAAGCTTGTCGACCATGGTCGTCTTGCCGTGGTCAACGTGCGCAATGATGGCAATGTTGCGAATTGCTCTAGTCATGTTTTACTCGTCCCCGTTCGTTTCGAGGTTTTCAGTTACTACAAATCGAATCAAGCGATGAGGGTGCAAAGTGCCTCTGGCATCCACCTTCACCGTTCCCAATAGTTCGCCCGACGAGCCGTATGCTCGCAACAGTTCGCCGTGGCGCGTGTCTTTCAGAGGCAGCCGCTGACCGTTTCTCAAGCGTTCAGTCTGTACCGCATCAAGCCGGACGCTGCCGAGCGTCTGAAGCAGAAAATCCGCTCCCTTGAGAAGGGCACGGCGCTCTTGAACCGTTTTTTCTTTGTCGTCGATCACCGCAAAGGGGATCGCGTCGGCAATCTTCAAGTCTCCGACTTCGGTGCGCCGCAGACTTTCCAAATGGGCAAAGCACCCAAGTTTACGACCGATGTCGTCAGCCAGCACACGGATGTAGGTTCCTTTACTCACCCGGACATCGATTTTGGCCGTCTCGCTGTCAAACTCCATCAGTTCGAGATGATGCACCTTGACCTTTCTCGGATGGCGCTCAACTTCAATGCCGCGTCGCGCAAGATCATACAGATTTTTGCCGTCGCGTTTGATGGCCGAGTACATCGGCGGAATCTGCTCGATTTCGCCGGTAAATTCAGCCAGCAACGCCTCAAGCGATTCACGTGTCGGTCGCATGTCCGACACCGCGGTGATTTCACCTGTCTTATCCATCGTGTCGGTGCAAGAACCGAAACGCAACACCGCTTCATAGCGCTTGTCAGCATGCAAAAGATCAGCCGAATACTTTGTGGCGTTGCCGAAAGCCAAAGGCAACAGTCCCGTTGCAAAGGGATCGAGGGTTCCGGTATGGCCGGCCTTCTGTGCGTTGATCAAACGTCGCGAGAGCTGCAGAACCCAGTTCGAGCTCATCCCCTCGGGCTTGTCCAACAGCAGCACGCCGTCGATTGCGTCGCCCTTCTTACCCATTACTTGGATTCCTCGTCGGCTTCGTTGGTTTCAACCGCGCGCGTCTGTCGCATGGCTTCATTGATGACGCGATCCATTTCAAAACCACGCTCCACGCTGGTGTCGTGCACAAAGTGCAATGTCGGAACAGTGTGAATGCGAAGCTTCTTGAAGATCTTATTGCGAAGCATGCCTGCGGCAGCAGCGAGACCAGCCTCGCACTGGGCGGGATCGGAGCCGATCACCGTAAAAAATACACGAGCATGCGCGTAATCGGGCGTGATTTCACAGCCGGTGATCGTCACCAGACCCACACGGGGGTCACGCACCTCGAGCGGAATGATTTCCGCAAGGTCTCGGGCGATCTGCTCGGCGACACGTTGGCCGCGGCCGGGCTTGGCTTTTTGCATAAAAATTTCGTCCTTTTTTAACTTCACAAACGCCGCCGACATTGCTGCCGGAGGCGTTTGCTGCTTGAATGGTTACATCGGCATGCCGCTCTATCGAGCCCCATGCCGAATTGTCGTTAGAGCGTACGGGCGACTTCGGTCACCTCGAAGATTTCGAGCTGATCGTTAACCTTAATGTCATCGTAGCCCTTGAGACTCAGACCGCATTCGCTGCCGGCCTGAACTTCGCGCACATCGTCCTTGAAGTGCTTCAAGCTGGCGAGTTCGCCGGTCCAGATCACCACGTTGTCGCGCAAGAGGCGAGCGCTGGCATTGCGGCGTACCACGCCTTCGAGAACACGGCAGCCGGCAATGAGCCCAACCTTGGGCACGCGGATAACCTGACGGATTTCCAGGAGACCCAACGCCGTTTCCTTCTTCTCGGGCGAAAGCATGCCGCTCATGGCCGCGCGGACTTCATCAACAGCATCGTAGATGATGTTGTAGTAACGAATATCCACGTCTTCCTGTTCAGCAAGCTTGCGGGCCTGCTGATCAGCGCGCACGTTAAAGCCGATAATGACGGCCTTGGAAGCGGCTGCCAGGTTGACGTCGGTTTCCGTGATGCCGCCCACGGCACTGTGGACGACCTGAACGCGCACTTCTTCCGTGGAAAGCTTCGTAAGTGCATGCACCAGTGCTTCTGTTGAACCCTGAACATCGGCCTTGATAATAAGCGGGAGCGTCTTGACTTCGCCCTGCTCCACATCGGCAAACATGTTTTCGAGCTTCTGTGCCTGCTGACGAGCAAGCTTGACTTCGCGGTACTTGCCCTGACGGAAGAGCGCCACTTCGCGAGCTTTGCGTTCGTCGGGAACAACAATCAGTTCGTCACCGGCGGAAGGCACATCGGACAAGCCCTGGATTTCCACAGGAATCGAGGGACCAGCCGAAGTCACCTGACTACCCATTTCGTTGATCATCGCGCGGACGCGGCCGAAACATTGGCCGGCCAAAACGATGTCGCCCTTCTGAAGCAGACCGGACTGAACCAAAATGGAAGCCACAGGACCGCGCCCCTTGTCGAGTCGACTCTCGATCACCAGCCCCTTGGCGGGACCCTTGTCGGCAGCCTTGAGCTCAAGCATTTCGGCCTGCAGCAACACGTTTTCGAGAAGCTCGTCCACACCCTTGCCGGTCTTCGCGGACACCGGGCAGAACGGCACATCGCCGCCGTATTCTTCCGGTAAAACTTCGTTCTGAACAAGTTCTCCCTTAACGCGCTCGATGTTAGCTTCAGGCTTGTCGATCTTGTTGATCGCCACCACCAGAGGAACACCGGCGGCACGGGCGTGTGCAATAGCTTCCTTGGTCTGAGGCATCACGCCGTCGTCGGCGGCCACCACCAGAATCACGATGTCGGTTGCCTGAGCGCCGCGAGCGCGCATGGCTGTAAATGCTTCGTGGCCCGGGGTGTCGAGGAAGGTCACGATGCCGCGCGGCGTCTTGACATGGTATGCACCGATGTGCTGAGTAATGCCGCCGGCTTCACCTGCAGCCACCTTTGCACGGCGGATGTAGTCCAGAAGGGAGGTCTTGCCGTGGTCGACGTGACCCATGATAGTCACAACCGGCGGACGCGGCACTTCCGGATACTGTTCGAGATTACTTTCAAGTTCGCCGAGCAACGATTCAGGATCGTCGGCCTTGGCGGCAAGCGCCTTGTGGCCCATTTCTTCGACGATAATCATCGCCGTTTCCTGATCGAGCATCTGGTTGATCGTCACCATCTGGCCCATCTTCATGAGGGTCTTGATCACTTCAGTCGCCTTCACGCTCATCTTGTGAGCAAGATCTGCAACCGAAATCGTTTCGGGTACGGTCACTTCACGCACCACAGGTTCGGTCGGCATCTGAACCTGACGCTGCTCGTGCTTGTGGTTCTTGCGACTACGGCTGTGCCAGCTACTCGACTCGTCGCTGTCGACAGCACCGCGAGTCTTCATGCCGCCGCGGCGACCACCGCGGTCCTCGTCCCCCCAACGATCATTGCCCTTTCCAGACTGCTTATTACGACCCTTACCAGCCGACTTGCCCTCGCTCTTTTCAGGCTTGTTGGCTGCGGGCTTATCGGCCTTCTGGCTCTTCTGAGCGGGTTTTTGCTGAGCATTTTGCTGCTGAGTTTTCTTGGCCTCTTCATTGCGATCGCTCTTGTCGCCGCGATCGGCCTTGGCCTTTAAAACAGTCTTTGGCTTGGCGAGCATCGCACGAATGGCATCGGCCTCTTCCTGAGCCTTACGGCGAGCTTCCTGACGACGAGCTTCGAGCTCGGCCTTCTCGGCGGCTGCCTTTTCAGCAGCGGCTTTCGCCGCAGCAGCTTTCTTGGCGGCCTCGGCTTCACGCTGAGCTTTCTTTTCAGCTTCGATCTGGGCCTGACGGGCCTTTTCAGCGGCAAGCTTCTCCGCAGCCGCCTTTTCGGCAGCAAGCTTTTCTGCTTCGGCCTGACGGGCGGCAGCTTCGGCAGCAGCCTTTTCTGCCGCGGCTTTTTCAGCAGCGGCTTTTTCTTCGGCAGCCTTCTTGGCAGCGGCTTCTTCCGCGGCTTTCTTGGCTGCTTCTTCAGCTTCGAGCTTGGCTTGAGCTTCGCGCTTGGCAGCCTCAGCCGCCTCTGCTTCCTGTTTTTCCTTCAACTGACGATCAAGCTGAGCTTTGGCTTGAGCCTCGATTTCAGCACGCATAGCTTCGGCTGCGCGGTTCTTCACGAACACGCGGCGACGACGTACTTCGACTTCAATCGTACGGGCTCCGCCCTGACCGTCATTCTGGCGAATCGTGCTTGTTTCGCGACGCGTCACGGTGATCTTGCGGGGAGAGGCAACGCGCTCCTGACGCAGACTATCAAGAAGTTGGCGCTTGTCAGCATCGCTGATTTCATCGTTGACCGTGCTTACCTGCACGCCTGCAGACTTGAGCTGGGACAAAAGTGTGTCAGCGGAAACCTTCAGTTCGCGGGCAAATTCAGTAACAGTGTTGTTTGCCATGTGTCTAATTTCTCCTGCCGCCGCTTGCGAGAGCGTCCTTAGAGAGTTGGAACGTTTGTGTACTTCTCGTTTCGCGGGCGGCTCTAATTGGTTTGGTTTTCGTTCTGACTTCTGTCTTATTCTTCAGTCCAGCGAGCACGGGCAGCCATGATCAGGGCACGAGCCTTCTCTTCGGCAATACCGCCTTTTTCCATGAGCTCTTCGGTATCCAGATCGCCCAATTCATCGGCTGTCTTGATGCCTTCGCTCACAAGGCGGCTGGCGAGGTCGTGATCCATGCCCTCGAGTTCGAGAAGCGAGGCATCAGCCTGACGCAGATTTTCTTCACGCTTGAGGGCACGGGCCAACAGAACGCGACGAGCACGCTCACGCAGATCGGCAACGGTGGCTTCGTCAAAAATGCCCAGTTCCACAATTTCCTGCTCGGGCACATAGGCAAGTTCTTCCAAGCTGTAGATGCCGTCATGAATAAGAGCCACAGCATCGTCCTGCGACATGTCGAGTTCGTTCATGAACTCTTCGCAAGCAACGCGGTCTTCTTCTTCCTGCTTCTTATTAGCTTCTTCAGCCGTCATGATGTTGATCTGCCAGCCGGTGAGTTCACTTGCCAAACGCACGTTCTGACCACCTCGGCCAATGGCAATGGCAAGGTTTTCTTCGTCAACCGTCACGTCCATGCTACGGGCTTCTTCATCGGCCACAACCTTGGAAACCTTAGCGGGCTTGAGAGCTTCGACGATGTACTGCACCGGATTTTCATCCCAACGCACCACATCAATGCGTTCGCCGGCGAGTTCATTGGTCACAGCCGTCACGCGCGAACCGCGAATGCCGATGCAGGTACCCACGGGTTCGACGCGCTTGTCGTGGCTCATCACTGCGATCTTGGCACGGGAGCCGGGATCACGGGCTGTAGCCTTGATTTCAACGGTGCCCTCTTCGATCTCCGGTACTTCGAGCTCAAAAAGCTTCTTGATAAATTCGTTGCATGCGCGAGACAGGATAACCTGCTTGCCCTTGTTGGTTTCGTCCACGCGCAGGACATAAGCACGCACACGGTCGGAGTTACGCAAGTTTTCGCGCGGAATCATCTCACTCTTGGGCAGACGAGCTTCCAAGCGGCCGATTTCGATGATGGCCCCTTCTTTGTCGGAACGCTTGACCTGGCCGGAGATCACCTTTTCATCGCGAGCCAGGAACTCGTTGAGAATTTGTTCGCGTTCAGCATCGCGCAAGCGCTGCAGGATGACCTGCTTGGCGTCCTGAGCAAAGCGGCGTCCGGAGGTATTGATATTCTCAATCGGCTTTTCGATGTAGTCACCCACTTCGAGTTCAGGATAATCGTCATGGATGTCCGAGAACATTTCTTCGCGATCGGGCTGCTGCAGGCCCTGATCGTCGCTCACGATCACCCAGCGGCGAACGGCAGTCCAGTCGCCCGTGTTGGGATCGACACGAACGGCAACGTCAGCATCCTCACCGGGAAACTGAGCCTTCTTCACTGCGCTTGCCAGCGCGATTTCGAGTACGCCGAAAACGGCGGATTTTTCAACGTTCTTTTCGCGTGCAAGGACGTCGACCATATCGAGCATTTCGCGGCTCATTCGTGTTTCCCCTTAAAGTCAAGTTCAGCAATCAAATTGGCGCGATCGACATCGTTAATGCCGAACGTCACGTGCACCGGATCGGCCTTGGGTTTGGCAGCCTTGCCCGACTGACGGGACTTAGCCGCCTGGCTCGGCGTGCGTGCAATATCCAATTCTTCAAACGAAAACGAAATCACTTCGTTGCCGGGCTCACCCTCGATGCCGAGAATGATGCCGTCTAGCTTGCGACGGCCGGCTTCCGGAAAGCCTTCTGCCTTCATCGGTTCATAAAGTTCGACGTGCGCCGGGCGACCGACAAAGCGGCCCCATTCGGAAGCACGCTTGAGCGGGCGTTCCACGCCGGGGCTGGCCACTTCTAGTCGCTCATAGTCGATTCCCTCAACCGTAAAGAGGGCCGTGATTTGGTTGCTCACGGTTTCGCAATCGTCCACACCCACGCCACCTTCGGCCTGGCTATCGATCGTGATGCGCATGAGCCCACGAGGCAAGCGCTCAAAGTCGACGAATTCGTACCCGAGCCCCTGCACCGTTTCTTCAACGATTCGCGTGATTTCAGCAGTTGATTTCTGCATGTATCCGTTTGTAGAAAAAATCCAAAAAAAAATGGGCGCAATGCCCATCCCTAACCCCATCCAACATGGGTGCCTGCCGCATTTCAGCCGTTTTTAACGTCCGATCGCAGCAGACAATATAGCGAGGGCCCCCGAAGAAAATCACATAAATTTCTCACTCCGAAGGCGCGTCGCGGATTATACAGTTTTCTCTTTGAAATTCAAGGATTTTCGACAAAATTTTTGCCGTCAAATCCTTGAATTTTCTTTATCGACGCTTGCCGAAGCCTTTACCCTTGCCTTTGCCGAATTTGCCACCGCTCTTTTTAAACGGAGGCGGCATGACATCGTCGCTTCGAGCCAGTGCTCGTCCGTAGGCTCCCTGCGCAGCGCCAAGACTGCCGCTTGCAATGTAGTTAACGGTACTGAGCATAGGATCCGGAATACGTTCAGACTTGCGGTTGAAATTGCGTCCGGCATTTTTCTTACCACCGAACCCCTTCTTGGCAACAGGCTTTTTGCCGCTTGCCGTCGTCGTGACGGAATTGAGCTGTGCCATCCAAGCCTGCACCCAATCAGGTTTGAGTTCGCGCGTCGTTCCGCGGGGCAGATCTGCAGGCAGTCGAACGGCGCCGTAACGCACGCGAATCAGTCGGCTCACCGTCAACCCCACCGCCGCAAACATGCGACGCACCTCACGGTTACGGCCTTCGCTGATGCGGACCAAATACCAGCGATTGAGATTGTCGCCGCCTTTTTCTTCCAGCATCGAGAAGTGAGCGGGACCATCATCAAGTTCCACACCTGTCGTCAGCAGTTCCTTGGCTTCGTCGGTCAGCACACCAGCAGCACGCACGGCGTACTCGCGTTCAATTTCGTAACGCGGATGCATCAGACGGTTGGCAAGTTCTCCGCTCGTCGTAAAGAGCAATAAACCTTCCGTGTTGAAGTCAAGACGACCAACTGCAATCCAGCGAGCGCCGGAAATCTTCGGAAGGTTGTCAAAGACGCTCGGACGTCCCTGCGGGTCGCGCATACTCACAATCTGACCGGCTGGCTTGTGATACACCAGCACGCGCGGAGCTTTGGGCTGCTTACCCTGAGCCATGCGCTTGACGATGCGACCGTTCAGACGAACGATATCGCCGGGCATGACGCGCTGCCCCAAAAAGGCAGGCTCTGAGTTGACTGAGATACGGCCTTCAACGATCAACTGCTCCATATCGCGACGACTGCCCAAGCCGAGATCAGCAAGAACCTTGTGCAGTTTTTCGCTTTGCTTGACAAGTTCGCTTTTTTTAGCGGCCTTCCCCTGGGCAAGCACCTTCGGATCAAACATCTGAGCGGCACAGAGTTCTGCATCAATGGCCGGCGCGTCTTCCGGAACGGCCATGCCTTCGTCTTCGGGCTGAAAATCTCGCACGCGCTTGGTATGGCGAACTTTGCCCCGACCTTCGGCGCGTCTATCCGTTTTCACATCGGTCTCTTCTGCAACACTTTCGGCTTGTGCCTCGGGCTGCCCCTGCGGTTCAATCTGTTCTGACGCCTCAACTGCTTCCGGTTCAGCCTTTATCTTGCGCGTACGGGGTTTCTTAGCGGATTCTTGCTCAGTAACCGCATCCGCTTTCACCGTGCGACGCGTGCGCTTCGGCCGCGCAGGAAGCTCGGCTTCAGCGGGGACTTCCTCGGAGGTTGCGGCAGTCGTCGATTCAGGGGTAACGTCCTCAACCTTCTTGCGGCGAGTTACCGTACGGCGCTTCGCCACAGGTTGTTCTTCCTCAGCTGCTTCGACCGGAACAACAACAGGAGTTTCAGACTCTTCGGTTTTGCGTCGACGCACCACCCTGCGCTTGGGCTTATCAGCCTCTTGCGCAGTCACTTCTGCAACCGGTTCGGCCGCAGGCGGTTCAGCCTCAACTTTGGCCTTGCGCGTGCGTGTAGCACGAGGCTTTTTGGCCGGAGCAGCCTCAACTCCTTCCGCATCGGTCTGGACCGTACGGCGGCGCACCACCCGTTTCTTCGGTTCGGCCGGAAGTTCCGACGGGGTTTCGAACTGGCTTTCTTCTCGTGTTGTAGTCATAACGCTAACTGTCTTGCTGTCTTTTTCGTTATTCGGTTTCGGCTCTTTCTTGTGGCCTGTCGGCTATGCCCTCTGCGCTTTCTGCAGTTTTGTCTTTCTCTTCGGACGGTTCGTCGCCGAACACCAATTCAAATTCTTTGCTTTGCGGCATATCGCCCGATAAGGGCGGCAGATCCGCAAGGGACTTCAGTCCCAAATCATCTAAAAACTGTCGGGTCGTGGCAAAAAGCTCAGGGCGACCGGGCGACTCACGCCGACCGACAACCTCAACCCATCCTCTTTCCTGCAACTGCCGCAACACATTGGGATTGACCGCCACACCGCGAATGTCTTCTATATCTCCGCGCGTTGCCGGCTGTCGATAGGCAATGATGGCCAAAGTCTCCATCACGGCACGTGAATACTTGGGCATTTTCTGATCGCTCATGCGCAACAAATACTCACCCACAGCCGTTGACGTTACAAACCCCCAGCCGCTTGCAGATTCAACCAAACGCAGGCCGCGTTCTTTCCAGTGTTCGGAAAGCATATTCATAGCCTCAAGCAGTTCCGTCTGCGTGAGGCGTCCGGCGAACAGACGCGAGAGATCCTCAAGCGTCAAAGGCTGAGGACTCGTCAGAAGCGCCGCTTCAATGACGTAACACGGTTGCAATGTGTCTGCCACGGTTGAGTCGTTTCGTGTTGATCGTGTTCTGAATTCGACCGCAATACGAAAGTCCTGTGCTCGCCGCTACGCTTTTGAAGCGTAGGTTAGCAAAATCGAATTCGACACGGTTGGAAAAAATTTCTTTTGCTTTGCCGACACTGTCTGCGTATGCAGTCGTCAAAGTAATCTGGAACTCCAATTGCGCAGTACCGGAATGTCAGGTACTCAATGAAGCGTCGCACTGTTCTTTCTTCGATCCGTTGCTCGGATTGCCGACATCTTCGTTATCAGCGGTTGGAATCTTACTAAAAACCAGCCGCAATGCGACGATGGTTTCCCCTGTTTGGGAATATCGAAGTTCAGTTACCTCGTTTATTTCCGGCTAAACCAAGGGAAACAGATAAAGACACCGAAACCGCAAAAAATCTGTCTTCAAATCTTTTGTTAATTGATTTATTCAATAAAATCAACAACTTACGAAAGCTGAAGGCAAAAAGAAAGCTCCCGATTTCGGAAGCCTCTCTTGTGCGGATGGTGCGCCAGGCAGGATTCGAACCCACGACCCCCTGGTTCGTAGCCAGGTACTCTATCCAACTGAGCTACTGGCGCACATCTCAGATATTTCCGCCTCGCTTTTCTGCGAAGCGGGGCGCATTGTATCGCCTGGTTTCGACTTATGCAAGTCTTTTTTGAAAATTTCTTGCAAAAAGCTCAAATTGCCTCAAAACAGCCGTCGCATCGGGGATCCGAGGATCCTGAGACAGAGCCGTCGGCAGCTTTGCTGACCGCTCCGGCGTGCCCCATCGTGTCACTGAAAGCTTCGGAAAGAACTTCCACATCATGTCCTCGCTCCGACAGGGCTTTAACAACGCTCGGATCAAAACGAGGCTCCAGACGTAACTTCGCCGTATTGTCTCCCCACGTTCTGCCGATGAGCCAACGAGGTTCAGCAATCGCTTGGGTCAAGGGCATCCCGGCAAGATGCCGGAGAATGACCGCAGCCTGCGTTTGAGGCTGCCCTTCTCCGCCCATTGTTCCGTAGGCAATGACGCGATCATCATTTGTGACCACCATCGCCGGATTGAGCGTATGAAACGGTAATGCTCCCGGACGCAAACAGTTGGGACTTGTCTCGTCAAAACTAAAAGCGCAACCCCGATTCTGCATAGTCACACCCGTTTCTTTAAGAACAAGGCCACTGCCGTACTCCCAATAGACACTCTGGATACAACTCACCACCGTCCCGTCCTTGTCGGCAACGCCAAACCAAACCGTGTCCCCCATGGCCTGCTGTTCTTCAAAACGGCATGCCTTATCGGGATCAAAGGACTTCGCAAGAGTGTCCAACGATTGTGCGGACAGAAAGTCCTGGGGCAAGCGTGTCATTGCGCGCGGATCTCCCAGATGCTTATTGCGCCAGGCAAAAGCAAATTTCGTCGCTTCAACTGCCGCATGCACAAATGCCGACGCATCATCTGGGTTGGGACCGAATCTTTCCATCAACCCCAGAATTGCCAGAGAGGACACTCCCTGCGTGGGTTCCGGGAGATTGTAAAAATCTTGACCGAATGCTCTCAAATGCAAGGGCTTAACGATTCGAGCTCGGCAGGCTTTAAAGTCAGATGACTCCAGCAGACTGCCCTCACTGGCCAGCTCCCGGCCCATCTGCACACAGATCTCTCCCGAGTAAAAGTCATCCAATCCGACATCAGCAAGTTGTTGCAGTGTTCGGGCAAGCGCCGTCTGACGCAAAATAACGCCCGCCTTCAACGGCAGTTTGCCTTCATCAAGAAAAACTTCGGCAAAACCCGGACAGTCCCTGAGTCCGTCCACAGAAACCATCGTCGTTCGTTCTTGGCTCGCAGAAACTGGAAAACCGTTGGCTGCAGATTCAATGGCCGGCGCCAAAATATCCTTGAGCGTCAAGCGCCTCGGATGGCCGGAAAGGCTCAAGAGTGCCTGCCAGCCACGAATGGTTCCCGGAACAGTGACAGCGGCAAATGCACCTCTGGGCGGCACTGCAGCCAGGCCGCGAGTCTCGTAGAAATCCACAGAAGCTCGTTCGGCAGCTTGTCCGCAGGCAAGTACCCCGACGGGGGCCTCCCCTTTTTTCTTGATCAACCAAAAACTGTCGCCGCCAATAGAATTCATGTGCGGATACACGACGGCCAAGCTTGCGGCCGTCGCAACCGCCGCTTCGAGCGCCGTGCCGCCCGCTTCAAGAATCTGACGTCCGGCTCGTGCGGCCAAAAAATGCGGCGCACTGACACCTGCCTGAGGAAGAGATTTCTGAAAACTCATCGCTGTCAAAAAAATCGCGGCCTCGACAGCCAAATGGGTCGAAACCGCGAGTCCATCCAATGATCGACGGATCGGAGATTACTTCTTGGCCGTCGTCTTACGCGTCGTGGTCTTGCGAGCAGGCTTTTGAGGTTCTTCGCTCGGTTCTTCCTTCTCAGCAGCCTTCTTGGTCGTCGCCTTCTTCGCCGTCGTCTTGCGAGCGGCAGGCTTCTTCTCTTCTTCGGCTACCTCTTCAGTCTTGGCAACTGACTTGCGCGTCGCCTTCTTGGCGTGGGTCTCTTCAACCTCTTCTTCAACAGCCGCTTCTTCCTTCTTGGCAACTGCCTTCTTTGCAGTCGTCTTCTTAGCCGCAGTCTTCTTCTCTTCGGAAGCTTCAAGCTTGACGCCAAGCAAAACAGCAAGTTTCACCGATTCCTTCAGAAGATCAGCGCCCGAATCAATGAGCTCCTGGAAATCCTTCTGAGAAACCTTCGGCGTTTTGCCGCCAAGCTGACCGGAAATTCCTTTCATAGCGGTCGCCAAGCGGGCGTGAGCCGCTAAAAACGTGTTAAGAACCTGTTCATTGATTGCGCTAGCCATCTTTTCTAATGCTCCTCGTATGGCACTGTGTTTGCTGAAAGCGGGTTCGACCGTCACTTCTGCTCAGCAAACGTTCATAACTCTGTGTTTCTTTCGGACCTCGATCGGAAACTGTTTGTTTCCGCGAAATTATAAAGCCCTGGTCTGGCCATTCCCGACATCAACAGGTGTTGTTCATTATTGACAAGGGCACAGAGGTGTTCTTTTGCTGCATGCGTCAATTGATGACAGGCGACCACCGTAGATAACAAAAAACCCTTGAAAATCAAGGGTTTATGCATCAATGGCGGAAGGGGTGGGATTTGAACCCACGATACGGTATAACCGTATACCGGATTTCGAGTCCGGCGCA
>UPZS01000025.1 GCA_900538905.1 uncultured Sutterella sp.
ATTTGAGCTGTCAGACAATGTCGGCTCATCACTCGCTGTAGCGTTGTCTCGCAAACACTGATTCCAAAACGTCGCTTTGGGATGAGGGTACGAAAAATGGACCTGATAGATCGGCCCTGTTAGGGCACAATTTTGTCTATCAGGAGACTAAACCCCATGGCTTTTACTCGTCGTATTTTCACCAAAGAATTTCGTCTTAACGCAGCAAAACTTGTCGTCGACGAGCATCGTCCGGCTGTTGATGTGGCTCGTGAACTCGACATCAATCCCAAATCCTTGTATAGCTGGGTGCGCCAGTATCGCAGCGGATTGCTTCAAGCATCACTTGACGGCGAAGATTCCGTTAGTGCCGAGCAGGCAGAGATTGCGCGTTTGCGCTCCGAATTGCAGAAGTCCCGCGCCGAGGTATTGCTGCTAAAAAAATTCGCGGCGTACCTCTCGAAAAACGGCCTTCAGTGAGGTACGCCTTTATTCAAGCTTCCCTTGAGGATTCGGAACTCAAAGATATCCCGATAGCCAAGCGTTGCGAGGTACTTGAGGTCAGTGTCAGCGGCTATCACGCATGGGTTAAGCGCCAGCGCATGCCTGTGAAGTGCAAGAAGGTCATTTCCGATGAAACTGTGCTCAGACAAGCCAAAATCATCCGCAACGAGATGAAATACACCCCCGGGTACCGTCAAATGCACGCGCTCATGCGTCAAAGAGGCGTTTGCATCGGAGTCAAGCGGCTCAGAGGCGTTTTGCGTGTCAACGGCATCATCGGGTACCGTCATTTCAAACGTACTGTCAAAACGACCGACAGCAATCACAACATGTTTGTCTATCCCAACCTCTTAGGGCGCGATTTTGCTCCCGGAACACTCAACAGAACATGGGTGAGCGACATCACGTACTTGCCCACGACCCAAGGATGGGGATTCTTGGCTACCATTTTGGATCTTGGGAGCCGCCGCATTCTGGGCTGGGCCATGGATACTTCGATGACGACCGATTTGGTCCTTAGGGCTCTCAATATGGCTGTACGTACGCGCGGTAGCAACGCTGTTGCGGGAACGATCATGCACTCGGATCGAGGCACGCAGTATTGTTCTGCTGCTTTCCAGAACCGACTTATGCAACTGGACATGAGGTGCTCCATGAGCGATGTGGGGCAATGCTGGGATAATGCGCCCGGTGAGTCAATCTGGAGCTCCCTCAAGCGTGAAACACTCATCGGTCGCAAACGCTTCGACAGCTATGAGCAGGCTGTTGTTACGGTTACTCGTTGGATAGAAACCTACAATACGATCCGTCCTCATTCGACCATCGGTATGCTGGCGCCTGTCAACTATGAAAAGCAGTTACTCGGGGTTTCCTGAGGGACTGCCTATAATGCTTGAACCTTCAGGTCCAAATTTCGCGCCCCACCCCAAGTGTTTGTGCGTGGTCTAGGTTTGGGGCGGTGACGTGGGGCAGGGGTAATTCCGTCTGTGATGGCAAAACGTTTTCGCTGGAAAACTGCTTTGGCTTCTTTTAGCGAGACTTGAGGGTAGGTGCCAAGAGTGCCATGGTAGCGACGACCGGCATGTTTGAAGTGGAAACTCCAACGAGCTCCTTCCTTGATGATAGATAAACCAGAAACGCCCCAGATGGGACGACTCTTCAGAGTGTTGTCTGAAGAGCGGATGAACGCGGCTAATTCCTGGGCGGAGGTGATGTAGGGGTTGGACATGAAGCCCCCGTTTTTTTGTGTACCTTTTGGGGTTGAGTTTTGTGATTTTTCATCCCAAATTGTGCCCAACGAGGTGTTTTTTGTGTACCTTTTGACGGGTTTTTATTTCCGCCAAAATCCTCCGCCATCCTCCTGTAATTCGTTGATTTTAAAGGAAATTAATTTGTAACAAATAGCAAAAAACCTCCAGTTTCTCAACTGAAGGTCTTGCGAATTGGTGCCCAAGACTGGACTCGAACCAGCATGCCTCTCGGCGCTGCGACCTGAACACAGTGCGTCTACCAATTTCGCCACTTGGGCACAAATTTTCTGAGACGCGAATTATTACCAAACAGAATAAAAATGTCAAACGATTTTCGAAAAAAATTTCTGCGAGCAATTTTTAGGAGAAATTGCTTGCTCAAAAGACTTGCCGACAGGCTCTGCGCCGCAACTGATCGGTCCGTTCAGATAGTCGGCATCGTCTTGTCAGAGTTCCGTCATTTTTCCTCAGGTATGATGCGCTTGATTCGAGGCCGACGAGAAGGATGTTGCCGATGCGTCTGCCGTTTTGTAGCCAATTGATGCTCCGAGAGCACATAGAGAATTCGAAATGCAAAAGAAAGTTCACGAGAAACCCAGTCGATCCAAGGCATCTCCCGAAAAGAAGAAGCAGAACACCTCCAATTACGCCGACAGGGCATTTGTTCTTGCCCAAGGGGATTCTTTTTCCAAAACCGTCTTCACTAAGAGCTATCACGAAACGTTCGGTGTGACGCTTGCTGCGGCAAAGGAGGCTTTTGAAAGGCTTTTGGCAAGCGAAATCATTGCGCCGGCTCAGCAAGCCCGCCATTACACGCGTGGTCCCGGTATTTCAAAGCAAGAAGATCTTGTGCGTCTGGTCGGCAATCGAACCGGCGAATTCAAGATCCGCAGTCTTAAGAATCCCGACAAGATTGTCGAAGGCGTTAAAAGTTCCAATCCGCACCACGGTTTGTTGCCGGGGGATGTTGTCTACGGCGCTTATGTCAACGACGACTACGGGTTTGCAGCTCGCATTCTGGTTAGCCGTGCACTGCGTGAGCCCGTTTGCACCATTAACTATGCAAAGTCGGCCGGCGTGGAAGGCTGCGGCTCTTCGTTTGTAAACCGTCTGGAAAAGAACGACGTCAATAAACTGCAGCAGCAGTTCTTCACGATGAAGATTGACGAATCCTGTTGCAAGCCGTTTTCCGCCATTGTGCCGTTGACCGGTACGGTCGGACGCGTGATCGGCCCCATCGACTCCACGCAAAGCGAAATCGACATGACGCTTGCTCGCCTCGGTATCCCGAGCGAATTTTCCGAGGAGGCACAGGCGCAGGCTCAGGCGCTGCCCGATGCGGTCGAAAGCGACAAGGAAATCGAGAAGAGAGTTGATCTTCGAGATGTTGGTCTCGTGACGATCGACGGCGAAGATGCCCGCGACTTTGACGATGCGGTATGGTGTGCGCCGCTCAATGACGGCGAAGGCGGTTGGCGCCTTTTGGTCGCCATTGCCGACGTAAGTCATTACGTCACGCCCGAAAGTCCGCTTGACGCCGATGCACAGCAACGTTGCACGAGCGTGTACTTCCCGACGCGCGTGGTACCGATGTTGCCCGAGAAGCTCAGTAACGGCCTGTGTTCGCTCAATCCGGGAGTAGATCGCTGTTCGCTTGTCTGCGACATGATCGTTTCGGAGAAGGGCGAGGTGACGGCTTATCAGTTCTATCCGGCACTGATTCGGTCCAAGGCGCGTCTTACCTATACGAGTGTCTGGAACGCGCTCAACGGCGACGTGCAGGACTTTTTGGTGCGCGGAGGCAACCTCACCGACATCAACAATCTCTACGCACTCTTTAAGGCGTTGCTTCAGGCCCGAGGTCGCCGAGGAGCTGCGGACTTTACGTCGGCCGAAACCGAAATCGTAACGGATCCGCAGACGCAGAAGATCGTGGCCATCCGCAAACGCGACCACAACGATGCGCATCGTCTGATTGAGGAGTGCATGCTTGCGGCCAATGTGTGCGCCGCAGACTTCATCAGTCAGAACAAGGCCAAGAGCCTGTATCGCGTGCACGATGCGCCGCCGGCAGATCGGCTCGCCAATCTGCGTACGACGCTTGGCGCCTTCGGTCTTAAACTCTCGGGCGGAGGAAAGCCCACTCCTGCGGATTACGCCAAGGTGGCGCATGAAGCCGAAACGCTGCCGGCAGCCGAAGTCATCAATACGCTTTTGCTTCGCAGCATGCAGCGCGCTGTATACAGCCCCGACAAGAAGCCGCACTACGGCCTCAATTACGACGCCTATACGCACTTCACTTCGCCGATTCGCCGTTATCCGGACTTGCTGGTGCACCGCACCATCCGCGCTATTTTGAAGGGCGAGCGCTACGAACCGGTGTTGGCGCAGGCGCCGCAGGAGCTGATGCAGGCACGCATGTCGGAGCTAGCGGCTGCTCAGGGCGAAAAAACAGCCAAGAAGAGCAAGGTTGACATGACCTGGGAAGTGCTCGGTTTGTTGACGTCGGCGGCAGAACGACGCGCCGACGACGCTTCTCGTGACATCGTCGCCTGGATGAAAGCCGACTATATTTCCGGGTACCGCCGCAAGTGCTTTGAGGGTGTCATTACGGGCGCCAATCCTGCGGGCGTTTACGTTACGCTTACTGGCGTGTTCGTCGAAGGGTTCGTGCATGTCAGTCGTCTCAACAGCTGGGAGTATTTTTACTACGATGACAAAAAGATGCTTTTTGAAGCTGAATTCGGCTCCGAGCGCTATATGATCGGCGACAAAGTGACGGTGCGCGTGTTTGCCGCGAGCACGGAAACGCGCCGCATTGACTTTGAAATGGTGCAAAATCACACGGATAAACAACGCACCCGCAACAATAAGAACAAAAAAACGAAGAGAAGATTCTAAAAATGCCCAAACAAGTCGTATTGGCAGGCTTTCACGCCGTAAATGCCAGAGCAAAACTCAATCCCGACTCCATCCGCGTCGTCTACGTCGAAGCTTCGCGCCGCGACAAGCGCATGCAGCAATGCAAGGATCGTCTTGCGGCTGCCGGCGTCAAGGTCATGCAGGCCGACGCCAAGCGTCTGGAGGGTATGGCACCGGGCATTCCGCATCAGGGCATCGTGGCGCTTGCCGACGAGCTCAAACAGACGCTCGATTTCGACACGCTGCTTGACAGCATCACGCCGGACACGCTGCTGCTTGTTCTCGACGGCGTGACCGATCCGCGCAACTTCGGCGCCTGCCTGCGCGTGGCCGATGCCGCAGGTGTTCAGGCAGTGATTGCGCCGCGCGATCGTTCCGCTAGCTTTTCGCCTGCAGCCGCAAAGGCCGCAGCGGGAGCATGGGAAAGCGTCCCCGTTGTGACGGTCACCAATCTTGCCGCGAGCATCACCGAGCTTCGTGACGCCGGGGTTATGGTGGTCGGCACGGCCGGCGAAGCGCAAAAGACGATCTATGAATTTGATCAGAAGCGTGCTTTTGCCTGGGTGTTGGGCGCAGAAGGAGAGGGACTTCGTCAGCTCACGCGCAAGCGCTGCGACGAACTGGCCAAGATCCCCATGTTCGGGGCGGTCGACAGCCTCAACGTTTCGGTAGCCACCGGCGTTTGTCTCTTTGAGACTGTCCGTCAGCGTCAAAGCTGATTAACCGATTTTTAGCAACGGTTAAACAGAAGGCAGCGCTCTGGAGAATCCGGAGGCTGCCTTTTTTGCGAAAGCGGTGTGATGCTTATTTGGCGGGCATTTCGGCGACGGCTTCAATTTCGACGAGACAGCCGAAGTGCAGCGTCGTGGTCGAGACAATGACGCGGCCGGGCTTGTGTTCGCCGAAGAATGCGGCGTATTCCTCGTTGATCGGTCCCCAGTAGTTGACGTCCGGCGTGTAGATGCGGCAGAAGACGACATCGTTGGTGGTAACGCCTGCGGCATCAAGAACGCGTTTGACGTTGTTCAAAGCCAGACGGGTGTGCTCGCGGATGTCGCCCTTGCAGACTTCACGCGTATCCGGATCAATCGAGAGCTGCCCGGAAACGTAGAGCGTGCCGTTGGAGATGACGCCGGCGCTGTAGTGACCTTTGTTTTCGCCTTTGAAGTCGGGAGTGACGATCTGCATGGGAAAAGTTCCTTTGGTTGGGGTTTCTACAAGATAAGTCTGAGCGCGGCAAAAGTCGCGAACTAGTCAGCGGATTTTAAGATCACGAACGACAAGTTCCAGCAATCGGATCGAAGAGAGTCTTAGCTCGAGAGAAGAATCGAGCCGAGAGAACCGAAAAACTCGGCTTTCACTCTTGGAAAAGATAGCCTCAAACCTTACAATTACGGCACCTTACGACTTCGGCTGCACGATGCTGCAGATACCGAAGGTTTTTGCGTTTTCAGAAGCCCTGCAATGACCCCTCGACTTCGGCTCAATCACATCACAAAAGCATATCCGGGCATCGTCGCCAACGACGACATCTGTCTGGAAGTGTGTCCCGGGGAAGTGCTTGCTATTCTTGGCGAGAACGGCGCCGGCAAGTCCACCCTCATGAAAATCATCTTCGGTTCGGTCACGCCGGACAAGGGTTTCATCGAGTTTGACGGAAGTCCTGCGCAGATCAGCAGCCCTTCGGAAGCCAACCGTTTGGGCATTGCCATGGTGCATCAGCACTTTGCCGTGTTCGAAACGCTTACGGTGGCGCAAAACGTCATTCTCGGCATCGCCGAAAAGATTTCCGTGGAGGAGTGCGCCAAGCGCATCAATGCGTTAGGTGAGCGCTACGGTATTGCGGTCGATCCGTTTGCCATCGTTGCCGACCTCTCCATGGGCGAGCGCCAACGCGTGGAAATCATCCGCGCCCTGATGAGCAATCCCAAGCTTCTGATCCTGGATGAGCCCACCTCGGTGCTGACGCCCCAGGCTGTCCGCAAGCTTTTTGAAACGCTCAAGAAGCTCGCCTCCGAAGGCGTTTCGATTCTTTTTATTTCTCACAAGCTCGACGAAATTCGCGAGCTAGCCGATCGCTGCACGATTCTTCGCGCCGGCCGCGTGATCGAAACGGTCAATCCGAAGGAAAAAACCGAAGAGGAACTCGCGCGCCTGATGATCGGCAAGGAACCGCCCAAGCTTCTGACTTCGGAAGGCACGCCCGGCGAAGTGGCGCTCGAATTCAAGGGCGTGAGTCTCGACGGCGGCCATCACGTCACGGGGCTTACGGACATCAAGCTCACGGTGCGCGCGGGTGAAATCGTCGGCATCGCCGGCATTTCCGGCAACGGTCAGTCGCGATTGCTCGGCGTTTGCATGGGTGAACTCAAGCAGACGAAGGGTTCCGTGAAGCTTTTCGGCGAAGTGGTCGACGATCTCGATCCGGCCGAGCGTCGCGCCAAGGGCTTGCGCTACGTGCCCGAGCAGCGTCTTGGTCACGGGTCGGTGCCGGAGTTTTCGCTCATCAACAACACGCTTTTGACGGGTGATGATTTTCACAGCCACGGCTTTATCAAGCAGGAAGAGGCCGAAACGTTTACCGATCTCGTCATCGAGCGCTTCCATGTGAAACCCGAAGCGCCGAAGGCGGCGGCAAGAAGCTTCTCGGGCGGCAATCTGCAGAAGTTCATTGTCGGCCGCGAGATCCTGAGTTCTCCGGGTGTACTCATCATCGACCAGCCCACATGGGGCGTGGACGTGGGGGCCGCCACGGTGATTCACAATTCTCTGATGCGCCTTCGCAGCGAGGGTGCCGGCATTCTGGTCGTGAGCGAAGAAATCGATGAGCTCTTTGCCATCTGCGACCGCATTGCCGTGATGTATCGCGGCTGTATATCGCCAGCCATTCCCGTCAGTTCGATTACGACCGAAGAGCTCGGCCGCTGGATGGCCGGTCTGTGGGTGGGTAGCCCCTTCCGTCACGCTCAGTCCGCCGACAAGGAGGCCGAATAAAAATGCAATTTCCTGTGCGTTTGGTTGCCCGCAGAACCCCGGGCTGCATGATGTGGCTTTCTCCGGTTCTGGCTCTTGGCCTGACTGTGTTATTCGGTGCGATTCTGTTTGCGATGCTGGGTAAGGACCCACTCAATGCGCTCTATGTGTTCTTGATCGCTCCGCTTGAAACCCTGCGCGGTTGGGCCGAAGTCGGCGTGAAGATGACGCCGCTGCTGCTCTGCGCCGCCGGTCTCGTGGTCTGCTTTCGAGCAAGCATCTGGAATATCGGTGCCGAAGGCCAGTTCCTTGCGGGCGCCATCTCCGGCGGCTGGGCAGCTTTGGCTTGCCCCGACGGCATCGGTCATTGGTATCTGGTGATCGTTCTGCTGGCCGGTATTGCGGGCGGCGCCTTCTGGGGCGGCATCACGGCGTTACTGAAAGACAAATTCAACGCCAACGAAATTCTCGTATCCCTGATGTTGGTCTACGTGGCGCAGTTCGGGCTTGCCTACTGTGTTCAGGGGCCGTTGCAGGATCCTGACGGTCTGGGCTTTCCGCAGTCCGCGCTTTTTGCTTCCGCGGCTAGCATGCCGGTGATTCTCGGCGGCACGCGTCTGCATCTGGGTTTTGTTCTGGCCGTAGTGGCCGCGCTTGTCATCCAGGTGATGATGGTGCGTATGTTCATCGGCTTTCAGCTCAAGGTTTCCGGCATGGCGCCCTTGGCAGCCAAGTACGCAGGTTTCCGTCCGAAGCGTCTGCTTTGGGTCTCGATGCTCATTTCCGGCGGTCTGGCCGGTTTGGCCGGCGTTGCCGAAGTTGCGGGTCCCGTCGGACAGCTCACGCTTAACATCAGTCCGGGCTACGGCTTTGCGGCCATTATCGTGGCTTTCGTGGGTCGTCTGTCGCCCGCGGGATGCATCCCTGCAGCCTTCGTGATGGCGCTCTTTTATCTGGGCGGCGAACTCGGCCAGTCCCGTCTGGGGTTGCCGAGCTCAATTACGGGTGTCTATCAGGGCATGCTTCTCTTTTTCCTTTTGATCTGCGATTCGCTCATCTACTTTAAGCCTGTTTGGCAGGGCTTTACCGAACGCAAGCTGAGCAAGGAGGCTTAATCATGGATGCTGGTGTGATTGCTTCTGTCATTGCTGCGACGTTGAATGCGGGTACGCCCCTGCTGATTGCTGCCATCGGCATTCTCATTCACGAAAAAAGCGGTGTTCTCAACCTGGGTGTCGAAGGCATGATGCTCATGGGCGCGGTGACCGGTTTCGGCGTAACCTACGCCACGGGCAGCTTTGCGCTCGGTTTCCTGGCCGGTGCCCTGGCAGGCCTCGTGATGGCCGCGCTCTTTGGCTTTTTTACGCTTGGACTCTACGCCAATCAGTACGCAGCCGGTCTGGCGCTCTCGCTTTTCGGCGCCGGTCTTTCGGCTTTCGTGGGCCAGCCTCTGCAGGGCATGGCGTTGCCGAGCCGCGCGCCCACGGGCATTCCCGGTCTTGAATCGATTCCGTTCCTGGGCGATGCATTCTTTTCGTCGCACTGCCTTGTGTATCTCTCCCTGATCGGTCTGGCCGCCGTGGGCTGGTTCCTCTACAAGTCGCGCCCCGGCCTGATGCTGCGTGCGGTGGGAGAATCGCCGAGCTCGGCTTACGCCCTGGGCTACAACGTGCGTGTCATCCGTTTCTGGGCAGTGCTCTTCGGTGGCTTCATGTCGGGTCTGGCCGGTGCCTATCTGTCGCTTGTCTACACGCCTCTGTGGGCTGAAGGCATGACGGCGGGCCGGGGTTGGATTGCGCTTGCGCTTGTCACCTTCGCCACCTGGCGTCCGCTTCGCGTGGTGCTCGGCGCCTATCTTTTCGGCGGCGTGACAATGCTGCAGTTCAATATGCAGGCGATGGGCATTGAGATTCCCTCGCAGATCATGTCGATGACGCCGTATCTGGCGACCATTCTCGTGCTGATCCTCATCAGCCGCAACCCGAAGTGGATTGCGCTCAACGTGCCGGCAAGCCTTG
Organism: uncultured Sutterella sp.; assembly: GCA_900538905.1. Taxonomy (GTDB): domain Bacteria; phylum Pseudomonadota; class Gammaproteobacteria; order Burkholderiales; family Burkholderiaceae_F; genus Duodenibacillus; species Duodenibacillus intestinavium. Next base: position 9,647 of record UPZS01000025.1, read on the forward strand.
GCAAGACGTTTCATCCGAGAAACTGATTTTTTGATTGAGCCGCCGATCGTGGTCCCGAAAAGGCGAGCAACCGGGGCCGGCGGCGGCTTTTTTGCGTCTGAAAAGTTGCTCGTGCTTCCACAAAAATAAACAACTATGGCTTTCCAGAAAATTGCCCTGACGATGGCCGCCGCCTCCTGCTTGTTGCTGGCCGGATGCGGAGAAGACACCACCACCGACAAGAAGGCCGAAAAGGCCGTTGCCTCCACCGAACCTCTCAAGGCCGCCTGGGTCTATCCGAGCCCGCGCGCCGATGAAGGTTGGTCCAAGCAGCACGAAGAAGCCCGTATGCTCATTGAGCAGAAGTACGGTGACAAGATCAGGACTCAAGTGGTCGACAACGTCACCAATACGGTGGACGCCGAGCGAGTCATTCGTGATCTGGCAGCTCAAGGCAACAAGATCATCTTTGCCACGAGCTTCACGTACATGAATCCGGCACTCAAGGTAGCCAAGGAGTTTCCGGACGTAAAGTTTGAAAACTGCACCGGATACAAGACCGCTGCCAACTACAGCAACTACAACGCGCGCTTTTATCAGGCCCGTTATCTCGCGGGCAAACTCGCCGCTTCCATGAGCAAGACCGCTCATTTGGGTTACGTGGCCGCCATGCCGATTCCCGAGGTGCTTCAGGGAATCAACGCTTACACGTTGGGTGCCCAGAGCGTTAATCCTGACGTGAAGGTATCCGTCGTGTGGACCAACACCTGGTATGACCCGGGTAAGGAAGTGGACGCCACGAACACGTTGATCGGTCAGGGTTGCGACATTCTCACGCACCACACCGATTCGACGGCTGTACCCGCAACGGCCGAAAGCCGGGGCGTGAAGGTGATCAGCTATCACTCGGCCATGACGAAGACGGCTCCCAAGCAGCTGATCGGTGCCGTGACACACCATTGGGATGAGTATTACGCTCACCGAATCCAGGCGCTTTACGACGGCAAATGGAAAGTTGAGCCTGTTTGGGGCGGCGCCGAACTGCACATGGTGCGTCTATCGGCCATAACGCCTGATGCGCCCAAGTCAGTGGTTGAAGACATCAACGCCGTTTACTCCAAGATGGAAAAGAAAGAATTCAACGTCTTCTCCGGCCCGATTGTCGACAACGAAGGAAAGGTGCAGATTCCTGAAGGAAAGGTTGCCGACGACAAGATGCTCAACACAATGAACTACTTCGTCAAGGGCGTGATCGGCAAGGTGCCCACCGGCAAGTAACAAAGTCAACGTTGCCGGAAGACGGGTGCAAAGGCAAGACTCAAGCGTTTTGCCGGCGCGCCCGTTTTGTCTTTTTCAGCATCGAGTCGATAACTGATAAAATCACGCCAACTTTCCCCATTCCCATATTTTCCTTTCTTTTCAAAGAGGCATCCCTGATGGCATTCCAGAAAATTGCCCTGACTCTTGCTGCCGCTTCCTGCCTGGTGCTGGCCGGCTGCGGCGACGATTCGTCCAAACCTGCTCCGAAGAAGGCAGAGGCTCCTGCCGCCACCGCTTCTTCCGGTCCTTTGAAGGCAGCCTGGATCTATCCGAGCCCGAGCGCCGACGAAGGTTGGTCCAAGCAGCACGATGAATCGCGTCAGCTGATCCAGAAGCAGTTCGGCGACAAGATCAAGACGCAGTTTGTGGAAAACGTCACGACGATGGCCGACGCCGAACGCGTGATTCGCGATCTCGCTTCGCAAGGCAATAAGATCATCTTCGCGACGAGCTTCGAATTCATGAACCCGGCTCTCAAGGTGGCCAAGGAATTTCCCGATGTGAAGTTCGAACACTGCACGGGTTATAAGACGGCCGACAATTTCAGCTACTACAACGCTCGCTTTTATCAGGCTCGTTATCTCGCAGGCAAGCTTGCCGCTTCGATGAGCAAGGATGGCCACTTGGGTTACGTTGCCGCTGTGCCGATTCCCGAAGTGCTCCAGGGCATCAACGCCTACACGCTTGGCGCGCAGACCATCAATCCCAACGTGAAGGTTGACGTGGTCTGGACCAACACCTGGTATGACCCGGGCAAGGAAGCCGATGCGACCAATACGCTTATCGGCCAGGGCTGCGACATCATCACGCACCACACCAACTCCCAGGCTGTGGCCTCTACGGCCGAAAGCAAGGGCGTGAAAGTGATCAGCTACAACTCCCCGATGGTCAAGGCCGCTCCCACGCAGCTGATCGGTGCCGTGACGCACCACTGGGACGAGTTCTACGCTAAGCGTATCCAGGCAGTGATGGACGGCAAGTGGAAGGTTGAGCCGATTTGGGGCGGCGCCGAAATGCACATGGTGCGTCTGTCCAATATCTCCAAGGATGCTTCCAAGGAGGTGGTTGACGACATCAACGCGACCTATGCCAAGATGGAAAAGCAGGAATTCGACGTCTTTACCGGTCCAATCGTGGACAATGAAGGTAAGGTGCAGATCCCCGAAGGCAAGCGCGCCGACGACAAGATGCTCACCACGATGAACTACTTCGTCAAGGGCGTGACCGGCAAAGTCCCGAGCAACAAGTGATCTGTCGTTGAGTCTCAAAGCGGTCGCCTCTCTCGGGCGACTGCGCAAACAAAAGCCCGCTTCGTGCGGGCTTTTGTTTGTTCGGAGACTCGCTATGCTTCAGTGGCCGCAAGCGCCTTGTTGAGACTATCTAAAACGAGCGCACGGTGACGCTCTTCGTGTAGCGTGCCCACGTAGGCGCGAATGAGTTCAGCCGTCTGCCAGCGCTTGGTGGAAGAAAGGCCGATCATGGCTTTGAGCGCTGAGGTAAAAAGCGGATCGTGGCAGTCGGCACCTTGTGGCAAGACGGGCGTTGTGGTGATGCGTCTTGCTTCTTCTTCAATGGCAAAAAGCATCGGAAAGAGAATGCCCACGGGCAGGCGCTGTGCGGCCTGTGCGGAAAATTCCGCGAGTTTTTTCAAGTAATGATCGATGTTTGTGGGAAGAAAGAAGGCAAGCGTGGGCTTGGCAGCATCTTCCCGCAGACGGTCGGACAGCTCCCTGAGAATTGACAGCATCGTTCGCGCAAAACTTTCGGCTACGGCGCGCGGGGGCGTCGTGGGGAGCGCTCGGATCAAAAGTTCCCCCTTTTGCGTATCGCTCAAGAGACAACCGAAAAGCATATCTTGAGCTTCTTTAGCCGAAAGACTCTGCACGGCGTCGTGCAGGGCGTCGGCATAACCGTAGTGATCCATGGCGAGCTTTATGCCTTATGGTTGCCGCCAGACTTGTTGCGCGAAGCCGGACGGGAGGAGATCGTCGTCGAAACGGTTGCTTGGACGGCGGCAGGCTTTGCTGTGCTCTTACGAGGACGTCCCGGAGAACGGTGCTCGACGGCGCTCGGTGTGATCTGAAGGCTGTTGACAAGGCGGCTGGCCAGATCGTCAACTGAGGAGGCGGCGGCCATCGGTTTTACCATGGGCTGAGCCTTCACCGGTGCGGCTGCCTTGGGCTTGGAGGTTGCAAGCTTGGCTTCCGTCTTGATGATTTTGACACTCACCTTTTCCTGCGGTTTGATTCCCGTTTTGGTGTTTTTGGCAGGTTTTTCCGGTTTTTCAGATTTTTTCTCGACCTTTGCAGCTTTCACCGCAACAGCGTTGCGAGTTTTTTCCGTTGCGACTGTTTCCGAGAATTCAAAACCTTGTTCTTCGCACCAAGTCTTGAAGGCTTTGCGGTCGGAGATGACAGCGCAGGGGATGTCTCCGATGATCGTCTGCGAGAAGCCGAAAGGTTTGAGCGAGGCCGGCGGCATATCCATCAACACGGCAAGGGCGGCACCTTCAGGGCTGTCCTTGAGCGAACAGAAAAGGGAGTCGCTCTTTTGAACATTGCGCTCCAAGAGCGCCTTGGCCGTGACAATAAGCACCTTGAATTCAGCCTTGTCCATGTGCTCGACCCAATCGGTGAGCGAGGACTTCTGCATCAGCGAAAGGGCGCGGTGACAGCGCAGCGCATCGCGGCGCGTTTCGGCGTAAAGCTCGAAAACATCGTTGGACTGTGCGGCGTCGAGATCGTCCTGAGACGGAAGTCCGTCCTTGGTGAGTTCAAGCGCCTTGAGGCCTTGGGCGCTCAATTCACGGACTTTGTCGTGCAAAGTTTCGTACTTGGCGATGTATTCCGGAATCATGCGCTGACGCGCAGTGAAAATGACCGTGTAGACATCGGAAACTCGGTCCATGGCCCTGAGAAGTTTTTTCGGAGATTTTTTCCAGTCGTCTCCGAGTTCGGACTCGATAACTTTTTTGAGGCTGCGGGGTTTGAAATCGATTGCGCGCAACATTCCGGCCGCATCCATGGCAAAGGAAATGGTTTTGGTGTCGTTCACGGTACTGCTTTTTCTGTGTGAATGGTCTTGATTCATGAGCAACTGAGCCCGACGGCGCAGTCAGGCAAGCCATTTTAGAACGACCGAGCCTAGCCGAAGGTTAGGATTTGCTCGAAAAAGGCCCGAACGCTTCGGATTTTGAAGTGTTCGGGCCTTGTCTTGGGGCGGTTTTGAAAAAAGTGAAGCGTTACGGTTCGTCGCCGGTCTTTATCGGACGATTCTCGTCGCTGACCCATTCCGACCAGCTGCCGATATAGACGCCGGCAGCCGGAATGCCTGCTTCCATCATGGCCAGATGGTTGCAACAGGCCGTGACACCCGAGCCACAGCTGTTGATGATGTCGGCGTGAGGAACACCGTTAAAGACCGTCTCAAATTCTCGACGAAGCGTTTCCGTGTCTTTAAAGCACTTGTTGGGGAGGAGGTTATCGCCGCTCGGACGGTTGAGGCTGCCCGGAATGTGTCCCGCTTTCGGATCGTGGTTTTCGACTTCGCCCGTATAGCGGTTGTGAGCGCGCGCGTCGACGAGCGTGTAGTCGCGAAGATCGAGATTACGTTCCACGAAGTCGTCGTCAAAGACGCGTTCAAGGGGCATGGTGGCGCGATAGGTGCCGGCTTCCCATTCGGGTTCTTCGACCTGAAGAGCAAGACCTGCTGCCTTCCAGGCGCAAAGCCCGCCGTTTAGGACGCGTACGTTGGCAAAACCGACCCAGCGCAGCGTAAACCATAGACGGGCGGCAAAGTTGCTTTCGCCGTCGTCGTAGACGACCACGGTTGAATCCGGATTGAGTCCGAGGCGACGCATATTGACGCAAAAGCGTCCAGAATCCGGCAGCGGCGTGCGGCCATTGCTGCCCGAGCAGACTCCGGCGACGTCGGTCTTGAGATCGGCAAAGCGAGCTCCCGGAATGTGACCTTCGGCATAGGCGGCCCGTCCGTAAGCCGCATCGGTCAGGCTGTAGCGGACATCAAGCAGCACGAGCTTGGGATCGGACAAAAGAGCGTTGAGTTCGGTAACGGAGATGAGCTGAGAACCGGACATGCTGTTTTCCTAAAGACGGTTCGATGGAATTAGGATGGGTCTTTCTTTTTACGGGCTGATGCGCGCTTGGTGATGACGCTTGCGCAAACACCGGCAAAAATAATGATAGCGATCCCAAAGAGGCTCTGCATCTCAATTGGATCCCCGAAAATCATGACGCCCATAATGACGGCAAAGACAATGGCCGAGAACGACAGAATGGAACTGAGAAGCAGGTTGCCTGATCCGTAGCTCTTCGTGAGCGCAATTTGTGCAAGTGTGGCCGAGCTTCCCGCTACGATGATGCACAGCACGCTCTTGGTGGTGTACACGTCAGGCTGATCAAAAATCGGATGCGTCACGGCGCCGAAAATGATGTTGAAAAGCGTAAAGTAAAACACCACGCGCCAGTCGGGTTCATTCAGACGCGTAAGCTCCCGGATCTGCATGTAGGCAATGGCTGACAGCAGTCCTGAGGCAAGACCGATGAGAGCTGGAAACATGTCGCCAGCATGAAACTCCGGCTGCAGTACTTCCACGACGCCCGCAAAGCCCACTACGGTAGCGACAACGAGCTGCCATTGCACGGGCTTTTTGTACCAGAGGGCGGCTCCTACGACGAAGGCCGCCATGAAAAGCGGCGACGTATAGTTGAGTGTCATGCCGGTTGAAAGCGGAAGATTGGCAACGGCATATAGCCACATGCCAAGAGCGACGGTGCCTATACCGCTGCGTTTGACGTGCGAACCGAAGCACGGCGTTTTAAGCGACCTGCCGGTAGTGAGTGCCCAAACAAAAATCGTGACGAAGCCGAACACGCCGCGCCAAAGAATCATCGAAAACGATCCGATTTCCGGAGCGGCCATCTTGACGCTTGCCGCCATGACTGCAAAAAGAAAGGACGCCACCAGCATCCAGAAGGAAGACATCGTATAGCCGTGCGTTTTGTTGAACGAGGTGACACTATAGTCAAAATCGGTTGCACCGAATCACGCATCAACGACTTTTGGAGTTTGCGATTTTTCCAATGATGCTCGCGGTATGATGATCGTCGCGACTTTTTCTCAACATCTTTAGGAAGACTCGACAGATGCTCAAAATCGGCTTTTTAGGTGGCGGCAACATGGCGCGCGCCATTGTGGCGGGCTTGGTTTCAAGCGGCGCGGATCCGAAGCATGTGACGGTGATGGATCGTCATCCCGAAAAATTGGCCGCGTTGCGCGAGCAGTTTGGCATCACGACGCAAGAGAAACCCGGCGACTGGATCACGGCACTTGATGTGGTGGTTTTGGCCGTCAAGCCGCAAGGTCTTAAGGAGTGCTGTGAGCAAGTGGCTTCTTTGGTTTCGCCCGAGACGACGGTGCTTTCAATCGCAGCGGCCGTTCGCGCCGACGTGATTGCCGATTGGTTGGGCACCCGACGAGTGGTGCGCTGCATCCCCAATACGCCTGCGATGGTGGGCAAAGGCTTTTCGGGTCTTTTTGCCGCGCCGCAGGCAACCAAAGACGATCGCTACCGTGCTCAGTGCGTTATGCAGACAGTCGGTGCTCTGGAATGGGTGGAAAGCGAGAACGATCTGCATCTTGTCACGGCAGGTCCCGGTTCGGGCCCCGCTTACGTGTTCCTTTTCATGGAAGCCCTGGCCGATGCGCTGATGCAGGAGGGGCTCTCGCCCGAAAAGGCCAAGGAATTTGCACTCAGCACGGTGGAAGGTGCTGCGGCGCTGGCTCGTACGAGCGGCGAAGCGTTTGACGTGCTTCGTCACAACGTCACGAGCAAGGGCGGCACGACCGCCAAGGCAATCGAAGCGTTTGAGGCGCACGACCTGCGCGGTACAGTCAAGGCGGCGGTGCAGGCTTGCAGAACCCGCAGCGAAGAAATGAGCGAATTGTTTGCCTGACGTCTTACTCTGAACGATCGGAGGCTTGACGGCCTGTACTGTAAATCAAAAGCAAGACGCCGACTCAACTGAGTCGGCGTCAAACGTTTGGTAGATCAGAAAGCGAGATCCAAAAGTCCTTTGGGTTTGTATCCCAATGTCTGCACGCACAGCGGCATTTGCGTTGCGGTCAGTTGCAGCGTGTCGTGTACCTTTTCCGAGTCGAAGGTAAGTCGCGCCAGACAGTTGATGTTGAGCGCGGCACAGGCCATATAGACGGCCATCACTTTGGCGCCGGTGTCCAGAAGCGGGGCGTGTGCCATCACTTCATCGGACATTTTGGTGATGTTCTTTCGATTGATGAACTGCACGATCTGCATGGCCAGATCGGTCATCAGTCCTTGCGTCTTGGCCTGATCGTAGACATAGACCAAATGCACGGGAGCCTGCTTGACCATCGGCTGCAACAGACAGAAGTCTTTGCGGCAGTCTTTTTCATGCACAAATGAGAGCACGCGGCGCTCCGGCACCCACAGCCAGACACCGTTGGCTTTGACGACGTAGGTGTCGATTTCCTTCCAGTTGAGCGTCGTCGGTGTCGTGCGGTGGTTTTCGTTGTTGCCCTTGCCGTTTAGGCCGTCGGCTGCCCACAGAATTCGCACCAGATCTTCGTCACAGATCGGTGCGTCGGAAAAGTCAAGCGACGAGCGGCGTCGCATGAAAACATCCGACAAAGGCATCGACATTTTGCCCGGTGCAGGCAATTCCCGCTCGGGAGCCTTGGGGTTTTCTTCGTTTTTTTTGCCTTTGATGATGTCCTTGAGTTCTTCAATGCGCTTCATCGTTGCACCACCTTACTGCGGAAAACCGACCGTCACGGCCATTTGTGGATCGTAGGACTTCAAGCCGGCGGCTCCAAGAACATCCTGCGGCTCAAACCAAGCGCGCGGAACAGCGGCAAGCCCCATGGCCGAGCAAGCTAAAAGAGCGTTTTGAACCATAACGCCAACGTCGACAGACTGACAGATGGCACCGGTGCGGCCGTTGGAGATTCGACCGGTCTTCGCTTGATTGACGGCAAAGATCAGCGTGACGGGAGCCAGAGAAACAAAGTCTTGACCGGCCGTGGTGGCTGAACGATGGTCTCCCTCGGTCAGAAGCTTTAACGCGTGTGTCTCGGCGCAATAGGACCAAACACCTTTTTGATCGAAAACGAAACATTCGACTTCACGGCTGTCGAGAGCCGAAGGTACGGTGCGGCGACCATCGGCGCCGTTTTGTCCGGCACAGGCCCACAGCAGAGTAGACAGCAGCGGAAGATCCAGAGGCTGATCCGAAAATTCACGTCGACTGCGGCGGCGTCCCAACACCTGCGAAAAGGGCATCGTCATTTCCACCGGTGGCGGGAGTTCAATGGTCGTTTGCATATCACAACTCCAGAGATTTTTTGTTCTAGAAAACGGACGCTCAAAAACAAACTCGGTCGGCTTTCGCGAACGAATGCCAACCGAGAATAATCCATTTTTGAGAAATTTTGACGATGTCAGAGAACGACTTTCAGCGAATGTCTTCAAATAACGAGGCGTACATGGGCCAGTACACCGCGTAGACAAGCGTGAGCATCAGAAAGGCCAGCGGCATGATGACGAATGTCACAGCGGCATCGGTTGAGCCCAGCGCAGAAATGAGCGCCGAAGCAAGCAGACCGAATGCAACGATCATGGCACCCACGAGCAACACAAGCAGGATTACCGGAATGATGTTGCGCAGGCAGCCGAAGAATGAATAAAACACGGCTTTGCCCCAACTCATGCGTTTTTCGGAGGCCAGAAGCGGAGCAAACCAGACGGCCATAAGTCCAGGAATGTAAATGACCGTCACAGCGACGATGGCGTCCCACGGGATATTGGCCTGAACGCTTGCCCAGTCGAGTCGGTCATTGGCGTCAATTTTCCAAAGTGCAATGGAGTCGGCAGCCATCAGACCGTAAAGAGCGTTTACGGTTATGAGAATGAAACCGTAAACAAATCCGATGCGCATGAGATTTTGGCGCACGACGGGATCGATAAAGACGTTTTTGAGTTCGGAAAGACGCGGGTCGCCTCCTTGCAGCGCGGTTCGCGTACTGCGCCCGATAAAAGCCGTGCCAAATGGCATGAAAAGTGCAGCAAAGACGATGCCTGCATAGGGAATGGCACTCAAAAAGCCCATGATGAGCAGGTAGACCATCGTAACGGCCAGAAGATTGAGTGGTTTACGGCCGACGGCCGTTGCGGCGTCTCGAAACCAATACCAACCGCTGGCGGCGGAAAGACGGCGCGAAGTGTTGCTGTCAGTCATGAAAATTTTTTCAAGTAAAAAAGAATGGAAAGTGTCTCGCACGACACCTTCCGAAAACGCAGGATTTTAGTCGACGAGCGGGAAAGTTACGCGTTTGCGATTGCGCAGAATTCTTTCAAAATATGTTGGATCGTGCGGTTTTAGGAGGCTGGCTTTCCGAGGCTGATAGAAGTCATAGAGCCGCGAGAGCCAGAAGCGCAGCGCCGCCGCGCGCAACATGTCAGGCCACCAGCGGCGCTCGGCATCGGTAAACGGAAGCACGGCGTGATAGGCCCTCAGAAAAGCTTCGGTTTTTCTCGGATCCAAATGCAGATCGGGCGCTTCGAAGTCCGTGCACCAGTCGTTGACGGTGACGGCCACGTCAAAAAGAAGAGCCGTACAGCCCGCAAAGTAGAAGTCGAATACGCCGCTCACGTGTTCCTGTTCGGTTCCGTGCCCGACGATCATGGCGTTGTTTCGAAAGAGGTCGCAGTGGCAGGCGGCAACGGGCAAAGCCTGAAATTGCGAATCGGAAAAGACAGTCAGCTGATGATTTACTTCTTCGGAGAGCATTGCTCCGACGGTTGAATCAAGATGGGGAAGCACAACGGGTGCCGTGGCTTGCCACCACTGCGGACCGCGCAGGTTTTCCTGAAACAGGGAAAAACCTCGGGCAGCAATGTGCATACGGGCGAGCACTTCACCCATGCTTGCGCATTCTTTTGCGGTTACGTTTTCGATACTTCGGCCTTCCAGACGATTGGCGATGGAAAAGGGCTTGCCTTTGATGTGCGAAAAAAGTTGACCCGATTTCGTGCGCACCGGAGCGGCCACAGGGCATCCTTGGCTCCGCAGGTGCGCGCACAGTTCCAGATAGAAAGGAAGCTGACTTTCACTGAGACGTTCAAAAACGGTCAGTACCCAACGGCCTTCGGTCGTATCCAGAAAATAATTGGTGTTTTCAATGCCGCTTGCAATCGGTTCCAGCGACAAAAGCTCCCCGATGTTGAAATCAGGGAGCTCTTTGCGTACCTCCAGCGGTGTCAGAGTCGTAAAGACGGCCATGAGGTGTTACCAGCTGAACTCGATGAATTTCGGCGTATCGAGCGTGGAGCGGGGATCGGCGCCCGGACGGTTGTCAACAGGGCGGTCGCTGCGGTTTTTCATCGTGTAGGGAATCTCGGTAGAACCCGGTGTCACACGCACGTCCGTCACACGGTTGTTCTGATCGTGTGTTTCTTCGATGATTGTTCCGTATTCGGAACGGTATTTCGTTACCTTACCCGTGTCGACGCGCTTGCTGCGTTCTTCGCGGGCACGCTGCATGTCGCGCTCAGACGGCTCCAGGCGCGATGCCTCATATGTTTCTCGGGCGTCGCGATTAGAACGCTTGACGTCGGCGTTCAAGTTGGGGGCGGGGGGAGCGTTGCGCTGCACTTCGTTTGAAGGCGGAATGTAGGCGGGCGGCGCATCGTTGACCTGGGCCCAAAGACCGGTGGCCATGCCGGTCAAAAACAGTGCGGTAAAGAGTTTACGCATTACAAGAACCCTCTCTATCAGTATCGATTGCCGTGGTTTCGAAACCTCGGCGTGTGCTTCTATCTTATACGGGATTGAGCATCAAAACCTGTAGCAACCGTCAGAAAAATGAGCAATGGATCGTTTCTGCGACACTGTTGCCGCGACGGAATTCTTTAGAATCGGGTGTCCTTCAATTTGACCGAACGTTACCATGCCCAAACTTCTTCTCGTTGACGGCTCCAACTACCTTTTCCGAGCTTTTCATGCACTGCCGCCTTTGACTACCAGCAAGGGAGAACCCACCGGTGCCATCAAAGGCTTCAACGGTATGCTTCGAACGGTGCACGATACGGTGTCGCCCGATTGCGAGATCTGCGTTTTTGATGCCAAGGGCAAAAATTTTCGCCATGAGCTTTTCGAGTCATATAAAGCCAATCGTCCGCCGATGCCCGAGGAGTTGCGAAGCCAAATTGAACCGATTTTTGAGTTGGTCAGATTGCAGGGATGGCCGCTTTTGCAAGTCGAAGGTGTGGAAGCTGACGATGTACTCGGCACGCTTGCAGTACAGGCCGTTGCCGTCGGCTGGGATGTCGTGATTGCGACGGGCGATAAGGATTTGGCTCAGTTGGTAAGCGATCGCATCCATCTCATCAACACGATGACCAAAACGGTTCTCGATCGCGAAGGTGTCTTTGAGAAATACGGGGTGTATCCCGAGTGTGTCATTGACTATCTGGCGCTTATGGGGGACAAGGTAGACAACGTTCCCGGCATCAACAAATGCGGGCCTAAAACAGCGGTCAAGTGGATTGCCGAATACGGCAGTCTCGACAATCTTGTTGCCAACGCCGATCAGGTCAAAGGTAAGATCGGCGAGTATCTGCGTGAGGGGATCCCGTTTTTGGATTTGGCCAAGAAGTTGGTCACGATTAATACGCAGGCGCCCGTTTCGTTCGATCCGATCGAATTTGCCAAGAAAGAACCCGATGCCCAGGGCTTGGCTCAGTTCTATGCCCGTTGGGAAATGAGCGGTTCGACAGGTCGCCGTGCCGTACGCACACCCAAGAAGACCGTCCCGACGATGACTCCCGACCTTTTTGCAGCGCCTTCGATTCCGACGGAAGAAACGGCCGAGTCGACTCCTGCCGTGACTCCCGTTGTGGCAGGCGACGTGCGAGTGGTCTGTTCGCCCGATGAGGTTGCGCAGCTGGCAGACGAGTTAAATGCTGTCGCCACGGATCGCTTCCCGGTGGCTGTCTGGGTGGCCGGCAATAACACGAGCCCCATGCACGATGCGGCCGTTGGTCTAGCCTTTGCCCTCAATCCGCTTCGTACGGCTTATGTCCCCTTGATGCATCAGGACGGACCGAATGCTGACGCAGAGGCGGTCCGCGAACATCTGGCCCCCTGGTTTGCGAGCGCTGCTGCAAAAGTGTTTTTTGACGCCAAGCGCTGTCAGCATCTGCTGGCCAACGCTGGTCTGCCGGTCTCCGGCACCGTTCACGATGCCATGCTCATGAGTTATGTGATTGAAGCGCATCTCAAGCACAACTTTGCCAAGATTGTCGCGCGCACAACCGGACTTTCTGCACTGGATGATGAAGGTCTTTATGGCAAGGGAGCTAGCAGACACGATGCCGTTGCTGTGCCTCAGAAAGATGCGGCGGCTTTCGGCGTGCGCACCGCTGCGCTTTTGCGTACGGCGGCATCTGTGATGTGGGTCAAGCTCTCCGAAGATGAGGCGCTTTTGTCAATTTACCGAGACATGGAACTGCCGGTGATGCAGGTACTCACCGGGATGGAGCGCTCGGGCGTGTTGATTGATCGCGAGAAACTTGCTCAGCAAAGCAAAGAGTTGGCCGAACGTATTGACGAAGTCAAGGCCAAGATTGAAGAAATTGCTGGCGGCGCTTTCAATCCGGCAAGTCCTAAGCAGTTGGCGCAGGTGCTCTTTGAAAAACTGCAGTTGCCGGTGAAGAAAAAAACGGCTTCGGGAACCCCGTCGACTGATGAGGAAGTTTTGAGCGAACTTGCGCTTGACTATCCGCTGCCCAAGCTCATTTTGGAATTTCGAGCGCTTTCCAAACTTAAGAGCACTTATACGGATAAGCTACCGCAGATGGCTGACCCGGAGGACGGACGTGTGCATACGACTTTCGGTCAGGCCACGGCTGTAACAGGGCGCCTGGCAAGTTCGGACCCCAACCTGCAAAACATTCCGGTTCGAACTGCCGAGGGACGACGCGTGCGAGAAGCTTTCATTGCCAAACCTGGTTGCAAACTGATTTCTGCCGACTACTCGCAGATTGAATTGCGCATCATGGCGCACATTTCACAGGACGAAGGACTTCTCAAGGCTTTCCGAGAAGGTAAAGACATTCATCGCGCCACGGCTGCCGAAGTGTTCGGTACGCAGCCTGAAAACGTGACGGCCGAGCAACGCCGAATGGCCAAGGTGATTAACTTCGGACTGATCTACGGCATGAGCGCCTTCGGTTTGGCGCAAAATCTCGGCATCGAGCGTCGTATGGCTTCGCATTACATTGAGGAATACTTTGCCCGATATCCGGGGGTAGCTCGCTATATGCAGCAGACGCGTTCGGCTGCGCATGCTCAAGGTTATGTGCAGACAGCTTTCGGTCGTCGCCTGTGGTTGCCGGATATTCTGAGTTCGCGTCCCGCTGTGCGGGCCGGTGCGGAACGCGCTGCGATCAATGCGCCGATGCAAGGGACGGCGGCTGACTTGATCAAGCGCGCGATGATTTCGCTCGATCGGTGGCTCAAGAAGCAAAACCTCAAAAGTCGTTTGATTCTTCAGGTGCACGACGAATTGATTCTCGAAGTGCCGGAGGACGAGTTGGAGTTGGTCAAAGAAAACGTTGCCGCCATCATGCAGTCCGCGGCGTCGCTTTCTGTACCGCTCCTGGCTGAAGTCGGGGTGGCGGACAATTGGGAAGCCGCGCACTGAGGTCTACTCAGCGGGCGTTCGGCGTCTGATGCCTTCCAAGATCGCAAAGATCACGATCGTAAAGATCGAGAGGATCAGGCACAGAGCGGCAGCGGCATCGAAATCGGCGCGCGAAACCGCGTTGAAGATTTCCAACGAGAGTGTGTTGGTTTTGCCCGACAGGTTGCCGCCCACCATCATGGTGATGCCGACTTCTCCGCTTGCGCGTGAAACGCCCAGTAGCAGTCCGGAGAGAATTTGCGGTCGGACGTAGGGAAGCGTGATGTGTCTCAGAATGGTCCATCCGGAAGCTCCGTGCACGGCTCCCGCGAATTCAATTGCCTTGAGCTGACGACCTTCTAAAGCAGTCTGAATGGGTTTGACAACAAGCGGAAGCCCTGCGATGAAAGCGGCGAGCGCTACGGACGCGGGCGTGAAAATCAGATATATGCCCGCGTCGTACAGCCAGGAGCCGATCCAGCCGTTGCGCCCCAAGAGAACCAACAGCAGATACCCAAGAGCCACCGGCGGAAAGACGAGAGGCAATGTGGTAAGAAACGAAGCGATGCGCGAGAAAGCTGTCGGACGGCGCGCAAACCACCACGCGAGCATCGGGCCGAAAATGGCAAAACCGATGCCCGCAATAAGACAGGTCTGAGCCGTGAGCCAGAGTGCACCGAGAATTCCCGGCGCAGACAGGACTGTCCGGAGTTCCTGCAGCGGTGTCAAAAGCGTTTGGATCAAGCGCGCGCCCCGTTTCGATCGTCAGCCGAAAACAAATCAGCGGACAACACCGAACTTGTTCAAAATCGGCGTGGCTTTGTCAGACGCCAGAAATACCATGAAGGCTTCCACATCGGCTTTATCCTGAGCCTTCAAGTCCTTCACAGGGACAGCGGTCATCAAAACGGGTTTGTAGCCGTCCTTGACGGCTGTAAAACCACCGATTTTATCCTTGTTGCAGCGCGCAGCAACAAGATTCACGAAACCTGCGTCCATTTCTCCGCGCACGACGTAGCTCATGACCTGCGGAACGGTGGAAGCAATGTTGACGCGATCACCGAGTTTCTTGTCCAAGCCGCTACTTGCCAGATATTCTTTGGCGGCGCGGCCATAGACGGCTGCTTTCGGATCGGGCATGGCCACGCGCTTAACGTCGCTTTTGTCAAGATCTTCGGGACCGGTCAGAACGATGCCTTTGCGCCAGGCAAGAATCAGAGGCGTGTCGCCGAGTTTGACGCCGGTCTTGAGTTCTTTGAGTTCATTGGAGAACTTCTGCAGACTCGTGGCATCCGAAATCACGAGATTGACTTTACCGCCTTCGCGTACTTGGGCGAGCATCTGACCGATGTTGCCGCCGAAAGCCGTGCCGACTTTGGCTTGCGTTTGGCTCTGATAAGCGTCAACAAGCGCTTGAACCATCTTAACGTAGCCCGCCCCCGTGGTTGCGGTAACTTCGGCTGCAGCTGTACCGGCAAAAAGAAGAGAAGTCCCTGCGGCCAAGGCTGCAACAGTCAGGTTAAGTTTCATTGGAAAGTCCTCCGAGAGTAGGAATCGTTGTCGAGGTGGGAGGTGTCGCCAGGTTTTTCCCTGATGACGCCGTCCTCGATGTAGAGCAAACGTGAAGCCAATCGTTTGGTTTCGTGTTCAGAGTGTGTGATGTAGAGCACTGGAATTCCGATGCGTTTTTCGGTGGCTTCGATGTAATCCATGAACGTTTCGCGGCGTTTGGGGTCGAGACTTGCGAGCGGTTCGTCGAAAATGAGCAGTTTCTCTGCGCCCATCAGTGCGCGGGCCAAAGCCGCTCGCTGGCTTTCTCCGCCGGAAAGTGTGGCGGGATGACGGGGGAGAAGCTTTTCTATGCCGAGAAGATTTATAAGTTCGTCAAATGCCAATAACGGCTTGCGGTTGCCGAACAGAACGGGGAAACGAATGTTTTCTTCGACGGTGAGGTTCGGAAAAAGCCGATGGGTCTGAAATACGAAGCCGATTCCGCGTTCTTGAGGCGGACGGTTGATGCCTGAGGCGGCATCGAACCAGATATCTCCATCAGAGATGATCTGTCCTTTTTGCGGAGCGATGGCGCCGGACAGAAGGTCGGCGAGCGTTGTCTTGCCTGAACCGGAGTCGCCGCGTAGCACCGTGATGCCGCCCGCGTGTAACGTAAATGCGGCCGAAAGCGAGAAACCGGGCCGAGAAAAGATCAGATTGACGTCAAGCATGTCGCAGAAATCGGGGAACGAAAAGCGGCTATGGCGCAATCTTAACCGTTATTCACAAAAGTGATGGCGAATTTTTGTTCGTAAAAAAACCGCAGGCGTTCCGTGAACACTTGCGGCTGTTCAAAATCGGGTGAATGCGGTTATTAGTAACAGGCGCCGGCGACTTCGGGGACCAGAGACTGGATTTCTTTGCCGTTGGCATCAAAGAAGGTGAGACCTTTTTCGGTCATTTCCACCGTGCGGGCATCGCGCAGAATCGTGAGCATCTGATCTTCGAGCTTCATGAATTCCGGACCGCACATACGGCGCGTGGTCGCGATCTTGTCAAAGAGGATGTTGTGACCATCAAACTGAAACGAACCCGAGGCGCGGTTGCAGCCCAGATCGCCGGCCAGACGATTGCCGGAGAGGAACTCCAGAACAGGCGGAGTGTCGCAGTCGGACTTTTCGGGCAGCGGTAGCATCCAGTTGGTGTTTTCAAGTACAACAGGCTCGGCCTTCGAAGCCGTAGTGGAGGTGCAGCCTGTAACGGCGGCGCACAGGACGGCGCTCAGTGCGAGCGCTTTGATACCGTGGTTCATCAGATAAAACCTTTCGTACGTGGGATTAAACGTGGTCCGAATTGTAATCGGCTGGTCTGAGTTCTTGCTTAGGTATCGCTAAGAAAAAAAAAGGCGGAAAAGCAAAAGCTATTCCGCCGAAACAACAAATCAAACCAAAGGAGACAGGTCAAAACCAACGGGAATCGCTTGCCATTGACCTTGAAGCGAACTCTACGGGAGTGCGAAAGAAGTTGCTGAAACTTTTTAGGGCTGAACGCAACAAGATGTATCAGGCGCAGGAGTGCGGAGAATACCTAAACTTGGTTAGAATTCAGCACCTTGGACCGAGGGGCGACGGGCAATGTTGCGCTTCGGATTTCGACCGGACAGACACCTTCAGTAACGTCTTGGATACGTTTTCCTACGATTTTCGAATTCTGCTGCGAGTTTGACGCCTTCCGATGACTACGCTTTTTCTCATCGTTCTTGCCAACCTGCTCAGCCGCGTACTGGCTGTAGGACTTGCGGCCGTGCTGTCATTTCGCATTTTTTCGCGATACGGCAATCTTGTTGCAGCCTTTGCGGCCGGGCTCTTGCTGACGATTGCCTGTACGCATCTGATTCCTGAAGCGGTGGAGTCGGGCATTGACGCGCATTTGGCGGGTGGCGTTTTGCTCGGAGCGTTTGTCTTTTTCATGCTTTTGGAGTGTTTCTTTTCAGCGCTGGGGGGACATTCCCACGGAGACGTCAAAATACGTCCCGTTCCCGTGCTTTTGGGGGGCGGGACGCGGGTGGTGCAAGACAGTTGCTGCCGCTCAAACGGTGCACAAGTTTCTGTGTTATTGGCGGGTACAGCCTGCCACAGCTTTGTCGATGGCGTTTTGGTAGCGGCCGCCTTTTCGATTGATGCGGTAAGCGGCTGGATTGTGGCGGGGGCTGTAATGGCGCACGAACTGCCGCAGGTGATCGGTCAGATCGTAATTCTGATGCAGGCGGGCATCGAAAAAAGACGTGCGGCTATCTATGTCTTTGCCGCGTCCTTAGCTTGCGTACTGGGCGGCATTGCCGGCTGGGCCGTTTTGTCGGTTCTCAACTGGCTTATCGGATACGCCATGCTGGTGTCGGCGGCAAGTTTTATTTTTGTAGTACTTGCCATTTTGCTGCCGGAACTGATGCACCTGAGTGATGCGAAGCAGTCTAAACTGCCCGTCGGGGTACTGACGGCCGTTTTGGCGGGTGTTGCCGTGTCGTACCTAATATTGCAGCCCTTGCATGAAGAAACGCATCGGTTAACCGAAGCGAGCGCCGTGCACGAGCATATCCATGCGGATCGTACCGCAAGCGATGACGCAGAAAAAACTGCGCACTGACGATTATGCCGCTGAAGTTTTTTGACTTTTGTTGTTGCAACGGACACAAGTTTGAAGGTTGTTTTGCCTCTGTCGAGGAAATGCAAAGTCAGCTTGCCGACGGCCTGGTGCGCTGTCCAATATGTGATACGGCTGATGTCAGGAAAGTGCCGAGCGCTTCGCGGCTTGCGGCAGTCAAGACAGATGATAAGTCACAGGATGAATTGCGCCGCAAGGTTCAGGAAGCGCGCGAAGCTCTGATGACGGAAATTCGCAAAGTTGCCGACAGGGCTGAAGATGTTGGTGAAAACTTCGCCGAAGAGTCGCGTCGCATGAAGCGAGGTGAATCCAAAAGGCGCCTTGTCAAAGGCAAATGCACGCTGCGAGAAGCTGAAAAACTTCTCGAAGAAGGCATCGAAGTGCTTCCGGTGCCTGAGTCAAGCGGCAAGACACTGAACTGATTGCAACGGTAGCGAGGCGCTTCATACAGTTTCAGTGCGATTCTCAGTACAATGCCGCTCTTTCAAAAAGAGGCCCAAGAAGGACGTTTTGACGAATGCATATCCTCATCAGCAATGACGACGGCTACATGGCGCCGGGTATCAATGCGTTGGCCAACGAAATGCGCCGATTTGGTCGCGTTTCCATCGTTGCGCCCGAACACAACCACAGCGGCTCGAGCAATGCGCTCACGCTCAATAAGCCGCTTACCGTGACCAACGCTTCCGAAGATGTTTTCGTCGTAAGCGGGACTCCATCGGATTGCGTACATCTGGCGCTGACCGGTCTTCTGAACGATCGGCCTGACCTTGTGGTTTCCGGCATTAACTGCGGCGCCAACATGGGTGATGACACGATGTATTCGGGTACGGTTGCCGCGGCTATCGAAGGCTACATCTTTGGCATTGACTCCATTGCTTTCAGTCAGATTGACAAAGGGTGGGCCGAATTGTCTTCTGCCGCAGCCATGGCAGGAAAAATCGTCGAACGTTTTTTGACGCGCCGTGAGAAGAATCCCGCAGAACCGATTCTTTTGAATGTCAACATGCCCAATCTCCCGCTACACGCGATGCAGGGTATTCACACGACACGTTTGGGACGTCGCCATTGTGCCGAACGCATGATTGACGAAATCAATCCCCGCGGTATGCCAATTTATTGGCTTGGTGCGGCTGGCAAACCGCGTGACGCAAGTGAAGGCACGGATTTCTGGGCAACGCAACACGGCTTTGTGTCCGTGACTCCTTTGCAAATTGACCTTACGAGTCACAAACAGATTGAGAAAGCTCGTCAGCTTGTCGAAGGAAATCTTTGACATCCTCCTCGGACTGTCAGAGATCCTTTCGGTTCGTTTTGTAAAAGAAATCTAAAAAACGCGATCTTGCCGTCTTTTGTCGAAGCTTATCGCTAGAATCAGACAAATAAGCGGCTTTTGTCCGAGGGACGTCCCTACCGGCGGCTCTGGGCGAAAGCGATGCGGGAAAACAAGAGAGAAGAAGCCGTTGAAGTGCATCGATACACCGAGACGCAACGGCAAGAGAGGAGCAAAGAACAATGCGTATGCGTGGTTTAGCCGCCCTTTGCGGCTTGATGTTTTTGGCCGGATGTTCTTCGGTTGATATTTCAGCGCCGATAGAAGATCGCAGTACGCCTTCCCCGGAAGTTTCGGTTCCGGTGGAAAGTACCGAAGCTCATTCGGTCCCGGTTCCCTCGGAGGGTACGTTTCAGCCCCGTCACTTGACAACTGAACCAACGCCGCAAGCAAGCGGCCGCACGCATGTTGTGGTGCAGGGCGACACGATTTACAACATCAGCATGCGCTATGGAGTCAATCCTCGCGAACTGATGCTGTTAAACGACGTGCAGGATCCCACGCAGCTTTCTCTGGGACGCGAGCTGCAGATCCCCGTTTCGCGTGAGGACGGTAGCCAATCGACCGCTCCTGCTGCCACGGTGACGGAAGGGGAGGCTATTGCGACTGAGCCGACCGTTGAAACGGCCAAGCGTCCTGAAACGCCACAACAGGTTGCCGAGCGCAAAATTGCTGAAGAAGAACAGCAGCGCCAGGCTGCCGCGCGAGGCGACATTGAAATTCGTTGGCCTGTTGAAGGCGAAGTGATCGCCGACTTCAACCGAACGGGGACGCTCGGTATTGACATTGGTGCCGATAAGGGATCACCTGTGATGGCAGTTCTCGACGGCACGGTGCATTACATTGGCAACAACAACGACGGCTACGGTCAGTTCGTTTTGGTTCGTCATAACATTCGCCTGCCGGGCAAGCCTACGGCTCCGGTTGTGACCGTGTATGGCAATCTGAGTAAGGTGTTGGTTCGTTTGAACGAAAGCGTGCGAGCCGGACAGAAGATTGCAGAAGTCGGCGAGAGCAGTTCAGGCGTAGAAAAGTTGCGTTTTGAACTGCGTCAAGGCGGACAACCTCTCAATCCGATGCTTTATCTGCAAAAGAAGTAACCGGATCGAAACAAAAAAACTTCTGTCGCCCCGGCAATCAGTTGTGCGGGGCGATTCTTTCCGAAATTGAGACTCCACAAACGAGAAGGAAACCCCAACAATGAGTTCCCGCAAGGAAAAAGTACGCCCTGTTTTTGAAGCGCAGGTGGAAAAACTTGATGCCGAAGGCAGAGGCGTGGCGCGTCGTGAAGGTAAGGTCGTCTTCATTCAGGGTGCTTTGCCCGGAGAAACCGTTACTTATGAGCAGATTCGCAACAAACCGAGCTATGAAGTCGGCATTGTGAAGGAAATCTTGAGCGCTTCCGATCTGCGCGTCGAACCGGCTTGCCCCAACTTCGGTATCGGACCGGGAACTTGCGGCGGTTGCGTGATGCAACATCTGGACGCACGTGCCCAGGTTGACTTCAAGCAAACCGTTCTGATTGACGCCCTGTGGCACATCGGCAAGGTGACTGCTGAGAGTATCTTGCCTCCGATCGTGGGCGAATTCTGGGGCTATCGTCACCGTGCTCGCCTGACGGTGCGCAATGTCGCCAAAAAGGGCGGCATTTTGGTGGGCTTCCATGAAAAAAGTTCGAGTTATGTGGCCGACATGACAGAGTGCCGCATTCTGCCGCAGAAAGTTTCCGATATGCTTCCCGCCATGCGTGATCTCGTGGGCAGTCTTACGATTGCCGAACGTCTGCCGCAAATCGAAGTGGCGGTTGACGGTGACGGTCACACGGCGCTCGTGCTGCGCATTCTCGAGCCGCTTACCAACGAAGACACGGAAAAAATCGAAGCGTTTGCGCAAGCTCAAAATGTTGATATTTGGTTGCAGCCTAAGGGGCCCGACTCAGCCTATCCGATGCACCCGGAAGCGCGAGATCGTCTCAAGCTCAAGCTTGAGGCGTTCGACGTTGCCATCAGCTTCAAGCCGACGGACTTCACGCAGGTCAATCATCGCGTCAATCGTGAAATGGTTGGCCGAGCCATTGAATTGCTCGATGTGAAGCCCGAACACCACGTAGCCGATTTTTTCTGCGGCCTGGGGAATTTCACTCTTCCGCTTGCGCGCCGTTCCGAATATGTAACCGGCATTGAAGGCAGCGAGGCTCTGGTCGAGCGCGCACGTGCGGGGGCGGCCGCCAACGGTTTGGCTCAAAAGACGACTTTTGTCGCGCGCAATCTCTTTACCTGGTCAACGGACGATTGGGATGCGCTTTGGGAAAAAATGGGCGGTATTGATCGCGTGCTTATTGATCCTCCGCGTGAAGGTGCTCAGGCGCTTGCTCAGACGCTTGCGGCCACGAAAAAACGTCCTTCTCGTGTGGTGTACGTCTCTTGTAACCCGGCAACGCTTGCACGTGATTGCGCCATTCTCAAGCATGAAGGCGGTTGGCATGTGCGTGCGGCAGGTGTTATGAATATGTTCCCGCACACTGCCCACGTTGAAAGCATTGCCGTGCTCGAACCGGGCGAAGCGGAAGAATTGGCTTGAAAAGATGTGATGGGGTGAAACGGAAATATGTCGCTTTGAGGTGCCTAGTTTCGAATCGAAAATTGGTATGGTGTTTGTTCGAGATGTTTTGAATGGATGTGACTTGTCAAAATTGACAGTAAAGTGACTCGATAGCAGCAACTTTACTTTGCTGAATAATAAAAGAGGAACGCAAAACCGTGTGTTTTGCGCTCCTCTTTTATTTGGGCAAATGTCTCTTGCTGGAGACTGTCGAAGCAAAATTCAGTGTGAAATCTTACTTCTGAAATTCAGGCGTCAGGAACAGATCCTTGTCTTCCACGGTCAAGCCCTGAGAGAGAAGATAGTCACGGAACTCGCGTTTCATATTGCCTTTACCAGTCCATTCTATGCCGGTGGGGGTGCGGTACTTAATGGGGGCGGGGCCGCGGCGACGAACGGGAGTTTCACGGAAAGAAGACGGAGTGTCTTCAAACTTCAGATCATAACTCTGAATTTGAAAGGCGTCGATCAGTTCCTGCACATGCTTGATTG
>UPZS01000026.1 GCA_900538905.1 uncultured Sutterella sp.
AAAAATCAACTTCGTTTGAAATCAACGAGTTAAAGCGTCACGATCTGCCTATGCACATTTTGTTTTGGACAGCAATGGTTGAATTCAAAAAAACAGGCAACACCAGAACGTGTTGCCTATTCTTGCCTGATTGCAGCGACGAAGCGATCAGTTTTGCCGTTGTCCGGCAATACATACCCACCCGTCTTCTTCTCTCCACACAGAAAGCTCGACATTCGGATCCGTCTTGCGATAGACCTCAATTACTTCCTCGGCCTGACGGGCCAGAACGCCTGAGAGTACGAGACGGCCGCCCGGAGCCACTCGGCCGAGCAAAGCCGGAGCGAGCACTTTGAGCGGGTTAGACAGAATGTTGGCCACCACTAAGGAGTAGCGCTCAGCAGGCAAATTCCCCGGGAGCACAAACTTGGCCGTCACTTCGTTGTGTTCGGCGTTAAAGGCCGCGCTTTCAACGGCTTGAGGATCGATGTCGGTACCAGTGACGTTCGCAGCGCCGAGTTTTGCAGCGGCAATCGCCAGAATGCCCGTACCGCAACCATAGTCAAGAACGGTATCCGTGTTCGTGACATGCGTATCAAGCCACTGCAAGCACAAATGTGTTGTCGGATGAGAACCCGTACCGAAAGCAACGCCCGGATCCAAGCGGATGTTGATGGCTTCGCTCGAGGGCGGTTCGTGCCAGCTCGGAACGATCCAGAGTCGGTCGCTCACCTTTACCGGTGAGAACTGAGCCTGCGTGATGCGCACCCAGTCCTCGTCGGGTACCGTCGTATCGGACTTTACGACTGGCGTTTCGATGCCAAGCGCCTTGGCGGCGATGGCGGCGGCCTGAGTGGCATCGAACGTTTCGTCTGCCAACACGGAAACGATGGAACGGTTCCAGGCAAAGGTATCGGGTTCAGTACCCGGTTCTCCGTAAAGGGGCCTTTCATCGGGGCTGCCCAAGTCGGCATCCTCGATCGAAACGCTCATGGCGCCTGCGTCCATCATCATGTCAGCGAAGTCTTCGGCGGAACGTTCCAGACACAGGAACTTAATCTCACGCAGCATTTTTGGCGTCCTTATGCATCGCGATCCACTCGGCCATGCGTTCTTCCAGATAATGAATGCTGGTGCCGCCCTGGTTGAAGCGACTGTCGCTCATGATCAAGCGGTGCAGATCGATGTTGGTGTTGATGCCTTCGACGAGCGTTTCGGAAAGTGCGACGCGCATGCGAGCCAGAGCTTCGTCACGCGTTTCGCCGTAGGCGATGAGTTTGCCGATCATGCTGTCGTAGTAGGGCGGCACGGTGTAGCCGGCGTATACGTGGCTGTCGAGACGAATGCCGGGACCGCCGGGCATATGCCAACGCGTTACTTTGCCCGGAGACGGACGGAAGGTAAAGCCGTCTTCGGCGTTGATGCGGCACTCGATGGCTGCGCCCTTAAGAACAATGTCGCGTTGTTTGAGGCGCAGACGTTCTCCCGCGGCGATACGGATCTGCTCGGCAATGATGTCGACACCTGTTACCCATTCGGTCACAGGGTGCTCCACCTGCACGCGCGTGTTCATTTCAATAAAGTAAAACTCGCCGTTTTCGTACAGGAATTCAAACGTGCCGGCTCCGCGATAACCGATGCGGCGGCATGCTTCCGTACAGCGTGCGCCGAGTTTCTCGATGAGTTTGCGCGGAATACCGGGAGCGGGGGATTCTTCAACGACCTTCTGGTTTCGGCGCTGCATGGAACAATCGCGCTCACCCAAATAAATAGCGTTTTGGAAGTTGTCGGAGAGAACCTGAATTTCAATGTGGCGCGGATTTTCCAGGAATTTTTCCAGGTAAACCTTGTCCGAACCGAACGCGGCGTTGGCTTCCGTTTTCGTCATATTGACGGAAGTAAGAAGCGCAGCCTCGGTACGCACCACGCGCATGCCCCGACCGCCGCCGCCGGCGCTTGCCTTGATGAGGACGGGGTAACCGACTTCGCGGGCAATGCGAAGGATTTCCTTGGGATCGTCGGGCAGAGCGCCGTCGCTACCGGGCACGCAGGGAACACCTGCGTCGATCATCGCCTTTTTGGCGTTGACTTTGTCGCCCATCAGACGAATTGTGTCGCCGCGCGGTCCGATAAAAGCAAATCCGCTCTTCTCAACGCGGTCGGCAAAGTCGGCGTTTTCCGACAGGAAGCCGTACCCGGGGTGAATGGCTTCGGCGTCAGTGACTTCGGCAGCCGAAATGATGGCCGGAATGTTGAGATAGCTTTGAGAGGATTGAGCCGGGCCGATGCAGACACTTTCGTCGGCAAGGCGCACGTACATGGCGTCGGCGTCGGCCGTCGAGTGGACGACGACCGTCTTGATGCCCATGGCGCGGCAGGCCCGCTGAATGCGCAGGGCGATTTCCCCTCGGTTTGCGATAAGAATTTTTCCGAACATGGTTCAGGCGTCAGAAGCTGGATTATCAAGCGATCACAAAAAGCGGCTGGCCGAACTCAACCGGCTGACCGTTTTCGACGAGGATTTCCTTGATGACGCCGTCGTACTCGGTTTCGATTTCGTTAAGAAGCTTCATGGCTTCGATGATGCAGACCGTGTCGCCGGCTTTGACCTTCTGACCGACGTCGGCAAAGGGCTTGGCACCGGGACTCGGGGCGCGGTAGAAGGTGCCGACCATGGGCGAATTGATGGTGCGGGTATCTTCAGCAACGGCAGGAGCGGCAGCCGACTCGGAAGCAGCGGCCGGAGCCGGGGCGGCAGCGGGAGCTGCGGCAACCACAGGTGCGGCAATTACGGCGGGAGCGGTTGCGGCCACAGGGGCGGCACCGACGCGATTGACGATTTTGACGCGATCGTCGCCTTCGGTGATTTCAAGTTCGGCAACGCCGCTTTCGCTAACGAGATCAATCAGTGTTTTAAGTTTGCGAAGATCCATGATGTACGCTCTGGATAGAAAAAACGGTGGGAAGCAGGAAATGCGAAAAGACAGTGCTTGAAGCGTTCCCCGCGGCAAACAAGCTCTGATTTGGTAGCCTATTTGCGGATTATGCGCCCAATTGTGCTTAATTCCTACTAGTTTTGACGCATCTTGGGCTATCTTTTTGCCCAAGTTTGTAGCGCATTGTAGAAAGAAAAAGATCAAAGAAACGAAAAATCATCCTCTCGGATGATCTTCGGTTACGAATTTGCACGATTTTCGAGGAACTTTCGGAGATTTTCGGAGCTGATGCGGCCTTCGGCTTCCCATTCGGTTTGATAATCATCCTTTTTGCCGCGCGCCGGATTGCTGCGCGCCAATTGAGGGGCAAGTACGTCGATGCGCACGGCTTCCATATTGCCCTGCCACGGCAGCACGAAACCTATGGATTCATCGGCGCGACCAAAAGCGCTTGCCAGCGGATCTAGCGCTTCGAGATCAAATCCCTCGTCCATCAGAACGGCTAAAAGCGACTTGACGTCGTCGGTAAAGACTTCCAGACAAATCGGAGAGTCTTCGGTGGCCGCGCCGTTTAGGACGGCTCCGGTGAGATAGGCATCAAAACCCTGAAGATGCTCAAGAACGGCCAGTGCTAGCTTGCGTTTGGTAAGCAATGTTTGAGCGTGAGCCTCTGGAGCAAATAGCGCATAGTGCGCACGCACGGCTGTTTCGATTTCGTCGGAAGCGGGTAGCGAGTTGCCGGGCAGAGACCGCGGACCGCCGCATTCTTCAACGGCTCGAGCGCGGGCAGCCGGCCACGATAGTCCGGAATCGACGATGTAGGCGGCAATGCGCTGAGCGAGTTCAACGCGTGTGCGCGAAGGCTCATTGGGAAAATCAAAAGCCATATTATTTGGCGTAGACGGGAGTGACGATGCAGCGTGCCGGCGTCACATTGGTCTGCATGCTGAAGCGCACTGTAATCGAGCGGTCGGCGGCAAGACTTGCGGGCGGCGGATTGCTCAGGTATTCGGCCGGCGTGAGCGTCTTGTGCATCAGTGTGGTGTCGGCGTCGTCAACGAGCTCAATGTCAAGCGACGGAATGGCCTGCGGCATGTCAGAGCCGTTGATAAGCGTGATCTCCAACTGGTAGTTGCCCGATTCGTCGAGCGCGCGCAGATTGGTCTTACTCACCACGAAAGCCGAAATGTCCGAAAGGTAAAAACCCGGGCAGGGAATCTTGCCGCAAACGTTATTAAAGATCGGCGTCGTTTGCGGAAAAGCGGCGATGATCTTTTGATTGAAGATTACAGCAAGGGCAGCCGCAAGAATCATCAGCAACAAAACAGCTGTAAAGACGCTGGCAAAAGCGCCTGTTCGGGCACGCGCACGAGGTGCGGGATCCGAGAGCGTCTCGACCACGCGGATTTTGCGGGCCTGAGTTGCCTGCGGCTTGGTCTTGGCCGGAATGATTCTGGCAAGTGACGCGTTAGGCTTACTTACCTGAAGCTCTTCGCCGGGCGTCATGCTGTGCAGCCGCAAAAGCTGATCGTTTTCGGTCGGCGTTTCGTTTTTCGGAGGCTCGGCCATCGTCTGAGATTCGGCGGCTGTTGCCGACGGTTCGATCTGAGGCGCCGGTGTGCTTGCGGGGGCAGCGGCGAGAGCGGTTGCTTCCGGTGCCTTCGCGGGCTTATCAGACGACACTGTGGCGGCAGGTTTCTCTTGTGATTGCTCGCTCACAAGATTGACGCTGGATATTTCCTCGGGGGCCGGTTCGGTGGACTTCTCCTGAACAGCCGGAGACGGTTTCTTTTCGGCTGCAGCCGGTTCGGGAGCGGGCGTCGGCGCAGGTTTTTCGCTTTCAACGGCGAAAACGGGCGCCGGAGGAAGATTAGGGAAACGTTCCTGCGGGACTTCAAGCAGGTGACAGGTGGCATCGAAACTGTGCTGGCAGGCTGAACAGCGCACCGGGCCGCGCTCTGCAGTATCCCGGTCGGGAAGACGCCAGACGGCGCCGCAATACGGGCAACGAGTGACAAATGCCGTGGACATATCAAAAAAAACGAATGAACAATAGAAATGAGTGTTGATGAAGAGCCGTAAGTGCTCCGATGTCAAGCCGAACGATTGTACAGAAACTTATCGACAAGCCTCGAAGCCACCGTTCGAGATGCTTCCTTTCGACCTCATCAAAGAAAGGCGGCGGCAAAAGCTAAAATTCGAGGCAGTGTTGCATCGTTGCCTTAAGTCAGCGGTGCTTTTTTAGGAAAAGGCTTTTGTCTTTATGCACATTCATATTCTCGGTATCTGCGGCACATTTATGGCCGGTGTAGCGCGTCTGGCCGCAGCTGCGGGTCACAAAGTAACGGGCAGCGACGCTAACGTTTATCCGCCGATGAGCGATCAGCTTAAGGACGCGGGCATTGAGCTTACGCAAGGCTACAACGCGGAAGATATCTCCATCAAACCCGATTTGTGGGTGATAGGCAACGCCATCGGACGCGGAAACCCGCTTTTGGAAGAGATTCTCGATCGGGGTGAACCTTATACATCGGGACCTCAGTGGTTAAGCGAAAACGTACTCAGGGGCCGGCACGTGCTGGCTGTTGCGGGTACGCATGGAAAGACCACTACGAGTTCAATGCTCCTGCACATTCTTTCCAAGGCGGGTTTGGAGCCCGGTTGGTTGATCGGCGGGGTGCCGTTTGGCACGCACGCCTCGGCAGGCTTGGGGCAGAGCAAGTATTTCGTGATCGAAGCCGACGAATACGACACGGCCTTTTTCGACAAACGAAGCAAGTTTGTGCACTATCGCCCGTCAACGGCGATTCTCAACAATCTTGAGTTCGATCACGCAGACATCTTTGAAAACCTGGCCGCCATCGAAAAGCAGTTCCATCATTTGGTGCGTACCATTGCTCGCAACGGTCTCGTGATTGTCAACGCCAAAAGCGAAGCGCTTGATCGTGTACTTGCGATGGGCTGCTGGAGCCGTGTTGAACAGTTCAACTCTAATGCCGGCTGGAGCGTGGACGATGATCGTGTGGTGAGGTTGGGCACGGTTGTGCAGGGGTCGCTTGCGGAGATGCCCGCCGCGGGCGTGCACAACGCGCAAAATGCTCTGGCTGCCATCGCCGCCGCGCATGACATCGGCGTTGAACCGAAAAAGGCCATCGAAGCGCTCAAGAGTTTTGAGGGAGTTGCTCGACGTCTGGAAGTCAAAGGTGTGCAAAACGGAGTGACGGTTATTGATGACTTTGCACATCATCCGAGCGCCATTGAAGCGACGATCGCGGCTTTGCGAGGCAAAGTCGGGCGCGGTGCTCGCATTCTGGCCGTTTTCGAACCTCGTAGCAACACAATGAAACTGGGCACCATGAAGGATTGCCTGGCTGCAAGTCTTAAGGATGCCGACCGCGTCTTTTGCTACAAAGGTAGGGGTGTCAACTGGGATCCGGCCGGAGCATTGCTTCCTTTGGGGGGTAAGGCAAGCACTTTTTCGGGTGACATTGATGCACTGGCTCAGTTGGTGGCAAGCGACGCCAGACCTGGCGACACCGTGCTATGCATGAGTAACGGTAGCTTTGGCGGCATCTGCGGCCGAATTCTCGAGCATTTGAAGAGTAACGGAGAAGGCCGTTGACGCAGACTGTCTTGTATTTGCATGGCTTTTTGTCGGGGCCCGGTTCAAAAAAGGCTTGCGTGTTGCGCGACTTGTGCGAAGCCAAGGGCGCAAACTTTGTGGCGCCCGACCTCAATATGTCGCCGGAAGATGCGGCCTCTTTGATCTGGTCGGAGTACGAGAAGGCTGCAGTCGTTGGGGAAGTGGCTGTGGCGGGCGCCAGTCTCGGTGGCTTTTATGCCGCCTGGCTTGCCGGTCGTACCGGAATTCGTGCCGCGCTTTTAAATCCGGCGGTTGAGCCGTGGGACATTGTCAAGCTCTACAACGGCGAATATAAGTCGTTTACGGGGGACAAAATCGTGCGAGTGACACCCGACTACGCCGATCAGCTGCGAGCACTTGATGCCGCACCTTTTGCTGATCCGACTCGTGTGCTTATGGTGCTTTGCACGGGAGATGAAGTGCTCGACTGGAGACGCGCCGCCACGCGTTTTTCCGACGTGCAGAGCATTGTGATTGACGGCAGTGACCATCGGATCTCCTGTTTTGAGGAATATGCTGCTGCCGTGCGTGACTTCCTGCTTGCCGGCTCCGATCGGATCTGAATCAGACAGAAGAATTTAAGAAAGCCAACTCGATGTACTTGTTTTTTGAAGAGGCCGGAGACTTTAAGGCCGGAACGGTTCTGAAGAAAGACGGAACCAATTATCAAGTCGAACTCACGACGGGGCGTCGCTGCAAAGTGAAGGCCAACCATGTCTTTTTCGAGTTCGAGTCACCTGCAGCCGCGACATTTCTGACGCAGGCGCAGGAGGCTGCGACCGATATCGATCCTATGTTCCTGTGGGAAGTGGCGCCTGACGAGGAGTTCGGTTACGAGTCGATAGCCGCTGAATATTTTTCTTCCGTGACGGCGGTGCAAAAGGGTGCCGCGCTGATGGCGCTGCACGCCAATCCTGTCTACTTCTACCGCAAAGGGCGCGGCAACTACAAAAAGGCGCCAGAAGACATTTTGCAGCGCGCACTGCAGGCTGTCGAACGCAAGCGTCAGGAAGAGGAACGTCGTAAAACCTTGGCTGCGCAGATGGTTGCCGGAGAATTGCCGCAGGATATTGCCGGTCGTGTTTACGAGCTGCTTCTGAAACCGGACAAAAACAGTACGGAGTGGAAGGCTCTCAACGATGCCGCAAGCGAAGTCCGCATGAGCCCGTTGCGATTGATGATGAAGCTCGGGGCCGTGCCCGACGCCTTTACCTGGCACGTCGAAAGCTTTTATCGCACGAATTTCCCCAAGGGCAAGGGATTTACTCAGGCCGCCAGTGAAGTGCCCGCGGCACCCGGTGATCTTCCCGAAGCAGCCGTCGAGGCGTTTTCTGTTGACGATTCGTCGACCACGGAAATCGACGACGCAGCCAGCGTCACGCACCTTGATGGCGGCAGGAGCCGCATTGGTATTCACATCGCAGCGCCCGCACTGATCATGCCTCGCGGAAGCGTTGCCGACGAGTCGGCCCGCAGCCGCATGTCAACGGTCTATGCGCCCGGCATGAAGACAACGATGCTTCCGGAAAGCTGGATCGAACGCACCAGCCTTGATGAAGGCAACTGCGTGCCCTGCGTGTCGCTCTATGTGACCGTTGACGATGAAACGATGGCGGTGCAATCCACCGAAACGCGCGTGGAGAAAATCACCGTCAAGCACAATTTGCGCTACGATCTGATTCATGAGGAAGTCACGCCTGAGGCGATTGAAAACGGAACGCTGACGGTGCCGTGTGCGCACGAAATCGGCTTTTTGTGGCGGTTTGCCAAAGCCCGTTTGGCCGAGCGAGAAGAGCGCCGCGGACGCCCCGAACAGACCGGACGCATTGATTGGTATCTGGAACTTGAAGGCGAGGGAGAAAACCTGCGCATCATCCGCAAGGGCCGTGCGCGCGGTGAGCCTCTTGACTTGATGGTGGCCGAACTGATGATTTTTGCCAACAGTACCTGGGGACTGTGGCTTGAGGAATGCAAGACGGCGGGGATTTACCGCAGTCAGCGCATGGGTCGCGTGCGCATGAGCACAAGTCCCGGTCCGCATGACGGTCTGGGTGTGGTGCGCTACGCCTGGTCAACTTCACCGCTTCGCCGTTATGTGGATTTGGTCAATCAGCGTCAGATTATTTGTGCGGCGGCCGGGACGGCTCCGGCTTACATGGGTAACGACTCGGACTTCTACACCATCGTGAGCCAGTTTGAGTCGGTCTACGAGGCTTACAGCGAATTTCAACGCAAGATGGAACGGTTCTGGTCGCTTAAGTGGATCGAGCAGGAAGGCTTGAAGGAAATCGAAGCCGTGGTGATCAAGGGCGATCTGGTTCGCATAGAAGGTTTGCCGCTGGTGCAGCGCATTCCCGGAATGCCTGAGCTGGACCGGGGGCGCAAGGTGTTGCTCGGTGTTCTCGGATTCGACTATATCGACGTGCTTTTTGAGGGCAAGCTGTTGGCAGTCTTGGACGAAACCGACGAGGAAGCGCTTGAAGAAGGCGACGGCCTTGAAGATGAAAGTCAAACGTCCGAGGGGCCACAGACCGATAAGACGGCCGAGCAAAATGAGCCGGTAACCGGACAGCCGACCGAAACTGCCTGCGTCGAGCCGCCAAACGCTTAAAATCAAGTAAAGGACTCGCGATTCGCAGTTCCTGTGAGATTGGCTACCTGCGGGAGGATTGTATGGATAAATATTTTGTGATCGGTCATCCGGTTAAGCATTCGCTGTCGCCAGAAATCCACAAGATGTTTGCCGCGCAGTTTGACATCGAGATGAGCTACGAGACTCGTGATTTCGAGCCCGGCGGCTTTATCGAAGGCATGGCGGTTTTGCGCCGCGAGGATCACCCCAAGGGTGCCAACGTGACGCATCCCTTCAAGATGGATGCCTATCAGTATTGCGACGAAGTGACGCCGCGTGCGCGCAAGTGCGAGGCTGTCAATACCCTTATTTTCGACGGCAATCGCGTTTTGGGCGATACCACTGACGGCAAAGGCTTTGTGACGGATGTGTCTCAGCGTTGCGGCGCGTCGCTTACCGGTGCCCGTGTGCTCATTTTGGGGGCAGGCGGAGCCGGACGCGGATTGGCGGCTGCTCTTCAGGAAGAAGGGTGCGCACGCATCTATCTCGCTAACCGCACGCCTGAGAAGGCTCATTCCGCCGGTGCTGCGCTTGGCTGTGCATCGGGCAGTTTCGTGGATTTGATCAGCGAGAAATTCGACATCATCGTCAATGCGACGAGTGCCGCGTTCTCCGGGGCGGCTCCGGCTGTTCCCAATTGCGTCTTCTCCGAATGCTCGCTTGCGGTGGATCTGACGTATGCGGCTTTGCCGACGCCCTTCATGCAACTGGCGAAAGAATCCGGGGCTGTTCGCGTTGAAGACGGCTTGGGCATGTTGGTGGCGCAGGCGGCTGAAAGCTTTGCGCTTTGGACGGGACGTATGCCGGACACCAAGCTGGTTTACGAAAAGTTGCGTGCAGCATTTGATGCCAGCGTAGCGCTTTGATTGCCGGTATTTGGCGAAAAATTCAACGGCGAGTTTCTTTTGAGGAGACTCGCCGTCGTTTTGTTGCGGAAACCGATGGTTCGTTTTGCGACTTGATAAGCCACTGTATCTTCAGATAGTGAACTGTAAAGGTAACTGTCTAACGATACAGTTAACTGTATGGAGAACTGTATGCCATACAGTTCGACTGTCTTGATGAGGAGGAACCTTTGTCATCTTCGAGTTGTGTTTTTGCCTAACTTCTGAAGAAGTAGCGGCGGCAGACGCTGATCTCGGCGTACAATGCCGCCCGTAAGCTTTTTTCAAGATGCGCCGACTGTCTGACCGTGCAGGCGGCGTTGCGCCCATACTGTTTAAGCGATTGCGGTCAACGATTCAAAAAGGCACGCCTTTCGAAATTTCCCTTCAACCACTTTTCGCGGTATCCGCACAAGGAGAAACGCAGTGACAGAGCCCGACGACAAAAAAGAAGAGCTCTTGACAGCAGACGACGATCTCCTGTCGCGCGACCCCGAAGTGGCCAATCGCGCACTTGAGCGCATCTCACAGATCTTTGAAGATCAGGAAGACAGAGGCAAGGTCTCGGGCAACGATCCCGAGGAACCCGATGCCGCTGCGTTGGATCTGACGGCAGAGACGGAACTCACCGATGTTCTGAGCGACCTGCATCCTGCCGATATCGCCTACATTCTCGAAGCTTTGCCGCCGGAACAGCGTCTGGCGGTTTGGAACCTTGTGCGTCATGAGCACGAAGGTGACGTTCTGGTCGAAGTGAGCGAAGGCGTTCGCGAGACCCTGATCGACTCGATGGATCGCGAAGAACTCGTTGACGCCGTCGAAGGGCTCGATACGGATGAGATTGCTGACCTGGTTGATGACCTGCCGCCAGATGTGGTGGCCGAGGTTCAGGAAGGTTTGTCGCATGAAGAACGCGCGCAGTTGCGTGCGGCGATGAGCTATCCGGAAGACAGCGTCGGTGCGCGCATGGACTTTGAGATGATTTCGATTCGCCAGGACGTCTCTCTTGAAATCGTCCTGAAGTTCTTGCGTCGCTTTGAGTCGCTGCCCGATCATACCGATCAGCTGTTTGTGGTTGATCGCCAGGGAAAATTCCTGGGCGCGTTGCCGGTGGCGCAGATTCTGGTGCATGAACCCTCGCGCTCAGTGTCCTCTCTGATGCAGTCGGATATTCTCACGCTCAATCCGTTGGATGATGCGAGCGACGCGGCACAGGCCTTTGAGCGTTACGACTTGGTGAGCTCGCCCGTGGTGGATGAGGCCGGACGTTTGGTGGGTCGCCTGACGGTCAATGAAGTCGTCGACGTGATTCGAGAAGAAAGCGCGGAAGACGCCTATGCAGCCGTCGGTCTGGATGAAGAGCAGGATATTTTCGGCAGCGTATGGGATTCGGCTAAGAGTCGCTGGGTGTGGCTTGGCGTCAATTTATGCACGGCATTTTTTGCTTCGCGCGTCATCAGCGCCTTTGACGGCACGATTTCCAAGGTCGTGGCGCTGGCGGCATTGATGCCGGTGGTCGCCGGCATGGCCGGCAATTCGGGTAATCAGACGCTGACGCTCCTGGTACGTTCCATGGCTATGGGGCAAGTGACGGATGCCAACACGACTCGACTCCTGAAAAAGGAGATGTTGGTGGCGTTGTTAAACGGCCTTGTGTGGGGTGTCATCGCGGGACTTTGCGTCTGGGGGCTGTACCACGACAGCGCGCAGGGTATGATGCTCGGCGGCGTGATGGCCTTGGCGATGCTTCTTAACATCGTGTTGGGTGCCGCCATGGGTTTGGCCGTTCCGTTGGTGCTAAAAGCCCTCAACAAAGATCCGGCCATGGGCGGGTCCGTTCTCCTGACGTTTATGACGGACTCGGGCGGGTTCCTTATTTTTCTGGGGCTTGCCTCGGTGTTTTTCCAATAGGTTCGTTGCTCAGGTGTGTCTGAGCGGCAACATTTTTTGCAAAGAACTGTCAGCAGTTGTAGCGGCCAGATTTGGGCAGTAGCAACTTGCCGCACAAACGCTGTCCAAAATGATGCGGACGCGGTAAAGTCACAGTAAGAAATCAGGTCTGAGTAACCGTTGCTTCAAACTTTTGAGGCGACGAGAACATGAGAAAAAAGATGAACAAGAAAATTGCAGCATGCGGCGCTTTGTCCGCCGCTCTTTTGCTTGCGGGTTGCGCCAACGACGGCACGGCGTATCGCTCCGACGTCTATTGGGCCGGTCAGGTCAATCAGGCTCAGGAAGTGAAGACGGTTCAGATCATCGCTGTGATGCCTGCGCGGGTGACCGTTGATAATCGTCGCGATCGCAGTGACTCGGCTACGATGGGTACCATTCTTGGCGCTCTGGCGGGTGCTGCGGTGGGCGCCGTCGTGAGCGATTCGCCCGATGCTGTGGTGGCCGGTACCGTGGGTGGTGCAGCGCTTGGCAATGTAGCCGGCAAGGGCTTTAGCGGTCGGTCGGAAAACTTCGTTGAGGGGGTGCAGATCACGTTCCGCTACGATGACAAGATTTTTAACTCCGCTCAGGTTGGCCGTGTTTGTGAATACAAGACGGGAACGGCCATCATGGTTTCTCCGGCGCCCAACGAAACGCGTATTCAGCCTAATAATCCCTACGGTTGCGGATCCTCGAAGTGATTTTTTGGGGTAAATGAAATGAAAAAGATTCTGCTTGCGGCTTCTCTGGCAGCCGTCTGTTCCTTTGGCTGGGCTCAGACCGGAGAAGTACCGCCTGACTACCCGGCGCAGGCCGCGCAGTATCAGACCAATCCCGTGGACGCCCAGATTGAAGCTGTGCGTCGCAATTACGAGGATGTCAAGGCGCGTGCGCAGATGCGTCTGGACGCCGAGAAGCGAGCCAAGGAAGAACGTGAAGCGGCTCAGGCCAAGGTAAAGGCTCGCGAAAGAGCTCGTGCTCAGGCTGCCGCCGACGCCCGGGCAAAAGAAGCGGCACGCAAGGCAGCGAAGCAGGAAAAGTACCAGGACGAGGAGCGCGAGCTTGAGCTTGAAATGAAGCGATTGGACGTGCGCTCCAAGAAGAGCGACATTGAAACGAAAGAAGCGATCAACCGTGAGAAGGCACGTCGCGCCAACGAAATCGTCGAGCGCATGCTGGAGTCCGATTCACCGGCTAAAACACGCGAGCGCTCCTATTGAAAAGAGCGTTCGAAAGCGCAATTCGTCGAAAGCTTATTCCCCGAAGAGTTTTCTGAGCTCGTCGGGGATTCCTTTTTTAGCGGGCTTGGGAGTGTCAGCGAGAGCCTTTGACGAGAGTTCGGTTGCCGAATACTCTTCTTCGATGACATCGCGGTAGTAGCTCAGCGGTTCGGCAGAACACAAAAAGCGCTCGGCGACTTCATTGCCAACGTTTTCATAGCGCAGAACGCGTTTGGTGTCGAACTCAATGTCCAGAGCACGAGTGACCGGATCGTAACCGGCAGAGACAATGCCTCCGCGATGAATAGGCTTTCTTCGCATGGATTTCTCCGGATGACTGCGGCACAAATGCCTTCCTCGATTATAGGGCCGCGGCATCGCTACAATGCATGGGCATTCCCTTAGTTCCATTTAACGAATTCTGAAACCCCATGGCCGACACCATCACGCATCCGGACGCCCGCATTGCCAAGCTTGAGGAGCTTTTTGCTTCGTTGCCCGGTCTGGGGCCGCGTTCGGCTGCCCGTTTGGTGTCGGATCTTTTAACGTCGCGGCGAGCAGAAGCGCGAGCGATCAAAGATGGGTTGGAAGAGACGCTAGCCCGCGTTCATCACTGTCCCCGATGCCATACGCTGACGACAGAACCGGTGTGCGACTTCTGTTCGGACGCTACACGCGACAATACTCGCCTGTGTGTGGTGGAAAGCGTGGCCGATCAAAAGGCGCTCGAAGCAAGTCTTTCCTATCGAGGGGGTTATTTTGTGTTGATGGGACGCATTAACCCACTGGAAGGAACGGAGCCCGAACGGCTTGGCGTGTCGATGCTGCTGCAACGCATTCATCAGGATCAGGTGAGTGAATTGATTTTGGCGACGAGCTATACCCCGGAGGGCGATGTGACGGCACACATGATTGCGGGGATTGTCCGAAAACACTTTCCTGAGGTACGCGTAACGCGTTTGTCCAAAGGACTGCCCACCGGGGTGGAACTTGAATACGCCGACGTGGCTAGTATCGCTTCGGCGGTATTCTCTCGGCGATGATATTGGTCAATCTTCCTTCAGATATTGAAGCGAAGGCAAAAATCGCTCGTCTCAGTGCGCGCTAAAGTTCAAAGATATTGTTCGAAAACAAAGTTTTTTGACGTTTTTAGCGGGTGCGTGAAATGCTCGAAGCGGTATTGCATTCAGCCGAAGCGGTTCTTGTTCTGTTTTCCATCGCGTTTGTCGGCTTTGAGACCTCGCGTCGGGGGTGGTATACCGAAGACAGTCGGCGCTTGATGGCGCGGCTGGTGAATCTGTGTCTGCCGCTCTTTCTTTTTTACAACGTCACATCCAAATTTACGCACGAAGATCTGATCAGCGTGCTGCAGGTCGCGGGGCTTCCCTTCCTGACGGTGGGCTTTAACTGGATTGTGTCTGTGGTAATCGTCAAAATGGGATGGGTGAGAAAGGAGATTGCCGGCGCCTTCATCGCCTGTTTTACGGGAGCTACGGTCACCTTCTTGGGTATTCCGGTGATCTCGATTATGTTCGGAGAAGCGGCCATCGGTTATCTGCTGGTTTACTTTTTTGCCTACGTGATCTTCATCTGGACAATCGGGCTTTATGGCATTCAGCTCGACGGCGTGCATCGAGCCGGACGCGCGCAACCGCGGCTCTTTTCCATGCGCAGCATCAAGATGTTTTTCCAGCCGCCGCTACAGGGCTTTTTGTTGGGCGTCCTCTTTGTGGTGTTGGCTTTGCCCGTGCCCGATCCCATTGCGATGATCACGCGAGATTTGGGACGGGTTACATCGCCTCTGGCACTGGTTTTCATCGGGATGACCATTCAGCACATCGGCTTTGAAAAGATCAAGCACATTCCCAAGGAGGTGTGGCTGATTCTGTTTTCGTGCTTCGTGTTACGTCCGGTTGTGATGTATTTCGCAACCGGTTGGGTTGATATGTCGAACGAAGCTCGTCAGGTCTTCATTGTTTCTTCGAGTATGCCCGTGTCGTCCGTGATCGGAGTGCTGGCTAAAAATTACGGTGCCGACGAGGAGTTCTGTTCGGAAGCCATCGGCATCTCGACTCTTGCTCTTTTGGTGGCGCTGCCTTTGGTGCTCACCTTCTCGCGTTTGGTATAACAAAAAGCCGCCGAAAAGCCTTTTCTTCGGGCTTCGACGGCTTTCGAAAACAGCGGCAGCACTGAGACAGTGTTGCCGTTGGCCGCGATTACTTCAGGATCGCCGGGATGATGTGCGTCCAGACTTCCAGAGCCGGATCAAGGTCGGATTCCTTGATGTCGAACGTGGAGGTGTGATGCCCTGACGGACGATCCGAACCCCACAGGAAGAAGGCGGCTTTGCCGCCATGCGCTTGCACGCGGCGCGCAAGAATTGTGGCATCTTCGCTGCCGCCGAAGTTCAGAGCCTTGTCAACGACCGTAATGCCGGGAGTAGCGCGACCGGCCGCGTTGAGAATGTCAACGAGTTCCTGATCGGCCGTGAGGTCAACCGCTTCACCCATTTTGCGCATTTCATAGGTGATGCCGAAGCTCATTGCGATGCCTTTGCAGATATTGGTGACCTGATCGACCATGTATTGGTTGATTTCGCCCGTTTCGCCTCGTACTTCAAGCTTCATGACGGCTTTGCTCGGAATGACGTTGCGGCCTTCGCCGGCGATGAGCTGACCGATGTTGATGCGGGTCATGCCGCCGGAGTGGCGAGAGATGCCCATCATTTGAACCGTAGCGTTGGCAGCCGCCGTGAGCGCGTTGCGGCCTTCCTGCGGGCAGGCGCCGGCATGAGCGGGCTTGCCGTGGAAGGTGACGTCAAGCTTGGTGGTGCATAGATAGCCATAGAGATTGGTGGCAATTTCACCCGATTTGGCGCTCATGGCTACGTGCGAGCCGAGGAAATAGTCGCAGTCGTCGAGAATGCCGCTTGCAGCCATGCCGGCGGCACCGCGCACGCCTTCTTCGGCGGGCTGGAAAAGAATCTTGATTTTGCCCGAGAGCTTGTCCTTGTTGTCCATTACCCAGTGGGCCACCGCCAGTCCCATTGACATATGAGCATCGTGGCCGCAGGCGTGCATGAAGCCCGGATTTTTGGAGATAAAGCCTTCCTTGGCAGGTACGTGCGTATCGTCCGTGCATTCGGTCACCGGCACGCAGTCAATGTCGAAGCGAATGGCAAGCGTCGGACCGGGGCGACCGGTATCGAGCACGGCCACGCAACCGGTGAGCTCTTCCATTTCGGACAGGAGCTCCTCGCTTACTCCGTTGCGGCGGGCGCGTTCCAGACCGGCTTTGACGACGGATTCTTCACGGCCGAGGCAGGCTT
Source organism: uncultured Sutterella sp. (assembly GCA_900538905.1). Lineage (GTDB taxonomy): Bacteria > Pseudomonadota > Gammaproteobacteria > Burkholderiales > Burkholderiaceae_F > Duodenibacillus > Duodenibacillus intestinavium. The sequence continues at coordinate 16,555 of UPZS01000026.1, forward strand.
CCGGGGCGACCACTTTGCGGCCTGTCAAAACGTCGTAGCCGTAGCCGCGAAGTGTGGTGACGAGAAAGGCCGTCGTGGTGAATTCCGACCATCCCTCTTCAGGGTTCTGGTGCAACTGACGGCGAATGTTGATCAATTGATCGTGATAAGCGCTGAGCATGTCAACTTGCTCCTTTTCAAACAAAAACGCACGCGCAAAACACCTTTCGGCAGCCGGCGCATCAAGCGGCGCCGAATCGAAATGCAACGATGCACGAGCGCGGCCTGAGATCGCACGAGGCCGCACTCTGTACGAAAGAATAATAGGCCTTCGGCCGGCAATGAAGCTACCGATGGGTCTGAAAAGAAAAATACCTCAAAAGAGGCAGTCGCAAAGGTGCTTTTATGGCAAAGATTCGCATTAAGTCAAAAATTCTTGACACCTTTTCAACTGTATCCGTGTTTTTCGAATAATAATAAAGAGGTAATCATGTCGGCTTGTGTCTTCCGATGATCGGAGGGGCTTGTCGCCCGCTAGAGGCGCAATGGCATGGTACTGACCAAAGGAAGGACATCACATTATGGCTGGGGATCTGCAGCGTGACGGCGTGAAATTCTGCCGTTCGATTTTTGACACGGTTCGCAAGATGAGCGCCGACGGACTGGGAGTAACCCGACAGGGGTATTCTCCGACCGAAAGCGAGGTGCTCGATTATCTCAAGATGATCGGGCAGGAACTGGGGCTGGAGATCAACACAGATTTGGCAGGCAATGTCTGGATGTGTCTGCCGGGGAAAAATCGCGAACTTCCCGCGTTTGTGGCGGGCAGCCACGCCGACAGCGTGCCGCAGGGCGGCAACTATGACGGATTAGCCGGCATCACCGCCGCCTTGGCGGTCGCGTGGTGGATGCGCCGTACGGGTTTCGTGCCCGAACGCGATTACATGATTCTGATGATGCGTTGCGAGGAATCGAGCTTTTTCGGCAAGGCTTATGTGGGGTCGCTGGCACTCACCGGAAAACTGACGCTTGCTGATACGGCTTTAAAGCACCGCACACAACCGATGACACTCGGTGAATGCATTTCGGCCTGCGGTTTTGTTCCTGCCGATATTACGGCCGGTCGTCCTCTTGTGGACCTCGAAAAGATTGCAGCCTTCATCGAACTGCACATCGAACAGGGCCCGACGCTTGACAGCTCGGAAACCGAGCGCGTCGGCATTGTGACGGGTATTCGAGGTAACGTGCGTCACAAGAAAGTGGTTTGCTTGGGGCAAACTGCGCATTCAGGTGCCGTCGACAAACCATACCGGCATGATGCCGTGATGGCTACGGCAGAGCTTCTTACCCGTATGGACAAGCATTGGGACGAATGGCTTGCCAACGGAGAGGATCTTGTCTTCACCGTGGGAGTGCTGAAGACTTCGGCGACATCGGCGATTTCCGTGATTCCGGGTGAAACGACTTTTACGGTGGACATGCGCAGCCTTTCGATTGATACGTGCGAGCGTTTCCACGAGTTGCTGTTGAAGGAAGCCGATGCTGTTGCCAAGGAGCGCGGCGTGAAGTTCGAGTTCGATCGCAAGATCGTAACGGATGCGGCTAAGGTGGACGCTGCGCTTTCCGATCGAATCGAAGCGGCGGCCAAGAGCGCGGGTATTCCGGTGCGTCGCCTGGCAAGCGGTGCCGGTCACGATGCGGCTGTCATCGGCAACAGCGGTGTGCCGGTGGCCATGATCTTTGTGGCCAATCAAAACGGCTCGCACAATCCGTACGAAGCCATGAAGATGGAAGATTTCATGAAGGGCGTCAATGTGCTTTGGCACACGGTGCGCGACTACGACGCGTAAAGGTCTTCGGACAGCATGCGGAACTCCGAAAAGGCTTCCGGAACGTTTGAATTAAAAGAAGAAAATGACAACGACTGATCTTGACGACGGACAGCCCGCCCGTATTTTGATCTTTGACCAATGCCCGCTTTTTGCACGAGCTTTGAGTGAGTTGATCGGCGAACAGGTCCCGGGTTCGGTGCGTCGTATCACGCATAACGCTAACGACGCGCTTGATGAAGCCAGAAATGAGCACCCTGATCTGATGTTTATCGATCTCGACGGCGGTGACATCGGCGTGACGTTGCTTAAGGACATCAAATTGCTTGAAAACGCGCCGCGCTGTGTGATGCTTATCACCGACGGCACGCAGCCGTCTTTGATGGCGGCCATTCGCCTGCAGGCTGACGGCTTTATCACCAAGCGTCTGTCGGTGCAGCAGCTTGCTGCACAGGTTCATCTGGCTGCCAGCGGTGAGATGGTGATCAGCGATTCGCTCACGGCGGCATTGGCCGTGTCGCTTCGCAATGTGCCCGTGGCTGACGATTCGAGGGACATTTCCCGCTTGAGTCCGCGCGAAGTGGACGTCCTTTATTGCATCGCCAACGGCATGAGCAACCGTCAGATTTCGGAGTATCTGAAGATTTCAGACGGCACCGTGAAAGTGCATGTCAAGCACGTCCTCAAAAAACTCGGCTTTGCCACGCGTGTGGAAGCCGCATTATGGGCGAGTGAGTCTGGCCACAAAGGGGCGATTGCCCAGACGTATTCGCGCTGATACGATTACTCGGCAAAGAGGTCGGCCATCGGAGCCGTCTGCGCTGAAGCCAGACGCCCGAAGTGCCGATAGGCCGTTTGCGTGACGATGCGTCCGCGCGGCGTGCGCTGTACGAGTCCCTGCTGAATGAGGTAGGGCTCAACCACATCTTCGAGCGTTTCTCGATCCTCGCCGACGGCGCTGGCGAGATTGTCGATGCCCACCGGGCCGCCTGCAAATTTGTCCATGATGGTGAGCAAAAATCTCTGATCCACAAAGTCCAATCCCATGGCGTCGACCTCGAGCATACGAAGCGCCGCATCGGCTACTTCTGCCGTGATGACGCCGTTGTGGCGCACTTGTGCAAAATCACGCACACGTCGCAACAGTCGATTGGCAACGCGAGGCGTACCGCGGGATCGGCGAGCGATTTCATAGGCTCCTGCCTCTTCGATGGGGACATTTAAAAGGTTGGCAGAACGCGTGATGATGTGTGCTAAATCATCCGTATCGTAGAACTGCAGCTGGTTGACGATGCCGAAACGGGCGCGCAGGGGATTGGTGAGTGACCCTGCACGGGTTGTGGCGCCGATCAGCGTAAAGGGCGGCAGGTCAAGCTTGATGGAACGAGCCGCAGGGCCCTCGCCGATCATGATGTCGATTTGATAGTCTTCCAGCGCTGGATAGAGGATTTCCTCGACCACGGGGCTCAGACGATGGATTTCATCGATAAAGAGAACGTCGTTTTTCTCAAGGTTGGTCAGAAGCGCTGCCAGGTCGCCCGGACGCTCAAGAACGGGACCGGAAGTCTGGCGCAAGTTGACGCCCATTTCGTTGGCCACGATGTGCGCGAGCGTCGTTTTGCCCAGGCCGGGAGGCCCGAACACCAACAGATGGTCAAGCGGCTCACCGCGCTGCTTGGCGGCAGCAATGAAGATTTCGAGCTGTTCACGCACCGCTTTTTGACCGACATAGTCGGACAGACGCACCGGACGAAGGGCGCGATCGATGCTTTCTTCATTTGGGCTTGTTGCTTCCGTGGAGACGACGCGTTCGACGTTTTGCATGAGAAAAACTTTCTACCGTTTAAAAATCAGTGTGCCATGGATTTTAGGGCTTCGCGGATGCCTGCGGAAACACTGACGTCGGGCGAGAGCTTCTTGGCCGCGGCAGTGGCCTCTCGATCCGAATACCCCAGGGCCACCAGTGCGGCCACTACATCGGCACGATTGTCACCCGGAGCGGCAGCCAGCGTCACGCCGTCGAGATCAGCGCTGATCTTACCCTTGAGTTCCAGAACAAGACGTTCGGCCGTTTTCTTGCCGATGCCGGGTACGCGTGTTAAGAGTGCACTTTCCTGTTTGGAGACGGCTTGTGCCAGTGCGTCAACCGTCATGCCGGAGAGAACCGCCAGAGCTATGCGGGCGCCGATACCGGAAATTTTGATGAGCTGTCGGAAAGCGGCGCGTTCCTTGGCCGTGCCGAAACCGTAGAGCAGTTGAGCGTCTTCGCGCACGATGAAATGCGTCAGAAGTGTCACTTCCTGGCCAACGTCAGGCAGGTTGTAGAAGGTGGACATCGGAACATTAATCTCATAACCGACGCCGTGGACGTCGACCAGAATTTCCGGAGGATTTTTTTCGAGAAGTGTGCCGCGAATGCGTCCGATCATGATTGATTCCTGATTTTGTTATTGATGAGTTGAGCCCAAGCGTTGCGCTGTGATTTCTTCGATGTCATTGTTCGATTGCTCGTTTGCGAAGGTATTGCAGCCATGGCTTGAACTTGGGTAAGCTGCATGGCATGCGCGTGCGTGACGGCGCAGGCAAGAGCGTCGGCGGCATCCGCCTGAATGTCGCCTGATAGTTTTAAAAGGGTGGAGACCATCATCTGGACTTGTGCCTTAGTGGCTCGGCCGGTGCCGACGATCGAATTTTTGATTTCAGACGGCGAAAATTCGGCCACTGCAAGGCCATGATGCGCGGCACAAGCAAGGGCTGCGCCGCGTGCTTGCCCGAGCAGCAGAGTAGAACGCGGATTGATATTGACGAACACCTGTTCGGCGGCGGCACAATCCGGGTTTGTTTCGGCAATGACGCACGAAAGTTCTCGGAAAATGGTTCCCAGACGTTCGCTCAGCGTACCGGATGGGACGTGAATGCATCCGGCTGTGACAAATGTCAGGCGGCTCCCGTCAGCGTCAATCACTCCGAAGCCTGTGCGGTTGAGGCCCGGGTCGATGCCGAGAATGCGTTTCTTGCTCATGCCGTGTGCTGTCTGGATATGATGGGAAAGAGGCTGGATTTTACGCGAAGCCGAAATTGTCCTAATGACGATGCTTGCAAATTTTATAGATGTCTGTAAAATCCCGATTCTCTTCGTGAGAAGAGATTGAAAATTCAGCGCGCGGTTGGCTCAGTGGTAGAGCATCGCCTTCACACGGCGGGGGTCACTGGTTCGAATCCAGTACCGCGCACCACGTCTAGTTTTCATAGCCTATCGTAAGCTATCGCAGAGTACCGCGAAATCCTAATGAAATCAGGGGATTCGCGGTTTTTTGTTGCCTTTTTCGTGCCGTTATCTATCGCCAACTATCGCCTCCAGTCGCGTAGTTATGTGTATTCTTTTATGTACACTCGGAGACTCCAAAATTGGCCGAGTGTACACAAAACGCGGTTTTACCCCTGAAAAAGGCTTTAAAAACAATGCCTAAGCGTGTGCGCACTTTTACGCTGAATGAAATCAAGAGCAAACTAGCCGAAATTGCGGCGGTAGGAAAGCCCGTCACATTCGCCGTTGGCGGTGTTTCTGGGCTTTGTATCGAATGGCTCAACGAGAATAGTTGCCGTTGGATACTGCGGTACAGGAAAGACGGTAAGGCTTGCCGTCTGATGCTTGGAGCCTACGCAACGCTGACGCTCAAAGAGGCGCGCACGAAAGCGACTGAAATACTCGAAAACGGCGGAGAGCGTCCAAGCGTCCCCAGCGCACAAGTAGAAACGCGGCCAACGGTTGCGGAGCTGTGGCCTCAATTCGTGGCCGCCATGATTACGGCGGGTGAGTGGAAAGACTCCCGGGCGCAGTCCGTGAAAATGAATTTTGGCGTTAAGCACGTGTTCCCGTATGTCGGCGGGCTTGACCCCGAACAAATCACGTATCAGCACGTTGCCGCCATGCTTAACGCGGCAGTATCGAAATCAGGGCAGGACAAGAGTCTGACCATTCTCCGGCAATTCCTGCAATGGTGTTTGCCTCGCGGGTATCGAATCAATGAACACTTACCAACGGACAGGGGCGTTCTGAAAACGCTGTGTGCCGACATGAGCGAGACGGGCGGCAATATGCCCGCGCTGGCGTGGCAGGACGTGCCGCGCTTTGTGGCGGCCTTGACCGAGGGAGGGTTGCAGAGCATCGGGAGCGCGGCTTTGCTTTTCAAGATTCTTACCGCCTCGCGTTCGGAGCCGATACATAAGGCCGACTGGCGAGAGGTGTCCGCCGACTTGTCGCAATGGGTTTGCCCGGCGGAGCACATGAAAGTCAAGCGCAACAAAGACGGGAGCCGAGCCGCCGACCATGTAGTGCCGTTGAGTGCGCAGGCGCGTGCGGTGCTGTTGCTTGTCCGAAGCCTAGGGCGTGAGTCCGGGTTGATTTTTGGCATGGGGGAACGCCAAAAGGAAATGAGCAACAACACCATAAGCAAACGAATCAAAGACTTGACGCGGCAAGCTGAACGGCGGGGCGAAGCCGGATTTAGAGACAAGGTAACGGGCGAGGTGGTTTGCCCGCACGGGTTTAGATCGTCTTTCCAAACATGGGCGGTCGAAAACGGGAAAGACTTTCATGTGTCCGACTACTGTTTGGCGCACGCCGACAAGCGCGACAAATATCAGGGCGCATATATGCGGGCGTCAATGCTCCCCCAGCGACAAGAGCTGTTGCAGGCGTGGGCAGACTACTGCCTGAGCCAATGCCCGGCTGATTGGTGTAAGTGGTAGCCAAGGGCGGCATCTTCGGGTGCCGCCTTTTTCATGGGCGCGGCGCGTAGCGCTGGCGGCTGGCGTGAGTCAATTTGCTTGCAGGATGCGCCCACAGGGTGCCGACAAAGGCGTGCTGATTCGGCGGTTTGCCTTGTGGCGTAAGGCTTTCGGGGGTGCCGGATTTGCTTGCATGGATTTGCAGAGGTGGCGTTTGGCAAAGAGTTTCTTATCCAGTCCGCGCGTGCGTATGCGCGTGCGCGCGCGTGAGTGCATGTACAAAAAATGTGGTGCAGTTGGTGCAGAATCGCTGAAAGCCCTGTAAATCGAGGGAAAGAGGCGTGATAAAGGGTTGGTGCAAGTGTGGTGCAGAGGTGGTGCAGGTTGGTGCAGTAGTAGTATTTATATTTATTCTTATTAATTTTTATTTATATATCTTTTCTGTTTAAAGTCACACTTTTCTTTGTAAATCGCTAACTTGATTCTTCAGAATTAAACCTTTTTCCCGTATTTCTGGCGGGATGATGCGGAGGCGCTGAAGCCTTTGGCGTGTGGTGAAATCTTGTTCCGGAAGTGTGCCGGTGTTGTGCTGTTCGGGGATTATTTGCGGCGCAACAGCCATGCAATGAAGATAGGAGCGGCAAAGAAAGCGAACAAGCCGAACGCTGTCTCGGGAACGGGGAAGAGCAAAAAAGCAATCGGGAAGTAGATTGCCATGATGCACAGCATCACAAATACGTTTGATAGAAATTTCATCCGCCAATCGTAACAGGTATGACCAAGAGGGAGGGGCGGGTTAAGAGTGAAATGAATTGACTTTCTAAACCGCCCCGTTTCCCTAAATTCTTACGCGTGCAATTCCCACAATTTTGGAATTTTTGCGCGAAAGCCTTGATTGGCGGGCAATCCACGGAAAAGGAGCATCGTTTTTAGGGCGCGTTCCTCGCGCGCGCGCGTGAGGCGTGCGCAAAAGATCAAACTTTCAAATCAAAGTACGTTTTAGCGATTGGCGGGAACAGCGCAGAAAAGAGATGCTTTGCGCCGTCTAAAAAGCGCACGCGGTGGTTTGCGGCAGGTTGCCAATACTCATAGAATCGAGAGAGGCGCGCAACGGCGGAGTAATTAACCGCTGTTCGGTGTTTGAGCAATCGCCCCTGCGCAACCGCTGGCCGCGCGCCGTTATTCTCTTTCTTTCATGGGGCGGTGGGGCGGTTATGAGAGATTCTTTCTGTGAGGAAAAGAAAAGGTACACAGTAGATGAAGCCGTAGCACATATGCTTGCGCGATATTGCAAGTACTACTGGACGTTAGATCGACCTGCTTACGACAATATGGCGAAATCCCTTAGAGAAGCCCTATTGAAGGATTTCGAAGTTAAGACTGAGTTTTTTTGTATTTTATTTGAGAACGATATTTTTGAAAATCCCTTTAACGCCCTGAAACCTGAAAAAGCGGAGTTCACCCGGGAGGCTTATTACTTTTGGTGGTACAAAAACTCAAGTGGTTTGCCTTGTCCGCAATGGTTTCAAGATTTGGACGATCAGTTTGCGCCTTGTCTTAGAGAGCGGAAAACAAATTATCACGATATCGAACCGTTGATTGTTGGCGATACCAAGTCTGAATCTATCTTCCAGCCGAAGGCTCTTGCTCCGGACGATCAGGCAATCATTGAAGGCTTGACCGTGGCAGACGTGCGCCGGATGTGCGAACGTAGCGGAGCGCTGGCATCGGTGTTGCGCGCGGTAGCGCAATGGCAGGCGATTGAGAAAGAAAATCCTGAGCGGATGACAAAAGAGTCGCTTATAGCAGGATTGAAGAGAGCGGCGCGTAGGGACGGCTGGGGCGCACAAAAAGGAGAGCTTGCAGAAAAGAGTCAATCCGAACCATTGCGAAAAATGATTCTGGACGAATGGCGTCCGGGTGGCAGGCCACGGAAAGACGCCAACAATTAAAAAATTTTTTAGTAGTTAAAAAAGGCGGACGGGAGAAAACCCCGTCCATTTTTTTTTGCCTTGATTGGCGGGGCTTTCCGAAGGTTGAGAGATAAAAACCTCAAGGGGTTTTTGCCTCAAAACTCGGAGAGGTTTCCAAAACCTGAACTCTTTTTCTGAGCCTCTGGTTTGCCGATGATTCCCTCCGAAGCCGCCGCAATGGTGCTGGCGGCAAGTAACAACGGAGGAAATCCAATGACGGCAATGCAACAGCCTCAAGATTGCTTTATCCCGCTTGTCCGTGACGGCTCGGCGCTCTCTGTGTGCGGCGTGCTGTGTATCGGTCGCACAAAGGCGGGCGAACTCATCAAAGCCCCGGACTTTCCGAAACCTGTTGATCTTGGCGGTCGGTGCCTTCGCTATCGCTTGTCCGAGGTGATGGCGTGGGCAGACTCGAAGCGCGCGGACGCGGTGCCCGCTGAGTCCCCCAGCGCAAGCGTTTAAGGGAGGCGGTGCCATGAAAACCTTTCAAGTGACCTATCAGCCTACTCGCCTGTATGCGTCCGAGGATGTGGCGCAATGGCTCGGCGTTCGCCATGCGGATTTGATGCGCTCTTTCGAGGCCATGTATCAAACGTGGCCGGAGGTGGGCGACTGTGGCGTGACCGATACCACGGCGAAGCCCCAACAGGGCGGCCAACCTTTTGCAAGTTTGCTTATTCCGGGTGCGGCCTTAGCCGCGTTTCTCTACTGGCGGGAACACCACGGCAAGCCTGAGGCCATTTTCTCTGCGCTTAGGACTTTCTCGGAGGGCAAAGAGCAATGAGCGCAAGCCAACGCAACAAAGGAGCCGCAGGAGAAAGAGAGGTTTGCTCGCTCATCCGTGAGCACTTGGGCATCAAAGCCGTGCGCAATCTCATGCAGACGCGAGAGGGCGGCGCAGACATAAAGCTGAATCCCTACTCAATCGAGGTAAAGCGGCGCGCCCGCATCGGCCTTGTTTACGACTGGATGGCGCAGGCGCGCATGGAATGTTCGGGCGAAGAGCGTCCCTTAGTGCTGTGCCGTGCGGACGGCAAGGAATGGCTGGCCGTGATGCCTATCGAAGAGCTTTTCCGCTTGATACGCGAAGAGCTAGACCCTTACCCGTGGGAGGTGGAGCAATGTCATTGAAAACCAAAAAGGCCGCAAGAGCTAACGCATTCGGGGAACTTTGGCGAGTGTCCGGATGCGCTGGCAAGGATAACGGCCTCAAATCGAATTTTAAGGGTAGCGCTTGCATTCGCAGGCGTGCGCGGGCTATGATGCCTAAGCCTTGTTCAATAGCAAGGCTCGGGCTTGGCGGCCTGAAACTCTCTAGGCGAACAGTCGCCGCGCCATTACGTGGCGTTTTTCTTTTGGCGGTTGTTTCGACTCATGGCGTTATTGCGTCCGCATTCTGTACGGGCGCACCGCGTGGGAACCCTTCGGGGTTGCTGTTTCCTAGAGAGCAGTCCGCCAACCCGCGCGGTGCCGCTCACCTCTTGGCGGGGGTGGTTGGCTCTCGAAATCTTTCTCTAGGAGTCAAGCCATGAGTGCTATTCAAGCCCGCAGTCTATCTACTGCAACCTCCCTTTTTTCCAAGCCTTTCACGAAAGCCGAAGCGCTGGCCGCATTGCGCGAGCCTGTATCCGAAGAGTTGCGCTCCCGCATCTTGCCGTTGGTTAGTGATCTTCGATTCACTTTCTCTTACATGAAAGAACGGCAAGCCTCGCTTTCCCAAACCCTCCTTTTCAACCATGAGTTGAGTCAAAAACAGCTCACGCAAGCGGTTGTCTTGCTAGATGCTGTGGCCGCTGTGATTGATGCCAACGCGAAGGAGGAATAAGCCATGACAAAGCAAAACAAGATTCCTTTCGTAACGGCGGACTTCCTTAGCGAATGCTCGGCAGAAACAGCGCCGCTGTCGGCTTTGTTGGTGGCAATGCAAAGCAATGACTCCCGGCGGGTTAAGCGAAGCGGAGGCGACTTGCAATGTACGCTCAAACAGGTTTCATCGGTGCTGACGATGATGTCCGACCTTGTGATGAGGGAAAGGCAAATAGATGATGCCCGGCGCAATCAGCTTTGCGAGGGGGTGAATCTGATGGCTTCAGTAACAGATATTTGCGCGGAAGCCATGGCACAAGTCGAAACCGGTTGGTTTGTTGAGGCCAATCCTAAGGCGGCGGCTAGGCTGTACGAATTCGAGGGCACCGCGTCCGCGTGCACAGCGCGAAGCGCGGCGGTCGAGTCTGACGAAAGCGAAGGGGGCGGCCATGAGAAAGACTAATGACCCCATTTTGACCGGACTGGCATCAGCTTGTGCCCTTACCGAGATTGAGCCTTGTTCGAGACAACGCAGGATAGATCGACCCGCTTCAATTGCCAATGGCAAACGCACCCCCGGAGCTGGAGCAATTTATTGGTTTGCGGATAACTCTGGCGGTATGTGCTTTAACTGGCAGACGGGGCGCAAGGCAATTTTCTATTACGACAACCACGGCAAACGGCCTAGTCGCGCGGAGTTGCGCAAGGCGCAGGCAGAAATGCGTAAGCAACGTGCGCTCTATGAGGCCGAGACCCGGGCGCGGCAATACACTGTTTCGATCTTAGCGGCTCAAATTTGGGATGGTGCCGATTCGTCAATAGCAGGACACAAGTACCTAGTCCGCAAACGCTTGCCGCAGTCACGCAATGGCCTGAGGTGCATTGCATTGGACAAGGCGCAGGCTCTCATAGATCAGGCCGCAATCAAGCAAGAGGATGGCGAGGGGCAAACCCTTCGAGGCCAAGGCCGCCTTTTGGTGGTGCCGTTGACCGATGACAAGGGCGTGATTTGTTCGGTGCAGTTGATTGACGAATCAGGCCGAAAAACTTTCCTCAAGGGCGGACGCAAAAAAGGCTTGTTGTGGCGTCCGCGCGGCCTTTCCTTTGATGCAGGAACCGAGGGCGCTATAGGGGTAGCCGAAGGCGTTGCAACGGCCATGAGCGTGACGCTCCTTTATGGCGTGCCGTGTGTGGCCGCGCTCGATGCGGGAAACCTTTTGCCGAGTGCCGAGACGCTACGGCGTCAATTCCCCGGCCATGCCTTGCGGTTTTATGCCGACAAAGACGCAAGCGGCGTGGGCGAAGACAAGGCCAAGGCCGCCGCCCGGGCGCTGAAGTTGCAGGGTGCGCGCTGTGCGGTGCTTTTGCCTCCCTTTACCGAAGAAATCGAAGCCGAGTTTATGCGGCGCACGGGAAAGGCACCGACCGACTTTAACGACTACTGGATGATTTGGAGCGAAGCGAATGACTGAAATGAAGACCAAGGCACCGATGCCGATTGAGGCGGACGCCTACAGAAATGCTGAGGGCATTCTGACGGTAGAGGATTCGGCGGGCAATACCTATGCGAATCGTTCGGATGGCCTTTTTAAAAGGGAGGCGAAAGCCGGGGCGTCTTTCGTCAAATTGTGTGATGCACTTGAATTGGTGGCGCACACTCGCTCGGTCGAAGGTGACGATTGGGGGATTTGGATTAAATTCAATGATGCTGATGGCAATCCACATGATTTGGTTGTGCCTCGCAAGCTTTTGACGCAAGGCCGCCGGGTTGAGGAACTTTTGCAGGCTTCGGGGTTGCACGTCTATGTGCTTTCTGGAAATTCAGGCAAGTGCCCACTGGCGGAGTTCCTTAACGCCGTGCCGATGGATGCCTTGCCTCGCGCTGTGAGTGTGACGCGTGGCGGATTTGTGTCGGACGCGTTCGATTGTTTCGTGTTCGGTGATAACCAAGTTTTGAACTTGCCGGGTGCGGAGCCGGTGACGCCAACAAGCGCAGACTGTGCGGCGGTGTTGACCGAGAAAGGAACGCTCGAAGAGTGGCAGGCCAATGTCGCAACGCCTGCATTGCACAGCAAACGATTGATGTTCGGCTTGTCTGTGGCGCTAGCCGCGCCGTTGCTTCAGATATTGGATTTGCCTTGCGGGACGTTTCATTTAAATGGCACGTCCGGAGATGGCAAATCTAGCATCCTGAAGGCGGCGGCCTCGGTGTATGGCGGCGAAGAGCGCGTAACCGGCTGGGATAAAACAAAGAACGGATTTGAGGCCGTGGCCGCGCGGCATAACAATCAACCGCTTATTATTGACGAACTTGGGCAAGGCGATTTGGACGCGCTCGATAAGGTGGCCTATCAGCTAAATAACGGCGTAGGGCGTGACCGCATGACACGCAACGCTACGCTGAGAAAAGCCGCGCGCTGGAGCCTGATTGCATTGTCGGCGGGTGAGTTTTCCTTGTCTGAAATGAAGCGACAAAAGTCACGCAATGGCCGTGCCTACACTGCGACAGGCGAACGCGTCCGCTTTATCTGTATTCCTTGCGATGCAGGCCAAGGGCTGGGCGTGCTCGATTCTTTGCCGGATGGTGTGACGGATGACAAGGCCGCCAATGATGCGCAACGCGTGGCGCTACTGGCGCGCGTGAGTTCCTTCAAATCAACGGGAGTAGCTGGAAAAAAATACCTGTTGGAGTTGATGCAGGATGTTCGGGAACATGGGCGCGAAGCGCTCAAAAAGCAATATCGCGAACTCGAAGAGGAATTCATTGCACAGGTTGGCTGTGGCAGTCTGGCACCGACAGAGCGCCGAGTTATTCGGCATTTTGTCGCTGTAGCGTTTGCCGGAGAACTGGGCATTGGCTACGGCGTGTTTGGCACGGAGTGGCAAGAGAATGACGCGCTTGATGCGGCTATTGCCTGTTTTGAGGCGTGGCGAAATTCTGACGAATCACCTGAACGCCACAGGGAAAGAGTTGTCGAACTGATGCTAGAAGCACCATATGCGTATAGCGCTGAATTTCTCAAGTTTGAGTATCAGCCGGGTGGCTCTTGCAGAGCGGTTGGATTGTCGCCTAATCGTGCACCGATGGGGCGTTTGGTACTCCGAAACGAAGACAATGCGGCCACATGGATAGCGGCGATTTACCTGCAACCAGAGTTTGAGGAACTGTTGCGGCGTGTTGGTGATGGCGAATCTAAGGCCGATGTGGTGGAAAAGCTGATTGATCTCGGTTGCCTACTTTCAAAGGGGAAAGAGCAAAAAGGCCGCAAGGGGCAGATTCAGCCGAAGGCAAGCAATGATCTTGGTTTAGGTCGCGGCGGACGCGTTTATGTCCTAGTGCCATTCAATGACCAAGAGGCACAGAGACTCGCAAGGAACGTTATCTAGGGGTGAAAAATGCTGAATATGGAAAAACTGAGAGCGGCGAGAGCACGAAAGGAATCCGAGACAATTGCAGGCGCACAGCCGAGGGCTTACGGCTGGCGCTTGGTGCCGGTTGGCTATCTTGTCGAAAGCCTCGAAGAACGATCGGCGGTGCTCCAATTCGATGCGGGACTGACGCGCGAGAGCGCGGAGCGTTCTGCGGTGGCGCAGGGCGAGCAACGCTTTCGGGTTTATGAGTTGATTTTCGAAGGTTAAAACCGTCTTTCCCCCAGCAAGCCCGCTGGCGTTTCATACGTTGGCGGGCTTTCTGCACCAACAAAATCCACGCAAAACCAAGGTTTGCACCGTAATTTTTGCTTGAATTATTCTTTAAATTCAAAGGGTTGCGCATTTTGCACCAATTGCACCAACTTTTTGAAGGGTATAAGAGAAAGACCAAGAGGTTAAACAGCGTCCGATAGAGGGAGTCGGGAGGCTGGGAAAGTGATTTTTGGAGGCAAAAGGGAGACGGGTAAGAGGTGGTAGGAATTTTCTATGTGTACACTTTTGCGTACACTTATGCGGGCAGTCGCTTGAAAATCCCTGTATTTATTGGGTGGTTCGAATCCAGTACCGCTGTTTTTTTTTCGCCCAAAAGAAAGAGCCGACCGCAAAAACGGTCGGCAAATTCGCACGGCTGATAGCTGATTACATCCTCACAACGCGGGCAATTTTATTTGCTAAAGCTTTCTTGCCAAGCTTCTGGTGCAAACTTAGTAATATATGGACGTAATTGATGACCATCCTTAAGCATAAAGAACAAAATAAATGGTGCTGTTAGCAATGTCATAACTACCATAGTAATAATACTTACGGCAGATGAAATATTGCCTATTGTCGCATTAATTGTGCTCTGCCCAGACTTAAATAATGTCTTTTGGGTATTATCAATCATGCCCTTAATATTACCTTTGACCGGAGTCAAA
>UPZS01000027.1 GCA_900538905.1 uncultured Sutterella sp.
TCAAGTTCCTTTGGATCCGGCATCTCAATGTCAAATTCCGTCGTGAAGACCACGAACCAATGACCGCAATCCTTCCTAATGTGAATCTGCCTGACCGTGCCGGACTTCATGGAACCATCGGCACATTTGAATGCTAGCGGACGGCTTTTGCGGTAGCGCATCCAGCCGATCTTGGGCAACTTTACGCGGCCGTTAACATCATCGATATGTTCAGGCTTGAACTGCGGAATGCGAAAGCCGTCTCCGATATCTTTGGATTTAAATTTCGGCCATTCTTTACGGGCAGGATCGCTCTTAGGACGAAAACTGTCGGCAATGGCTCGATCGAGGTCCTTGAGCGCCTGCTGCAGAGGTTGAGACATCGCCTCTTTGAGAAAAACAGTCTTTTCCTCTTTCTTCCATTTGACAAGCTCGAGGCATAGCTCTTTGTAGCGCAAGAGAGAAAGACTGTTTTTCTTGCGCTCGTTTTGCAGTTCCAGGGCTTTGTTGAACACGAAACGACGACAGCCGGCGTTTCTGCTCAATGCAGAGCGCTGCTCGTCTGTCGTATAGAGTTCGTACTGGAAACCGCAGATGATTTTCATGATCAGAGAATCATGCCTGAAATTTTGTATACGCGCCAGCATTGCCCGTTTTTTATCGTGCGGTGCACGATCGGCCTTATATCCCCTGGCTGAAGTTAGGGGCTTTACGGCCTCTACTGTAAAAAACGCTAGTTAGTTAGCGATTTTTACGTAAAAAATCGCTAGTGGACTAGCGAAATTTACGTTTTTTATCTGCGTCATGACTGAATCGGTTGACAGATTTTCGGGCAAAACCTGAAAAGATTGACAGAGAGCGGATCGGTTGGGAGAAAAAAACAGCAGGCAGCGCCGAAATGACAACGCTGCCCGCATGAAAGGTCGGTTAGTTTCTGAGACTGTGAATCGGAGCCGGGATGCGACCGCCGAAGTCAATGAATTTCTGCGAGTCACCGCCCGGGACGCGAATGATGGAAGCTTCGCCGAGAAGGCCGCCGAATACTGCGACGTCGCCGACCGTCTTGCCCGGCACCGGAATGATGCGCACGGCTGTGGTCTTGCTGTTGATCATGCCGATGGCGGCTTCGTCGGCAATCATGGCCGAGATGGTTTCGGCAGGCGTATCGCCCGGAATAGCGATCATGTCAAGCCCCACCGAGCACACGCAGGTCATGGCTTCGAGTTTTTCCATCGTCAGAGCGCCGGAGCGGGCAGCGGCTTCAATGGCACTGTCTTCGCTTACCGGAATGAAGGCACCCGACAAGCCGCCGACGTGGCTTGATGCAAACACGCCGCCTTTTTTCACGGCGTCGTTGAGCATGGCGAGGATGGCTGTCGACCCCGGAGCGCCGATCGAAGACAGCCCCAGCGTCTGGAAGATTTCACCCACGCTGTCGCCGACGGCAGGCGTCGGAGCCAACGAGAGATCGGCAACGCCGAAGGGAATGTTCATGGTTTTGGCTACGCCGCGGCCGATCAGTTCACCCACGCGCGTCACTTTGTAGGCGGTGTGCTTGATGACTTCGGCAATTTCCGAGAGAGTGAGCTTACGGCCGGATTCTTCAATGGCGCGCTGCAGTGCTTTGTTGACAACACCGGGGCCCGAGACGCCGACATCAATCACCACATCGGGTTCGCCCACACCGAGATAGGCACCCGCCATAAACGGCACGTCCTGAGGAATGTTGCAGAACACAACGAGCTTGGCGCAGCCGATGCCGTCGCGGTCGGCCGTTGCATTGGCTGTTTCCACGATTTTTTGGCCCATGAGGCTTACGGCATCCATGTTGATGCCGCTCTTGGTCGAGCCCACATTGATCGAAGAGCAGATGCGATCGGTTGTGGCCAAGGCTTCAGGCAGCGCATTGATGAGATTGCGCTCGCCCGGCGTCATGCCTTTTTCCACCAGGGCGCCGAAGCCGCCGACGAAGTCCACGCCGACTTCTTTGGCGCATTCGTCGAGGATGCGGCAGACGCGCACCATTTGATCGGTCGAAAATCCTGCGCAAACCGTGCCGATGGCCGATACGGCGATGCGCTTGTTGACGACGGGAATGCCGTAGCGGTCGCCTACGCCGTTGCAGGTTTCCACCAGACGTTTGGCGTACTTGAGGATCTTGCTGCGCACTTTAAGTTCGAAGACGTCGAAATCGTGGCTTGCGCAGTCAAAAAGGTTGATGCCGAGCGTCACCGTGCGCACATCGAGATGCTCGCTGCGAAGCATATTGATAGTCGAAAGGACCTCGCGTTCAGTCAGCATGTTTGTTTGGCTCCGTTTTGAAATTCGAAAAAAATGCGATCGCCTCAGATGACGGTGACGCGATGGACGGCTTCAAAGATGTCTCGGTGTTGCATGGTAAGCGACAGGCCGAGCGACTTGGCGCGCTCCAGAAGCACGCGATGCAGGCTGCGCGTATCGAGATCCGTGGGGATTGAGACTTCAAAAACCTGCATGGAGCTTCCTTCGCCAATCGGGAAGGCTCGCATCGAGGAAATGTTGATCTGTTGCGCGCCGAAAATATGAGAGAAGGTCGCGACGATGTCGTTTCGGTCCGGCCCGTAGACAGAGATCACGAAAGGTTCACTTGGCACCGGTTCGCCCGAAGGTTCTTCGTAGTCGCGCGTGACGATGGTCAAGCGCATCTTTTTGAGGGCGACTGCCTTTTCAATTTCCGCGTTGAGCGTTTCGTTGGAGAGTTCCTGCGGCTTATCCACAAGGTAGATACCGGCGAATTGTTCGTGCAGGGTTGATTGGGTCATTTCACGGATGTTGCAGCCCAGACGAGTGATCACAGAAGAGACGCACGCAATGACGCCGGGTTGATCCAGACCGATGACGGCCACTACAACCTCATGGTTAGACATGAAAGATGCTCCTAAAAAGGGGTGAGGAGAGTGAAAGCTTTCCATGCAGGAAGACTCCGGCACGGTGATACAGTCAGAATACCACAGGCCGACAGGAGCAAAGGTCGCGGCAGGACACAGCGCGAGGAAATCAGGAGGCCGCCAGGCGAGTAAATGCGGCGTGCGCGTTGCGTGTGCTCAGGGCCGACGTTTCCTCAAGAGAGAGATCTCGGATTTGCGCGGCAGCTTCAAGGACTTCGAAAAGATCGACGGCTCGGGCAATTTGAGCGCCTTGCGCGCGGCGGTTTGCCGTGAGCATAAAGGGCGCATCGGTTTCCAACACGAAGGCCTCTTCAGGGAGCCTGGCAAACACCTCGCGAATGCGTTTGGATCCGGGATAAGTCAAAGAAGGACCGAAACCGAGCTTAAAACCCATGGCGAGGGCTTGTTGTGCCTGTTCGTAGGAGCCCGCAAACGCGTGCAGTACGCCGGAAACCTTCGAATGTTTCAAAAGCGGTAAAACATGCTGTAGCGCTTTGCGGCTGTGTACGCTCACGGGCAGTCCGGCTTTTGCAGCAATTGCGAGCATGCGCTTGAAAAGTTCCATTTGTGAGTCAAGCGGCAGAGCGCAGGCTTGCGGATAGAGGTCAATGCCGATTTCTCCCACGGCACACAAAAGGGGATCTTTTTGAGCTTCAGAAATCGCTACTTCAAGGGATCGAACTTCTTGTGCGACCTGTTCTGGGGTTTGGAGAAGCAAAGGATGAATGCCCAGCGCATAGCCGAACTGCAGTTTGCAGGCTGTGCGTTGCACACCCTCAAAGTCGCCCGAGTGCGTGGCGCAGACTAGTGCCTGCACCAGTCCCCGCTTTCGTGCCTGCAAGATGTCGTCATCCGCAAAGGACGATTCGGCGAAGTGACAGTGCGTGTCGATAAGCGGGAACATGGCGGATTGCCTGCAAAATCAAACGCCGGAGACTTCTTCGATGACGCCGGCGGCCAGGCGCAGCACCCGATCGCAACGCGAGGCAATTTGCAGATCGTGCGTGACGATGACAACGGCCGTACCTTTTGCCTTGGCGGTCTTGACCAAACAATCGAAGACCTCCAGTGCCGTGTCTCGATCGAGATTGCCGGTGGGTTCGTCGGCGAGAATGCAGGCCGGATCCGCCACCATGGCGCGTGCAATGGCGGTGCGCTGTCGTTCGCCGCCCGAGAGTTGACTGGGCAGATGAGTGAGGCGCTCTGAAAGTCCCAGCACGTCCAGCGCGACCTTGGCTTTGGCAAGCGCTTCTTCTTTGGGGGTGCGTCGAATCAAAAGAGGCATGGCGGCATTTTCAAGCGCCGTAAATTCGGGCAGTAGGTGATGGAACTGATACACGAAACCCAGCGAACGGTTGCGCATGTCGCCGAGTGCCTTGTCCGAAAGTGTTCCGATGTCCTGCCCGCATATGAGAACGCGCCCGCTGTCGGGCACATCCAGGCCTCCCAGAATGTGCAGCAGGGTCGACTTGCCCGAACCGGATGCGCCGACGATGGCGAGTACCTCGCCGGGGGCCGCCGCAAACGTCACGCCGGAAAGAACGTCAATGGAGTGTCCCGTACCGTCGGAAAAGCGTTTGCAGACGGCTTGAGCTTCAATAGCGTACTTATTCATAACGAAGCGCCTCGGCAGGACGCGTGCGGGCGGCACGCCAAGAGGGATAAAGCGTTGCAATCAGACTCATGGCAAAACTCAGAACGGCAATGGGAACAATGTCGCTTGCGCGCGGGTCAGACGGCATGGAACTGATGAAGTAGATTTCCTTGGGCAGGAATTCGACGCCGAGGATGCCTTCGATAAAGGGCACGATGACGTCCAGATTACAGGCGATCAGGAGCCCCAGACTGACACCGACGGCAACACCCGTAAAGCCCACAATGCTGCCCTGAATCATGAAAATGCGCATGATTGCGCCGGGACTAGCTCCGAGTGTGCGCAAAATGGCAATGTCGGACTGCTTTTCCGTCACTGTCATCACCAGCGTCGAAACCAGTCCGAAAGCGCCCACCAACACAATCAAAAAAAGAATGATCGACATCATGGTCTTTTCCACCTGAACGGCTGCAAACCAGGTGCGGTTTTGCATGGTCCAATCGGTGGCGTACCAGCCCGAGGGCAAATGCTGACGAATGGAGCGCACGACAGCCGGAGCTTCGTTCATGTCGGAAAGCTTCAGTCGTATGCCGGTGGCTCCGCCCGTACGAAAGAGCGTAGCGGCGTCTTTGACATTCATTACGCATAAAGTGCTGTCGAATTCGTAGTGCCCTGAATCAACGAGTCCCATCACCGTCATCTGCTTCATGCGTGGCACGAAACCGGCGGGAGTGACATTGCCTTTGGAGACGATAAGCGTGACTTTGTCGCCGGGACCGACACGAAGCTGGCGTGCGAGATCACGCCCGAGAATGACGCCGAAGCTGCCTGCCTTGAGATTGTCGACCGAACCCATGCGGACTGCTGACGGGATGTCACTCACCGACGGTTCGGCTGCCGGATCAATGCCGCGAACCATGGCGCCTTGAACGCCCGCGCCAGCCGAAAGCAAAGCCTGGCCGGAGACAAAAGGCGCTCCCGCGACGATGCGGCTTTCGGCGGTTTTAAGCGTGCCGAGGGTGTCCTGCCAGTTGCCGACACTGCCCGCGAGGTTATAGACCTCGGCATGGGACAGCACGGAGAGCATGCGGTCGCGTACTTCCTTCTGAAAGCCGTTCATCACCGAAAGCACGATGATGAGCGCCATGACGCCCAGAGCGATGGAAGCGACCGAAATGCCCGAAATAAAGCTCATGAAACCGTCTTTGCGACGGCCGCGTCGACCGGCTCTCGTGTAGCGCAGTCCGACGGCAATTTCAAACGGAAGAGCCAAGATGGTTTCTCGCGAAAAGGGTTATTGTTCTAGCGCAACGTCCACGGGAACGGCGCCCAGTTTTTCAGTGAGGACCGACGACGGGATGCCGACGAT
This sequence comes from uncultured Sutterella sp., assembly GCA_900538905.1. Classification (GTDB taxonomy): domain Bacteria; phylum Pseudomonadota; class Gammaproteobacteria; order Burkholderiales; family Burkholderiaceae_F; genus Duodenibacillus; species Duodenibacillus intestinavium. Next base: position 5,870 of record UPZS01000027.1, read on the forward strand.
GTAGCCGCGACGGCCGCCGTTGATAAAGATTTCCGGCAGCTCAAGAATCGTTTTTTGAACGTACACAGGCATTTTCTTGCGGGTGCCGAAGGGGCTCGTGCCGCCAACCATGTAGCCGGAATTGCGCTGCGCTTGTTCCGGTTTGCAGGGTGTGACACTCTTGCAGCCGATTTGTCGGGCGAGATTTTTCGTCGACACTTCACAATCGCCATGCATGAGAATCACCAGAGGTTTGGCCGACTCATTTTCCATAATGAGCGTTTTGATGGTGGCGTGCTCGTCAAGCCCCAGGGATTCGCTAGCCTTGTGCGTGCCGCCGTGCTCGACATAGTCGTAAGAGAATTCTCGAAACGTCACCCCGTGGGCTTTGAGCCATTCGGTTGCAGGGGTGGCACTTTCATGTTTGGCGTGCTTGGCCATCGGTAACCTTTCTTTTCAGAGAGAGAAGTCCGCCAAACGCAGCCATTGCGCGACGGCAGCGAGCTCTGGTGCGCCCAAATAGGCCTGCGGACGGAATGTTTCGGGCTTAAGGATATCGAATCCTTCCAGCTGAGCGGAAGCACACACGCGGTGACAGCCGATCAGAATCGGAAAGGGGTTGTGTGCGAGCGCTTGTCCGACGGCGCGGGCGGCAGCCGGATTGCCTGCGGTTTGAGCCACCTGCGAATAGCTCATCCATTGCCCCGGTTCAATGCGGCTGACGATGTCGAGCACACGGCGCGTAAATTCCGGCAGTTTGCGAAAGGCTTTCGTTCCAAAAAGCGTTTCGCGCAGCTCCTCAGACGTGGCTTGCGGCACACTGAGTACAGCTTCGAGCTGTTGCATCACGTCTGCAATGGCTTGCGGGGCCGGTGACGGCTCCTGTATGGAGTCAATCGTCGGACAAATGCGCGCGAGTTCACCGTTTTCTTCCCAAAGAACGATTCCGCCCCAGGGGGCCGGCATTGAATAGGTGTTGCGGTTATCCATGGCGGTTTTCCTTTTGGGCCCGTGCTGCCTCAAGGTCACTGTCCCAGAGACCGCGAGGCATCGGGAAGGCTACGTTTTCTTCGTCGCCGTCTTGCGTGGTGACGGTAAGCATCGGGTATACCGAGCGAAGTCGTTCGATCACCTGCTGCACCAGAAATTCGGGAGCGGAGGCACCGGCTGTGATGCCCACCGTACTGACGCCTTCGAACCAATCTTCCTGCATGTCGGCGGCCGTATCGATCAACTTGGCCGTGCAGCCGTGTCGTTCGGCTACTTCACGGAGTCGGTTGGAGTTGGAGCTGGTAACGGACCCCACGACCAATACGAGATCGCAAGCATCGGCCAGACGCTTGACGGCATCTTGGCGATTCTGCGTGGCGTAGCAGACGTCGTTTTTTTTCGGTTCGGTAATGGACGGGAATTTGGTTTTGAGCGCCGAGATCACTTCGGCGGCGTCGTCCACGGAAATCGTCGTTTGCGTCACGTAACTCAAGTTGTCGGATGTGCTTTCAAGCTCAAGCGCGTTGACTGCCGCTACTGATTCGACCAGATAGATGCCTTCGTCGATTTGCCCCATGGTGCCTTCGACCTCCGGATGCCCGGCGTGGCCGATCATGATGATTTTCTTGCCGTTATTGTGAAGCTTGACGACCTGACGGTGCACTTTGGTGACCAAAGGACAGGTGGCGTCAAAAATGCGCAGTGGCCGAGCGTGGGCTTCGTCTGAGACGCTGCGGGGGACGCCGTGGGCTGAAAAAATAAGCGTTGCACCGTCGGGAACCTGTGAGATGTCGTCAACAAAGATGGCGCCCTTGGCCTTGAGTTCTTCGACGACGGTGCGGTTGTGAACGATCTCATGGCGCACGTAGAGCGGCGCGCCGTAAACCTCAATGGCGCGGGAGACGATTTTGATGGCGCGTTTGACGCCGGCGCAAAAACCGCGAGGTTGAGCGAGGATGACTTGCATAGACACGATGAGATAAAAGTTACGATGGTGCGGGCACCATTATCGCAAACCGTTGGTCGGCTACGTGGGCAACACAAGGAGTTCTGCGGTTTGCAGCAATGTCGAAACGTCGGTTGTCATGTCCTGCGTGCTCAAACCTCTGACGTAAAGACGGCACTTTCGTACGGTTGGGTTGTTTTGGACAAACGCCGACACTTTGGCTTCAAGCGTCTTTCTGTTGTACTTTAGGGCATTGCGTTTGACCTCGAAGAACCAGACGTTATCGGCGTTATCTTGAGCGATTAGGTCAATTTCATTGTTGCCTCGACGATCCCACCAGGCTCCCAGCGTTGTAAATCGTTGACTTTCCCGGAAGCGTTCCAAGAAAAATTGTTTCAGAGCACGGCCGGAAAAGTCGTCGAAGCGGCGGAGAAAATCCTGTCGGGCTGCTTCGAAATTGTTTTGGGCAAGTAGCGAGTCGTTGCCCAGAATAAAAGCAAACCAAAAGGCAAGATAGCGATCGGTGAGCTTATAACGCACGCGTCGATAATCTTCGCCCAAGACCGGGACGTTTTGCGCGATGAGTTCAAATTGATTTTCCAAGCGGGACAAATAGCCGCTGACGCTGACGGGGCCGATCAAATTCTGCAGTTCATCGCGTCGCGTTACGCCATTGGCAATGGCACGCAGCAACGTACGGTTGACTGTAGCGTCGGCTCTAAATTCGTTGGCGAGCAGAATCTCACCGTCCATCGCAAATTTGGAGCCGTCACGAAAAACGATACGACTCATGCTTTCCAGGTCCGTGGCGTTGCGATCCATCAGTTCGGCCACAAACCAAGGAACACCGCCGGTGAGAAGATACAGTGCCAAAAGGTCAGTGTTGGAAAAATTGGCGCGGTGATCCTTCAATATCTCCATTAGAACCGAGGGAGGAAAAGGTCGAACGTGAATGAAACGGTCGACACGACCATAGAGCGGTTCGCTGTATTCCTGGAAAATATTGCGCATGGCCGACGCAACGGATCCTGTCATCATCAGGCAGATTTGGGATTGTTTGTGGTGCAGATCCCAAAAAAGTTGAACCTCGGACCAGAAGGATGGCTCAATGAAGTTGAGATCTTGACACTCATCGATGACGACATTGATGCGGCGCGATCTTCCTAAACGCAGAAGAAACTCGATGACTTGCGACAGTCGATCGCAGCGCGGGTCGATTTCAGGATGCAGGACGGAACGAATCTCGGCAAGCCAATTCTCAATCAGCACCGTGTGAGATACGCGAGACGCAAATAGATAGACGAACGGTTCGGGAGACGCTTGCGAGCTACGGCGAACAAGTTCTGTTTTGCCGATGCGGCGTCGCCCCGTGACAACGATGAGGCGACTTGTTTCAAGGTCACGGCATTGTTGCATCTCTTCAAAAATGGCCTGTTGCTCGGTTTCCCGGTCGTAATATTTCTGCATAACGTCGCTTCAAAAAGAGGTTAGCGTTCGCAAAAAGAACGTTCTTGTTGCGAACGCTATTTTCGCATGAAGCGGTTTGACCTGCAAACTGGGCATCCTGCACCAAATGAGTACTGAAAAAGGGCGATCATTTCTTCTCTCGTTTGGAAATTCTCTTCAAATTCAGTAGAATGCCGCTCCGCGACAAAAGTAGACGTCTTCCTTTGCGAGGAGGACGAAGCTCAAAAATCTTTGCCAGATGCTTGGCAAGGATTCTTTTTTGTCGTATAATCACATTCTTTCGATTTTCGCGCTCACGCTTTTGATATGAAACGGCGAAGCGTGAAGCGTTTTTAACTTTTTTCTTATTACGGGAGTTAGCGATGGCACGAGTGTGTCAAGTCACCGGCAAGTCGCCGATGGTCGGCCATCAAGTCTCGCACGCGAACAACAAGACCAAGCGTCGTTTCATGCCGAACCTGCAGTATCGTCGCTTCTGGGTCGAGAGTGAAAACCGTTGGGTCCGCCTGCGTTTGACGACGGCTGGCCTGCGCACTGTCGATAAAGTTGGTATCGATGCGGTTCTCGCGGATCTTCGCGCCCGCGGCGAAATCTAATATTGGAGATTGAACCATGGCAAAGGGTGCACGCGAAATTATCAAGATGGAATCGACTGCCGGTACCGGCTACTTCGTCACCACGACGAAGAACAAGAAGAATTCCACGGGCAAGCTCGAACGTAACATGTACGATCCGGTTGCTCGCAAGCACGTCAACTTCAAGGAAGTCAAGCTCCGTTAATTCGTTGCTGAGTCTTTCTGTCGGAGAGGAATTTCCGGCGGTGACGTCGTAAAGCCGTTGTGTCTGATGAGGATGCAGCGGCTTTTTTGCGCTTGTTTTTCAGTGCATTCGAAACGGCGAATCCAAACTTTGGAACAAAAAACTCTGCCGTCTCGCAAGGAAACGACAGAGTTCGGATTCAAAAAATTGTTTGCCGAATTAAGGCATCTGAATCTTGCCGGAAGAAGGCGGCACACCGAAACCGGGGGAGCCGGGCGTGACGATCTTGCTTGCGGCTTCACGACGCATTTCCTGCAGACGTTCAAGCGTCTGACGCACGCCTTCCTTAGCGGCCTCGCCGTACTTGGCAACGGCTTCGGCGACGCTGGCGGCAGGGATGTCAAAAGAGATCGGAAGCGGTCCCATCTGCGTCATGATCTGCACTTCGCCGGTAAAGATCGGGGCGCGCGTCGGGTCCTTCGAGCCTTCGGGCGTGATCGGCGTGAGCACATGGATGGTGCCCATCTTGCGGTCGGTCACGATTTCTTCGGTGTACAGGTTGGCCGCGTCCATGTCGGCGCTGAGGTTGTCAAGGTCAGCCATTGTTGAAAAGCAATCCACAAAAGAAGTTGATCGAAATACGGATGCAAGGAAAGCCCTTCCCATCCGTCTTGCCGCCTATATGGGGATGAGGTCGGACAATATCAAGTACTGCGCAAAGCAAAACCGCAGCACGGTCGGCTGCGGCTTGTTTGTGTGAGGAATCGAAGGATTAGCGATAAACCATCACGGGAATCTTGGAGTGGGTGAGAACCTTTTGCGTTTCACTGCCAAGAAGTACGGCTGCCAGGCCCTTGCGACCGTGGCTGGCCATGAAGACGCAGTCGCAGTTTTGCTGTTGACTCGTTTCGATCAACGCTTCAGCAGGCGAGAAGGACTTGACGGCAACGGTCTCCACAGGCACGCCTTCCTTGTCGAAGATGGCACGGGCATCTGCGAGACGCTCTTCGGCGACAGCGCGCATTCTTTCGTCATAGTCGTCAATTGATTCGGGACGGTATTCGGAAAGAGAGGTGTAGCTGTAGGGCTCGATTACGGTGATCAAAACAACGGAGGCACCCAGAGGCTTGGCAAAACGGGCAGCGCCGCGCACGGCCTCAATCGAAAGGGGGGATCCGTCAGTGGGAACGAGAATGCGTTTGTACATTTTTTGATTGACTCCGTTGGTCTGGTGCTTGCATTGTACTATTCGGCGCCGAGTTTGCTTGATGCTGCTTCGGAGAGAATGTGCAGAACTTCGGCGGCAAGCCGGAGTCCGACGGCAGCCGTTACCGGCATGGCCGTACCGAAGTTGGCAAATTCGGGGCCTCGATCGGCCACCGCACTTTTGATGGCCGGTTGAGTGCTGAAGACCGCAGTGATACCGAATTTCCGGATCTTTTTGGGATCTGATGCGCCGGCAGGAAAGCCGTAGTCCTTGCGCAAAACGGTGCGCAACTTGGATAAAAGCGCGTCGCCCTGAGTGCGCGAAAGGTCAGCAGCCGTCACGGCGCCCGGATCGGTTTTTCCGCCGGCGCCGCCACTTACTACGATCAGCCGATTGTTTTGGCGAGCCCAGGCCGACAGAGCGGCTTTGGCGGCCAGCGAATCAATGGCGTCGACAATGATGGCGTTAGCCGGAATGATGGAGTTCAGATTGTCGGCGTCAATGAAGTGCTCAATGGCGCGGAAATTACCTTCAGGATTGATTGCGGCAAAGCGCCGGGCAAGCACGGAGGCTTTGGCTTGTCCCAGCGTGTTTTCCAGAGCCGGTAATTGTCGATTGATGTTGCTTTCGGCTACCGTATCGCCGTCGACAAGCGTCAAGGTGCCGACACCGCTGCGCGCCAACGCTTCGGCGCACCAGCTGCCGACACCGCCCAATCCCACCACGCAGACGTGAGCTGTGGTGATGGCCTCAAACGCAGCTTGCCCGTAAAGCCGTTCAATGCCGCCGAATCGACGGCTGTCCTTTGGGTTCATCAGGTGTCCTTTTTGTCGGAGGTCACATCGGCTTCCGGGGCAGTTTAGTTTCGGTGCCTTGCTTGGTGTTGTCGATCAACACCTGAGGTTCCGCCGCTCGTCCGCTCTTATTTTTGCGGACGAACCATGTGAAGAACACCGGCACGAAAATGGTGGCGATGAAGGTGGCGGCCAACATGCCGCCGAAGACACCCGTACCCATGGAATGGCGGGCGGCAGCACCCGGCCCCGTGGCAAACACGAGCGGCATCACGCCCAGAACGAAGGCCAGAGAGGTCATCAAAATCGGGCGCAGACGCAGATGGGCGGCTTCAATGGCGGCATCAAAAACGCTCAAGCCTTCTTCCATCTTCATCACGGCAAATTCCACGATCAAAATGGCGTTCTTAGCTGTCAAGCCGATCAGCACCAACAAACCGATCTGGAAGTAGATGTCGTTGGCCGCGCCCCTGAACCAAAGCGACACGAAGGCTCCCAATACGGCATAGGGAATCGCCAGCACCACGGCAATCGGAAGCGACCAACGCTCGTAAAGAGCGGCCAGAATCAGGAAGATGATGATCAGACCGAAAAAGATAGCCGTCGACGAGGAAGCTCCGATTCGTTTTTCGTGCCACGCCTGACCGGTCCATTCAATGCCGTAGCCTTCGGGGAGAATTTCTTCGGCAATTTCTTCCACGATGCGGATGGCTTCGCCCGAACTGACGCCTTCAACCGCCGCTCCCATGAATTGGGCAGCCAGATAGCCGTTCATGCGGCGAAGCGAATCGGAGCCGGAGATGCGGCTTACTTTTAGAAGCGAACCTAGCGGCACCATCTCGCCCGAAGAGGCTTTGACCCAGGCACGCCCGAAGTCTTCAGGCGTTTGGCGAGACTCAGCATTACCCTGGATGATGACGCGATAGGTGCGGCCGTTACGCGTGAAGTCATTGACGTAGTTGCCGGCAAAAAGCGTTGAGAGCGTATCGTAGACCTGGCTTGTCGAGATGCCCAGACGCATGGCCTTGTCTTCATCGAGCTCAACTCGCAGCATCGGAATATTGGCACGCAACAACGTGCGCAGACTGGTCAATTCCGGTCTTGCAGCCAAAGCGGCCATGAAGTCGTCCGTGACTTGCTTTAAGGCGGCAGGATCATCATTGCCGCGCGCTTGCAAAAAGCCCGTAAAGCCGTTGGTGGAGCCGAGACCGCGAATGGATGCGGGTAGCGTGGTCACCGAGACGGAATCGGCACTTTTATCCGCAATGGCCTGCATTTCTCGGCGCAGTTGCGCAGAGTCTTTCTCGCGCAAATCCCAATCGACAAGGCGAACGATGTATGTGGCGGTATTGGGACGGATGTCGCTTGCTTGCGTATCAAAGCCGGTCATCACCAGAATGCTCTGAACATTGTCCAGATTTTCAGTAATGTCTTTGCGAACTTGTTCGGTTTCCTGAACAGTTCGGTTAAAGGACGTACCGTCGGGCAGCTGCATGCTCATGCGGATAATGCCCTGGTCCTCGTTTGGGACAAAGCTGGTGGGAGTCGTTTTTACGAATTGCCAGCAGCCGGCAATCACGGCAACCAACAAGACGGCCGTGAGGAAACGGAAACGCAAAGCAAGTTTCACGAATTGCAGATAGCCGAACGTAAAACGCGATAAGCCGTGGTTAAAGCCCTGGAAGAACCGGTTGGTACTGGGCTTTTCGTTTTTCAGCAGCACGGCGCACAAGGCTGGCGTCAGTGTCAAAGCCACAAAGCCCGACAAACAGACGCTCACAGCAATCGTGATGGCAAATTGTCGGTACAGTTCGCCCGCGATGCCGCCCAAGAATGCCACAGGCGTGAACACGGCCGACAGCACGAGCACAATGGCGATCAAGGCACCCGCCACTTCCTTCATGGCTTTTTTGGCAGCCTCAACCGGGCTTAACCCTTCGTAGCGCATCAAACGCTCGATGTTTTCCAGCACCACAATGGCGTCGTCAACCACGATGCCGATGGCGAGCGTCATAGCAAAGAGCGTTAACGTATTGAGTGAGAAGCCCATGACCCAAAGGCCGGCCATAGTGCCCACCAGGGAGACCGGAACAGCGAGCATCGGGATGAGTGTTGTTCGCAGGTTTTGCAGAAACAGAAACACCACGATCAACACCAAAAGACCGGCTTCGCCCAGAGTCTTAAGCACCTCGTGCAAGGAAGCTTTCACGAACACCGTCGTGTCGTCGGTGATTTCATGCGCGATTTTGCCTTCGGGGTAATCTTTAGCAACGCGATCCAGTTCGGCTTTGACAGCCTCGGCGGCAGCCATGGAGTTGGCGCCGGTCTGCAGATAAATACCGATCGTAATGGACGGTTTACCGTTAAAAACGTTCACGGTTTCATAACTGCGCTTACCGACTTCCACATCGGCGATGTCGCGGATTCGGATGGGCGAACCGTTGGCGTCGTTTTTAATGATGGCGTCGCCGAATTCGGCTGTTGTCAAACGACGGCCGGGACTTTGCGTGGTGTAGTAGAGCTGTTGCGTGGAAGTTGTCGGCATGCCGCCGATGGTACCCGCACCGCGTTCCATATTTTTGTCGCTGACAGTGTCTTCGACGTCCTGAACCGTGACGCCCATACGAGCCATTCGCTGGGGGTCAAGCCAGATACGCATGGCGCTTTCGGTATTGCCGAAGATGTTCACGTCTCCGATGCCGGGCAAACGTTTCAGATAGTCGACGACATTCAAAAGGGCGTAGTCAGCCACTTCCGTCGGCGTGAGAGAACCGTCGGGCGAGTACATCGCCACCATCATGAGCACTTCATCGGAGCGCTTGCGCACGTTAACGCCGTTTTGGCGAACTTGCTCGGGCAGGCGACGCTCGGCCGTACGCACGCGGTTGTTGATTTCGAGCATGGCGTAGTTCGGGTCGGTGCCGACATCGAATACGCACTGAATACGCACTTCGCCGTTGGCTCGAATTGAAGTGGTGTAATAGATGAGGCCTTCAATGCCTGAGAGCTGATCTTCAATCGGCGCGGCCACTGTACGAGCCAGCGTCTGAGCATTGGCGCCTTCGTACTGAGTCGAGATGGTGACGGTGGGAGGGGTGATATTGGGGTACTGCGACATAGGCAGTACGCGCATAGCAACAATACCGGCCAGAACGATCAGAATGGACAGAACGGTGGCAAAAATTGGGCGTCGAATACAAAGGTCACTGAGCATTTTGTTTCGCAACCTCCGCCGTTACTTCTTTTCAACAAGCGTGACAGGCTGCTTGTCGCGCATACGTTGAATCTGATCAGTCACGACTTTGTCTCCGGCTTCGAGCCCCGAAAGAATGATCCAGTCCGTGTCTTTCCAGAGGCCGACTGTTACGGGAACCGCGCGAGCGACGTCGCCGCGAATGACGTATACCTGATAGGTTCCGTCGGGCTTTTGAATGACGGAGCGCTGCGGTACACGGATTGCGTGTTTTTCAACGCGCGTTTGGAGTTGAACGTGCACAAACTGACCGGGAACAACGCCCGGCGTTCCGGCCGGTACTTTGGCGCGCATCATCAGCGATGCGCTTGTGGGGTCAATCTGGCGAGCAACATAATCAAGCTTGGCGTCCACTGTCTTTCCGTTGTCCAGACGCAGGCGCACTTTGTTCTCGAGAGTGATGGTCGCGCCATCAAGGTCGCGTTCGCTCACGGCAAACACAATGCGCATTTCTTCGGGCTGCGTGATCGTGGCCAGAAGCGTGTCGGTGGCGCTTACAAGCGTGCCTGTGTTGACAAGCGAGCGACTCACGATGCCGTCGCTGGTGGCTTTGACGGCGGTACGCTCCAAATTGATGCGGGCACTCTCTTCATTGGCCCTGGCCATGCGAAGGTTCGCAACGCGAATGTCCACGGCGCTTTGCGCATCGTCCCAGGTTTTCTTGCTGGTGGCCTTGGATTCGTAGAGCCGCTTGTATCGCTCGGCTTCGCGCCGTTCCTGCACAAGTTGCGCTTCAACTTGCTTGCGTTCGGCGACGGCAGCGTTGTAGGCGGCACGGTACGTATCTTGATCAATCAAAAAGAGCGTATCGCCTTCTTTGACGCGATCGCCTTCCTTGTAGGCAATTTTTTCAAGGATACCGGAAACTTGTGCGCGTACCTCGGCTTGCTTAACACCTTCGGTTTCGCCCAGTGCTTCGACCCAGATGTTTTCATCGGCGATCGTGGCAGAGACGTAAGTGACGGGAATCGGCGGGCGTTGCAACTGGACAGCTTTTTTTTCCTGGCATCCCGTAAGCAACAAAGCGGAACACATCAGTCCAGCGCAAGCGGCAAAACCCGCACGAGCGAAAGAGCGAGGCAATAAAGTCATGTTGTTTTTGAGAACAACGCCGCCGAGCCCGCGTGCACAGCGCACCCGAGCCGTTGACAACGCCGTTTGAGCATATGAATTTGTAAGACTTAACTGACTAGTTGGGGTGAATCCCATATTGTGCCGAGCTTTGCGGGCAAAATGGGACGCCCAAAGCAGTAGTAACCCTTAATTTTAGAAACTTGATTGAGATCAGTGTAGTCGGAAGCTGCCAAAAATAGGTCAATTGACATCCTCCCACCGACTCACGACGGGGGATTCCTGCTGGCTGGCATTGCCTGCTGCAAGTTGGTTTCTGTTGCTGATCCCCAACGGGATTCACTTCACAGACGATCCGAGCCTGCCCGGCTCTTCCTTAGGATATTCCCTGCGGCTACAACGTCTGCATTGGACGTGTGGCCGCATTTCACACAACAAAACAATGCTTGCGTAGGCCGGTTTTCACTTGCTATATGCCCGCAGTGCGGACATGTTTGACTTGTGTACTGCGGTGCCACAGCATCCACATACCCTCCCGCTTTGAAAACCTGCCACTCAAGAATGCGCCGGAAAGCTCCGGGGGCAACGCGCTGCAAAGAACGGTTCAAGCCGCTTTTTGCCTTGATGTTGCTTCCCGGCTCCTCAATCGTTCCCCGGGCGCTTTTCGTCATATTCCGAACTTGCAGATCCTCAATTGCCACCCAGCCATACTTCTGCGCTATGGCTCTGGCAGTCTTGAACATGAAGTCCTTGCGGATATTGCGAATGCGCCGGTGCAAGTTGGCAATCTTTTCTTTCAGTCTCCTGCGCTTACGGCTCGGGACTTTCTTGTCAAAGTCAGCCGCCTTGCCCAGTTTTGCCAGTTTCTGCCTTGAGGTTTTATTACTCTCAAGCTGCTTCTGGTAAACCGCGATTCTGTCTTCGAGCTTTTGTATCTCGTTTACGTCCAGCCGATAGACCGTGCCGTCACTTAACTGGACGGTACGGACAATGCCAAGGTCAATGCCGACCTCACCGTTTCGCGTTGCCTGTGGCTGAAAATTCTCAATCTCCGTACAGACGGACACGTACCAGCGCCTGGCTTCAATGGAAATTGTGAGATTTTTGACTTTTCCCTGAATGTCGCGTGATTTACGGTACCGTACAAACCCGATTTTGGGAATGCGGATGCGGGCGTTGGCTTCGTCAAAGTCGCCTTTTAGAAGCTGAGGCAGACGAAACGAGTCACCGTCACCACGGGCCTTAAACTGGACCATGCCGCCTTTGTGCTGTTTAAAGCGCATCAGTCCGCGGTCAAGATCCTTGAGTGCCTGCTGCAAAGTCTGGGCCGGTGATTCAGACAACCAAAGACTGGAATCGTCTTTTTTCCAGCCAACCAGCTGAGAGGCTAGTTCCTTGTAGGAGACAAACGGCTGTTTGGTTTCAAGCTGCCGAAGCTGAATTTCAACTGCCTTGTTATAGACGTATCGGCAATTACCTACAAACTGAGCACACTTAGCCCGCTGTTCGGGCTTCAGAATGAGTTCGAATTTGTAGGCGCAGTTGACTTTCATGCGTGAGATCTTACTAAAGAATATGATTTTTGTATACTTTTACCAAATCTCAACGCCATTCATCCACCAGCTCACGCAGGCGGTCTTCTGGCGTTAGTTAGATAATTTCAGTAGCTCGCTCAAGCCACTTGCGAGCGCGAGGGCTCAAAAGAGGCATGAGTTCTTCGCGTACTCGATTGTGATAGTCGTTGACCCAGTTGATTTCCACCGGTGTCATCATGGCGGTTTTGATGAGCCGCGTCTCGATCGGTGCCAGAGAAAGCGTTTGCATGCGTAGCATCGGTTGCATGGCTGAAAGCATGGTTTCGTCAACCACGGGGGTCACCAGGTTTTCCGTGCGGATACCGTATTGCCCCGCACGATAAAGTCCGGGTTCGTTGGAAAGCACAAGTCCCGGGACGACGCGGGAGTTTTCTTTGACAGGAGCTCGGGGGGAAATGCTCACGGGGCCTTCATGTACAGAAAGGAAAAAACCCACGCCGTGACCTGTACCGTGCCCGAAATCGGCTCCGATCTCCCACAGGGGAGCGCGCACGAGCGTATCGAGCTGACTGCCGAACACGCCCTTCGGAAAAACAGTGGTGGCAAGAGCAATGTGGCCTCTCAGAACGGCAGTGAAGTCGGACTTCATAGCGTCAGTGGCGCGACCGATCAGAATCGTACGGGTGATGTCGGTGGTGCCGCCTTCGTATTGGCCGCCCGAGTCGATCAAAAGCAGAGTGTCGGCGTCCGACTGCAGGTTGGCATTGTTGCCCGTGAGCGGGTTGTAGTGCGGTAAGGCCGCATTGGCGCCGAACGCGACGATTGCGGGGAAACTGTCACACACAAATCCTTTGCGCTTGGCGCGTTCGGCGTGCAGCATCTCGGCAAGCTCCTGCTCTGTGGGCGTCTCGCCATCCCAGAGCATTTCATCGAGTCGAGCGAAAAATTCGCATAAAGCGGCTCCGTCTTGCCGCATTGTTTCTTTCAAAAGCTCAAGCTCAGCCTTGTTTTTGCGGCTCTTTAACAGCGCCGTGGGACGCTCTCCGGCTACAACATAAGCGGAACTTTCTTGCTCCAAAAGGGCATAGACGGCGTGGTTGACGGCATCGGCGTCAAGAAGCACGCGGTGCCCGTTGAGGTGCTGAGCGATGTGTGCACGACGATCGGAGTAGGCGACAACGGAAATGCCGTTTGTCTTGAGGTGCTTTTTGACGTCGGCCGTTTGGATTTTCGTCGGATCAACGTAAAGCGTGACGTCTTCATCCGTGACGAGGAGATAGGACGTGAAAACAGGAGTACACGCGATGTCTCTGCCGCGCAAATTGGTGAGCCACGCAACGTCTTCAAGCGTGCCGAGTAAAAGCGAGTCGGCGCCTGTCGCATGCACGGCTTTGCGAACCTTTTCGAGCTTATGGGCGACAGATTCCTGAGCGTTCGTAAAGACCGAGATAGGAGCGGCATCGGGATGGGGGCGACCTTTCCATACGTGATCTGTCACAGAAATGTAGCCCGTCAAAATCATTCCGCGTTCGGAAAATGCGATTTCAAAGCGGCGGAAGTCGTTTTCGGAAATGGTAAGCGGATCGCAGCCGACCTGTGCATTTTCAGGAAGGTTCTCACAGAGCCATTGACGAGCGTTGGGGACGCCTTCAGCGCCAAAACGCATGAGTTCGATGCCGGAGCCTTCAAGTTGTCGTGCGGCTTGCTCCCAATAGCGACTGTCGGTCCAAAGAAGGGCGCGATCGGCCGTTATGACCATGCAGCCGTAGGATCCCGTAAAGCCCGAAAGATAACGCAGAAACATCCAGTGTTTGGGCAGGTGTTCGCTCAGATGGGGATCAGCGGATGTAACGAGCCAGGCGTTTAGCCCAAGGAATTGAATTTCGTCGCGCAGAGCTTGCAAGCGTTGGGTAACAGAAGTGGACATAAGAAATCGGTTCTCCAAAAAAGACCTTGAGGTCTTGGCACATCCATTCTAGGAACTTGAAAGCGGAAAAGCGGCCGAAGGAAAGAAAACGCCGTCGAAATAAATCGGCGGCGCATCGTTGCAAGGATTTTTGCGTTAGAAAAGCTTGATGATCTGAATGGTGAGCGGCATCTCCACGACGCCGTCGTGCGATGTTTCGCTTCCGATGTCGACGCTTATCAAACGCCAGCCCGCATCGCGCATTTCAATCAATGTGGCTTGTACGTCAAACTCAGGGCACGAAAACACAATGTCGTTGAGGGCGCGCTGAGCCGACAGAGGCTGCATTGAGGTGCAGGTGAGCTGTTTGCGGTCACCTGCCTCCATGAGCGCCGACAGGTTCTTGGTCTCGGGACGAGATTCCGTATCTATGGCCTGGCCTTCGATACCGGGCTGCACGGCACAGCCGGCAATAAACGCGGCGACCGCGGCAAGAGCAGCGGCGCCGAAGCGAAATGAAAAAGTAGATTGGCGAGCGGTCATAACGGGGATTTTAGCGGCGGCGCATGCGCAGAATCATGCCGGGCGGCAAATTTGAACTCACTGACTCAAATCTCGAGTCCGAATAGGCCGTTTTCGGCGCGCGCTGCACCGTCGACTTGATATTCGAGGCATTGCTGCGATGACGTTCCTGACCGAATCGATTGCCCTCAGGATCGCGACGGTTGTCCGGGCGAGTTTTGTTGCGTTGGTGTGAACGGAAGTTTCCGGGCATCGTTTGAGGCAGGAAAATTGCCTGATTCTCCGGAGCAAAGGGATCGGCCGGCTCCCACGAAGCGCGCAAAGAGCGACGATCAGTGCCCGGAGTGCCTCTGCGTGCGGGACGTGTCTTGCCGGCGCCGTTGCGCTCGTTGGAGCGACGGGTATCTTGTGCGACCTGACCGTTGTTTCCGCGGGGGATGGGATTTGGTTCTCGACGCGTACGACGATTCTTGGTGACTTGCGGCTGCTGCGCCTCTACCGTCTTTTGCTGCGGTTTGCGGCGAATTTTCTTTTCGAAGCGTTCGTCGGGATTGTCAGAAATGCCGGCGGACTGAGCTTCCAGTTTGACGGCTTCGTGCACTTCTTTGGCAACTTCGGTTTTTGCGGGCTTTTCTTTGCGCTGCTTGCGGCGGGATTCACGCAATTTTTCAAGTTCGCGCTTGCGTGCGGCATCGCGTTCCTTTTCGTCGGCGACGATGTCGGCGGGCGGTTCGCCTTCGTAACCTTCAGCCTTTTTGAGGCCAATGCGCTTTTTCAAGAGTTTTTCAATGGCCGACAGCAGGTCCTTTTCATCGTCGCTTACGAGACTCACGGCGTGACCGGGAACGCCGGCGCGCCCCGTACGGCCGATACGGTGTACATAGTCTTCGGCGACATTGGGCAATTCGTAGTTGATGACGTGTGGGAGCCCTTCAATGTCAAGGCCGCGAGCAGCAATGTCGGTTGCCACCAGCACGCGAATGGATTTGTCTTTGAACCCGGCAAGCGCTTTGGTGCGTGCCGATTGACTCTTGTTGCCGTGAATAGCGGCAGCGACGATGCCGTCTTTTTCAAGCTGAGAAGCCAGACGATTGGCTGTGTGTTTCATGCGGGTAAAGACAAGAACCTGATCCCACTGATTGTCCACGATCAGGTCGCGCAACAACTCGCGCTTGCGCTTTTTGGCGATGCTCCAGGCCTCCTGAGAAATCAGCGTGCTTTCTTTGTTTTTGGCAATTTCAACCGAAACGGGATTGTTGAGGTAGGAGTCGGCGAGCTCACGGATTTCCGTGCTGAACGTTGCCGAGAACATCAGAGTCTGACGCTTGGCGGGAAGCAGCTTGACGATGCGGCGGATGTCGTGGATGAAGCCCATGTCGAGCATGCGATCGGCTTCGTCGAGAATGAGGAATTCCACTTCGGAAAGATCAACATTGAGCTGACCGGCGTGATCGAGCAGACGGCCGGGCGTGGCGATGAGAAAGTCGCAGCCTTTGAGCAGAGCTTCCGTCTGCGGACGTATGTTGACGCCGCCGAAGATCAAAACGGTGTTGAGTTCGGTTTGAGCGCAATAGGCACGAATGTTTTCATCGATTTGTGCAGCCAGTTCACGCGTCGGCGCAAGCACAAGCGCACGCACTTTTTTTGGCGCTCGTGCTTTCGGTGCGGCGAGCATCTTCGAGATGACGGGCAGGGCAAAGGCAGCCGTTTTACCGGTGCCGGTCTGAGCGGCCGCCAAGACATCGCGGCCGGATAAAAGGGCAGGAATGGCTTGTTGTTGAACCGGGGTGGGAGAGGTGTAGCCAAGAGCGGTAACAGCGTCAACGACGGCCTTGGGCAGACCGAGTTCGGAAAAAAGATTGGTCACAGTTTTACTTATTTTTGGTAGAGACCGACTTTGTCGTCTATTGGCACAACAAAAGGGCGGTGCACTGGGTGCACCGTCTTAAACAAAGTCGGTTTGAAAATTGGTTCATGAGCGGCTCAAGCCTTCAGCGCCGGATAGGTCGGGCGCCCAATAGCCGCAATACTTAAAAAGACAGTTTCAGGCTCAAGGCTTCGGAGCACTACACAGCCTGCATTTGAACAAAGCAGGAAAAGGCGCTGATTGTAACGGGAAGACGAGTGTTTGTGCGTCAAACGGACAAATTTCTTTGCGTCAGAAAACGGATGCGATCAAGTTGAGAGGAAATATCAGTATTCTTTTTGCCATGAGCACTTCCGAACCTACATTTGTCAACGTCACCAACCGCAAGATCATCCATATCGATATGGATGCGTTTTTTGCTTCCGTGGAGCAGCGTGACCATCCGGAGTTGCGCGGCAAGCCTGTGGCAGTGGGGCACGCCGATTCGAGAGGCGTGGTGGCGACGGCAAGCTACGAAGCCCGAAAATTCGGCGTGCATAGTGCTATGCCGAGTTCGCGAGCCAAGATGCTTTGTCCGCAGCTGGTCTTTATCGAAGGCCGCATGAGTCATTACAAAGAAGTCGGCATGCAGATCCGCGAGATTTTTCACCGGTATACGGATCTGGTGGAGCCGATTTCGATTGACGAAGCGTATCTCGATGTCACAAATAACAAAATGGAAATCGCGCTTGGCGTTGATGTTGCCAAGCGGATCAAGGCAGACATTCGCAACGAGTTGCACCTGGTTGCAAGCGCCGGCGTTTCCTACAACAAGTTCTTGGCAAAGGTTGCCTCCGACTGGCGCAAGCCCGACGGGCTGTGCACGATTCATCCTTCGCGGGCTCAGCACTTCATTGAACAGCTTCCCATCAAGGCGTTTTGGGGCGTGGGTCCTGTGACGGAGGAAAAATTTCTCAAGATGGGAGTCAAGACCGGAGCGGATCTTTTGAAAATGCCCCTGGCAGAACTCGTGTCGCATTTCGGGCAAGCGGGCGTAACGTACTACAAGTTTGCGCGCGGCATTGACGATCGTCCGGTGCAGTCGGAGCGCGTCCGCAAGAGCGTGGGTTGCGAGGTGACCTATGAAGTGGACATTCCGGATCGGGCTTTCGTTCTGGAAGAAATCGGAGTTCTTGCTGACGATCTGCTCAAGCGGCTTAACCGCAGTCGGTTTGTCGGCACAACATTGACGCTAAAGGTGCGGTTTTTTGATTTCCGCACCGTGACGAGAAGTCTGACGGCCGATGCCCCGTTGGTGGACAAAGACTCGATTGTTCGGGCTGCAACGGCTTTGCTCACGGACGTTGATATTCCGTCGCGTGGCGTTCGATTGCTGGGACTCTCGGTGAGTTCACCCGTCGAAGAGCAAAACGAACGCCAGGGCGTTCTCTTCTGATCGTTTTTTTGTCGAGAGTGCTGGAAGTCAGGTTTTCAGCCGCGAAGCAGCGCGCCAAGTTCGGAGACAGAAGCAACCGCGGACTTGCTTCGGTAGGCATCTTGGAAAAGTTGCATACAGTCTTGGGGGTGAACGACAGAAACCGTGCTGTCGGGATAATTTTTCAGAAAATATTGAGCATGCCGTGTTGACTTGGTCTGCGGGGAGAGTTTGCATTCGAAGGCTTCGATTTTTCCGTCCAGAACCTCAAGGAAGTCGATTTCTCTGGGATTCGAACCGGTCGTACGCCAGAAATAGGTTTGTGTTCCGGTGCGAAGTGTATCGATGAGCTTGCGGCGCTCCATGAAAAAGAAGTTCTCCCACAGCGCGCCGGCGTCGTTGCGGCCGGCCAAGCTTTGGAAGTTACCGATAAGAGCATTGCGCACACCGTTGTCAAAGAAATAGATTTTTTTTCCTTTCTTCATCTCGTTTGCAAGGTTGCGAGAAAAGGACTGACAAATCTGGATGATTGAGCATGCTTGCATGCGTTCAACATAGTCTTCAACAGTGTTGCGACTGATTCCAACTTCTTGAGCCAGTCGGTCATAGGAGATTTCCGAACCGACGTAGTGGGCCAAACGTACCAGAATCTTTCGCACAATTTGAGGATGCTTGACAGACTCTTGTTCGTAGAAATCTCGAAGCAAATAGCCTTCGCAATAGTCTTCCAGATATGAACGCGCTTTTTCCGGCTCAAGGCAGGCCATCGGCATGAGGCCGTAGACGAGAAAACGCTCTAGGTACGTATTTACCGTGCCCCAGGAGATTCGCTGAGCGAGTTCGTAAAGCGAAAACGGCCACATCTTGCGTGAGACGACGCGGCCAAGTGCTGATTCCTTAAGTGTTGACAGATAGAAAGACGATGAGCTGGTGAGGTAGATATGGCACGGATTTTGCAGTGTTTCGTTTGCATCGACCAGAACCTTGACGATTGTTCCGATGTCGGCAATTTTGTGAGCTTCGTCAATGACGATATTGGGCGCCTGACTGAGGACATTGAAAACATCGCCCTGGCTCTGAAATCTTAGATCGGCGGCGCTCCCCTCTATATCGCCGTTGAACCAACGGCAACCGTTTTGGCCAATGATCTGACGAAGCAATGTGGTTTTGCCGATTCGCCTTGGTCCGAAGATCAGAACGGCACGAACAGGCGACTCTTGCTCAATCTCGCGTTGGATTGTTCGGGTCAGAAGTGACGATTGTGCGGCGGGTGTCGTTTCTAACATGTGTAAATAGAAAAAATCTTCAATTGATTGAAGAATATTACTGTAAAAATCTTCAATTCGCTGAAGAAATTTTCAGTTTTGCTCTGTTCGGTTGACCTTGCCTGAAATTGGTTGACGGTTTCTCGCGGTATGACTGAATAAGTAGACAAGTTTTCGATTCTTGCCTAAAACGGTTGACGGCTTTTGGCTATGTCCTGATTTGGTTGACATAAAATGCCTCTGACTTTCTCCGCGCATACGGCTGCAGCGAATACACATATTGTCAATATGTGACTTAGCGGTCACATGTTGGTTTTTGCGTCTACAGGGATGTGCTTGAAAGAAACCGCATCAAAGAGTCCTTTGTCCGTTATGCGCAATTCCGGAATGACAGCGAGTGCCAGAAAGCTCAGCGCCATAATCGGGTGCACATTGTCGGCAATGCCGAACGCTTTGTGCGCCGTCTCGACGAGGTCAATTTTTTGACGAGCCACTTCTTTCCAGTTTGCAGCCGTCATGAGCCCCGCGATTTCAAGCCTTAACGATCGGACGACCTGCCCGTTTCTCACCAAGACGATGCCGCCGCCAAACTGTTCTAACGCATTGACGGCAGCGAGCATATCGGCGTCGTTGTCGCCTGCGACGATGATGTTGTGTGAGTCATGCGAGATTGTGGTGGCCAACGCGCCAGTGAGTCGTCGACCGGATGCCAGAAGGCCTTTTACGAGCGACAAGCCGACGTTGCCGGTGGCGTGGTGTCGCTCAACGACCGCCACCTTGACGAGATCTCGGCAGGCTGCCACATCAACGAACCCGGCCTTGTCAACGACAACGGATTCGAGTAACGACTTGGTGTTGAGGTCTCCGCCGGTAACGCCGATGATGCGGGCTTGTCCCGAAGGACAGGCAATCTCAAACGAGGTTTCCTGCAACGGGAGAATGCGGACGCGTCCGGTGACGAATGCGGGCAGTGATCCGGACGGTTGAGAAACAGTTTCCTCGTGTCGACGTCCGTTTTTAAAAACGGCGCGAACTGAAAAATCCGTCAGGTTTTCCAGCACGACCAGATCTGCTGTGTAGCCCGGAGCAACGGCGCCTTTGTGCTTGAAGCCGAAATGGCGTGCGCTGTTGATGGTGGCCATGCAGAGAGCTTCTTCTGTTGCGACGCCGTGAGCGACGGCGCACCGAACGGCATTGTTGATGTGTCCCTTGGTGCTCACGTCGTCGGGGGACGCGTCGTCCGTACACAAGCAGAACATGGAACTGTTTTGAGGCGTGACGACAGGTGCCAGGGCGGCAACGTTTTGACCTGCAGAGCCTTCGCGCATGAAAACCGTCATGCCGCGGCTGATGCGCTCCAGCGCTTCTTTGGCGGTGCTGC
Organism: uncultured Sutterella sp.; assembly: GCA_900538905.1. GTDB lineage: Bacteria > Pseudomonadota > Gammaproteobacteria > Burkholderiales > Burkholderiaceae_F > Duodenibacillus > Duodenibacillus intestinavium. The sequence continues at coordinate 26,226 of UPZS01000027.1, forward strand.
ATTCGTGGTCGCTTGAGACGCCGGCGGCGACGTAGGCGGAAAGTCCGTCACCCTCGAGCATCGGAGCATGACCGTCGATGTGCTTATGTGCAACATGCGCCATCGTCAACTTTTCCAGCATTTCGTTGTCGCCGGACATCACGGCAGGCACGGTCATGACTTCGGCTAACCCCAAGACATCAGGTTCGTCAATCAAGGAGCGAAGTTCGTCGGCCGTCAGCGTGGCGCCGGAGGTTTCAAACGGCGTGGCAGGCACGCACGATGGCAACATAAAGCGGATGTCGACGGCGGCGTTTTTAGCGTCTTTCAGCATGAACCGAATGCCATCGAGACCGCACACATTGGCAATTTCGTGCGGATCGGCCACGATGGTCGTCGTGCCTTTGGAGAGGATCAAACGAGCAAATTCCGTCGGACGCAACATCGAGGATTCGATATGTACGTGCGCATCAATGAAGCCCGGGACCAGAACGGCGTTGTCAAGATCAATCTCCTCTTTTCCGCGAACCGCCAGCAACGGACCGACGTTGACGATGATGCCTTCGACAATGGCGACATCGCAATGGTTGACAAACGCTTTGGTAAAGACATTGAAGATGCGGGCATTTCGCAGCACCAGATCGCATTCGGATTGTCCGAGTGCGCAAGCAATGCGGTGTTGCAGGGCGGCAGGAGAGAAAGAGGGCTGGTGCATGGCAAAGAACCCCACAAACGGTTTTATTCGGTGCGTTCGACGCGAATCTGAAATTTGGAAAGATATTCTGCTCGGCAAAGGCATCTCGAGCAAGCTCAATGCCGGGTATTGTCTGACAAAGCCAATTGGACGAATTTCGGTAGCCAATCGACCAGAGACAACGGGACATTGAGCAGGTTGTTGTCTTTTCTGAGGTTCAGTCCCGATAAACGGATGCTCAACGACGGATTAAATTTTCGCGAATAAACCGACAGACTCTTACCGGCAACGCTCTTGCCAGCCTTAACTTCCAACGGGAAAATTTGCCCCGCAGATTCTATAAGGAAGTCCACTTCTGCCTGTGCACCTGAAGTCCAGTAACAAGGTTCGACGCCATATGTTCGGCACAAGGAGTTAGCGACCAGATTTTCAGCCAATGTCTCCTTGAACTCTGACATAACCGACGGATTCAAAAGACTGTCGGAAGACAAATTTGCCATTACTCGAAGAAGACCGATGTCTTTAGCGTAAAGCTTAAAAATTTCGGGTTCCAGATACGCTCTCAGCGGAATCTTTGCCGTGGAAACGCGGGGCGTTTTCAAAACAAGCCCCGCCTCGCACAACCACTGTAATGCCGGCGCAAACTCTCTGCTTCGTGCATTGGCGTGTACTTGACTTAAGAAGAATCGTGAGTTGGGTTTAGCCAACTGACTCGGTATAGCGTCCCATACGGCAGCAATTCGCACTGCCTCCGTTGGAGTGGCGTACTGCGAGAAATCGAGTCGATACATTGCCAAGATGTTCCGAAGCGACGACTCAATGCTCCGCATCTCTTCGCCGTCCATGAAGGCAGCCACTGCCGCCGGCATGCCACCGATACACTGATAGCGAATGAATTCGCTTTCAATTTCGTTGAGCACAAATGTCGGCAGCTGAGTTATCTCTGAAATTTGTTCCACGTAGTCGTAGAGCTTTGGGGAAGCATTATGGAGAAACTCCGAAAATGACAGTGGCCAAACATCACGTATGTCTACCTGTCCGACCGGTACGAATATCTGCTTGCGTCGAACCTCTGTCCCCAAAAGACTTCCGCTGGCTGCAACCGCGTATTCAGGTGCATTTTGGGCAAAATATTTCAAACTGCCGAAAGCATGGTCGCATAGCTGGATTTCATCGAAAACGATCAGCGTTTTGCCCGGGAGAATCGGTACCTCGCTCAGGAGATTC
>UPZS01000028.1 GCA_900538905.1 uncultured Sutterella sp.
AATTTGCTTTGGACAGATTCAATTTTCTTTTGCCAGAAAAGTCGCCCTCGTATCAGATTTTGTTTTGGACAGCAATGTGATCCAGTATAAAAAACTCTTCTTTTTATGCCTCGCCTGCATTACGGCACCAAGCTTAGTTTGGAAATACGCAAAAGGCGTGCCATGACCGAAAAGACCGGCAACAAAAGCGCGGCAGACCATTGCTTGTAGCGGCTTCCAAATTGTCACCTTTCATCAATTTGTACGAGTACAAAGACTCGGACATTCCCAAGATTCTGGCGCATTGGAAAACATCCATCTCTCAACTCACGCTCGTTGTCGACAAGCTCTACGATCTGCCGATCGACTGCAATGACCGCATGCGTGTGCGGTTGCTCCACCGACAGGCCTTTCTCGAACTCATCAAACTCAAACAAAAAAAGCGCAGCCTAACCGACCAGCTTGAGCTGCCGTTCGACTTTTGCTGATCGAATTCCAAAGGCAAAAAAGGCAGACTGCCTTCCCTGAATCATCAGTTCAGCAGTCTGCCGTAAAGGGTGCCGGGAGCTAAGAGAGACTCACCCGGACCCAGGCTCCGGGACTCCCGGCATATGGCAGATGTCGTTATTAGAACAAGAGCGGCTCATAATACCCCGCAAAGAGCACGCTCGCACGCAGCATCAGGGCGCCGGCCAGGCCGAGCACAGCCGAAATGGCCAATGCAACATGCTTGCGGGTAATCAGGTTAATCGACAACGGCACGATCGAACCGAAGAGAATGACGCCCAACCAGAACATCATCGAATACGGGCCATCGATCAGAGACTCTGCACCGACGCGGGCGGCTGCCGACGACGAACTCAAAGCCACGTGCACAAAGGCAAAGATCGTGAAAAGTTCAGCCGCTTCCGTCCACAGAGCCGTACGGCGACTCCAGAGCACTTTGTGTGCCGGAATCTTTCCCGAGACCATCATCAGTTCGATGGAACTAATAGCCGAGGCCATACCGGACATGATCCACAGCAAAGGAATCAAAGCGGTGTTCCAGAGCGTGACACCAACGGCTTGCGTAAGCAGAAAGCCCGAGTAGATCGTGACAATGACACCCAGTGCCATCGTGATGTGGTTAAAGAAGTTGCTCAGCACGAAGTCTTCGCAGCTCTTGAACACACCGGCCAGAGACAGAGCGTAAAACACTGTTGCGCAGCACTGCAGCGTGAGCAGCACCATGCCGATCATCATCCAGCTGCCGAAGTTGAAGCTGCCGCTCGTGAGCGCGTAGAACGCCGCTGCAGGCAGATTCGTGAGACGAGCCAAGTGGCTCACCACCAACAGCGTACCGAGGATACTCGCTGCGGCGCACAGGTACACAAGCGCCTTTTCGCGCACCCAGCCGTTGAGGAACATCCCCATGCCGGACAAGCCGATGAACCAGAGGAAGAATGCAATCGACCAACCCCAATTCGCGGATTGAAGCTGCATCGTGAGATTTGTGAATTCCATCATTTCTGCACCACCACGAAGAAGTTAGGTTTCGTTCCGTGACTTTCAAGAAGCTTCTGCGTCTTGGCGACGCGAATCTTCTGCGAAATGTCGCTTTCCGGATCGTTGACATCACCGAAAAGGCGTGCACTGACCGGACAAACGCTCACGCAGGCCGGCTGCAGTCCGTCTTCGATACGCTCCAGACAGCCGCTACCCATGCACTTGGAGGGCAGTCCCGTAATCGGGTGCGACCAACGCGCGTCGTAGGGGCACGATGCGATGCAGTAGTTACAGCCGATGCAACGCTTCGGATCATTGCGAACCAGACCGTTTTCATCGTAGTAGTTAGCGCCGAACGGGCAGGTTTCCACACAGGGCGCTTCCGAACAGTGCTGGCACTGCACGAGAAGCTGTACCGGACGCTTGGCCAGATTGGCCGTGTAGCGGCGGATGTTGGAAGCCAGCCAGTTCTTGCCTTCGATGTGACGGCCGACCATTTCGGGATAATTTGTTTCGACGCAGCTTACGATGCAAGCCTGGCAGCCGATACATTTCGTCGCATCAAAAAGATGCGCAAGTTGTTTTTTCGCCATCTTTTGACTCCTTACACGCGCTTGATGCGAACGGTGACGTTATTGCTCATGTTGCCGCAATCCGCCTGGCTCTTGCCGGTGGCAAACCAGTTGGTATTGACGCCTTCACGAACCCATTCGTATTCCGGAAGGAGCTTCTTGGTACGAACGCCGCCCGAGAAACCGTAAGCAAAGAGAGAGCCAGCGATCACACGGTTGGTAACCGTCACCTGGGCACGTCCCTTCACAGGCAAATCGAGACCTTCGAGTTCGATCGTGTCACCCTGCTTGATGCCCAAACGCGCGGCGTCAATCGGATTCATCCAGATCGTACGATCGCCCGTAAAGCGAGTCGGATACGTAAAGAGCGTCACGCCGCAGCACGAAGCGGAGTCTTTGCCCGAAGCAATGATGAATTCGTTGTCTGCCTTCGGATGCGTATAAGCCTTCGTCGGCTGATATTCCGGCATCGGACTGGTGTTCTTCGCCGAAGGTTGATACACCGCGTAGAAGCTGATGATTTCACCCTTGCCCGTCGGTGTTGTGAACGGAGTCTTGTAAGGCGTCTGGTCATACTTCTTGACGTTAACCAGCGCAAAGCCTTTTTCTTCGACTTCCTTGGCAATGCGATCGCCCTCACCGGGCTTGGCCTTGTTCTTGTTGGCAATGAACTTTTTCCAGGCTCCGTCAACGAGCTGTTCGTTGAACCACTTCTTCCAGCCGGCACGATCTTTGATTTCTTCGTTGTACCCCAAACGAGCGGCCAGAGCCGGGTCGATACGGCGAAGGATTTCGCAGAACTGCCAGATGTCGTGACGCGCTTCCACACCTTCGGGCGGATCGATCATGGCGTCGGACTTGTGCGCCCAACCGTCGCGAGCGTAATTCACGCCCAAGTATTCGTGGTTTTCCAGGAAGAACGTGCTCGGCAGAACATAATCGGCCCAGTCGTTGGATTCCTGCGGCAAGATGTCCTGACTCACAATAAGTTCCATGGCCTTGAAGCCTTCGATGAGTCGCGCGGAGTTGGCTTCGCGATGGAACATCGAGCAGCCAGTCATAATGAGCGCGCGCACCGGATAGGGCTTGCCGGTCTTGGCCGCTTCGAGTGCAGGCCACAGCGTGCCGATACCTTCCGGATAGAAAAGCTTGTCCATGGGCTTGCCCGGTTTGACTTCCCAGGTGACGCCAGTCGGTCCCGTGCACTTTGTGCCGGCCTTCTTGACGCCCGGGCCGCCCACTCCGGCACCCTGCGTCACGATAAAGCCACCCTTGCGGTCCATCTGACCGGTAAAGAGATTGATGAGGCTCATCAACTCGTAAGCTTCGACATCGTTGCCGTTGCGAGACGAATACCAGCCGTCGTCGCACACGCCGCCGAGATTGAAGAAGTCACGAGCCGTTTCGATGATTCGCTTGGCCGGGATTCCGGTTTGCTTGGCCACAAATTCGGGCGTGTACTTGGCGTTGGCTTCCTTGAAGGCAACGAACACGGTGCGAGCATGCACGCGCTTGCCGTCGGCAAGGTTCACTTCGCCGTGCCAATCCATGGCGGGCAGTACGTCGGGCGATTCGTCAAAGCCGATCGGCTGTCCCTTTTCGTTGAGCTTGGGACCTTGGAAGGCGATGTTGCCGGTGTGTTCGTCAATGACGGCAAAGTAGCGCTTGCGACCGCCTTGCTTGACCATGTCTTCGGTAATCGGCGTGTAGTCATCCGTCACGAGACACGGAGAATTCGTCCACTTGCGCATCCATTCCAGATTGCAGAGGTTTTCACGCAAGCCCACGAAAATCAGACCGTGCAGGAAAGCGGCGTCGGTACCGGGCTTGATCGGAATCCATTCGGATTCGCCCAGTGCACCCTCGGGCATGCGCGGGTCGACGAACACCAGGCGAGCGCCATTTTCGCGCGCCTGTGCAGCTGTCGAGAACACACCCATGGCGCAGTTCAGAGTACGCCCTACGAGAAGCAGATAACGAACGTTGAGGTAATCGGGCTCAACTTTTCCCAAGCCCGAGAAGGTCGGACCGAAAATGAGGCGACGCGCAAACGTGGAAGCCGAGTTGCAGGTTGCCGAGTGATTGATCACATTGGGCGTTCCGAAGGCAGGCGCAAACCAGTTCTGATAGGCCGTGAAGTTGTGGCTCGTGAGAACCACACTCTGTTCGCCGTCCTTGGCGATGATGGCCTTGAGTTTGGCTGCGATTTCGTTGAGCGCCTGATCCCAGGAAATTTCTTCGAACTCACCGCTGCCGCGTTCGCCCTTGCGCTTTAAGGGCTTGCGAATGCGCATCGGATGATCCCATGCCCAGAGCGCCGAAGCACCGCGGCCGCAATAACCGCGCTGAGGATGATCGGGATTGGGAAGGATGCGAATGCTCGCACGCGAAGGCTTTTCGCCTTCCTTATGCATAGCAAGCATGCCGCAGCGGGCGCCGCACATGCAGCAACCGACCGGGTAGGCCTTCCAGCCTTTTTTCTTGAGAGTCTCTACCTCTTTCTTGACCGCCGCCCAGCCCATTGAGGAAGTTGCAGCAGTGGCCCCGGCCGCGCCCAGCAAAGCGCGTCTGGAAATGTGAGGAAGTTTGACGTCTGCCATCTTCTTCTCCTGTTTCTTATCGTATCTGCGGTGTTCCGATGCGTGTCTCCCGCACCGTTTCCGTCTCTTTATTCCTGGTGCCTCGGCGGATCGTAGAGCTTGAAAAAAGCCGTGCCGAGACGACGGAAAGCGACACCTAGGTTCGATTGTATGAATTTGAAGAAAACAGCAAAGACCTTAAGTAAACAATGATTGACTAAGTAATTTCTGAGTAATTGCTCCTACGCCGTTTGATCTAATCTGGATTAGACAAAAATCGGGGGTTATACTTTTTGCAACTTTTTAGATTTTGTGTTTTCGTCATGTATCAACCTAAACTCCCCAAGGATTTGCGTTGCCCGTTGGAATTCGCTCTCGAATTCTTCAGCGGCCGCTGGAAGTCCCGCATTTTGTGCCTGCTCTATTCCGAAAACAGCGTCCGTTATAACGACATCAAAAAGGCGCTCGACAGCGTATCGGACACTGTCCTTGCCAACACTTTGAAGGAACTCATCGGCCACGGTTTGATCGAGCGACACCAGTTCCCGGAAATTCCTCCGCGCGTGGAATATTCCCTCACGGAAAAAGGTCGCAGTCTTGTTCCGTTCCTGCGCAACATCTGCCGCTGGTCCGGCCAGTACCACGATTTTGAACAGCTGTCGGAAGACGCGCTTGCACACTGCAAAAACTGTGTGATCAGCAAGTATCACGCAGCCGATCGCTCTTGCGGCGAATGCTCGCAGCCTGAGACATGCAACTCCTGCGACCAAGCGACGTCATAACGAACGACAGTGATTGCTCTTTAGTGGCACTCCAAATCACAATCAACATTTGAATCCCGCCAAAGACGGGCTAAAAAGTCGCTAAAAGAGATTTAGTACTCATTGGAAGGTCTCATCTTCAGCATCAAGTGCTGATAGGAGAACCAAGTCCAAAGCTTGTCTTTGCGCCTTTGTCGAGATTCAAATTCGTCACTGAGCACTCACGGATTTCTCAGTGAACTTCATTCAGGCGTCCAACGGTTCAATCAATACCGTCGGCGCCTTTTCCTTTCTTCACAGAATTTTTCCCGCCGGAAGCCCTTTAATTCATTGAAGGGAGGAAGGCGGGCTATTAAACTCAGTGCCTATGCCCTCTCAGAGTTTTGTTATTGAACTGCCGATTGCTGTGGACGATGCTGAGATGCGTACCATTGTGCGCAAGCTTGAGTTCGCCCGTCAGCTGCACAATGCCACCCTGGGCACAGCAATGGGACAATTGCAGCAGATGCGGCAGGATGCTGCATGGAAAGAGGCCTGTGTCATGCCTAAAGGCAAGGAGAGGGCAGCAGCCTTTCGTGCCCTTGACCGCAAATACGGGCTGACTGAATACGATTTGCATTCTGTTATTGCAAGACACAGGGAAGGCAGCGGTCGCAAAGCAGAACTGGGCATTAACGAGACCCAGAAGATTGCCACCCGTGTCTTTCAGGCGATAAACCGCTATAAGCTCGGACTTGGAGGGATGCCCCGTTTCAAATCTTCCAAACGCGGTCTGCACAGTATTGAAGGCAAAACCAACAAAACGGGGCTCAAGTTCAGACCTGAAAAAAAGTGCTGAACTGGTGTGGTCATGACTATCGCGTCCTGATCGACCCGAAAGACGATTACATTCAGAGAGCGCTGAAAGAAAACGAACGCTCGGATAAGTATCGCAAAATCAAGTATTGCCGGCTGGTGCGTAAACGCATCCGCTCGTCAGACCGCTTCTTCTTGCAGGTCGTGCTTGAAGGGACGGCTCCTGTCAAGCATGTTTATGCTCCTGTAACCAAACGGGCTGCGATTGATCCGGGGCCGCAGAGTATTGCTCTTTTTAGCAAGGAGTTTGCCGGCAAGATTCAGGTTGCGGGATCAAACAACTTCAACGAGGCAGCCTCCCGACGTCTGCTTCGTGCCATGGACCGAAGCCTGAGACGCAACAACCCCGATGCCTATAACGAGAACGGCACAATCAAAAAGGGAGCGAAGCTTGTCAAAAGTAAGAACTATCAACGCAAGGTAGATCGACTGCGTGAGATGCATCGCGTGGCTGCAGCCGAACGCAAGTGCCGGCACGGTCAGACGATCAATCTGCTGCTCTCAATAGCCGGCGACATACGTATTGAGAAAAATAGCTGGAAGGCGTTTCAGAGAGGACATTTCGGTAAAAGTCTGGGTAAAAGTGCAATGTCGGGATTCATTGCTCAACTGAAGTCAAAGGCTGCAAGTGCCGGGCTGAAGGTAACAGAAGTCAATCCCTACAAACTGAAACTCAGTCAGTACGATCCGTATACGGACACGTATCGAAAGAAAGATCTCAGTGAACGCTGGCAGGAAATGAAAGCAGGAAGCGGACAGTACATCCAGCGTGACGTACTGTCAGCATTGCTTTTGTACTGCGCTGACATTGAAAAGGAAATCCATATTCCGAAAGTTGCCGTCGAGCAGCTTGAAGGTGCGAAACAGCTCCTGACTGATGCGGGATATGTCGTTTTGAAGTCAACGAGTAGTCGGGATCAGCGTGATCCCAGACTTGCGCCGGAGCCAAAAGCGATGACGCCGGAGATGGCTCGTCAGAAAATCCTTCGTGGTGCTGGTGACAGCCATTTGCCAACTGACCAGGCGTTAGGCCGGATCAGAGCGGGTGGAAAAGTCAGTACTTGGTCGAAGGAAACCTTCCCTCTTCAGAGGGGAGTTGTTTAGAAATTCGATGACAGATCCGAAGGCCTCGATATGCAAACCGTCTATCTGAGTGCCGGCTATACAATGGGGCCGCATTACTTCGCCGGCTCTATCGGGTGGCTAAACGCAGAACTTAACGGTTCGGCAGAAGGATATCCTCAAGACGATGGGGCTGCTTTTCTCGGGGCGTTGGTCTACTACTACAGTCTGAGTAAACGCACCCAGCTTTATGCCTTCACATCGTTTATGGACGGCAAACAACTTTTGGATGCCGGCACAGATTTCAATCAGACAACAGGTGGCTTTGGCCTGATGCATAAATTCTGAGGCCGACACTTACCGACACCATTGTTAGAAATTTTTGAGCCTTGGAGAATCCTGCATTTTTCTGACGGAAAGGTGCAGGATTTTTTTGTTTTCGCTAAACCAAAGCAGACTTCTCGATATACAGCTATTTCGCCTCAAATAATCGATAACTCTGCATATCTTGATTTTCGATGCCCTGTTCTCAGAGTCAATCATGACTTATTGGATTTGCTGAGAATAGAAAAACTCCCGGACTACCTTAATGAGCTAGTAGACCGGGAGTTTGTGACACAAACAGGAGCGGCTGTGAACCGCTCCCGTTTTAATCGCAGTTAAACGACTATCTGATTACTTTCCGAAGGCTTGCTTGAGGTCCACAATGTGGCCCTGATAGTGCGGAGCAGAGGCCTTGTTGTTATAGACGTCAATTTCAACCTTCACGTCCTTGGTCTTGTAATCAACTTCCTGCAAGCGACCGATCGTACCCTTGGTCTGATCGAACAAGCCGACGGAGCCGTAGAAACCGAACATCGTGTCCTTGTCAGCCTGATAGGCGGCGTTGGACGTGATCGGAGCAAAGCTCTCGTAACCGCGTTCCTTACCATATTCCCAAGTCTGCTGAACCGTCATCTTTTTCGGGTCAATCTTGTATTCGACCAAGCGAGAGTAGTTCATTTCGGGCAAAGCGGGCTGCTCGTAGTGGCGAACCTGGCCGTTATCAAAGACAACGATCGAGCCCTTCTTGGAAGCGCGCGGCCAAGCGGCGTGCTGCGTGTACGTGAAGTCAAAGCCGCCTTCGCAGTCGCCCGTGGGCGAGCACTTGATGGCCTTGCCGTTGGCGTCAACCGGCTTGAGCAGCTTCTTTTCCAGACCGTTCTTCCAGCCCACGGACGGAGCAAGAATCCACTTCACCTGCTTGTCGCGGCCGATCTTCATCACGCCCTGGTGGCGAGCGGAAATGATGATCGAATCATCCGTCGGATCGTATGCAACCGAGTTGACGTGCGCCCAGTTGCGGCCCGTACCGACGCCTGCAGCGTCACCGAACGGTGCGAGCGGTTCGGAACCCACACTCTGACCCTGAGCATCCAGGTCAACGTTCATGCAAACGGCGCCGAGGTCGAGATTCTTGATCAAAGCGTCGCGCGTCGGATCCAAAATGGTGTTCAGATCCCATTCGTCAATCACGTTGCCGGAACGGTCGACTTCGATGATGATGTCGCGCACGGTCTGAACGACCTGACCGTCAGGACGATGGTAGCGGTACTTGGCAGCACGCAGCAACACATGACCGTTGGGCATTTCCCAAGAAGCATGGCTCAAATCAATATAGCCCGGCGGCAGTTCGTGCTTGGCCACGACGCGACCGGCCAGATTAAGTTCGATCCAGCGTTGGCCCTGAACGAACGTGTAGGTGCCGGCCTTGGTCGGGAAGAAACCCATCGCGTAGCCGCGATCAGCAATGTTGTAGTTGATGCCGTCGTAGATGGCTTCGGGTTCGAGCCACCAACGGAATTCGCCCTGCGTGTCAACCACGTAGTTCAGAGGAATCGTTTCGAAAGCGAGAGAACCGCCGGAGGGATTAGCCGCACTCTTGCTCATCTTGGGCGTCTTGGGCATGATCCAGTTGACTTCGGAGCCCTTGGGCGGACGTGTACCGGAGTTAACGAGATACAGACGGTTCTTGAACTTGGGATCAAGCTTGGTGACCTTGGGCTGCGGCAGAGCCGTGATGTTGCGGTTGTCCATGTAGGGCATCGTGAGCGCCGGCGTCAGGATGCTGTACGTGTCGGTAATCTTCTTGCCATCAAGCTTGTAGCTCACGACAACCGTGTTGCGATAGTCGGGATAGAGGCCAAACACGGGAATGCCGTCGTTGGAAAGCAACGTCGAGCGACCGACGTCGTAGGTGATGTCGATGCCTCCGTTGGGCTTGCCCTTAACAGTCACTTTGATATCCGTCGGCTGCTTGGTGTTGCGATTGATAACAGCCGTCAAAGGCGAGTAGCCGTAGGGGTTGACGATCACATTGCCCAAATGCGTTCCTTTCGGAGTGGGAGCGGGCGCCATGGATTCGGCACTGGCAGCCATTGAGAAGGCAACGGCAGCGGCGGCAATCGTCAAGTGAAGAATCTTCATTTGTCTTTCTCCTCGTGGTCTAGTCGACGCACCGGCTCATCGTTTTTATTGAACCGGTTCCTTGCAAATCAGTCTATAGAGACTTGAATTTCAAGGAAATCGGCTCATACCCAGATTGGATCGCCACGGGTCGCAACGCGCGGTTGCAGGATTTGCAAAGACGCTTAAGATGGAAACTGTTCCTCCTCAAGAACGGCTAAAACAAGGCAGAGTTTTATGCACAATCAAAGCCACCACAATTACCCTGACAACACTATTCTTCTGGTTCTCTCTTCGCTTTTTAAAACGATGAGTCTCACACTTACCGGAAACGAACTCGGTACTTCCACGGCCACCATCAGCCGTGCCCTGTCAGCGGCACGCGAGTTTTTTGCCGACGAACTTTTTGTCAGAAGCGGACCGCGCATGGTACCCACGGCTCGCATGCGTGAGTTATTGCCCGACATTAACGATGTATTGCAACGGCTCGAGAAGCTTTCGGCGCCGACCGTGTTCGATCCGGCTGATTTATCCCGAACCTTTCGAATTGCGGCAGCGGATAACGGCGTACTCGCCTTTCTTTTCCCTGCTTTCAAACGAATCTTGAAGCAAGCTCCACAAGTCAAGCTTGACGTCATCGGCCTCAACGGCGACCTTTTTGAGGATCTTCGCAACGGACGCCTTGATCTGGCCATGTTCCCGTTTGACCCGATTCCGCCCGAATGCCGCAGCGTTGTACTTGTTGACGAACCCGATGTGTTACTCGTTAAAAAAGGACATCCTTTGGTCGCCATCTACAAGGAAAAGGGAGAATTGTCGCTATCTGATATCCAGGCCTATCCAAAAGTCAAAATCAGCAACGTCACGCACAATTTCTCGGCAGCTGTCGTGCGTTACCATGCCAGCCTCATGGCACATGAAAGCGACGGAGCGAGCATCTCGATGCCCTACTTTTTGGCAGCTCCCTGGATGGTTTTGGAAACCGAAGCCACCGTGAAAATTCTCGAAAAAAACGGCAGGTTGCTTGCTCGCTACCTGCCGTTGGAGGTTTTACCGCTTCCGCCTAGCATTGCCGGCCATTATGAACGCCGCGTAATCTGGCACGAAAACGCTTCGGGCGATCCGGCTTTGCGATGGTTCATCGCCATGCTTCGAGCTTCGTGCCAAGAGCAGGCTCAGCAGTCAACATAACAACCGTTGGAAATTAGGCTTTTTTCACAAAATCACGCATCACCCAACCGAAGATCATGGCGGCAAGGAAGATGGCCGCAACGATGCATGCGAGCAGACAGCAGGAAGCCATGTCCATGAACTTCCACTGCGGGATCAGATACCAGCCGTCGGAAGACTGATAGAGCTCGATGAACCAGCGCTGCAGATCGCTCAATACGGCGCCGTCAGGAACGACGGGAGCGTCGTAACCGCAGTCGCCTGTGGGCTGGAACCAGGCCGGAGCCCACTTTTCAAGCGGCAGACCAAACGGAAAGTGCGGTTCCGTCGAGCAACCCTGCATGCCGAACATGGCCATCGGATCGTCGGAATGCACGGCATCGTGAATGCCGATGAGCTTCCAAGAGCACATGATTGTGTAAACGAGACCGTAGAGCGAAATCACGTAACCCACAACCTTGGCCCAGAGCGCCTTCGGGTTGATCATTGCGATGATGCAACCCAAGGCCATTACCAGATTGCCGTAGCGAATGTAGACACACTGCTCGCACGGCAACATGTGCATCCAATCCTGAAACACGTAGTGAGCCAGCAGCACCATGGCGATCATGGCAAAGGCGATGATGCCCCAAGGCCAGCGCGAATCCTGCCAGTCGGCAAGCGTATTGACAGGATCTGTCTTCAGACCACTAAAAAATTTTTTCATCGCAAAAATCCCCCGCCTGCCGCGCTGAAAATTTGGCTTCGGGCTTCAGTGCCGGCTCGGTGTAAAAATCGAAAAAAGAATCGGGAGAGACAACTGCACTTGCAGTTCGCGGTTGTCTCCCCCGTTAGGAGAGAAACAAGAAACTGTTCAGGTTTACTTCATTTCCTTGAGTTCTTTGACCAGATTGACCATGCCGTCGAAATTGCGGATGCTCTTGGTCATGATCAGATACTTGCCGTTGACGACATAAGCCGGGATACCCTGGATCTTGGCCACGTCGTAGGAGGTCTTCCATTCGGCGCACAGAGCTTTGACGGCTTCGTCGTTTTTCGCCTTGTTGAATTCGTCAAGGCTAATGCCCGTTGCGTCCGTCAGGGTCTTCAGGAACGCGGCTTCACCGGACGTCCAGCGTTCGCCCTTCTTGTGATAAGCCTGATAGATGGCGTCCTTGGCCTTCTTAAAGAGCGAATCCTTGGATTCGATCGACACGCCGGCAGCCTTATCCTTCAGCATGCACATGGCGAGGAATTCGCTCGCAACACGGCCGTACTTGCCCTTGGTTTCCAGATGCACCGGATTGAAAGCAAGGCCCAGTTCCTTTTCGATGCGCGGCAAAACCTTCGGATCCACGCCGACGTCGTACTTGAAGCAGAACGGGCAGTCGTAACTGAAGATCTTGGTGAGCTTGCCTTCGGCGTTGACCATGGGCTTGTCAAGTTTCACATAGTCGGTACCTTCGGTAGCAGCCATCGCAGTGGCGGCGATAACCGAAAGGCCAAGAGCAAACAAAGTCTTTTTGAACATTTTGAATTTCTCCTCGCTAACTTCAGCCGATGCCCAGTCAGAAAATCGTGCAGGCAATCGCGCTCAATTCTTAACACTCAGTTTAGAAACAAGATGCCTGCAGAACAATCGAGATTTGCCAAAGGGCACCTGCGTGTTCGTGCAATGTCTAGTTGCAGAAATTAAAAAATCCTTCCCGACCGGGCAAAAACAGCTGCAAAACGCCGCCGTTTTTGCCGGTCTCATGCCGTTACGGAGTTACTTGGAGAAAGCCTTGGCCACCGAAACCGGAAGCGCCTGGTAACCCATCGAACCCACGATCACGATCTCAACGGACGGTTCCTTTTCGCCCCACTTGAACTCGTTGATAACAGGCGAAGCGATGCCGGCCTTTTCACCGGGTTTCAGTTCGGACGGACGGCGTCCCATGCCGGCCGTAGCCGAGTAGACCATGATGGAGTTCTTGTCGGCCTCGTAGCGCGTAAGCGACGTCACCGGGCTGTACCACGCAAAGCCGCGTTCCTTGCCGTATTCCCAAACCTGTTCGGCCGTCATCTTCTTCTGGTCGATCTTGTAGACCACGGCGCGGCTGTACTTCATTTCAGGCAGGGCGGGCTGTTCCATACCGCGGGCGTCGCCGTTGTCGAACACCGTAATGTAGATGACGTTCTTGTCAGACTTTTCATCAATACGGAAAGCCGTATGCTGCGTCCACGTGAAGTCGAAGTCGCCTTCAACCTGGCTGCCTTCAACCTTGAGCTTCTTGCCGTTGGCGTCAACCGGAGCAAGGAGCTTGTCGGCCCAGGGCTTCTTCCAACCTTCGGGCGAAGCGAGAATCCACTTCACCTTCTTGTCTCGACCGATCTTGATGATGGCCGACTGGTGACGGGACGACAAAATGATCGAGTCATCGGTCGGGTCGTAGTCAACAGAGTTAACGTGCGCCCAGTTGCGACCCGGACCCGTGCCCACGATGTCACCAAAATGATCGCTTGCGTCAAGCTTGGCCAATTCTTCGGCCGACAGCGTCTTGCCGGCTTGGCTGGCGTCAATGTTCAAGCACACCGCACCCTGATCGAGTACCTTCATCACGTTGTCGCGGTACGGATCGAGAATTTCCCACAGACGCCATTCGTCGACCACCTGACCGTTGCCGTCGACTTCGACAATCACGTCGCGCACGGTGCGAACACGCTTGTTGTCGGCGCGACGCAAATCGGCGCTCGCCGCACGGATGAAGGTGTGGCCGTTCTGCGCGTTATCAAGCGAATGCGAGAAGTCAATGTAGCCCACCGGCAGACGGCGGTTGTAGATTTCGCGGCCCATCAGGTCGTACTTAACGTAGCGCTGACCGTAACCCCAAGTGATGTTGCCGTCTTCATCCTGCTGGAAGCCCATCATCACGCCTGAGCGATACATCTGCTCGACGTCGTAGATCGGTTCGACGTGCATGTACCAGCGCACTTCACCCTTGGTGTCGATGATGGCATTCATCGGGTAGAAGTTCCATTCCATCGCGCCGCCCATCGGATTGTTCCAAACCATGCGCGTGGCCTTGGCGTACTGCTGCATCAGGTTGTTGACAAGGTACAGACGATCGGAGAACTTCGGATCCATCTTGACGACCTTGGTTTCGAACATATTGTGCGAAAGCGTCGGGTTGCCGCTCACTTCGTGATAAACAGGAGCCGTGTAAATCGTGTAGGTTTCCGAAATCTTTTCAGTCTTGCCGTGGAACTTGCGCGTGTAGGTCACTTCCACCTTGTTGTTGTAGTCAGCGTAGAGGCCAAAGACAGGGATACCCGCGTGAGTGAGCAGCTGTTTGCGGCTTACCTTGTACTTGATTTCCTGGCCGCCCTTCTTGGGAACAATGCGTACGGTCGCTTCCGTGATTTCGTAACCGCCGTTTTTGATGATGGCGGTGAGCGGCGCAATTTTGTATGGATTGACGATGATTTCGCCGAGCTTGCCTTGTGCGGCAAACGTCACGCGCGGGCCCGACGAACCGCCGGCTGCGGCAGCTGTCCCCGAGAAAGTGCCCGCAACGAGAGCAGCAATGGTGCCCATAAACAAAGAACGACGACCGATGGTGACCGACATGATTTTCTCTCCAAACAAACAGTTCAAAAAACAAAAGCCCGCATGAGCTTTCGCCTCTTTATTTATCGTAAGCAAGGATTGTTTTTGCCGAAATGGCGATTTTCCTTTCCTTTTTCGACAAAAATGACATAAGCTTTTATCGGTAATCGAAAAGTCAAACCGCAGAGAAAGTCTCTTTCTCCGTCAGTTCCCGCGTATGCTTTCCTTGCGATTCAACCACTTGCTGGTCGTTCTCAAAATTCACGATACAGGGTCGCTTTCCGAAACGGCTCGGCAGCTGAACCTGACGATTTCGGCCGTGAGCCGCTCGCTTCGTAAGTGTCAGGAAGAGTTCGGCGACGAGCTTTTCGTGCGTAACTACCAAGGCATGGCTCCCACCGAAAAGTGTCGTACGGTCGTGCCCATCATCCGCAAGCTATTGGCAAACTTCAACGATCTGACCGATACCAAAACGTTTGCGCCGGCTGACATCACTCGCACGCTTTCGATTGCCGCTGCCGACAATGCCGTCGTGATGATCTTGCGTCCCGTGCTGCGGGTGCTTTTGCGTGAAGCGCCGCAGATGAACTTCCGCTTGTTGCCTTTGTCGGAAAATGTCTTTCGCGAGCTTGCCGAAGGCAGTGTTGATCTGGCACTTTTCCCGACCTCGCTGGGCGAAACGCTTCCCGAACATTTCTACGGTCTCAAGCTTTTCGATATCCATCGCGTCTGCCTGCTCCGCAAGGAGCACCCTCTTGCAACGAGTTACGCCCAAGGAAAAAAACTCACGCGAAAAGCGTTTCTCAAATACCCGAAAATTGCCGTCGAACTGCGTCAAAATGCTCGGGGCCCCGTATTTGACATCGATACGTCATCCACACACGATCAACGCAAAATCATTGAGGTACCGCATTTCCTGGGCGCTCCCTATTTTCTCGAGGACACCAACGCTACGCTCGTGCTGCCGCACACCACTGCGGAGTTTTTCGCCCGCATGTTACCTTCGCTCACCGTGATTCCAATTCCTGGCGAAAAACGCGTCTATTCCACCCGTCTCATCTGGCACGAACGCAATCACGCTTCCTCAGAAATGCAGTGGATCCGCAGTGTCTTTGTGTCGACCTTGCGCAAGGATTCGACTGGAGACTCCGACAATTGCTCGCCGGAACACTGAGCCATGACAGCGCTTTGGATTCTTTTTTCGTCGTTTTGCAGCGCCTGCATTTTGGCAAGCATTCAGTGCCTCAAAGAAACACTTGCGTTCATTGATGTGGCCTTCGTACAGTTCATGTTCGTATTGGCCGTCACCGTCGTCGTGATGATCGTTCGTAAGGTCCCATTCACAACCCACGTCTGGCACCTGCACCTGTTGCGATCCGGCATCGGCGTGGGCGTTGTCATAACGCAGATCATCACAGCCATGAACATGCCGGTAGCAGCCGCCCAGACGCTGCAGTACACCTCTCCGCTTTTTGTGGCGGGCTTTTCTGCAATCGCCTCTTTTCGCAATGGCGAACACATTGACTGGCGCATCCTGGCGGCCATCGTCTCGGCCTTCGTCGGCATTCTCGTGATGTTTCATCCTTCGGAGCGCTCATTTCCGGCCGTCTACGTTCCCATCGGGCTGTTGTGCGGATTGTTTACGGCCGCCGTCATCCTGATGCTCAAGAAGTTGGGAGGCGTCAATGAACCGATCCCCCGCACCGTTTTCTACTTTCACCTGCACGGCGCCGTCGTGTTGGGAGTTTTGGAGATCTTCTGCGGACAACTCACCGTCTCCCAACTGCAACAAACGCCTCTGGCTTTGATGCTGATTTTTCTGACCTGCGCACAATTTGCCCGAGCATTGGGCTGGGGCAAAGGCAACACATTTCTCGGTGCCGTTTTCACGTTTTCCGGCGTGGTTTTTGCAGCCTTTATTGACAGCGCCTTTTTCGGCGTCACACCGAGTCTGCGGTCCCTTTTCGGCATGCTCATCATTGTTGTTGCTGCAGCCACCTGTCTTGGTCTGATTGCCAAAGCTGAAAAAAACGGTAAGCTCGTCCCTACACTTCGATCACAGCCTTCGGATTGAAGTTGAGTTCCTTTCCGGGGCGAACGGTGCCAAGCTGATTGGACACAATGCGGGTTCTGCCGTACTGAACATCTCCCGAGACATGAGAATGTCCGTGAATCCAAAATGCCGGCTGATACGCTTCAATCAAATCACAGCAATCGGCGATGAAAGCCTCTCGAACGGGAGAGTCTATGTAGCGTGCGGGCGTAGCTTGAGGCACAGGGACGTAGTGCGAGACCACCACGGTTTTATTCGGATTGCATATCTGAAGCGTTCGATCCAAAAACGCCCTGCTTTCCGAATGCAAACGATTGACAATTTTCGTTGAAATTAATTTGCCATCAAAATATATCTGACGATAATCAACGACTTTTTCTTCGATTTCCGTCTTTTGCTGAACGATTTCGGACCAAAGAGTCGTAAGCACCAACGACACGTCTTCCACCTGAACGCACACATTGTTGGCATAGGCAACATTCGGACGCACAAACAACTCAAGCGAACGCTGTCCGAGCAGGTTAGTTTTGTCTGCGTAATAGTCGTGGTTACCCGGAACAATCCAGGTTTGACGAAAATGCTGCGCGCACCAATCCCAGAATGCACCAGCTTTGCACCAGTCAGTCAGAGAAGAAATATCGCCGGCAAGGAGCAGGTAGTCGGCCGCAGGCTCAAGCGCACCGGCGAGCATGAAGTCCCGATTGGCCGGTATCTCCAAATGTAAATCGGAAGCGTATTGCAACCGCATGACAAAGCTCCGTTGTTCCGTCCGAAACAACATACCCGAGAAGCATGAGCGTCGCAACTTTGCCGCCTCCTGTTGCTTTTGCTTACAGCCTCGGCAATTCGTTTCGGACAATCCCTGAAGGCATCTAAGGCGCTTTGCGATATGCTCAAACCAACCCGGGCTCAAGTTTTTTCATCCCGCCCATAGCGACTTTCAAAAAGGACAGCCTCATGCTTGAATCCCGCCGCCTCTTTTTAGCCGCTTTCCTAACCGCCGCTCTCGGCCTCGGCACCGCACCGCTTTCCGCTCTTGCGGGTGACGACGATGACGATGATGACGATCGTCGCTTCGGTTCTCGTCGCCGCCGTCGGGATGATGATGATGATGACGATGACGACTGGGACGAACGGGATGATCGCGACGATGACGATCACGATGATGATGATGATGATGATGATGATGACGACGACCGGCGCCGTCGTTCCGGATCAAGAAGACGACATCGCGATGACGACGATGACGACGATGATGACGACTAAACCTCCTGCATTTCTCATTTGGTAGAGAGTCGCCCAATCGGTTCGAAAAAACTTCCGGATCGTCAGAGACTTCTTTACATCGGCAAATGGGCCTTACGTATGCCGCAGCACACGAAGGCCCATTTACCGAGGAGAGAGAGTTTGCCGGCAGCCTGCTTCAGGCTGCCTGAGCGTGCGGTCGATTACGGCATCGTGAGGGTCACGACGCGGTTGTGATCCACCACTTCGAAGGTGTTGCCCTTCTTAACCAAACCGCGGATATCGGTCAGGTCGGACGGCAGCCCCCAAGCTTCAACAACAGCTTCCTTGGCGATGTCAATCACCACGAGTACATTGTGGTTCTTGGAAACGGCGTAAAGCTTGCCGTCTTCGTACACCATACCCGTGACATACAGTTCACCGAGCGTACGCTTGGCCTTGAGGTCGGCAGCCGGTTCGAACTCAGCCGAGAGGGTCCAGTCAGCCATCATGGCCTTGGAAACCACAAACTTCGACTTGTTCTTGTTGTCGGGTACCGTGGCAAGGTAAACGTACTTGCCGTCGGTTGCAGACGAATGCACGTAGCTGAACTTGGCGCGTTCGGTGCCGATACGGGCGCGGCCGAGACCGCCGACGTGTTCAACCTTGTCGCCACCCACCATGAAGTTCGCCCAGCCCTTGACGTCGTCGGCGTTGGGGTTCCAGCGAGCGCGCAGCAGCGACTTGTTCGAACCCATCAGCACGAAGGCGTCTTCCTTAAACGGCGTGATGCTAACGATGTCGAGCACGTTGGCGCTGTACCACGGGTCCATCTGAGCATGCACGACAGGCTTGAGATTGCTGTCCAACTTCCAGAAGTCGTACTTGCTTGCCACGAAGTATTCGCCGCGGATCTGAGCCAGCGTGTTGACCGGCTGCTTGATGCCTTCGATGACACGGATCTCTTCGAGCTTGAGCATGCCGTTAATGGCAACGGGAGCGTCAGCAGCATCGTGCTTAAAGGTGATCCCCAGCTTCTTGTCGTTGGCTTTGTAGGCAAAGTCCGGATCCTTCACATCGCGCTTACCGAGGAAGCTGATGCCGTCCCACATACCATGCCAGCTCGCATCCGACCAAATAACGTACTTCGGATTGAAGGAGAAGCGGACCGGATCGCCCTGCCCCCAGTTGGGCGGCAGACCGGTGGACCACAGCGCCTGGAAGGTGTTGGAAGCCAAAATGAAGGCCACGATGCTGAAGGCGATCTTGTTAAAGCGCGACAGCGGACGGAAAGGCTTACCCTTCATTTCGGCGATGAGCGCATCAAAGCGCGGTGCCAGGAACACAGCCAGGCCGAAGAGCATCACCACGCACCAGAACACAATCTCGGCCCACATCTGGGTGTGAATGCCGAAGACATCAAGACCGAAGCCCTGACCAACGTCGCGCATGGCGTGATTGCCCAAATGGCGGAACGACATGTAAAGACCGAAGGCGGCCATGACGAGCAGCATGCCCAGGTACTTAGGCTTGAAGCCGTAGCGAACCATCATCAGCGCAATGACGCCGATGTAGGCCATCTGCTGACGCTGCGCCCAGCACAGCGTGCAAGGCGAGTCACCGAGCAGATAGCCCAGAATCAGGTTGGCGATGCCGACGGGCAGCAAAACGATGAGAAGACCGCCCCAGCAGACGATGTCGTAGAACGTCTTGGCGCGGTTGAGATCGTTGGAATTGATCGGAGCGGAGTAATCAGTCATTTTCTTCATCCTCCCCGATTACAGATTGAGTACGCCGAGAATGCCGGTCGAAACGTGACCGACGTACATGAATGCGACGACAGCCCAGCCGGCAACCGTCAGCCACCACGCCCATTTTTCCTTCTCGGGCTTGAAGATGATGAGCAACACCGCGATGGTGAGCATCAACAGTTCAACGAATTCCATTGAAAGGGACTCCTTATTTGCTTGATCAGCCCGATTTGCCCGAGGCTGACCATCCCCAATGCAAACCGACGCGTTCGGGCGATGGTAGGTAAAAACAGCGTTAAGTATCGTATAAGGGTTTTCACCTATAAAGGAAATGCTTGGTTATGACTGACAATTCCGTGCTCGGAAAAATGATTCTCAATTCGCCACTAAACATTTTTGGCACTTCAATCGCTCCCTAAGCCCGAACTTGATGAAACTCGCGACTTTGTGCTTCTTGCTGCTCTCGGTCTTTCACGCATGGGCCGCGCCTCTGCCGTCGGCTACGGAAGATTCCGAGGAATGCGAACCGCCGGCCGCCGTAATACGCTCCCCCGAAAGCGTCATTCGCGTGGGATACACCCCATTCGGCCTGATGATTGATGAGCGGCTCATGCTCAATTCGCTTAAGTCCACGCTCACACCGGAAAAACTTGGCCACCCAGTCACCTTTCGCCAGTACGCGGCACACGACTTGGCAAAAGCTGTCCGGGCTGGAGAAGTTGACATCGTTTTTTCCGAGTCGCCCTTTTACCAAGCCTTGATTTCGGAGGGACTGAGAAGCGTCACAACCTTCGTGTGCGATGTACAGCCCGATCCCAATCGCAACGATGGAACCGCCGTCATTGTCCGAAGCGATTCGCTGGCAAAAACGTTTGAAGATCTCCGCGGAAAAAAGTTAACTGCCGTGTCCCGCGACACCTTCAGCGGATATCTTTACGCCATTCGCGAACTAGTACAACGCAAGCTCGGCGACCCCGATCACTTCTTTTCAAAGCAAACCTTCGTCGCTGATCGCACGCAAAGCGATGTCAACGAACATGTCTTCAACGATGTCGTGAGCGGCAAATCCGATGTGGGCTTTCTTCCCCTTTGCGCACTTGAGGAAATGTCCCGACGAGATCCGTCGATTCTCTCGAAAGTTCGCGTCGTTGAGGAGCGTCTCACAGACAAGGTCACCGACTGCCGTCACTCCACGCCTCTTTATCCGGCACTGACTCTTTCGGTCACGCCCCGCATCAGCGCCTCAATGAGCAAAGCCATCACAATGGATCTGCTGATGCTCCCAAAGGGGGAAAGCGGCTTTATGTGGTCAGTGGCAAGCGATTTTCAGAACGCCGACAACCTTCTCAAAGATCTGCAGATCGGTCCCTACGAATATCTGCGCCAGACGGGACTCAAACGCATCTGGCAAGACTATCGCTCCGCCATCATCACTACTCTCCTGCTAGTTCTGGCGCTGATGGCGCACGGCGTTCGCAGCCAGTGGCTCGTCAAAAAGCGCGAAACCGAACTCAAAGCCTCGATCGGATTACAACTTGCTCAGCGAGAGAAAATGGAGCGTCTGCAGAAAGCGGGAGCCGTCGGGCAAATTTCCGGTCTCGTTGCACATGAACTGCGGCAACCGCTGTCCGCCATCAGCCTTTATGCGGAAGGTCTCGAAGAGATGGTGCGCAACGACGCCATCGGCAAAAAAGAAATGCTCGACATTTTGCACAGCATGACCACGGATGCAGCACGCGCAAGCGACATTGTTGAGCGCGTGCGTCAGTATGCCAAGCACAAGGCTGAGCTCAAGCCGATTTCCGTTCATGAGGCTTTTGATAAGGCTGACGAAATGGTGACACATTTCGGCATCGGCAACGTTCCGACATACGTCAGCGCCTTTGAAGACGCCACCGTACTCGTGAATCCTCTGGATCTGCAGCTGGTGTTCGGCAACCTCATCAAAAACGCCAAAGAAGCCGCTGCGCAACAAACTGATGAATCCCCCCAACTGCTTGTCAAAGCTCAAGTGATGGAGGGCTTTATCTGTATCGAACTCGAAGACAACGGGCCACCCCTTTCCGATCGTGAACTAGCCGACCTCAACGAAGTGGTTACAAGCGCCAAACCCGACGGCCTGGGCTTGGGGCTTTCGATTTCGCGCAATATCGTCGAAGGCATCGGCGGAAATATCGTCTTTAAACGTCGTTTCCGGAACACCGGCTTACGGACGTGTGTGAAACTTCCCGTCTCAGCCGGAACAGTCAAACCTCTTGGAGACTAACTTTTATGCGACGCGTTTATGTTGTCGATGACGACGAGAGTCTGCGAAAAGCGCTCTCCTTTGTGTTAAAGGGATTGGATTGCGACCCCGTTCCATATCCGAGCGCCGAACATTTCCTGACTTACGTTCCTCACAACGAGCCCGGCATCGTGCTTCTGGATGTGCGCATGGGGCAAATGACCGGACTCGAGTTGCAGCAGCGTCTGATTGACACCGGCATCGATTGGCCCGTTATCTTTCTTTCTGGTCACGGTGACCTTGAGATGGCGGTAGAAACGATGATGAAAGGGGCTGTTTGTTTTTTGCAAAAACCCGTACGTCGAGAAAAACTCAAGGAAGCTTTGGATCGCGCAACAGCTCTGTCCGAAACTAAAGCCAACCAGCGGCAAACCGCTTTCGACGCACTTTCATCTCGAGAAAAACAGTTGGTCAAACTGGCCTCTCAAGGCGTTGCCATGCGAGCCGCTGCCGAGCGCCTCGGAATCGCGCAACGCACCGCCGAATTTCACAAGGCAAGCGCCATGCGCAAACTTGGTGTGCACACCGTAACAGAATTGGTCGAGGCTCTCAAAGGAGTAAAAGTCTGACAAAAATCGCTGTTAAGCGATGATCACATGTGATCTTGTCTGGAAAAGGTGATCAGTTTTTTCATTGAACGGCATAAATAGGAAACAACGGTCACCAATTGGTCAGAAAAGCATCATAAGCATGCAATACACGCTTCATAAACTGCCCTCCGAATGCGCCCGGCAGGGAGTTTTCCTACAAGCGCTTCTCATTTCATCTCGTTAACGGAAAAGTATTGACATGCATTCCAAATTTGCCCTCACAGCGATTGCTGCCGCAATGGTATTCGCAAGCAGTTTCGTCCAATCTGCCGAAATTTACCCAGTCGATAAAGCTCGCTTCATGACCAACGCTCGCTTCGACTTCAAAGTCGAGCTCGACAATATCGTTGACCGCAACGACATCAAAATTGAAATCAACGGTGCCGACTACCGCAAGGTTTTAACGGGAGACGAAATCTTTGTCGGTGAAGAAATCGATGCCAAGGCCTCCGCCGTTTTGATGCGCGATGTCGAGATCAAAAAGCCCGGAACCTACAAGGTGACCGTTTCGGGTAAGGGCGGCAACAAGACTGTCGTTTGGAACACCTACGACACCCCTAAAAAACGTCAGGCAAAGAACGTGATTCTGCTGTTGGCCGATGGTCTGAGCGTTGGTCATCGCACGGCCGCACGAATCATGAGCAAAGGTGTGGTCAATGGCATGTACAACGCGCCGCTCGCCATGGACGACATGCCCAACATGGCTCTTCTCGGCACAAGTTCGGTCGATACAATCGCTGCCGACAGTGCCAATACAGCCTCGGCCTATATGACCGGCCACAAGTCTTCGGTCAACGCTCTCGGAGTCTATGTTGATCGCACCAAAGCCACACAGGACGATCCCCGACAGGAAACCATCGCTGAGCTTATTCGCCGCAAGACCAGCATGGCTGTCGGCGTCGTCAGCGACGCTGAACTCGAAGACGCTACTCCCGCTTCAGTCGTTTCACACACCCGCCGCAGAGCGGACAAAGCCGATATCGTGGGCATGTTCTACGACGTCAAGCCCGAAGTCATGCTCGGAGGCGGCTCTGCCTATTTCCTTCCAAAGTCCACTGCCGGCTCCAAGCGCAAAGACAATATCAACTACATTGATCTCTTTCAGAAGGCCGGCTATGAGCTCGTAACCGACCGTGATGCCATGCTTAAGGCTGCCGAGAAATCCGATCGCCTGCTCGGTCTTTTCCACACAGGCAACATGGACGGTTGGCTTGATCGTCACCAGTTCAAGGGGAACACGGTCAAAAAATTTCCCAATCAGCCCGATCTGACCGACAGTTTTCATGCAGCAATCAAAGTACTCGAAAAAAACAAGGAAGGCTTCTTCCTGATGCTCGAGGCCGGTCTTGTCGACAAGTTCTCGCATCCTCTTGACTGGACTCGTTCTGTAGCTGAAACAATCGCTTTCGACAAAGTCGTTGAAGCCGCTCAGAAATACTGCGACGAGCACCCCGACACATTGTTGATCGTTACCGGCGATCACACGCACTCGATTGCGGTTGCAGGTACGATCGACGATAAAAAAGAAGGTCGCGATCTCCGCGAAAAGGTTGGCGTTTACGCCAAGGCAGGCTACCCGCACTACGAGGACAAGGATAAGGACGGCTTCCCGGACAATTTCTATCCCGACAAGCGTCTGGCCGTATTCTTCGGTGCCCATCCCGATTACTATGAAACCTATCGTCCTTTCCAGGACAAGACCTTTACACCCGCCGTTAAGAATGAAAAAGGCGAGTACGTGGCAAACGCCGAATACAAGTACATCCCGGGGGCTCATTTCGTTGAAGGTAACCTACCTCGCAACGAGCCTCAGGGCGTACACACAGTTGACGACCTTGTCGTCACAGCACGTGGTCCCAACTCCGATCAGATCAAGGGTTTCATGAACTCGACGGAAATTTTCCGCGTAATGGCAGAAGCTCTGGCTCTGGGCAAGTAATTGCCTCGCAGCAGCATGCAGAAGGACTTTGCCGCTCGGTTTCTATTTCTTGTAGAGAAGCCCTGTTGCGAAGTCCCAGCATGCTTTTTTCGTTTTTTTTCATTTTTCAGACAATGCAGCGCAGAACATTGCTTGGCACAGCTGCGGCCGTTTTCGCAGGCTTTGTGATGCCTGCAAAGGCTGCAGACCCGGTTTTGCTCGGTTTTGACGAAATGTACGGCCCTGCTTCCGTGCTTGGCATTACGTTCTCGGACAAACTCAAATCACTCAACGGCAAACTCACTTCGGTTCGCGGATTTATGGCTCCACCGCTTAAGGCTGATGCCAAATTCCTCGTGCTGACCCGCTCACCCGTCAACCTCTGTCCTTTCTGCAACAGCGACGAAGACTGGCCCGACTCAATCATCGTGGTCTACCTTAAAAACCCCGGAGACTTCGTTCAGGCCAATAAAGCCATTGAAGTGACGGGCACACTTGAATTGGGTTCAGCAACCGATGAGGAAACCGGCTTTGTGAGTCTGGTTCGGCTCGTGGACGCAAGCTTCTCCATCATCGACATCTAGGGGCCGTCGTTATGCAAGAGCATTTTGACCTTGAGGCATGCGGCATCGTTTACAAGGCGACTGACGGTCTGAGCATCCGTACCATTCTTTCAATTGAACAGCTCAAGATAGCCCAAGGCAGCCGGGTCGCGCTCCAGGGATCGTCCGGAGCCGGCAAAACCACCTTGCTCAAGGTGTTGAGCGGCATCATTCGTGCAGACACGGGAACGGTGCGCTGGGGAAAAACCATCGTTTCAGATCTCAGCGAAGGTCGCCGCGACTTGTGACGAGGGCAACACTGCGGCTTTCTTTTTCAGGATTTTGGCCTGCTTGAGGGGCTTACGGCTATCGAAAACGTACTGTTACCTGAAACTTTTACTGGAAAAATCACCCCTTCTGCACGGCAACGTGCACGAGATCTTCTGGATCGTTTCGGCATTCGTGCCAACACACCTGCCGGACACCTTTCCCGAGGCGAGATGCAGCGCACGGCTTTGGCCCGAATGCTAATGGGAAAACCCAAGGTCATTTTCGCCGACGAGCCTACGGCAAGTCTCGATGAAGCCAATGCCCGTCTCGTCATGCAGGCGCTTGTGGAAAGCAGCAAGGAACTCCGCGCCACCCTTTTTGTCATCAGGCACGACAGCGATCTTGCCCAAACCTTTCCTCTTCGCGCACACATGTACCAGGGACGCTGGAAGTGGATTGAGAGCGAGCCTTCTTCGAGAAATCTGCCATGAATGTTTTTTTATTTTTGAAAGGCGAGCTGCGCCAAAGCAAAGGAGTCTTCTTTGGTTTGACCGTGCTGCTTGCCCTGGCTCTTGCCGTGGCAGTTTCCGTCATTCAAACCGAACGCATGGTCAAGAGTTCGACGATTCGAGCTGCCGATCAGTTTGACATTCTGGTCGGCACGAAGGGAAGCCGTTCAGCGCTGCTTTTGGGAACTGTCTATTTGCGCGACGAAATGCTGAGTTTGGTTCCAATGCCGGTGCTCAACAATCTTTCTCCCAAGAGTTCCGACATCAGTTGGGCCGCGCCGCTTGCCTTCGGCGACAGAGCCGGCAAAGCCTCTCTAGTGGGTACCACTCGAGTATTCGTTGATCAGGCCGGAAAAAGAACTCTTCTTGCAGGCCGCAATTTTGAAAAGCCTTATGAAGCCGTCGCGGGCAGTAATGCCGGCTTTTCCATCAATGATGAATTTCATCCCGGCCATGGCATGAGCGCTGCCTTGGGACACGAACACAAAGAAAGCTTCAGAATCGTGGGCATTCTCCCGGAAACCGGAACCCCCTGGGATCGGGCAGTGCTGGTTCCAATCGAAACTCTATGGTCTATGCACGGTCAAAATCCGACTTCGACTCATGATGTTCACGGCGATCACATACACGAAGAAATTGAAGCCTGGCTCAACAAGGATATGTCGAAACTGCCCGGGGCATCTGCGCTTGTCGTTAAGCCCACTAACATGGCAGGCGCTTATCGCATCAGACAGCATCTGCTGAAATCATCGGCAATTGCGCCTGACAGTAGTGTCGTCAATCTGATGGCCGTCTTTACCGGCGAAGCTTTAATTGAACTTTTCGCTGTTTTTGCTGCGGCGGCTTCAGCACTCAAGGCCTTTGCCGCAAGCTCTGTGGCAACTTCACTTGCCGCGGCGTTGCTTACGGGCTTTGTCCTTGCCAAGCTCAGAGAAAAAGACCTGAGACTTTTGCGCACAATGGGCGCACCCAGACGATTTATCCTCGCTTCCGTTTGGGCATCCATCGAAGCGGCCATCGTACTTGCCAGCCTTGGTGCACTGATTTTGGGCACTGCTTTATCGGTTGCAGCCGGCATGGTCATTGCTTCTCAAACTGGTATCTCAATGATGCCGTCTCTCGGACTCGATGAAATTGCAATGCTTGCCGTCGTGATTGCCGCAGGCGCTGTCTTTGCAGTGATACCGGCCTGCGCTGTCGGCAACAGCAGGCTTGCCTGAAATACGAAAATTTTCAAAGTCAAAAGTGCCGGCTGAACTACGCATTCAGACCGGCACATTTCATTGTGCTGTCACAAAAACCAGGATTGGCAGAAACATTCAATCGCCAGAATAGCGTCGCGAATCAAAGATTGGATTCGCCAAACAACGTAAAGATAAGAGGACCCCATGTCTGAAATTTCACGCCGCGATTTTCTATCCAGCTCTGCCCTTCTTGCCATCGGAGGCGGACTGTGTGCAAGCACGTTCAACATTGAAGCGCTTGCGGCTGCTCCCAAAACGCAGCGCACCGTAGCCGATATTCTTCACATGAGCGATGTTCAAATCGCCAAGGAGAGCGTTGTTGTTCAGTCTGCCCACCGCGTCATAGTCGAAGCTGCCAAACAAATCCGCGACAACACTCTGCGCAGTACGGTCCTGGCAATTCTGGAAAATCCGGCTCCCACCATTGCGAAGAACAATGAAAAGGACATTCTTTCTCGTCTGCAGAAAGAAAATCTCATTGATACGGCGCGAAAAGAAGTTTTTCCGCCTGTCAAAAATCCCGAACAGAGTCCTCAGCCCTTCTGGTCCGCCCCTGGCTCGGGATATGCCTCTCATCATGCCTATCCGGGCGGCCTCGTCACGCATACTGCTCTAAATGTCGTCTCGGCCCAGGCTCTTGTTAAGAATTACATGGATGTCAACGGTTTGACGCTTGACTACGATGCTGCTGTCGGCGGCGAAATTCTCCATGATTTGCACAAACCCTGGGTCTTTGCCTGGCAAGATGACCACTCCTGCCGCAAAGAACAACTGCTTGCTGCTACCGGAGAACATCACGTGCTGTCGATCGCTGAATCCATTGCGCGCAAAGTTCCGGCCCAAGTCGTTGTCGCCCAAGCGTGTGCGCACGAACATCCTGCAACACCTGCAGGCGAAAAACTTGTGGTTGGCTGGATCAAGGCAGCGAGCATCATCGCCGGCGTTGATCCCATCAAAGCTGGTCTGCTCGACAAGTCCGGCAATACCCTGCCTCTACCGCGCCGCATCGAAGGATGGGTCGTGCACTTGGCTGATCATGACTTTGTTATCTCAACGTCGGCCTGCCGTTGGACTGCCGCCGCTCTCGAGAAACTTGCCAAAGAAAACTACGGACTGTCCGACGTACAGCAACTTAATTCATTTAGAAACTACGTCATGGCCAATCTCACAGCTATGCGCCTGTACGGCATTCTCTCGAGGCAGGGCAAGAAAGCTTTTGCAAATGAAGTTGCCCGCGTTGTGAAGCTGTAATCAGC
>UPZS01000029.1 GCA_900538905.1 uncultured Sutterella sp.
TTCGGTACTTAGGGCACCATACCACATGGTATGCATGTCTGGTAAACACAATTCCTATTAAAAACTAATTCCAGCATCGACACATATTATCATTTTTCGAACCGCTATTCCTCCCGCGGCTAAGCCGCGGATTTCCTCGCGGATTTCTATGACGGCATCAATCCTTATAAGAATTTCCTCCGCGACTAGTGCCGCTTCTTCTTTTTCGCCAACCGTATTTGTTGCAAATAGAAACATCTTTCTCTATCTAACTTGTTGAGAATGATTCTTATTTGCGATATAGTTCCACCAACTGAGAAACACCTAGAGGCTTAAAGCCGAAGAGACAAGGGTTCGTTGGGGTCGAACCTGCTGCAAGCCTCTCACCAACGTTGTTCTCCTGGCGTTCGTGATGGTTTCTTAGGGTTATCTTCCTTGTGCGGTGACAGGTTTCAGGCTCCTGTCACCGCTTTTTTTCGTTTATTTTCAAGGCTTCTGCAATTTTCGAACGAAAGCAAGAACGTACTCTTGATAAAATCAAGACCATACTCTTTATTTCATTCAATTCCACAAACATCCACGCCTATGTCTCTCAACTTTACGTACTTGCCTCGAACGCTTGAAACCGTTATCAATCGGGCCAGTCAGCGCTACAAAGGTGTCATGGTGACCGGGATGCGACAGGTCGGCAAAAGCACCATGCTGCGCCGCATGATGGGAGATCGCCGCTACGTCAATCTCGACCGCTATCAGGCTTTGGATTTGGCTCGACAAGCTCCGGATGCCTTTTTCAAGCAGTATCCGCTACCTTTGCTAATCGACGAATTTCAGAGAGCCACTGATCTCGGTTTGGAACTCAAGTCCATTCTCGATGAAACCGACGAAAGAGGACTGGTGTGGTTAACAGGCTCCCAAAAACTCGGTCTCAGAAAAGCGGTCGCCGAAGCACTTTCCGGACGCGTTGCATCCTTCGAGCTTCTTCCATTCAGTCTCTACGAGCTGCAAGGAAAAGGCCCGGAGCAAATACCTTTTGTACCGACCGGTGAACTTACGCGAGGCTCGCTTGCCTCGCTCACGGTGGAAGAACTCTGGAAAATCATCTGGCAAGGCTCATGGCCCGAAGTGGTTCACGACGAGCCGGATCAACGAGATGCCTTTTTCGACAGTCTTTTGAGAACTTACATCGAAAAAGACATCCTTGCGACAGGAGTACGCCGTGTGGAGGATTTCGAGCGCTTCTTAAGCGTACTGGCAAACCGCATTGGTCAGGAATTTGCCATCGGCGAAATCCAAA
This sequence comes from uncultured Sutterella sp., assembly GCA_900538905.1. Classification (GTDB taxonomy): domain Bacteria; phylum Pseudomonadota; class Gammaproteobacteria; order Burkholderiales; family Burkholderiaceae_F; genus Duodenibacillus; species Duodenibacillus intestinavium. The sequence continues at coordinate 1,274 of UPZS01000029.1, forward strand.
AAGCCGTCGGCATTGCGGCGGAAACTGCCCGCGATTGGCTTAACGTTGCCGTCGCTACAGGCGTTGTCTATCTCTTGCCTCCTTTCTACGAAAACGTCGGCAAAACACTCATCAAGAAAAGCAAGCTTTACTTCACCGACACCGGCTTGGCAGCCTGGCTGTGCCAGTCTCCAAGTCCATCGGCTCTGAAAAACGCTTACAACGCCGAAGCGTTTTTCGAGAATTTCGTCGTCATGGAAATTGTCAAAAGCTGGAAGCACAACGGCAAAAAGCCTCTTTTCTACTTCTACCGCGATACTCGGCAAAATGAGATTGATCTTCTGATTCGCGAAGGCGACATTTACTATCCGATCGAAATCAAATCGACGGCTTCGCCTCAGCGCAAGATGCTCGACAATTTCGGCGTACTCAAAGGCGACACCATTAAGCGAGGTCCCGGCGCTCTGATCTGCACTTGCGATGAGCCTCGCTACCTCACAAGCGACGTCGTCGCCCTGCCGGTCTGGGCGCTTTAGCTAACAGTTGTTGCTGGAAAACCCGCAAATCCAAGCTAGACTTGGAGCGCTTGACAACCGTTTCCTTTACTTTCGGTACGCATTTGAAGAAACACCTCGTCCTTTGTCTGACGCTTTGCCCCCTTGCGCTTTACGCCGCCGACATTTCCATCCATTTCATCGGGCTCAATGATGAACTCGCCGAGAATGTCCGCGCGCACCTGATGCAGCGCAAAGACGACGACGCCTACTCCGTAAGGAGCCGTCTGGTTTCGGCCGTCAAAGACGGCATCAAACCGTTTGGATACTACCGTCCCCGCGTCAAGATTGATCTGGTTCGCGCCGACTCGGGCGACGTTACGTCCGTCAATGTCATTGTGGATCCGGGAGAGCGCATTCACCTCACCGAGCCGCACCTCAATCTGCAGGGACCTCTAACCAAGGAAACCGAATTTGATCTCGCCGTGCAACAGATTCCGAAAGCCGGAAGTCCTCTATTACACAGCGACTACGAGCAATTCAAAGGATCCGTGCAGGCCCTGGCGTTGGAACTCGGCTATTTTGACGGCAAGTTTTCCAAACACAGCCTCAAGGTTTCGCCCCGCGAAGGCACTGCCTACTGGGACCTCGCATACGACAGCGGCAAGCGCTACAAATTCGGGAAGGTGAACTTTCAGAATTCGCAGATTGACGAAGCCTACCTGCGCTCACTCATTCCGTTTCAAGAGGGGCAGCCCTACGACTACAACACGTACGGCGACCTTTCGCGCAAGCTCACCGAAACCAACTGGTTCGGGTCGGTAGTCATGTCCATGCAGTTTGACAAGGCAAGACTTGATCCCGAGCGTGTGCTTGACGTTGACGTCGCTCTGACGCCGCGCAAAGAAAATCTGGTGGAAACAGGCATCGGGTATGCCACCGACGTCGGTCCGCATGGAAAACTTTCTTGGACACGGCCCTGGCTCAACAGCAAAGGTCACAGCCTGACAGCCGCCACCGACCTTTCGCCTGAAGAACAGGAGTTCGAGTTCAACTACAAGATTCCCAGCCAATCCAATCCGCTCTCGGACTACTGGGCTTTGCAAAGCGGCTACAAGTACTCAACGCTCAACGACACGACTTCGTCGTCAACGGCCGTTTCCGCCGCCCGTTTTCAGCTGCTTGACTCAGGCTGGACGCGCAAGATTTCCGTCGACTGGCTCTACGACAACTTCACGCAGGGCAGTGATTCGTCAAATACGCAAATCATTTATCCCACCCTTTCGTTTTCGCGCACGCGGCAAAAAGGGGGCGTTCTGCCGACCTGGGGCGACACGCAGCGCTATGCGATTTCGGTTTCCAACACCGCCTGGGGCTCCGACATCGACTTCGTACTGCTCACCGCGCAACAAAGCTGGGTTCGCTCGCTCGGGCCCTCGCACATCTTCATCGGCCGATGGTCCGCGGGTTGGATCGAGTCGGGAAGCTTTGATCAGGTGCCGCCCGATCTGCGTTTCTTCGTGGGCGGCGACTTGAGCATCCGCGGCTACGACTACGAATCCATTTCCCCGAAAAACGACAAGGGCGAACTCGAAGGCGGCTCAAAAATGTACACCGTTTCCGTCGAATACCAATACAACGTTACCGGCAACTGGTGGGGTGCAGTCTTTTTCGACGCCGGTCAATCGAGTCACGAATTCGATTTCGGCGACATCAAGAAAGGTGCGGGCTTCGGCATTCGCTGGCTTTCTCCCATCGGACTCGTCAAGCTCGACCTGGCCAAGGCCGTGGGCGACCCCACGGAGGACAGCTGGAAAATCTACTTCGGTTTGGGAGGCGCGTTGTGATGAGAGTTTCTCGTCTTTTGAAATGCATCGGCTTCGCGCTGGCCGTCCCGCTGGTGCTTTGTGTCGGTCTCGTTGTCTTTGCGCTCACCCCCTGGGGGCTGCAAACAGGCGTTTCGCTCGCGCAAAAGTTCTTGCCTGAGCTTAGTGTCGGCAACGTCAGCGGCACACTCTTTGATGCGGACATATCAGAAATTCGCTATCAGACGACGCCTGTAACTCTTGAACTTAAGCGAGTACAGTTCTCGATCGCCAATCTGCGCCCGCTCGAGCGTCATGCCGACATCAGGAAACTCCACGTTGATGGGCTCCGGGTCGCTCTCGCTGAAAATCAGGAATCCGCCGCCGAAACCGCCGCCTCAGACAACGCACCGATCTTTCTGCCGTTTTCCGTTGCGCTCACGGATGTGCGTTTCACTGACACGCACGTTCAGTCCGATGCGTTTGATGTTGCGGTTCATGACCTGTCTCTAGTCGCCTCTGCCGCCGGCGGCACGGTCACAACAGAGAACTTGAATATTGCGGGCATCTCTGTTCATCTGCCCGAAACACCGAAGACTACTGATAAAAAAGCTGAGCCGCTGGTCGAAACGTTAAACGCGCTTTTTGCCAAACCGTTGCTTGAGCCCTTTGCAGTGCCCGAGCTGCCGCTGACCGTGGACGTAAAGGCGCTTTCGGTTTCCGATGTCAAACTCAACGACGAAACCGTGCTCGAAACGCTTTCGGCAACTTTTACCGCCGCCCCTCAAAGCGTTCACATCGCCAAACTCGTCGCTGCGCATCCGGCAGTTGACGCCTCCGTTAAGGGAGAAATGACGCTCGGCGGCATTCCCAAAGGCAAAATGGACGCTGCCGTGACGGCGCGTCAGGCTCCGTTGTCCGCCTATCCGATCACGGCCGCCGCCACTTTTGATCTCACCTCCGAAACCAATCTGACACTTCAGACGACGTCGGCACAAAAGACCCTGAAGGTTCAAGCCAACATCGAAACCGCCAAAGCCAATCCCGCTTTCCGACTGGCTGTAACGGGCGACCTGGATCTGACTGCTCTCAAAAACTTGACCGGTACCGAAGCGGAACTTCAGAACGTCGACGTCAAACTGGCAGGTACGTACGACGCCTACGATCTTTCGATTTCAACTCGCGCCGCCTCTGCCCTTCTTGCCCGACCTGCCGATCTTTCCGTTACCGGTCAAGGGAAGAAAACCACCTTGTCCGACCTTCGGCTGAATGCAAGCATCGGCAAAAACATGCTGCATTCCGCATTTCATGCCGCTTTGACCGACAAGAAGGCATCGGCTTCGGGCTCGGCCACACTCTCCTGGTCCGACCTCAAGGATCTGGGCAAACTGCTCCCGGCTGATTCTCCCAAAACAAACGGATCGGCAGAACTTGCCCTGACGGCCTCAACGGCAGCAGACTTTGATCCCCGGTCTTTGGCCGTTGACATCACGTCACTTACGATCAAAGCCTCGCTAAACGATGTGCCCTTCACGGCACAAACCACAGGTCACATTCAGGGCACGGACTCGTTTGCTGTCAAAAACTTGCTTCTGAAAGCCGACAACGCCGCTCTTGAGCTCGATGCCGCATTGAAGAAGGAAACACTCTCCGGCACTTTCAGCGTCATCGCTCCCGATCTCAAGCGCGTCGACAAAACACTGCGCGGCAGCCTCAACGGTTCCGGAAAACTCGGCGGTACACTCTCCGCTCCTCAATTGTCGGCCGACCTGCACGCCTCGTCGCTTCAAGTCGCGGAAGTTTCCCTCAAGCGCGCCGACATTTCCGCCCGCATCACCACAACTCAAAGCAAAGCTGGACTGACGCCTCGAGCCGACGTTAGACTCACGGCGACCGATCTATCCGCCTCTGCGGTATCGCTCAAGACGTTGTCCGTCGACTTCTCCGGTACGCAGACTGCGCACACGCTCAAACTGACGTCCGACGGCTCTCCGCTTGCTTTGGACGCTCAGTTGGACGGCCACCTCGACAAGCAAGGGAATCTTTGGCATGGAGAACTCGTTTCGGCCGCGCTCAAAACCGACCGCGGAACTTGGGCGACAACGGATAAGCCCAAGTTGTCCTTCGACGTAAAAACCTCGCAGGCTACGCTTTCTGCGCACTGTTGGAAAAGTCGCTCGCAAAGTCTCGAGGCATGCCTCAGGGAAGAAATGCATGCCGGCAATCACGGCAGTCTCGCGCTTGACATTAAAAACGCAGACTTTGCGCTCATTCGAGACCTATTGCCTCCTGACCTGGAGCTCAAAGGGCGAACCGATGCGCACGCAAACGTGACCTGGACCGCGCCTTCTCCGGAAAAGGCAACAGCGCATGTGGAGCTGACGGGAAGCGGGATTTCCGTGGCCGCCGAAACCAACGGAGCGCGTCAGACTCTGCAGCTAAACGACACGAAACTGACGGCCGACTTTACGCCCCGGACGGCACAGATTCAAAGCGACGTAACGCTCAAGGGCGGCGGGCAATTGAAAGCCGACATCACGGTAAACGATCCGCTCTCCAAGCGTGAATTGTCCGGTTCTGTTACGGTCGATGATGTGGAGCTCAAGCAATTCAATCCCGTGCTCGCCTCTGTGTCGCCGCAGCTTTCGGCAAACGGCAAGCTTTCGGCGGAACTCAAGCCGCGCGGCACGCTCGAAAAACCCGCGTTATACGGCGATATCAAACTTGACGCCTTTACCGCGCAAGGTCAGGCCGTGCCGTTGGACATGAAGCCCTCCAACGTCATGCTGCACTTTGAGGGAGATCAGTCCGAACTGATTGCCGACCTTGAAACCGCACAAGGGAAGATCCGCGTGAGCGGCAACGCACAATGGAGCGATCCGGAAAACCCGACGGCTCGCGTATCCGTCAAAGGCGATAAAGTGCGCGTGAGCCTTCCTCCTTACGTCACAGCGCACGTAACACCGGACGTAGAGGCAAGCATTTCGCTGCAAAACCTCAATCTCTCGGGCAGTATCCAGATCAATCAGGCGCGCATCACCGTCAATGATCTGCCCACCGGCGCCATCTCTGCGTCCGCCGACGAAGAAATCATCGAAGCCAACCAAGTGGCCGTGCGCGTCCGTACGCCGCTTAAGATCGAAAGTTCGCTGGTGATTCATCTGGGCGACGATGTGAATTTGAGCGCTTTCGGTTTAAAGAGCGAACTGCAGGGCGACGTCACGGTTACACAGAACGATCAAAACTTGGGCTTGACCGGCACGATCAAGCTGATTGACGGTACTTTCAAAGCCTACGGGCAGGATCTGGTCATCAACAAAGGCAATCTCACTTTTGCCGGCCCCGTCAACAAGCCAATTCTCGACTTTGAAGCCATCCGCAATCCGGACGCCATCGAAGACAATGTCACAGCGGGCATCCGCATCAAGGGGCCGAGCGACGCACCGCAAACGGAACTCTTTACGGATCCGGCCATGTCCCAAGCCGACGCCATCTCTTACATCATGCGCGGTCAAGGACTGCAAACGTCCAATGACGGCGACAACGCCATGCTCACATCCGCCCTTTTGGGCATGGGACTTTCGCAGACAGGACAGCTGGTCTCCGGCATCGGCGAAATGCTTCGCATCAGCGAGTTGAATGTTTCCACTGCCGGGACGGGAAACGACTCTCAGGTCGTTGTAAGCGGCTACGTCCTGCCCGGACTGCAGGTGAAATATGCGATGGGCATTTTCGACTCCGTCGCCACGCTGACGCTTCGTTATCGACTTCTGGCACGGCTTTTTGTGGAAGCCAGTTCCGGCGCCGCGCAAAGTCTCGACGTACTCTATACGTTTGAGTTCTAGGCTGACGCACCAAAAGTTTCGGCCTTCGTCGGAAGTCCCGACAAAGGCCGATTGAACGGAGAAAGAAACGCCTCAGTGTTCTTTGCGAATCACGTGCCGCGTTTTTCCCAAATCATCCGTTTTTTGACTTACCATGGTATGTCCGCCCTGCGTACAGAAAACATTGAGGTCTTCAATCGCATGCGGATCGTCGGTGAGTACTTCCAGCGTCTGACCGACAACCACAGTCTTGAGAGCCTTCTTGGCTTTGAGCACCGGCTGCGGGCATTTCAGCCCGCAGCAGTCAAGCGTTGCGCACATGATCAGGCAAGCTTTTCGGCAATCCAAGCGCGAGCGCTTTCAAGCGCCGCCGGCAATGCCTTGACGTCGGACGCCCCGGCCATGGCCATATCGGGCTTGCCGCCGCCCTTGCCGCCGCACTGGGCGGCCACAAAATTGACGAGCTCACCGGCCTTGATCTTGCCGATCAGGTCCTTCGTGACGCCGGCGCAGAGCTGAGCCTTGTCGCCGCCCGTCACCGCCAGAACGATCACGGCGGAACCGAACTTGCTCTTGAATTTGTCCATGGTCTCGCGCAACGTCTTGGCGTCAATGCCTTCGAGTGTCGTCAGAAGTACCTTGACGCCATTGATGTCTTGAGCGGCACTCAACGCCTCATCACCCTGCTTGGCGGCAAGCTTAGCCTTGGCTTCGGCCAATTCCTTTTCCAGGCGCTTGACGGTTTCACCCAAGTGGTCGATCTTTTCGGGCAATTCCTGAGCCGGCGCCTTGAACTTGGCAGCAGCCGTGGCAAGCAGATCGGCATTGTCCTGCATCAAGCGAACGGCGTTCAAGCCCGTGACGGCTTCCACGCGGCGAACGCCCGCAGAAATGCCCGCTTCGCTGATGATCTTGAAAGAACCGATGTCACCCGTGCGAGCCACGTGCGTACCGCCGCAGAGCTCCACCGAGGTGCCGATATTCAACACGCGAACCGTCTCGCCGTACTTTTCGCCGAAAAGCATCGTCGCACCGCTCGTGCGGGCGTCTGCAAGCGACATGACACGACACTGCACCGGCGTGTTGGCCAGGATTTCAGCGTTTACGATGTCTTCGACCTGACGGATTTCTTCGGCGGTCATCGGCTTGTCGTGGTGGAAGTCAAAGCGCGTCACGGCGTCGTTGACAAGACTTCCCTTCTGCGCCACGTGTTCACCGAGCACTTCGCGCAAAGCCTTGTGCATGATGTGCGTCACCGAGTGGTTGCGCATGATGGCTTCACGACGCTTGGCGTCGACCACAGCCTTAAACGTATCGCCCGTCTTGACTTCGCCTTCGCAAACATGAGCCACGTGACTAAAGACGCTTGCCTTGAGCTTCAGGCAATCACGAACCTGCAAGAGCGTCGTGCCGTTTTCGAGCACGCCGGTGTCGCCCACCTGTCCGCCCATTTCAGCGTAGAACGGAGTCTTGTCGAGAATGACAAGAACGTCGTCGCCGGCCTGAGCCGCTTCAACCTGAATGCCGTCCTTGTAAACCGCCAGCACCTTGGCTTGCGGAACTTCGAGCGTGTCGTAACCCACAAATTCGTTGTTGTCGCCCGTAAAGAGTACGTCGGCGGCAATCTTGAATTTGCCGGCGGCACGTGCCTTGTTCTTCTGCTCGAGCATGCAGGCTTCAAAGCCTTCGGTATCGACCGTCAAACCGCGTTCGCGGCACACGTCTCCCGTCAGATCCACCGGGAAGCCATAGGTGTCGTGCAGCTTAAAGGCGATGTCGCCCGGCAGCACTCCGTCCTTGCATTCGGCCATAGCTTCGTCAAGAATCTGCATGCCGTTGGAGAGCGTCTGCAGGAAACGTTCCTCTTCGGCACGAATCACTTCGGCAATCCTCGGATTCTTGATTTCCGGATAGATATCGCCCATTTCACGGGCAAGCGGCTCGATCAATTTGTAGAAGAACGGACCGCGGGCGCCGAGCTTGTAGCCGTGGCGGATCGCACGACGGCAGATGCGACGAATCACGTAAGCACGCCCCTCGTTGCCGGGCTTGACGCCGTCGGCCACGGCAAAGCCGCAGGAACGGATGTGGTCGGCGATCACCTTGAGAGACGGGCTCTGCGGATCGACATTTTCGGCACCGGCCTCTTCAACGGCTTGCTTCGCAGCACGCATCAGATTTTGGAAGAGATCAATATCGTAGTTGGTGTCGACTTGTTGCAAAACGGATGCCAAACGTTCCAAGCCCATGCCGGTATCGATGTTGGGCTTGGGCAGACGGTTCATGTTGCCTGCCGTGTCGCGGTTAAACTGCGTAAACACCAGGTTCCAGATTTCCATGTAACGGTCGCCGTCTTCGTCGGGGCTTCCCGGAGGGCCTCCCTGAATCTTGGGGCCGCGGTCAAAGAAGATTTCCGAGCACGGACCGCAGGGGCCGGTGTCGCCCATCATCCAGAAATTGTCGGACATGTAGCGGGCACCCTTATTGTCTCCGATGCGCACAATGCGCTCCGCAGGCACGCCGATTTCTTTATTCCAGATGTCGTAGGCTTCGTCGTCTTCGATATAGACCGTCACCCAGAGGCGTTCGGCCGGAAGCTTATAAACCTTCGTGAGCAGTTCCCAGGCCCAGGCAATGGCTTCACGCTTGAAATAGTCGCCGAAGCTGAAATTGCCGAGCATTTCAAAAAACGTGTGGTGACGAGCCGTGTACCCGACATTGTCCAAGTCGTTGTGCTTGCCGCCGGCGCGGATGCACTTCTGAGCCGTCGTTGCACGCTGCAGGCTCTTATCCAAACCAAGGAAATTATCCTTGAACTGGTTCATCCCCGCGTTGGTAAACAGCAGCGTCGGGTCGTCTTGCGGGACCACGGGGCTCGAAGCCACAATGGGGTGTCCCTTGCTCTCGAAGAACTTCAGAAAAGCCGTACGAATCTCGGCGGCCGTCATGTAAGTGTCGGGTTTCATAGAGATATGTGTGAGTCTTATCCAAGAGTCGTGCAACCGTGTTTTGCGGGCACAACAAATCCGCGGGTGTTGCACCCGCAACAATTCGGGGAATTTTACAGGAAAGGAAAACGGCGGAAATGATCTGCCGCAGGTTGGGCATCACAATGCCTCCTGCGGCTGAACATTTTTGACTAATCCAACGCCTGAGCCATACGCTCGGCCAACTGTCGGGCCACTTCCTTGTCCTGCGCTTCAACCATGATGCGCAACAGCGGCTCGGTTCCCGACGGACGGATCAGCACGCGTCCGCTGCCGGAGAGCTCCGCTTCACAGGCCTTGATCGCAGCAGCAAACTTTTCGTTGCCCTTCCAGTCATAGCCTTTTGCAATGCGGCGATTGATGAGGACCTGCGGCATCAACTGCAAATCGGCCGTGAGTTGGGCCAGATCCTTTCCGCTCGAGACAACGGCCGCCAAAACCTGCAAAGCGCTCACAATGCCGTCGCCCGTAGTCTGGCAATCAAGCGCAATCAAATGTCCTGAGCTTTCGCCGCCGTAAAGCCACCCCTTTTCGAGCAGCTTTTCCATCACGTAGCGATCGCCCACCTTGGCACGCTCAAACGGGATGCCGAGTTCGGCAAACCGTTTTTCCAACGCGAAATTGGTCATCAGCGTCCCCACGACGCCCGATGATTTGCCCATCGTTTGAATACGCTCGCGCGCCATAACGTACAAAAGCGCGTCACCGTTGTAGACGTTGCCCTGATTGTCGGCCATGATCAAGCGATCGGCGTCACCGTCAAAAGCCAACCCCAAATCTGCGCCCGCCTTAGCCGTTCTTTCGGCCAAATCGTCCGTATGTGTGGCGCCGACGTCACGGTTGATGTTAAAGCCGTCCGGTTCAACACCGTCGGACACAATGTCGGCACCCAGTTCATGGAACACCGAAGGAGCCGCGTGATACGCCGCTCCGTGCGCGCAATCGAGATAAAGCTTCATGCCTTTGAGGTCGAGACCGGTCGGGAACGTGCTCTTGCAGAATTCGACGTAACGACCGCAGGCATCATCGAGTCGATAGGCTTTCCCCAGCGCATCGCTGGCCACGCATTGATAGCCCTTGGCAATTTCGGCCTCGATTTCCTCTTCGACCGCATCGGGTAATTTGGTACCGCCGGCCGAGAAGAATTTGATGCCGTTGTCATGGTAGGGATTGTGGCTTGCACTGATCACCACGCCCGCATCCAGACGCAAAGCACGGGTGAGATAGGCAACGGCAGGCGTCGGTACCGGACCGCACAGCACAATATCCACGCCGGCAGCCGAAAAACCCGCCTGCAGCGCGGCTTCAAGCATGTATCCCGACACGCGCGTATCTTTGCCGATCAGAACCGTGGCGCGAGCCGTTTTACTGTGTCGGGCAAACACGCGGCCGGCCGCCTGCCCAAGCAACAACACAAAGTCCGGCGTAATCGGAGCTTCACCTACCGTACCGCGTACGCCGTCGGTTCCAAAAAACTGTCTTGCCATTTTTTCTCAATCCTTTCGTCAAACGCTCAACGCGCTTGCTGCAAAACTCGAATTTTTTAATTTTAGCGAGCCGCCTGCAGGGCCTGCCAAACATCAAAAGCCTCCCGGGTTTCCCGTACGTCGTGCACGCGAACAATTTGAGCGCCGCGCTCGGCGGCAAGCAAGGCTCCCGCTACGCTCGAAACGATACGTTTGGAAGGATCGGCTTGGTTCGTTGCGGTACCGATCGAAGTTTTGCGCGACAGCCCCATGAGATACGGACGACCGCTTGCCACAAAACGTTCGGTGTGCTTCAAAATGCTGAAGTTGTGTTCAAACGTCTTTCCGAAACCGAAACCCGCGTCCCAACAGATTTGCGCCGGCTTGACGCCTTTGATCAAAAGCGCCTCTTCACGGCGCCTGAGATAAGTTTCGATTTCGCCGAGCAAATCTTCGTAGTCGGGACGGTTTTGCATCGTCTGCGGCGTGCCCTGCATATGCATGATCACGAGCCCCGCACCGCTTCGCGCGGCCACATCTTCGGCGCCGGGCAATTCAAACGCGCGAATGTCATTGAGAATGCATGCGCCGGCCTCGAGGCTGGCCTGCATCACTTCGGGCTTACTCGTATCAACCGACACAGACAGCCCCTCCTGCGCAAGCGCCCGCACCACAGGTACCACGCGGCGGATCTCTTCTTCAACGCTGACCTCAGATGCTCCCGGACGGGTTGATTCTCCGCCGACATCCAGAATGTCGGCACCTTGTTCGGCCAAACGCTTGCCCCAAGCCACAGCCGCTTCAAATTCGTTGTGCGTGCCGCCGTCGGAAAACGAATCGGGCGTCACGTTCACGATGCCCATGATGAGCGGTCGCGTGAGATCCAGTAGGCGATCCCGACATTGCCAGGTTGTGGCCCGCGCGCAAATTTCTGTCTGCACGATTGTGTCCTTTCAAAAAAACGGCGGGACTTGCCCGCCGTCAAATGATTCGATAACGCTAATTATTTCGGCTCTTCTTTGTCCGAAGCATGTGCTTCGTGAGGAACATCATCCGCGGGAGCCTTGGCTTCCTGCATCGGCTCCTCAACCTTTTCTTCCTTTCGAGGTTCGGGCTTGGCCGTTCCCGTCATCGGAGACTTGGGCGGACGCGGCTCATTGCCGGCAAGAATGTCGTCAATCTGATCGCCGTCAATCGTTTCCCAATCCAAAAGAGCCTTGGCCATGCGGTGCATTTCCTTCTGATGGCCTTCAATGAGGTCTCGCGCACGCTTGTATTGTTCGTCGAGAATGCGGCGGATTTCAGCATCAACCTGCTGCATTGTCTTTTCCGAAATGTGCGTGGTCTTCGTCACCGAACGGCCGAGGAAGACCTCACCCTCGTTTTCGGCATAGACCATCACGCCCATCTTGTCGCTCATGCCGTAACGCATCACCATATCGCGAGCAAGCTGAGAGGCACGCTCAAAGTCATTGCTCGCCCCGGTCGTCATCTGATTCATGAACACTTCTTCGGCAATGCGACCGCCGAAGAGGATGGCGATGCGGGTAAGCAGATAGTCGCGATCGTACGAGTAACGATCTTCTTCGGGCAACTGCATCGTCACGCCGAGCGCTCGGCCGCGCGGGATGATCGTCACCTTGTGCACCGGATCCGACTTGGGCAGAAGCTTGGCAACCAGCGCGTGACCGGATTCGTGATAGGCCGTATTGCGGCGCTCGTCTTCGGTCATCACCATGGAGCGGCGCTCCGCCCCCATCATGATCTTGTCCTTGGCCAATTCAAAGTCGTTCATTTCCACCACGCGACCGTTGCGGCGTGCGGCAAAAAGAGCGGCTTCGTTAACGAGGTTGGCAAGATCGGCACCGGAGAAGCCCGGCGTACCGCGTGCAATCACGTCGGGCTGCACGTCGGAGCCGATCGGCACCTTTTTCATGTGCACGTTGAGAATCTGTTCGCGACCGCGGATGTCGGGCAACGGCACCACGACCTGACGGTCAAAGCGCCCCGGACGCATCAAGGCAGGATCAAGCACATCCGGGCGGTTGGTTGCGGCAATGACGATGACGTTGGTGCCGGTTTCAAAGCCGTCCATTTCCACAAGCATCTGGTTGAGCGTCTGTTCGCGCTCGTCGTTGCCGCCGCCAAGACCTGCGCCACGCTGGCGGCCCACCGCATCGATTTCGTCGATAAAGATAATGCAGGGGGCGTTTTTCTTGGCGTTTTCAAACATGTCGCGCACGCGGGCCGCGCCCACGCCTACGAACATTTCCACGAAGTCAGAGCCGGAAATCGAGAAAAACGGCACGCCGGCTTCACCGGCAATGGCTTTGGCAAGCAAGGTTTTGCCGGTACCGGGCGAACCCACGAGCAGAATGCCGCGCGGAATATGGCCGCCCAAACGCTGAAACCGCGACGGATCGCGCAGAAACTCCACGACTTCCTGCACGTCTTCCTTGGCTTCGTCGCACCCTGCCACATCGGCAAAGCGCACTTTATTGGCCGAATCGTCAAGCATGCGCGCCTTGCTCTTGCCAAACGAAAAGGCGCCCGACTTGCCGCCCTGCATTTGACGCATGAAGAAAATCCACACGCCGATCAAAAGCAGCATCGGGAACCAGCTCACAAGAATTGTCTGCAAAAACGACGGTTCTTCTTCGGGCTTGCCGAAGACCTGCACGCCGTTTTTACGCAGATCGTCAACCATCCACAGGTCGCCCGGGCTTGTAATCACGTAGGAAGCGCCTTCAACAGGCGTCACCGTGATCTTGCGGCCCTGCACGTCCACGCGGCGAATCTTGCCGTCCTTGGCATCCTGCATGAACTGCGTGTAGCTCGTCTGTTCGGCGTTCATGGGCGCTGTGGCCGAATTGTCGAACTGCCGGAAAACAGTAAAGAGTACAAAAGCGATGAGCAACCAAACCGCTACGCGGCCGATCATTCTGTTGTCCAAGATATTCCTCTGTCTTGTGCGGACGGCCCCCCAAAAGCCAGACCGTCCTGTCTCGAATCAAAATAAAAAATGGTCAGTGGCGTCTTTTGACACGAAATAGATGCCGACACCGAAGCACGTTAAGCCTATAGCAAAACCCGGACAAATGTCCTGGGTCAATGCCTGAGATTGGTTAACAAAGTTTGCTCGAGACGCTTACTTTTGCTTCAGGCGACGGGCCACCACGTACATTTCCGCACTCGAATTGCGGCTTGCCTCGGGTTTGCGCTGCGCCACACTCACGAAATGCTTCTTACAGTTTTCAATGAACTGAGAGTAACCCGACCCCTGAAAAGCCTTGGTGACAAAGACGCCTTCGGGCTTGAGGTGCTCAACGGCAAAGTCAAGCGCGAGTTCATTGAGAAGGAGACTGGCGTTGGCGTCGACCATGGCAATGCCTGATAGGTTCGGTGCCATGTCGCTGATCACGACGTCAAGCTTGTCCCCGCCGAGAATTTCATTGAGCTTGTCGGCAACTGCCTGCTCGCGGAAGTCCCCCTGCAGAAACGTCACCCCGTCGATGGGCTCCATCGGCAGGATGTCCATGGCGATAATGCGGCCCTTCAATTCGCCGTTTTTGTCGGTGAGTCGCTCGCGCACGATCTGCGTCCAGCTGCCCGGGGCGCTGCCGAGATCAGCCACGTTCATACCGGGGCGAAAGAGGTGTTCGGTATCGTCGAGTTCCGTGAGTTTATAAACGGAGCGGGCACGATAGCCCTCGCGGCGACTCTTTTTTACGAAAGGATCGTTGATGTGGCGCTCGATCCAAGCGCGGTTGGAACGTAGTTTTTTTAGGGATTTGGGCATGAAAACAAATAAAATGCGTCCTGCACGACTTTTTTAGGTACAAAGACGCATATTTAAATATTTAACAATGACAGAACTAATTTTAGAGCGTAACGAAAGACTGCGCCTGCGCGCCGACGCCCATCACTTGAATCCGCTCGTGCTGATCGGAGAAAAAGGCATGACGCCGGCCGTCTTGAAAGAAATCGAGCGCGCGCTCGACGATCATGGCCTCGTCAAGGTGCATGTGGCCGGAGACGATCGCGAAGAACGCGACGAAATTTACCACACGGTGGCCGACGAACTCGGCGCCGCCCGCATTCAGGAAATCGGCAAGATGCTCGTCTTTTATCGTCCTCCCGTTGAAAAGAACGAAGAGGATATCGGCCTGGCGCAGCTGCGCGCCAAGTCTGACCCGGGCGCACGCGGCATCAAAAAGCCCGCCGACAAGAAAAAGAAGCTCGCTTTGGGCAAACCCGCCAGCGCCAAGGACGCCAAGCGCAAGAGCAAAGCGCGTGCGGCAGCCAAGCGCAAAACCAAGAAGGCCTCGCTTGCCTGACGAACTTCAAATTTTCGTCTCAAAGCCTGCGGAACGTCCAAACCGCAGGCTTTTTTGCGAGTGCGACTGATGAGTGTGACAGCTCAATGACGGATTTGTGACAACTTTGTCATAAATCTGTCATAAACATCTGCAAAACTTTTCTATTGAGTTGTCAACAACCCATCCGTGCTCAAATGTCTGATTTTTATTTGGTCGTCCTCGGCTTTCTAGCCGTGCTGGCGTGCTTTGACTTGTTCGTAGGCGTCAGCAACGACGCCGTTAACTTCCTCAATTCCGCTTTAGGCTGCCGTATTGCTCGCTTTCGCACCACAATGTGGGTAGCCAGTCTCGGTGTGCTGCTCGGCGCCACCTTCTCCTCCGGCATGATGGAGATTGCCCGATCCGGTGTCTTTCATCCGCAGATGTTCACATTCAACGAGATCATGATTGTCTTCTTTGCCGTCATGATCGCCGACGTGCTTCTGCTGGACACGTTCAATTCTCTGGGGCTCCCCACTTCCACCACCGTTTCCATCATCTTCGAGCTGCTCGGCAGCGCCCTTGCCGCCGCTCTCTACAAGATTTACGTTGCCGACGGCAACTTCGCGGCCGTTGTTGATTACATCAACACGGCCAAGGCACTGACGATCATCTCAGGTATCTTGATTTCCGTAGGCGTTGCCTTCGTCTCGGGCATGGTCGTGCAGTACCTGATGCGTTTGCTCTTTACCTTCCACTTTGAAGCCATGTATCGCCGCATCGGCGGCATCTTCGGCGGCTTCTGCCTCACGGCCATCTTCTACTTCCTCGTCATGAAAGGCGCCAAGGGTGCGAGCTTCATGCAGCCCGAATGGATCGCGTGGATCGACGCCAATACCTCCGCCATCCTTTTGACGCTCTTCATCGGATTGTCCATTTTGTTTTCCATTTTGCTTTGGACAATCAACTTCAACATCTTCCGAATCGTCATTCTGAGCGGCACCTTCTCGCTTGCTTTCGCGTTTGCCGGCAACGACTTGGTGAACTTCGTCGGTGTGCCGCTTGCCGCTCTTGATGCCGTACGCGACTTCATGGCCAACGGCACCGACGGCGACACCTTTATGATGACAAGCCTTGCCGAAAAAGGCAGCAAGGCCGCCACGATCTTCCTGC
Source organism: uncultured Sutterella sp. (assembly GCA_900538905.1). Taxonomy (GTDB): domain Bacteria; phylum Pseudomonadota; class Gammaproteobacteria; order Burkholderiales; family Burkholderiaceae_F; genus Duodenibacillus; species Duodenibacillus intestinavium. Next base: position 17,300 of record UPZS01000029.1, read on the forward strand.
TCCTGTCCGGTTTGATCATGGTGCTCACGCTGTGGTTCTCCAAAAAAGCCCACCGCGTGGTGCAGACCTCAATCAACCTGTCTTCGAGTCAGCAAGGCGAACACGAACAGTTCGGCAGCTCCCTGCCCGGCCGCATGATCGTGCGCAGCTCCATGACGCTCGGTTCGGTCATTCGTCAGATTCTGCCGATGCGCCTTCAGGGGGCTTTGCATTCTCGCTTCAAGCCCCGTAAGCTCGAGCGCAACGAACAGCCGCTGCCCTTCGACTATGTCCGCGCTTCCGTCAACCTGGTCCTCAGTTCCATCCTGATTGCCTCCGCGACCAGTCTTCAGCTGCCTTTGTCCACCACCTACGTGACCTTCATGGTGGCAATGGGCTCGAGCTTTGCCGACGGCGCATGGGATCGTGAAACGGCTGTTTACCGCATTTCGGGTGTGCTCACCGTCATCAGCGGTTGGTTCCTGACGGCCTTTACCGCCTGCTCGGCAGCTGCCATCGTCTGCGTGATGGTGATGATGGGCGGCACCTATATGATGGTTGCCCTCATGCTCTTTGTGCTCACGCTCCTGGTGCGCTCCAACTTCCTGAAGTCGCACTCGGCCGAACAAAAGGAACTGCGCCTGAAAAACGACGACTGCTACTCGGTACGCGACGCCATCAACGATACGGTCGGCGTGCATCTGCAGCACTCCGTGGATCTGTACGAAGCCACCGTGAAGGCCTTCCTCAACGACAACGAATCTGCTTTGCGCAAAATCAAGAGCGAATCAGCCGACTTCTTCGATATGCTGAGCCGCGAACGCAGTATCTATTACGACATGGCCCAGCAGCGCAAGTCCGACACGAAGCTTGACCGCGACGCGCGCTATTGCTACTACCGCGCCTACACCGGTATGCGTGAAGTAGGCAGCAACCTGCAAAAGCTCACGACGACCGTGAAGGATCACATCGCCAACCGTCACCGCGTCTATAAGGGTGAACTCAAGGCCAATCTGATCCAATTGGCAAGCGACCTGCAAAAGCTCGGCCGCGCCGTCAAGGGACGCCACGCGCTTGAATCGGTGAAACTCAACGGCAACGACATCATTCTGGAAATCGACCGCATGCAGGAAAACCTGCTCTCATCGATTGCTACGGAAAACATCTCGATGCGCGGCTGCGAGCTTTACCTCAACTTCCTGCAGTTCGCCCGCGAATTGGTCAATCGCTACAGTATCGTGGCCGTGTTACAGCACGAACTCAACGACCTGTGTGACCGCGCCAAGAGTGAAGACAAAACTGACGGTAAACCCGACCTCAAGGCGGACAAGCCTGTCTCGCACAGCGGTCCTCAAAACATCCTGCGTGCTTTGCACGTCACGGGCTTCGGGAAAAAATCCTGACCGAATTAATTTCCTAGCCTGACGCTACGCCCCGTACAATCCTTGCTGTTGTGCGGGGCTTTTTTTGCCCGCCTGAATCTTGAGGAGTATCGCCTTGCGCGGACTGATTTTGTTTGATCTGGACGGAACGTTGATGGACAGCGCCCCGGGGCTGGCCCACTCGGCCAATTTTCTTAGAACCCGCGCGGGACTTGCGCCGCTTCCCTACGAAGCACTCAGGGAACATTGCGGACGCGGTGCGGCAGGGCTGATCTGGGCGGGACTGCGCATGCCCACAGATGCCGTTGCCTTTGGAGCTGCCAAGCGCGATTTTCTGGCGCACTACGCGCAGATTATGGTACAAGACAGCACGCTTTTTGAAGGCGTTGCCGAGATGCTCTCGCAATTGCGTCAAACCGGGTTTGATTGGGGCATTGTGACCAACAAAGCAATTGAGCTTGCCCGTCCTCTGTGCGAAGCCAAAGGCATCGCGAAGAACGCCGCCTGCATTCTGTCAGGGCAAAGTTTTGCCGCCGCAAAACCCGCGCCGGACGCTTTGCTCCATGCAATGGAAACATTGGGCTATGCGGCTTGCGAAACCGTTTATGTGGGCGACGACGCTCGTGACGCTCAGGCAGCCGCCAACGCAGGCGTACCCTTCATTGCCGCTACCTGGGGCTACACCGGCAGCGGCGCGGCCGTTTCCGACTGGGGTGCGGCCGCGTTGGCCAGACAGGTTTCAGAACTTCCCGAATTGGCCGCCCGATTGCTGTCACGCTAAACACGCTCTTCCACACTTGTTTTGCCGTCGGTACCAAAGGCAAGGCGCTTCAACGCCTCGAGACGGTCGCGAAGAACGGCCGCCTGTTCGAAATCGAGATCGCGCGCGCAGGCAAGCATTTTCTTTTCGGTTTCCTTGATTTCCTTGGCCAGACTCTTGTCGTCCTTGATGTCGAGTCCTTTGATCTTGCCTTCGTCCTGTGCGCTGGCGTCAGGCCTGTAGACGCCGTCGATGATGTCACGCACTTCCTTGACGACGCTCTTGGGCGTGATGCCGTGTTCGCGGTTGTAGTCCTTTTGCTTAGCACGGCGACGTTCGGTTTCATCAATGGCCTGTCGCATGGAGTCCGTCATCGTATCGGCATACAGAATTGCCTTGCCGCGCACGTTGCGGGCCGCGCGACCGATAGTCTGGATCAGTGATCTGGTTGATCGCAGGAAACCTTCTTTATCCGCGTCAAGAATGGCCACAAGCGACACTTCCGGGATGTCCAGTCCTTCGCGCAGCAGATTGATGCCCACAAGTACATCAAAGACACCCGCGCGCAGATCCCGAATAATTTCCACGCGCTCAACCGTGTCAATATCAGAGTGCAAATAGCGCACGCGCACATTGTGTTCGCGCAGATATTCCGTTAACTCCTCGGCCATGCGTTTGGTAAGCGTTGTCACCAGCACGCGCTCGCCCTGAGCGGCACGTTCGTTGACCTCGGAAAGCACATCATCGACCTGCGTGAGCGCCGGACGAACTTCCACTTCCGGGTCCACGAGCCCCGTCGGGCGCACCACTTGTTCAACGATTTGAGCGCTTTTTTCCAGTTCGTATGCGGCCGGCGTTGCCGACACAAAGATCGAGCGGCGCATTTTGCGCTCGAATTCGTCAAAGCGAAGCGGTCGGTTGTCCAGCGCCGAAGGCAGACGAAACCCATACTGCACGAGCGTTTCCTTTCGCGAGCGGTCGCCTCGATACATACCGCCCAACTGCCCCATCATCACGTGACTTTCGTCAAAAAACATGATGCTGTCGGCGGGAAGATAGTCGATGAGACACGGCGGAGCTTCTCCGGGAGCAAGCCCCGTGAGGTGACGCGAATAGTTTTCGATGCCCTTGCAAAAGCCCACCTGATCGAGCATTTCCAGGTCAAAAAGCGTTCTTTGCTGCAAGCGCTGCGCTTCTACGAGCTTATTGTCTCTGTATAGCTCGTCTAACCGTTCCTTGAGTTCTGCCTTGATGCCCTCCATCGCCCGAACGATCTCGTCGCGCGGCGTCACGTAGTGGCTTGCCGGATAAACAACAAAGCGCGGCACTCGCTGGCGCACTTGACCGGATAAGGGATCAAAGAGAACCACCGCTTCGACTTCGTCGTCAAAAAGCTCGACGCGCACGGCAACTTCGGCGTGCTCGGCAGGAAAGATGTCGATCGTATCGCCCCTTACGCGAAACGTACCGCGCAAAAACTCCATGTCATTGCGCTTGTACTGCATCTTGACGAGCTGGCTGATGAGATCCTTGCGTTCCTTCGTGTCTCCCGTGCGCAGAATCAGTCGCATCTGTGTGTAGCTTTCGGGCTTGCCGATGCCGTAGATGGCCGAGACCGTCGCCACGATTACCGTATCGCGACGTTCGAGAATGGATTTGGTGGCTGCAAGCCGCATCTGTTCGATATGCTCATTGACGGCCGAATCCTTTTCAATGAAAAGATCGCGCGCCGGCACATAGGCTTCGGGCTGATAGTAGTCGTAGTAGGAAACGAAGTATTCGACAGCATTGTTCGGGAAGAACTCACGCATTTCACTGTAGAGCTGCGCCGCAAGCGTCTTGTTGGGCGCCATCACGATGGCTGGTACTCCCAGGCGCGCAATGATGTTAGCCATCGTAAAGGTCTTGCCTGACCCGGTAACGCCCAAAAGCGTCTGCGCGCTGTAGCCCTCCCGAAGGCCTTCGGTAAGTTTGGAAATCGCCGTAGGCTGATCACCGGCAGGATCGAACTCCGCGTGCAATTCAAACGGAGAATGCTCAAAAGTCAGAATCTGAGTCACAAATACAATTCTCAACAAACACAGAAAGAGCGCATACGGCTAATTTCTAACGCTCAAAACAAACCGCATGCAGCCTGAAGGTCTAATATTAGTTGTTGCCGTCGGCTTAGACGTACGTTTACAGCCGGCCGGACCAATTGGACGAAAAATTTTCAACAACAACTACACAGGGATGCATATGTCCGATGCTTTGTTCAGCAGCCTCGTTGCTGCACCTGCCGATCCGATCCTTGGCGTGACACAGCGCTACCGCCAGGATCCCCGTCCTCAGAAAGTGAATCTCGGGGTGGGCGCCTACATGACCGATGAAGGCGTCACGCCCGTTCTCGATGTCGTTAAGGAAGCCGAAACGGCCCTCGCCGAAGCTTGCATTCCGCACAGCTATCTGCCCATCAGTGGTCTGGACGGCTACGGCGCACATGTTCAGCAGATGGTCTTCGGTGCCGACAGCGAGATCGTTCTGTCGGGGCGCGCCGCCACGATCCAGACTCTGGGCGGCACGGGCGCACTGAAGGTCGGCATGGATTTCATGTTCCACATCTGCGGTGAACGTGTTGCTTCCACGTCATTGCCCACCTGGGGCAATCACAATGCCATCCTCGGCATGGCTGGCTACGAAATCAAGCCCTATCGCTACTACGACGCCTCCACCAACAGCCTCAATTTCGATGCCATGGTCGAGGACCTCAAGGCATTGCCTGCCAAGACTCTCGTTGTATTGCACTCCTGCTGCCACAACCCGACCGGCTATGATCTCAACGAAGAACAGTGGAAGGTCGTCATCGAGATCTGCCAAAAGGGTGGCCTTACCCCCTTCCTTGACATGGCCTATCAGGGCTTCCGCGACGGTCTGGACGAAGACGCCACCGCCATTCGCATGTTTGCCGCCTCCGGCATGAGCTTCCTGGTCGCCACGTCGTTCTCCAAGTCGTTTAACCTCTACAACGAACGCATCGGCGCTTTGACAGTCGTCTGCCAGAGCAAGACCGAAGCCGACATCGTCATGACGCAGCTAAAGGCCGTGGTGCGCTGCAATTACTCCAACCCGCCTGCTCACGGCGCCTACATTGTTGAACGCGTGCTTTCCGATCCTCAAAAATACGCTCACTGGAAGCAAGAACTCGGCGGCATGCGCGAACGCATCCGCTCGATGCGTAAGGCTTTGGCCGATGAAATGGCTCGTCTCGGCGCCAAGCGCGACTTCAGCTTCGTGACGCGCCAGGCCGGCATGTTCTCCTTTACGGGATTGACTCCCGAACAAGTTGAAAAACTGGCCGCCGACTATGGCATTTATGCCGTTAAAAACGGCCGCATCTGCATCTGCGGACTCAACACCCGCAATGTGGAATACGTCGCCAAATCCATTGCCGAAGTGCTCTAAAACCGCTTCAGCAGGTTGATTTGCCTTCCCGCCGTCGCCTGGCTTGTCAGGCGGCGGCTTTTTTTTCAAAAAAGCACTTAGTTTGAATTGTCGTTATAAGTCTTTAAAATTCATGGACTTACATCCAAATCGAGCATGGTTTTTGCTTGAAGGTGAAGCAAAGAGCAAATTTTCTTCGAAAAAAACTTGCCAAAACCTAAAAACACCTATATAGTTCCGGTTCTGCATTCCCCGATAGCTCAGTCGGTAGAGCAACGGACTGTTAATCCGTGGGTCGTTGGTTCGAGCCCAACTCGGGGAGCCACCTCTTCTTTTAGAGGGTTGCAGAAAGAAAAGAGCGCGTCACTTCGGTGTCGCGTTTTTTTGTTTTTGCAAACTTGATTTTTAAAATTTATTTCAACGAATGCGGGTTCTCTCGTAGCGTCATGTAAAACACTGATGCGACTTCTCCGCCACCCCAAAACATAACGAACTTTTGCGATACAGAGGTAACTCTGGCGCACTCAGCAAAAAAGCGCCGATCCGAAGATCGACGCTTCTCGTTATCAAAGCCAGCAGCAGCTGTCTTTGCCTTTACTGTTGTCGTTGAGCTATCTCATCCAACTGCCCTGACAGCACCGCAACGATGGAGCAGCGGTTGATGAACTCTCGTGCAAACACGAGGAAATTCAGGTAGAGCTCACAGCCGCGTACCGACAACTTATCATCCGGAATGCGACGCAGAAGTTCAGCCTGCAGCGCATCGATACGGTTGCTCGCCTCATCGGCATGCAGCATGACGTTGCGCAAATTCAGCTTGCCGCCTTCTCCGGTCGAGATCTGCTTGAGATACTGCGCCAGATTTTGCAGTTCGTTCTTCAGTTCCCCCTGGTAAATACGATGGCGGTTGGCGACGTGATCGGTCGCAAGTTTTGCCAGAGATTGCAGCGAACGACCGACTTCGCGCATATTGGTCGATATGCGGTAGTAGCAATAGCGTGCGTCAAAGTCCTTGTTGGTAGGCTTGAAACTTGAGTTGGCCATACGATAGTAGAGGCCGCGATCCGCACTCATCTTGTCGAACAACTCATTGCTGTCCGTCTTGATCTGCCGCAGATCGGACTCTTTGTCAGCCAGGAACTTATCAACCAGTTCTCCGAAGACGGCAACCGTCTTTTCAAAGTTGACTTCCGTGCGCTCTTCAACAAGTTGCTGCATCTTATGAGCGTCATAACGCGTATCAAGATCGGCACGCATATCCACCGTATCGAGCTTGGCCTTAAGGTTGGATCGTACGAGCAGGAACACAGAACCCACGGCAAAGATCAAGGCGACAATACCCTCGCCCCAGAGCGTCAGCCAGCAAACGACTGCAGCCATAGTCGAAGCGCAAAGCGCCGTGATAAACCAGCCGCTGATCACGGTCAACACACCCGAGATACGATAAACGGCGGTTTCACGATCCCAGGCGCCGTCGGCAAAGCTCGAGCCCATCGCAACCATAAAGGTCACGTACGTCGTCGACAACGGAAGCTTCAGGCTTGTCGCGGAAGCAATCAATACGGCACTTACGACCAGGTTGATCGAGGCGCGAACGTAGTCAAAAGGCAGCGGTGTTTCGCCATGCTGTAACTTCTTGGGCTCAAAACGGCTGTCGATACCCTTTTTGACACCCATCGGAATGAATTGATTCACAAGCCGGCCAAAGCCCATGCTGGCGCGCACGATCATGCGACCGGGCAGAGAACTGCCGAACTGTTCGTGTTCCCCGGAATTGCTCGAAGACAGATTGATTGAGGTTTGAATCACAATCTGGGCTTTCTTGGAGAACCACAGCGTGAGCACCATCACAAGGCCTGCCAACAGCAGCAGGAATGTGTTGGCAACCGTAGGCTTAAGCAGTCCTTCCATCGTGAAGGTGTCTGCAGCGGCACCGGAAGCAACCCACTCGTTGTAGGAGTCCAGAGCAGCAAGCGGCACGCCCACGAAGTTGACAAGGTCGTTGCCGGCAAAAGCAAATGCCAGAGCAAAGGTGCCGGCCAAAATGATGATCTTGAAGACGTTGACGTTGGCAACAAGAATCAGAAGCTGGAAGACAATCGAGAGCACCACAAAGAGCGTTGCCACAATCGGCAGCGTGTTGTTGCTCATGAAGTCAATCCATTCGGGGCGCATGAAGCTCGCGCCCTTGGCGCCCTTCATGACTAGGAAGTAGAAAATGGCCGTGATAGCCAACCCCGCGTAGACGCCGCCGATGCGGCGATACATTTTTTCGAAATTGAACGTGAAGATCAGTCGGGCAATGTATTGCACGACAGTGCCGGCAACGAATGCCACCGCCACCGAAATCAGGATGCCCGAAATGATCGTGAGCGACCGAGAGCTATTGATGTATTCCGCCACATCAGCCAGCGATTTACCGTCGGCCAGCAACGTAAAGGCAGCTGCGGCAAGTGCACTGCCAAGCAATTCGAACACGATCGACACGGTCGTCGAAGTCGGCAGACCGAGTGAATTGAAGGTGTCAAGCAGAATAATGTCCGTGACCATAACCGCAAAGAAAATCACCATGATTTCGTTGAAGGTGAACATTTGCGGATTGAAGACGCCGGAGCGGGCAATTTCCATCATCCCCGAGGAGAAGGTGGCGCCCAACATCACGCCGATGCTCGCAACGAACATCGTCGTTTTAAACGAGGCGATGCGGCACCCGAGAGCAGAATTGAGGAAGTTGACGGCGTCGTTGCTGACGCCCACGAATAGATCAAAAACAGCCAGCAGGCCCAAAAAGACCAGCAAGGCAATGTAATAGTGTTCCATGGCTCGTTGTTGTCTTGAAGGAATATGATTTTGTCGAGGGATTCTCGGCGCGCAGTGTGCGCTCGGTAAATGACAAGATCGCTATGCTTAGATGACAAAACCATGACAACACGGCCCGAGTGTGCCGTATAACACCGGTGTTGGAACAATCAAAATGCCCTCGCAACGTCTGACAAAAGCCGACCATCCAACAAAAACAGCGGAGCAAACCGCCTACGGTCTGCTCTTTTTGGTCTGCCTCGGACATTTCCTAAACGATGGCATCCAATCGGTAATTCCTGCTGCGCTGCCGATTCTGCGCGACGCGCACGGCCTGACGTTCACGCAAGTGGGACTCATCACTTTGGTGATTCAGGTTACAAGCTCGCTGCTTCAGCCCTTGGTCGGACTCACAACAGACAAACACCCGACCAAGTACATGCTCGCCATCGGCATGTGCAGTACGCTTGTCGGTCTGGTGGCCTTGTCACAAGCATCCGTTTTTGCTTCCATGCTCCTTGCCGTAGCCTTTCTCGGATTCGGTTCGGCCGTGTTCCATCCGGAAGCTACACGGATTGCTCAATTTGCGTCCGGCGGTCGCAAAGGATTGGCTCAATCGGTCTTTCAGGTCGGAGGAAACGCCGGCATGGCTTTGGGGCCGCTCGCGGCCGCTTTCGTTGTGATTCCCTACGGGCAGGCAAGCATTGCCTGGTTTGGAATTGCCGCGGGCTTAGCTGCAATCGTAATGTTGAGGGTCGGCACATTGGCGGCTGCTCGGCAAAGGCGGCAGTCACGACAAGTCCTTCAAAATCCAGTGCAAAGCTCGATCAGTCGGTCACTTGCCGTGCTCTTTGTGGTTCTCTTCTTGTTGATGTTCTCCAAACAGGTCTACATTGCCTGCCTACAGAACTATCTGACGTTCTATTTGATCGACACATTCGGCATGACCATATCGGCCAGCCAATACGTGCTTTTCGGCTTTCTGGCGATGAGCGCTATCGGGACAATCGCCGGCGGCCCGCTGACAGATCGCTTCGGCAGCCGTGCCGTCATTCTCTTTTCGATACTCGGCGCCGCACCGTTCACGCTCATGATTCCTCACGTCGGACTTCAGATATTCGTCTTTTTGGCTCTGGCCGTGTCGTTCATCATGTCATCGGCCTTTTCCGCCATTCTCGTCTGTGCGCTTAATGCCGCACCGACGCATGTCGGCTTGATCTCGGGGGTTTTCTTCGGTGTGAGTTTTGGTATGGGCGGCATTGCGACAGCGCTTTTTGGCTCGGCAGCCGACGTTGTGGGACTGCGGAGCGTGTTCATCGTGATTTCCTTCCTGCCGCTGATCGGATTGGCCGCTTTGCTTTTGCCCAAGAATTCTTTGAGTACGTCAGACTGAGGTTCACAAAAAGAAAAGAGCCGTCCGTTGGAGCGACTCTTTCCTGATGCATTGTCAGAACCAGCCGAGTCCGACGGATCCTTTCCAGATGAACTGCAGCCCGATCAAAAAGACCAAAATCGAAAGCAAAACCACAAGCAGTCTCGGTTTACTCTTTTTGGCGATTTTGGCACCAAGTTGAGCACCGATGACAGCACCGGCGCCAATCATCAAGGCCGGTCCCCAGATAATGTGCCCGAGCAGCGCGTGACTCGAAACCCCCATAACAGCGCTCACGAAAAGCACGAAGGTGGATGTCGCAACCGCAATCTGCGGCGGGAACCCAAGGACGAAAACCATCATGGGAACATGAACAATGCCGCCACCGATACCGAAGATGGAAGACAAGAATCCGACAAAGAAAGAACACAGAATACCAAGCGGCATATTGAAACGCGCCGTTGCAGGGTCCCAGTCCTCCACGCTTTTGTTGGCAGCCTTGCCGCGGGACTTCGAATACATGATGTAACCGATGAAGACCATCAGGATGCCGAAGGCAAGCGAAAAGCCTGGCCCGGAAAACCACTCGGAAAGATAGCCGCCCAGGAAAGCACCGGGCAAGGTAGCCAGCGCAAAAGGAACAGCCGCGCGCATCAGGATTCGTCGCTGTCTGATATAGGCAAATGTACCGGAAATGGCATTGCAGAAGACAGCAAAAAGACTGGTTCCCACCACCTGTTGCACCGTCGTAAAGGTGCTGCCGTGCGGGGCAATCATGAAAAGCATGAAAATCGGAACAAGAATAAAACCGCCGCCTAAACCGAGAAGCGCACCGACGGTGCCCACGCCGATACCGAGCACTAAATATTCAAGCAGTTCCAACATGTTCCCAAATCTCCGCAGATGATTGGATAAAAAAGGTGGCGAAAGGATACACCTGCGGCAAGCCGATTGCCGAGTACAAACGCAGAAATGACGAAACCCCCGAAGGAGAGACTCCAACGGGGGTTCGCTTTAATAATTTAGCCTGGCAGTGACCTACTTTCACTGGAAATACAACCAACTATCATCGGCCCTGAAGCGTTTCACTGTCCTGT
>UPZS01000030.1 GCA_900538905.1 uncultured Sutterella sp.
TGGTGAGAGTTATCACCAGTATTCGACGTTGTTGCAAGTCGTATCTGCTTTTGAAGCTTTTCAGGCGTCATCTGCTCGAAAGCGGTGTGGCACCGGAAAATATTCTCATTCAAGTCTGATTTCTCGCTTTGGTAACGTGGAACAAGAAGTTGAGTCATCAGCCTTGTCGGGTTTTGCACAGATGTGTGGACAAAAGTTGTGCATAACTTAACAAGGCTTGAAAAATCAGAGGCTTATCGGTGTGCTCAAATTTTGGGCACATGAGTGTTCTAATCGCAGTCCAAAGTCAGTGGTCGTCAGCTATCGCCACTCTTGTCAGAAAAAACTGACGCAGGTTGGAGTGGTCGGCAGGCATTTGGCAGACCTGGATTTCCCGTAAGAAAGGAAGACAGCAGTCTTTTTTCTAAAGCAATGTGCCTAATTAATCTGACGCTGGCCAAAATTTGTGCGGATTGGGTTTGCACAATGCCGGGTTTGCCTGTCGGGTGAGTGATAATCCAAAGAGTTTGTGTCGTTTTTCGTCGCAGGAAAGTTCGCCATGGATTCTCTCGTTCGAAACAGTGCCTCTATTAATGAAATGCTCACGCGTTACGGCGTTAAATTCGGGCTCTACAAAAACGGCAGTTTTCACGAGCAGATCTTTCCTTTTGATCCGATTGCCAGAACCATTGAAGCCGACGACTGGAAGGAACTTTCAGCCGGTTTGGCTCAACGTGTTCGAGCGCTCAACGCATTCTTGCTGGACATCTACGGAAAAAAGAGAATCATCACGGATGGAGTAATCCCTCCCGAGTTTGTGTTTTCTTCTCCGGGCTTCTTAAAAGCATGCGACGGCGTTGCGCCGCCGGGAGGCGTCTACACGCACATTGCCGGCATTGATTTGGTGCAGGCTCATGATAAGAGCTGGTACGTTCTGGAAGACAATCTGAGGATTCCGTCCGGAGCATCCTATCCGCTGATTGCTCGCGAAATTTGCCGACGTGCTTCACCTCAGACATTTAGAACAGCCAACATCATTGACAACCGCCGATATCCCGAAATGCTCTCTTGCATGATGCAGAGCGTGGCTTGCGACGGCATCTGCGTTGTCATGACGCCGGGACGCTATAACGCAGCTTTTTTCGAGCACAGTTATCTGGCGGAGAAGACCGGCTTTGCGTTGGCTGTCAACGACGATCTTTTTGTGGAAAATAACTGCCTTTACTATCGAGATTGCGCACAAGGAAAAGTTCGCGTGGGAGCGGTGTATCGTCGCATCTCCGATGAGTATCTTGATCCGCTTACGTTTCTACCTGAAAGTCTCATCGGAGTGCCGGGCATCATGGATGCCTACCGATCGGGCAATGTAGCGATCATCAACGCGCCCGGCAACGGTGTGGCCGACGATAAAGGCATTTATTACTTTGTTCCCAAAATGGTCGAATACTATTTGGGTGAAAAAGCGATCCTGAAAAATGCGCCCACCTATCTGCCATTCTTTGAAAAAGATCGGGAGTACGTGCTGTCCAACATTGAAAAGCTCGTCATTAAGGACGTGGCGGAAGCCGGAGGTTACGGTGTTGTCTTCGGACGCGATATGGACAGCGAAACGCTTGCCGGCTGGCGTGATCGCATTAGCAAGGAGCCGAGGCGCTTCATCGTGCAGGAAGTGATCGATTTTGTTGATTTGCCGGTGATGGACGGCGACGAAACCGTCTATCGAAAAGCGGACCTGCGAGCCTTTGTGCTGACCGGGAAGGATTCGGTTGAAGTTTGGCCGAGCGGACTGACGCGTTTTTCCCGCGTTGCCGACAGTTTTGTCGTGAATTCCTCTCAAGGAGGAGGTTTTAAGGACACATGGGTGAAGGCCTCATGAAATCGGGCGGATATCAAGGGACAGGACAGTATAAAGTGAGGATGCTGATGACTTCGAAGCCGGTGCTGATAGCCATTTCTGCCGAGCAGGCCGACCGCTTGTATTGGCTTGGGCGGTATGTAGAGCGCGTGTTTTCAACGGTTCGCATTTTCAATCAATCGCTTGATCGAATGATTGATCAGGACGGTGAAGACTACGTGGCGTTTTGCAAGCGCTTGTCGATTCCGTCGGATATCTATCGGGATGCCGCCGATTTTGAGGTCAAATACTTGTTTGATGCGACCAATCCGGATTCGATTTATTCCAATCTTTCACGGGCTTATGACAATGCCATCGTACTGAGAAATTTCATCACCACCGAAACGATGGCCTTTATTCAGTTGGCCTTGGATCGGTTGGAACAAGGTAGCATTGCCGAGTCTGCTTTTCTGGAAACGCAGCGCGTGAGCGATCTGTTGCTTGCGTTTTGGGGATCGGTAGACGATCGCGTTGTTGATGTTGAGCGACGCGACCTTTTGAAGGTCGGGAAGTATTCCGAACGATTGGATCTGATGATTCGACTCAATTGTCAGGAATATGCTGTTGACGAGCTTCTCATTCGCATGCTTTCCCATACGAGGCGTGTGGAGCCGCTCCTCAATCGTGAGGTTTTGCAGCAACTGCGCAGCATGAAAGAGCCGGCGCTCGAAAGCAACCGAGCACACCTGTTGCACCTTATCAACGCTTTGCACTGAGTCAGTCGAGTTTTGCCTTGAAGTGCCGTTTCACCTTTACCACGGCGTACCGGTTTTCTGCCCCCGTTTTCAGACACGTGTTTCACATTCGAGCGTTTCCCTCGGACACGCCCGGACAAAGGGTCTTGGAAACGCATCTCACAACGAGTCTGCCTCAGCCTCTGGCTTCGGTTTTTGATTCCGTTTGCGGCAATTTGACTTTAACCGGACGCATGGACGAGCCCCATGACGAGTTGTTTTTTGAGTCTTCGGGCATTGTCCGAACTTGCGTTGACGACAACCAAAGCGACTATCCTGCATCGCCTTACTTTATCTATCCGACGCGACTCACAAGGCCGGGTCCGACCGTTGTTAATCTTTGGGAGCGTGCCAAAGGGACTTTGACCGGAGACGTGCGAACCGATGCCCTTATTCTGATGCATGCGGTTCACACGAGCCTTGTTTATACGCCGGGAGTCACGGATGTCGGTACAACGGCTGAGCAAGCACTGTCATACGGCAAGGGAGTTTGTCAGGATTTTTCGCACGTCTTGCTTTCACTTCTGAGACTTGCTTCAATTCCTTCCTTGTATGTCGCCGGACTGATGGCGGGAGAAGGCGCCACTCATGCCTGGGTGCAGGCGTGGGTCAACAACAGGTGGATGGCGTTGGATCCGACGCATGACTGTTTGGCTGAGGGAGCCTATATTGCTCTTGCCAGAGGGTGCGATTTTGAAGACGCAGCCCTTGAACGAGGCATTTTCTTGGGAAGTGCCCGGCAGTTTGTGCAATCGTCTGCCGTGGTTGAAATTGTCGAAGAAAGGTCAACTACCCCGCTCTAAAGAGCGAGGCTTGAAAAAAGTCTTGGTTGACTAGCCTCAGGCCGCCCAAAAGGCGGACTACGTTGGTTGGGAATGCATAGGCACCGCGGGATGTCAATCCTAGTCCTGCGCTCTGCGGTTCACGGTTAAAAGCTCTGAGAGGTAGGAGCGGTGCCGCGAACAGGTAAACCCCTTCCAACATTGGCGAAGGATTTCAACCGGTCGCAAGACCGAGGAGACAAATCTTGAGAGTATTTGTTTTAAACAAACGTGGGCAACCGCTGATGCCGTGCTCACCGGCAAAAGCAAGGTTACTTCTCAAAGAGAGAAAAGCAATCGTCAAAAGGCGCACGCCTTTTACGATTCAACTCACGATCGCAACGGGCGAAGCAAAGCAGCCTGTAACGCTTGGCGTGGATTCCGGCTACAAGCACATTGGTCTTTCGGCCACAACTGAAAAGGCCGAACTCTATGCTTCGGAAGTCGAACTGCGTCAAGACATTACGGGTCTTTTGTCTGCGCGTCTTGCTTTGCGCCGCTCTCGCCGCAGCCGCAAGACGCGCTACCGTGCGCCTCGTTTCGACAACCGGGTGGCAAGCAAGCGCGAAGGCTGGCTAGCTCCTTCGGTGGAAAACCGCATTGCGGCGCACATGTCGCGCGTAGAAGCGGTCATGCAGGTCTTGCCGGTGACTGCTATAACCGTCGAAACAGCGGCGTTTGATACGCAACTGCTGAAGAACCCGGACATTACCGGAGCGGCGTTCCAACAAGGCGAACAGCTCGGATTTTGGAACGTGCGGGAATACGTGCTTTTCCGGGACGGACACGTTTGTCAGCACTGCCGCGGGAAGTCCAAAGATCCGATACTCAATGTTCACCACATTGAGAGCCGACGGACCGGAGGCGATGCACCGAACAATCTCATCACGCTGTGCGAGACCTGTCACAAGGCTTTCCATCGAGGGAAGATCAAACTCAAAGTCAGGAGAGGGAAGTCGTTCAAAGCAGAAACCTTCATGGGCATCATGCGTTGGACGCTCTTTGAGCGTTTGAAAAAGGCTCACCCAGAACTCAATGTTCGCAACACCTACGGTTATCTCACAAAGCACAAGCGCATCTCATACGGGATCGCAAAGAGCCACTGTGCAGACGCGTACTGCATTGCGGACAACCTTGGTGCAAAGCGACTGGAGGGCTTTTTCTTTCAAAAGCAAACCCGAAAGCACAACCGACAGATTCACAAGCTGTCGATTCTGAAAGGCGGATTGAAAAAGAAGAACCAGGCTCCCTACGAAGTCAAAGGCTTCCGTCTTTTCGACAAGGTGATTTGCAAAGGTGAAGAAGCATTCATCTTTGGGCGAAGGACTTCGGGAAGTTTTGATGTGCGCCGTCTTGACGGTACTCGGATTTCCGCCGGTATCAACTACAAAAAATTGAGGCTGCTGGAACCTCGAACTACCTACTTAACAGAATTTAGAAAGGAGGCGGCGCTTCCTCCCCTGCATGAATGCAGGGGTTTCCGCGCCGAATTTCTATGATCAAAAACGTCGTATCGATTCGTCTGCCGGTGGCCGAAAAGGCGGTGATTCGCAAAAACCGCATTCTGCCGGCCGGACTTTCTGAAAAAGAGGCCGAAAGCCGTCATTTACTCCGTATCTGCGTGGTGACGGGCACGCACGGAGACGAGTTGGAAGGTCAATATGTGTGTTTTCGATTAAACCGGATATTGGCTGAAAATCCTCAGTTCGTAAGCGGTATTGTCGACATTTATCCTGCTGTCAATCCTTTGGGCATTGATTCGATCACGCGGGGTATTCCGCGTTTTGATCTGGATATGAACCGCATTTTCCCGGGAGACGCAAAAGGCACCACGGAAGAGGTGATTGCAGCCAAGATCATCTCCGACATGAAGGGGGCTGCCTGCGCCGTTGACATTCATGCGTCAAATATCTTTCTTCGGGAGATCCCTCAGGTTCGTGTCAATATCAACACGGCGGAAAAATTGTTGCCTTTGGCCAAAGAACTCAACTGCGATTTCATTTGGGTTCATGCGGCGGCCACCGTTTTGGAGAGCACGCTTGCCTGGTCGCTCAACAGGATCGGAGTGCCGTGTCTGGTGATTGAGGCTGGCGTCGGGATGCGCATTACGCAGGAGTATGGCGAGAGAATCACTGTCGGTCTGTTACGCTTGATGAAGCGCCTGGGTATTTGGTCAGGCCCCGTCAGTGAGGTGGTGGAACCCATTGTTTCAACCGACGGTCGGGTGAAATTTATCAACGCGGACTATCCCGGCGTCTTTATCCCGAAGGTGCGGCACTGGATGAATCTTCACGAAGGCGATTCGTTGGGAATGATCACTGATCCGATTGACGGCACGGTTCTCCAGGAGGTGAAGAGTCCTTGCAACGGCCTGGTTTTTACGCTTCGTGAGTATCCGGTCGTCAATCCCGGTTCACTCGTTGCTCGCGTTTTGGCTGTAAGCGAACCGGGAAAAGATAAAAAAGGAGCGGCTAAATGAGGCGCATCAGGATTTTTGAGATGCCTTCGCTTTACCGCGAGCCGATGGTTATTACGGGCTATCGTTTCGGTAAGGGTGAGAAATCGGCTGCGATTGTGGGCGCCATGAGAGGCAACGAAATTCAGCAGCTCTACATCTGCTCTCAGTTGGTGCGACGACTCAAGACGCTTGAACAAGAAGGCCTGTTGACAGTGGGGCACGCCGTTGAAGTCATCCCGTGTGTCAACCCGTCTTCCGTGAACATCGGAAAACGTTTCTGGGCAATGGACGATACCGACGTCAATCGCATGTTCCCCGGTTACGACAAGGGCGAAACAACGCAACGCATTGCTTCCGGTCTGTTTCAACATCTGATCGGGTGGAAGTGGGGCATTCAGTTCGCTTCTTTTTATATTCGGGGCGATTTTGTGCCGCACGTGCGAATGATGAGTACCGATTGGAGTGATGCGCAGACAGCTTGTGACTTCGGGCTTCCCTATGTTTTCGTGCGCGAGCCGCTTCCGATCGATACGACGACACTTAATTACAACTGGCAGATATGGGACACCCGGGCTTACACGATATTGACGAGTGAAACGGATCGCATTGATGTTGTGTCGGCTGAAATTGCCGTCAACGCCGTGTTGCGCTTTTTGGTTCAGCGGGGTGTTCTGTCCTGTCAAGTGCCAAAGGGGGTTCTCGCTCAGCAATTGCGTGACGATGACATTGTGAATGTCCATGCCGCAGCCGCTGGTATTTTCCGCTGTTTGGTGAAGCCGGGAGACCTAGTCTGCAAAGACGATCTGCTGGGCGAAATCATTGATCCTGGTGAAGGGCATGTGCTAAGGGAAGTTCGCAGCCACGGGCAGGGGTGCGTCTTCTTTGCGTGCCGCGATGCACTGGTGATGCAACGACAGATTCTTTTCGGACTGAAGTTGGCGGCGGATCAGACTGCACAATAGTTTTTGTCGGAGGCAGTGCAAGCTGAAGAAGACACGCGATACCGCGCGTTTTGCTGTGGAATCTTTGCGGATCAAGGAACAAGCGCAGATTTAAACATCGTAAAAAAAGTTTTTATTGAGATAAAACATTAAATATAATGTCTTAACAAATAACAGGCAGTCAAGGTAGATCGACCTGAAAGATATCGGACCGGTCTCAGGTCGAAAGAGCTTGTTGCAAGAAGCGATAGCAACAAAATAGACAAGCCATAGGTAGTATACCGTTCGTTTAGACATCATAAAAAACGTTTTAAGCATGAAGCAGCCATCTACAGCACTCGCACGCAAACAACGGGAACGCGTGTATTTCAAGTCCGTGGACGTTTTTTGTGCTCGACTTGGTCAATATATTTCTTTGGCTCGTCGCAAGCGGGGATTGACTCAGATGGATATGGCTGAGAAGGCTTGCACGTCGATTGCCACCTACCAGCGCATCGAAAAAGGTGGTGGCACTGTTGCACTTGCAACAGTGTTTCGAGTTCTGGCGATTCTTGATCGCCTTGAATCGTTCGACAAAATTCTGTCTCCGATGGAGGATCGGGTCGGATTGGCTTTGATGCAGGACAATTTGCCAAAACGTGTTCGTACCAAGGCCGACGAGTTTGAAGGATTCTGATATGCAGCAGAGGCTTTCGGTCTACATCGGAGAGCGTAGTGAGCGAGTCGGTACGCTTGTATACGATCCGGCACGTGCGAGTGTATCCCAGTTTTGCTACGCCGACTCTTGGGTTTCGCAACCAAATGGATTTGCTGTGTCTCCGGAGCTGCCGTTGCTATCCCAATGGTTTTTTCTTAACGATGCAGAGCGCAATAGTCCGTTTCCGTTTGCTTTTGCCGATACTGAACCGGACAGTTGGGGGCGACGCCTCATCAAGCGATCTTTCAGTAAAGCGGGTCATAGTCGGGGCCTTTCAGAGATTGATTTTTTACTTGGCGTAGACGATTTCAGTCGCATCGGAGCGCTTCGCTTTGCTCTCGAGGGGTGTCAGCCTGGAGAATCGAAGGATGGGAGGCGTCGAACGCCGCCTTTGTTGGATCTGGGCAAAATCGCTCGATCATCACGACGGTTTGAATTGGACGAGGCGACAGACGATGATCTTGACTACCTCGAAGGAAAAGGCACTTCACTTGGCGGCGCTCGTCCGAAGTGCACAGTGCTTGACGAACACGGCAATCTGGCAATCGGCAAGTTTGCAAGTGTCAACGATGAGCGTAGCGTTGTCAAAGGCGAAATTCTTGGTCTGGAGCTGGCTCGGGCAGCAGGTCTTAATGCGGCTGTCGGGCAGGTGGTGACGGTTGATGGCGTCAATGTCGCCGTTGTGAAGCGCTTTGATCGCACGCGCCTTGGGCGTCGAATTCCGTATTGGTCGATGGCGACATTTTTGCAATGTACTGACAATGGCTATCCGCCGCCGAGTTATCAGTTGCTTAACGAAAAACTGTTTTTGCAGGCCGATCGTTCCGATAAGTCAACAGCTAAGGAACTTTTCGGGCGTTTGCTCCTTAACTTCCTGATCAACAACACGGATGACCACGGTCGGAACACAGGCTTGCTGATGCAAAACAACGGAGCGTGGGTATTGTCGCCGGCTTTCGATATCAATCCAGTCCCGCTGAGCCGGCCTGATGCGCCGTATTTGTCAAAGTGCTATTTGTCTTCGGAAGAAGGTGAAATGGAGGACGTACGGCAACTTTGGAAGTGTCGACCGGCTTTCGATCTATCCGAGGATGATGGTATAGAGGTATTCAGGCGCGTTATAACCGCCGTACAAAATTGGAAAACTATAGCGGTAAGGCCAAAGGTTAGGATGAATGCTTCGGATTTACGCGACTATGCTTCGGCTTTTTCTCCTGTCCGGTTGCAAAAAGCTCTTGATATTGTTGCCTGACCTGAACAACTTCCCATTGAGGGAAGGCTTCCTTCGACAAAGTGCTGACTTTTCCTATTAGAGAAATACTTTTGGGATCTGGGTGTCAGAGATCGTTTCGTTTGATTGGCAGAGTTTTGCTTTTTGACGACAGCTGCTGGAATTTAGGTTAGCGACCCAGGCAAAGGGTGAAGGCCGAAACACGGCCAAATACAGCAGCGCTTGCCAGGCAATCGCCTTTGGCAGCCCACTCGCCGTGAATGCCGCCGGTAATGTCCCCCGCGGCTACCAATCCATTGATATTGTTTCCATAACGATCAATCACATGGGCTTTGGCATCAATGCAAAGGCCGCCAAGACTGGAAATAACAACGGGTTCCAGAGTTTGGATTTGCCATGGGTGCTCAATACGGTGCAAAAGTTCGGATGCTTTACCGAAAAGATTGTCTTTTCCGGCATCAGCTGTTCGGTTGTATGTATCCATGGTTGCCTGAAGTTGCTGCTTGGTAAAAGGAAATGAGTCGCCGATATTGCTACCGTATGCAACAAGCCAGGCTTTCGCTTGCGGCTCAAGCAGACAAGCTTCGATTTGATCGCGCCGGCGGACATCCTCTCGAATAAAACGCCTCCCTTTAGCGTTTAATAGGACGTAACGGGACGCATCTGTCAACAAGGAGGGATTCACACCACTGTCCTTCCAATCCCAAACGAAGTAGCTCATATGTGTGACCGCGGCACCACAGTCCTGAGCGGCCAGAAGCATGGTTCCGTCACAGTATGGCGTTCCTGCTGATGCAATGCCCGCCAGCAACGGACAGTGTCGCTTTAGTAGTTCAGTGTTGGCGGTGAATCCTCCAGCTGCCAATACCACACCGAAACGGCTGTGGATCGTATGCTCTTTGCCGGCATGATTAAAACGGATGCCGTTGACCGTGCCTGAATCGTTTCGCAGAATGTGCGTCGCACGACAATTTGTAAGCAACGGCAATCGTCTTTTTTTGACTTCGCTTAAAAGTAGGTCGACGTAAGCGTGCCCCTTTTTGATGGGAATGTGACTGCGAGGATAGGGGGAAGCAGGAGCTTGAACGACATTTTCAGGTAACTCCAGCCCAAGGTGTTCGAGCCATTTGAGAGTAGACGGAGCTTCGTAACAAAGAACTTTGGCCAAAGTTCGGTTTCCCCGATAAGCTCCCCATCGCAGAAGTTGTTCGAGATGCTTTTCAGGACTGTCGTCAACACTGATTCGAATCTGTCGTTCCGGGTCAAATGCGTTAAAAACTCCTTCACTCAGAAGCGTTGTGCCTCCGGCTTCGGTCGCAGCTTCCAGTATCAAAGGTTTGAAATCCAGTTCTGCAACTGTAAGTGCAGCTGTAAGCCCTGCTAAACCGGCGCCGACGACAATGACATCGGGTTTATTGGAAGCGACCGATGTCATTGTTCTGCCTTTTTAATCATCTGAAGCAGGCCTACGGCGTGTCGAACGCCCAGCTTCTGGCATGCATTGGCGCGATGAGCTTGGACCGTACGTTCGGAAATGCCTAGTTCGTCGGCGATGACTTTATTGAGTTTGCCTTGAGCAACAAGCCGAGCCACTTCTTGTTCGCGGGGACTCAACAGAGACCAGCGAGTCTTTGCATCCTGAATATCACGGGCTTGCTGGCTATTCTGGATGCTGGCTTCAATGGCCAGTTCGAGTGAGGCAAGCAGCTTGTCGTCGTCCACAGGTTTGGGTAAAAAATCGATTGCTCCGTGTCGCATGGCTCGTACGGCCATTTCGATATCGCCATGGGCGGATACGAAAACGATCGGGAGGTTGCGTGCAAGCTTGTTGAGGTAGTTTTGTAACTCCAGTCCGCTTAATCCCGGCATGCGGACGTCCAAAATGGCACACCCGGGGATTGACGGATCGTCGTTGGCAAGAAAATCTTCAGCGTCCTGGTAGGTGCGCACGAGCCAACCGTCGCTTTCGATCAGATAGCGGTACGAGTCGCGAACACCTGCATCATCATCAATGATGCGAACCAGGCAGAAAGGACGCTGTTTATTCAAGATTGACACTCCTTGTTTGTCGCTGCGCTCGGCAATACCATTGTCACTGCCAAGCCCTGAGGTTGGAGGCGTTTAAACTCCAGGTGACCAGCATAACTTTCAGTGATTTTGCGCACAATAGCAAGTCCCAGACCTAGCCCGTCTGGTTTGTCGGAGGTAAATGGCACCGAAAGAACCTCAAATGCAGCATCACTTAAGGTGAAACCTTCGTCACTGACACAGATCTCGATGGTCCCGCTGTTTAGACGTTTGGCCGAGAGACGAATAATCGGTTTGCGTGCCGCCATTCCCGCTTCAAAGGCATTTTTGACGAGGTTTTTGACACAAAGTTCGATTTCTAGGGGATCGGCCTCAATTTCAAGATTTTGTGCCAACTCCGTACGGATACGTGGTTGTCCCTGACTGTCGGTGTACTGTGCAGCGATGCCTGATAAGAACTCAGAGAGATTAAATCGACGGCAAGTTCTGCGCTTTTGCTTGGCATAGCTCTGGACGTGTTCGACGATAGCGTTTGCACGGACGCTTTCCTCAAGTGTTCGTTGCAGAGCGAAAGACAGACTGTCGTCATCCAGAATTCCGTTTTTCAAACGCCGTCTGATACCCATCGTGTAGTTCGTAATGGCTGCAAGAGGCTGACGCAGTTCGTGGGCGACAAGATTAGACATTTGTCCGACAATGCTTGCTTTTTCGAGCTGTTCATAGCGAGTCTGTGCAAGTTTCTGCTTCTGATGCATTTCATCGAGTTCACGCGTTCGGCGCTGCACGAGACGTTCGGTGAGGACACTGTGGAGCACCAATCCGACGAGAATCACAAGCCCTAAAAGAATCCATGCGGAATACTCGATGAGAATTTGTCCGACTGAACGGCGTTGCAGACTTTTGTAAAAAGTTTCGTCTGTGCGTTGTAGCACCTGATGGATCGTGCGGTAGTCGGCGGCTTTGGTCCAGCGGTAGCCGTAGCGCTCGGGAAGACTTCGTAAAAGTGCTCCCAGATTGTCCGACTCCTCTCGTGAGGTCTGAAAGGATGCTGCAAAGACCCATCCAGGATAAACCGATGTCGTGTGAGGCAGATTTAGATCCAAATTGAGACGGGGCTCAATAACTTGCAGATCAGCCAAGGATCGAGGATCCAAATTTCTCAATAAACATGAAGAGAAGGCAACGGCATCATAGGTGCCGCTTTGAAGCGCATTGATCAGGTCTTGAAGGTGACCGTGGAATTCATTGATTTTGAAAAACGTTTTTGAGTTCTGACGCTGAGACAACAATTCATCGGCTAAATGCATGCGCGTTTCGAAAGCATCTGAAGCCAAAATGGCAAGCGATTTGCCTTTCAGCGAATGGAGCGTAACCAGTGTGTCTTCTCGAGGCTTGCGAACAAGTACAACGGTTGAGGAGGCACTGTCGGCATTGATTGCTTCGTTGGGTTCAATGGAAGCGATTGCGGTGAATCCGCCGTACCGTTCGAGCAATGCGTAGATCGGGGCACTGGCCACAACGAATCCGGCATCGGCAAAAACGACGGGGTCAGCGAGGGTTTGGGCCGACTGTGAAGTGGTCAGAATAGCGTGATTTTGAAGAACCACGGCAACATCGGCGAGACTTGCGTCAACGAACGCGGCCAGCCGGTCGTCGGGTTGAGACTGGATGGCTACGCTAAGCGGTGTCATCACAACGGGATCGGCATACGCAGGGATGCTGAGCGTTAGGATCGCAGTCGCAAGAATTCGCAGCAGAGGTGTGAGCAAAAAAGACATGCCTCCGAGACAATCGCGTCAAAACTCAACAAGTTTAGGAAGATATCTCGAAAGTCGTCAATTGCGTCTTCTACGTAGCGCGATCTCACAATTTCAGAAAGCCCGCGGAGCAGTTAATCTGTCAGACAGTTGGATCATGTCCAGCTCTGTCGAACAATAGAAAGGTGAAATATGACTACATCCCGTCGTGATTTGTTCAAGATTGGTACGGCTCTGGTGGCTGCGTCAGGTTTGTCTACGGCTTGGTCGGCCGAAAAAAATTCCGGTTTTGATGTCTGCTCCGTTGACAAGATCAAATGGGACAAGACGTTTGATGTGATTGTGATTGGTTCTGGCGGTGCCGGTTTGGCAGCAGCCGTGACAGCTGCGCAGGAGAAGGCCAAGACCGTAATCCTTGAAAAAATGGACATTATCGGCGGCAACACGCGTATCACGGGTGGTGCTTTCAACGCAGTTGATCCTGTCGAGCAGAAGAAGAAGGGGATTGAAGACAGTGTTGAAAAGCATGCTCAACAAACTCTCAAGGGCGGCGACTATCGCGGAAATGTTGAACTTGTTCGAGAATTCACGAAACGTGCTCCGGAAGCTATGCAGTGGCTCAAGAGCTGCGGTGTTGAGTTCGCTCCGGGTGTCTATCAAGTCTACGGCGGCCTATGGCCGCGTGCTCACAATACCGTAAAGCCCTTTGGTCTTGGTTACATTGACGCGCTGACCGATCAGTGCAAGAAACTTGGTGTTCCTGTCGAGCTCAACTCCAAGGTAACGCACATCATTCGTGAAAAGCCTTTGAGCGGGCGAGTGTTGGGTGTTGCTTTCGAAAACAAGCGCGGTAAAGTTCGTTACTATCGAGCATTAAAAGGAATTGTGGTGGCTGCTGGCGGTTTTGCTGCCAATCCTGTCATTCGTGCTCAGCACGATCCGCGACTCTTTGATCTGCCGACGACTAACCATAAAGGCGCGACGGGGGACCTTCTGGCTCCAACCCAGGATATTGGCGCCAATGTGGTCGGCATGGACTTTATTCAGTTGTTGCCGGGCGCAGCTTCCAATGGTCGTTTCATTGGTATGGTGTCGCCGGTTGAAAGCGTCATTTTTGTCAATAAGAACGGCAATCGTTTCGTGGCTGAAGACCAACGCCGCGATGTGGTGGCAGATGCCATTTTGGCTTCTCCCAACAAGATCGTTTTCGGCATTCGTGATGCCAATGGCTACAACGCCATGAAACCCGGTGCACGCAAGGCATTCGACGGCGCGTTTAAGACCGGCGATGCCGAAAAGGCCGACACGTTGGACGAATTGGCTGTGAAGCTGCAGATTCCTGCGGAAAATCTCAAGCGTGCAGTGGCCGAATACAACAAGGCTGTTGAGACGAAGAAGGATCCGCTCGGTCGCAATCCAAATGTCCTCGTTAACAAAATCGAAAAGGCCCCGTTCTACAGCGGTCGTCTGACGATGGCGGTGCACCACACCATGGGCGGCATTGAGATCAACTCCAAGGCTCAGGTGATGGATCGCTATCAGAAGCCGATTCCTGGTCTTTATGCAGCCGGCGAAGTCACCGGCGGCGTTCACGGCACTAACCGCGTCGGTGGTAACGCTGTGGCAGAAATCTTCACGATCGGTCGCATGGCCGGTCAGAACGCTGCCCGAGGGCTGTAATTTGCTCAACTAAACCTCCCCAAACGGGCCGCAAGTACTGAAGGCAGTTTCAGACTGCGGCCCGATTTCTCTGATTCGATTGAGGAGAGCTTCGTGATCAGAAAACTCATTGGCGCTGTTGTCACAGCCATCATCTGTACCGGTGCGGGTTCTGCTGCAGGACTGGCCGTAGCTCCGTGTGCGCAGTGTCACGCAGACGGCAAAGTCCTTGGTGAAAATCATCCTTCCGTTGCTCAGGCCAAGACGCTTGATGACTGCATGATGTGCCATCAGAAAGCAGCCCCCGCTTTGTCGGCGATGTTGCATGCAAAACATACTGAGAAGGCGCCGTGCTCAATGTGTCATGAGGTGAAAGACGGAAAACTTTTTGCCAAGGGCGTAAAAACACCGCTCGGAGATGTTTCTGAGGATCTTTTTGATCTTTATGCAGAATTGGGTGGGGGTGATGTCAAAGGGACGGCTCGTTTGCACGAAACAAAAAATCTCTCTTGTGTGAACTGCCATGGAGTCAAAACTCCCCAAGAAGGAGCCGTTGTTGACAATGCCGTCTGTGAGAAGTGTCATGGGGCTCAGGCGGATCTTGCCAAGCGTACTGTTCCCAAGATAAAGGAACAGAATCCGCATGCCAGTCATCAAGGAGCTCTGACTTGTTCGAAGTGCCATGCAGGCCACAGCACGCCAAAGAGCTATTGCCTGGAATGTCATAACAATTTCGACCAGGTCATGCCCGAGAGCAAGATATTGAACTAGTGGTGCAAAGACGCTTCAGCTCAACATCTTAGGATGTGGATGGAGGATAGCCAAGATGTAGGGCAACCAGCTGGTTGCCATTTTTTTTCGTGCTTGGCTTGTCAGGACTATTTGTTCGGACAAAGTCTATTGGGTAGAAAAAGCTGCAAGCCGGATGGTGCCTAGCTCTGAGCGTTCGATAGGACTATAGGTTGGATCAAAGTCTGATGGCATCTTTACAGCAAGAAGCTGCTCGAAAGGCAGATCTCGTTTTTTAGTATCTATAAAAGGAAGCAAGAGACTACTAAAATTCTTAACTTAAGCTTCACGAAATCGGCGCAGACCGTTCCCTCTGAAGTCGAACACGACATAACAACAATCACTAAAGGAGAAGTGCTATGTTTGGCGTCGTTGTTACGCTGCTGGCCGTTGTGCTGCTCGCGTACTTCGTTATTAAAAATTACTACCCGCCCGTCATTCTTTTGGTGCTGGCCCTCGTTTTGCTGCTGATCGGTGCCTTCATGGGCAACCCGCCGGTTTCGGCCAAGACCGCTACCAACTTCCTTGGTTTTGACCTTGCGCAGGCCTTTACGGATCTTACGAAGAGCCGTATCGGCGGTCTGGGCCTCAACATCATGGCCATCGGCGGCTTCTCGTTCTATATGAACAAAATTGGCGCTTCTACAGCTCTCGTGAAGCTGTGCGTGCGTCCGTTGTCGGCCATTCACTCGCCGTATGTCCTGCTGGGCCTTACATACGTTGTAGGCCAGTGCATGGCTTTGTTCATTAACTCTGCCGTCGGCCTCGGCTTGTTGCTGATGGCTTCTGTCTATCCGCTGCTCGTTCAGCTGGGCGTGCGTCGCGCTGCCGCCGCTGCCGTGATCGGTTCGACCTGCTGCTTGGATCTGGGGCCGAGTTCGTCCAACGCCATGCGCGCTGCCGACCTTGTCAATACCGACGTAGTGACGTACTTCGTTACCGGTCAGATTCCGGTTGCCATCTGCATCATTATTGCTGTGGCTGTGGGGCACGCTCTGGTGCAGCGTTGGTTTGACCGCCGAGAGGCTGCCAAAGGTATCAAGGATGACACGAGCGCCGTCGCCGGCGAAACCAAGGATGCCTTTGCCGATGCCGGTCCCGCTCACTACGCCATCCTTCCGATTCTGCCCTTGTTCCTGCTGATCATCTTCTCGCCGATGGTCTACAACGGCATCAAACTCGGTCTGGTGACCGCCATTGTGGTTTCGATCCTGATCGCCTTCCTGGTCGATCTCGTCACGCGTCGTGCCTTCAAGGACGTTTGCAAGAGCTTCCAGGCATTCTTCGAAGGCATGGGCAAGGTCTTTACTTCGACCGTCTCGCTCATTATCTGCGCTGAACTCTTTGCTTTCGGTCTCACCAAGATCGGCGGCATCTCCACGATGATCCAGATGGCTGCCGCCCAGCAGGACGTCGGTCTTTACCTCATGCTCTTTGTGATGATGGGCATCATGGCCATCGCCACGATCGTGACGGGTTCCGGCAACTCGGCCTTCTTTGCTTTCTCGCCGCTGCTTCCCGAAGCGGCTGCGAGCGTCGGCTACAACACGATGGCTCTGGTGGTTCCGGTGCAGCTTGCTGCCAGCTTGGCTCGCCCGATGAGCCCGATTTCCGGTGTCATCATCGCCGTGTCCGGTATTGCGGGTTTGACGCCCATTGAGCTTATCCGTCGCACGATTCCCGTCATGGTGCTCGGCATGATCGTCAACGTCATCGCCGCTCAGATTTTCCTCTAATCAAAGTTGGGAGAGAAACAAATGGCATTGCTTATCAAAGGTGCGCACGTTTATGCGCCTGAAGACCTCGGCATCTGCGACGTTCTGACCGTCGGCAAGCAGGTTGTGGCCGTCGGCAAGGATTTGACCGCGACTTTGCCTGAGCTCGAAACGATTGACGCCAAGGGCTTGATCCTCACGCCGGGCTTTATCGATCAGCACATTCACGTGACGGGCGGCGGCGGTGAAGGCGGCCCCAAGACCCGTACGCCGGAATTGGTTCTTTCCGAGCTGATTGCCTGCGGTACCACCAGCGTTGTGGGCGTATCCGGAACCGACGGTTCGAGCCGCTCCATGCCGAACTTGCTCGGTAAGGTACGTGCGCTTCAGGCCGAAGGCGTTTCGGCCTGGATGTACACGAGCAACTATGCCTATCCCCCGACGACGCTCACGAGCTGCGTGCGAGACGATCTTTATTTCGTTCCCGAAGTACTCGGTGTCAAGATCGCCATGGGTGATCACCGCTCAAGCTTCCCCACGCAGGAAGAAGTGATGCGCCTGCTCACGCAGATTCGCGTGGGTGCCATGGTGGCAGGCAAACTCGGCGTACTGCACATTCACTTGGGCAACATCGTCGGTCCTTTCGATATGTTGCTTGAGTGCGTCAAGCGCGGCATGCCGATTCAGCACATCCGTCCGACGCACTGCGCACGTCACCCGGACGTGTTCAAGGGGGCTATCGAGTTCGGTCTTGCCGGAGGTTACGTGGACATCACCACGGGCGGTTCCTGCGCTGTAGGTACGCCTGCTCATGGCGTGAAGTCAGTGCTTGAAGCCGGTGTGGCGGCCGATCACATCACGATGAGTTCTGACGGACACGGCTCCGTGCCGCGTTTCAACGACAAGGGTGAGATGATTGGCTTGGGCGTCGGCGGCGTTGCCTGCAACCTCAAGGAAGTCAAGCGCCTGATCGGTGAACTCGGTGTGCCGATGACCACTGCTTTGTCCGTGATCACGAGCAACGTTGCCAAGGCTTTGCAGCTGCCCGGCAAGGGCGTGGTGAAGGCTGGCAATTGCGCTGACCTCAACCTCTTTGACGAAAACATGAATTTGGTTCATGTCTTTGCCAAGGGCCGTCAGATGATGCGTAACGGCGAAATTATTGTGAAGGGTACTTTCGAAGAATAATCTTTCTTCGATTGACAGGAAATCCGTGCTGCGGTCCAACACCCGGCACGGATTTTTTGCAACAATTCTCGCTTGAGCAAAAACTCTCTCGAGTCAGGTTGTGACGCAGACAGATTCCGCATATTCCGCCTACGTTCATTGTGAACCCAACGGCGTTTCGTTAGTCGGTTCGGGAGGTATTGCCCGTTTGGCGGCAGGTTGTGTGCTGACTCTGATGCTTGCTTTCCCCAACGCTGCCGTAGCAGATGCGGAACCGGAAGATGTTTCCGGTGATTCGACTTTGCTTTTGGACAATGTCGATGTACTGTCCTCAGCATCCATTTCGACGCTGACGCCTGCAACAATCGGCAAGGGTGAAAGGTGGACGGTTCCCGCAAGCGGCGAGATGCACCCGGTGGTCACGATCGGCGTTCCCGACACGGCTGATCTTGGGCGTGAGCGCCCGATGATGATTTCCACGATCGAGCGATTGAGTCGAGCCATGCCAGGCACGCAGTTCCGTCTGCGTGTGATTTTGTCTGCCGACGGCAATGCGCAGCTCAATATCGTTAAGCCTGACTTTATGTTTGCTCCGTCCGGAGCCGATGCGATTTGGCAGCGTGAAGGCATTGAGTCCTACCGTATCGCCACGCGTAAAACAGCCTCGGCCAAGGAGGCCGGCAAGAGTGTGGGTTCTGTTCTGGTCACGCTAAAACAACGTGAAGACCTGCGCGACATTGCCGATCTGAAAAACAAAACGATCGCGGCCGGACTGCCTGATTCCGTTCCGGGTTGGCTTGCTGTTTTGGGCGAAGTCCGAAAGGCCGGATTCGACCCGGACGAATTCTTCGCTTCGAGTGAATTTCTCTTTGAGTATTACCCGGAAATCATTGCGGCTTTGTGGGGTGGCAAGGCCGACGCTGTGGTGCTTCCAACCTGTATGTTGGAGTCCCTTGAGCGAGAAGGATTGGTTGCCACGGATCAGCTCAAGGTATTGCACGACAAAAGCGATGATGCGCTGGCCTGCAAGCGTTCCACCGATCTCTATCCGGATCTGAGTCTTGTGGGCTTTTCATGGACGCCGGAGAAGATGGCCCGAGACGTGACTGTTGCCTTGATGTCGCAGCAGTCGGATGTTGGTTTTGAGTGGCTTTCTTATGTGTCGCATGCCAATGTCGATCAATTGCTCAAGGACCTCAAAGCCGGTCCCTACAGTTATTTGAGAGATTTCAGTCTGAAGGCACTGTACGCCCGACATACGGCTGTGTTTTGGGCCATAGGGGCGGTGCTTTTGTCCATGGTGCTTTACGGCGTTCTGTTGCAGGTTTTGGTGCGCCGCCGTACGCGGGAACTTTCCCAAACGCTCGAGCACCAGCGCCGCATGGAAGAAGAGGCTCGGGAACACCGGAGACGATTGGGACATCTGGAAAGACGCAATATCGTCAATCAGATGTCCGGAATGATTGCTCACGAAATCAATTCTCCTGTGGGCGCCATCTGTAACTTCAAGGCCATTTTGGATCTGCTTTTGACTGAGGAGTCGCGACGAGACGCCAATATCCGTGTGGCGCTTGAGGGCATTGAAAGCGAAGCGCAGCGCATTGCGGGCATCGTTGGCCGAGTCAGAAGCTATGCGAAGAAACAAAAGCACGCTCATAAATTGTGCGATCTGGTGGACATTGCCAAACGAGCTGTTCGTGCTTTTTATGTGAGTTCTCCCTCCAAAGCGGACATTCTGGAAACCTACGAAATACCGTCGGCACCCGTACTTGGCGATTCGCTTGAACTGGAACTTCTGGTTTTAAATCTCATTCGAAATGCAAGCGAAGTGCAACCTCGAAAGGGCAGTCGCGTCAAAGTAAAGATTATTGTTCGAAGCGCACCCGACGGGCGCTATCAGCTGCAAGTTCAGGACAATGGCAAATTGATCGGCGACGAGGATTTCGGACGTCTGACCAAAATGATGCAAAGTGTCAAGCCGGAAGGGCTTGGCATGGGCTTGTCCATTGTGCGCGGCATTGCCGACAGTCACGGCGCGGAATTGGAGTTTAAAAAGGGCGAAAAGGGCGGCTTGATCGTTCTTCTGACGCTTGAGGCCGGAAAGGATGCTGCAGAAGAATCTGTGCCAGGTACAGAAGAGGCGCATGCCGAACAAAACGACATCAAGGAATCGAAATGACAACAAACGTGCCTTTGATCCGATTGGTTGATGACGATGAACTGTTTCGCGTTTCCCAGATGATGCTGTTGAAAACGCGCGGCTGGGAAGTGGAGTGTTACGAAAGCGGCGAGGAGTTTCTCGAGAAAGCGGATCTCAAACGCCCCGGCTGCATCATTCTTGATGTGCGCATGGAAGGGTTGACCGGCATGCAGGTGCATCGCGTACTTGTCGAACGAGGGTGCAAGCTTGCTGTTATTTTCCTGACCGGCCACGGTGACATTCCGATGGCGGTTCGCGCTATGCAGCGCGGTGCCGTGAGTTTTCTGGAAAAACCGGTCAAACCCTTTGATCTTCTTGAGGTTGTTCAAAAGGCGGTTGACGCGTCCCTGGCTGAGGCTCAGCGCGACGAAGAAGCGTCAAAAAACCGAGCGATATTTGACGATTTGACTGCGCGCGAAAAGGAGATCGTCATGCGTGCGGCTCTTGATACACCCAATAAGGTCATCGCGCGGGAACTCGGTATTGCGGAGCCCACCGTCAAAATGCATCGCGCAAACGCTTTTGCCAAATTGGGCGTGAAAAGTCCCCTGGAAGCCTATCGAGCGCTTGAACGCCTGGGCGTGTTGGACGAATCGGCGATTGGTGCAAAGAATGGAGAGTAACTCATGCTGCGTCGACGCTGTTTGACCGGATTTTGTGCATTGGCGGGACTTCATATGCTGCCAAGAGCTGTCCAGGCCGAGGGCATGTTGTCACGGGCGTCGGAAGGCGTGCAAGTGCCTGTTTACGATGTGGTCGTTGTCGGCACCGGATTGGCCGGTCATTGTGCGGCGCTTTCCGCGAAACTTGCCGGAGCCCAACGAGTCATGATGATTGATAAGGCGCCTCTGGTCGGCGGACACTCGGCCTTGGCAAGCGGATCCATTGCTTTTGTGGATGAGAAACGTCAGGCGGCACAAGGCATTGTTGATTCGGTTGATAAGTTTGTCGCTGACGCCCGGGTAACGGGGGGCTCGATTGACGAAGAGCTTGTTCGTTTCATTGCGGAAAAATCCGGTGAAGGACTCGATTGGTTGCAAACGCAGGGCGTGCGTTTTTCGCCGAATATTTTCCGCGCCTACGGTGGTATGCATCCTCGATGCGTAACAGCGTTCGGAAACATGGGAGCCCGACGCTATATTTTCCAATTGCATGAACGCAGTCGTGAACTTGGTATTGAAACGCGGCTTATGACGCGTGCCGTAGGATTGCACCGGTTTGAAAAAGACAAGCTCACATTGCGGCTGGCAGATGAAAAGACCAAGTCGGAATACGTTATTCAAAGTCGTGCAGTGGTGTTGGCCACTGGCGGGTTCGGAGCAAATCTCGCTTTGCGAATGCGATATAACCCAAATCTGGACTATGAGATCGCTACAACGGCCAATCCTCACGGTTTCGTTCAAGACACGGCAACCGGTGATGGGCTCTATTTGGCCAAAGAATTGGGCGCCGTCTGGACGAACATGCCGAACATTGTGTTGTTGAGCTACTGGGGCGGCCGCATGCTTGACTACATCGGTGCGGAAATATACGTCGATAACGAAGGTCGCCGTTTCGTTGACGAAACAACCACGACGGCCAGAATTGCCCAAGCTATTTTGAAGTTGCCCGGACACTCCATGTACGTTATTACGGACGCGAAATCGGCCAAGGGCGTTAACGTCGGCGCCAAGATCACAGCCGGCAGTATCCGACTTTCAAATTCCGTTGCGGAAATGGCGCGCGGAATGAACGTACCGGCATCCGAACTTGAACACACGCTCGAGGAATACAACAAACATGCGTCCGAAAAAAGTGCGGATGCGTTCGGGCGTACGGTGTATGCGCAAACAATCGATAAACCGCCGTTTTATTGGGGACAGGAGCGGTTAATGATTCACGCGACGTTGGGCGGGCTTAAAACCGACCTGCACGGACGAGTTAAGCGAAAAGACGGTTCGGTAATCGAAGGACTGTTTGCTGCCGGTGAGGTCGCCGGAGGCATATGGGGAACTGATCGACTCGGCGGCACGGGTCTATTGCAGTGTGTGGTGATGGGAAGAGCGGCGGGGCTGGAAGCGGCAAAACTGGCAACGGCAGTTTTGTGATGTATTGAGTTGCCGCAGCGAATATCAAGACAAGAAAACGCCCGCATCCCAGGAGAAAAGGATGCGGGCGTTGTTGAAAGGAAGCTTTCAGTCGTTGGCTTAGGCCTTCATCTTGGCGAACTGTTCGCCGGCGATCATGCCGAAGGTGAGGGCGTCGATCACGGCCACGGTACCCAGACGAGAGGCACCGTGTACGCCGCCGGCCACTTCACCGCCTGCGTACAGACCCTTGATCGGAGCGTGGGTCGTGGCGCTGATTACCTGAGCGTTGTTGTTGATCATCACGCCGCCCATGGTGTGGTGAATCTTCGGGCAAACTTCAATGCCGTAGAACGGGGGCTTGGAAACGTCCAGACCCTTGTTGAACTTCAGGATGCGATGGAAGTCCTTGTCGTTGCCTTCCTTCACGAAGTTGTTGAACTTCTTGACTTCGGCAAGGAACGCGTCCTGCTTGATGCCGAAGTGCTTGGCCAGTGCTTCGAGCGTGTCGAACTTCTTGACAGTGCCCATTTCCAGAGGCAGGCGAACGAACGACGGGTTGATGGCCTTGACGATGGCGTCATCGCAAACGGCGATCGGGTAGTTCTTGTCGTTGCCGATGACCTTGAACATAGCGTCAGCCTTGATCTTGCGGCCGGCGTGTTCGTCCATGAAGCGCTTGCCGGTCTTGCGGTCGACCACGAGGCCCAAGTCCATGCAGGCGTGGTTGGTGAAGTTCACGGAAACGCCGAAGCCCTTTTCGTTCGGGTTGCAATAGGGAAGGAACTGCAGCCAGCAGAGCTGAACCGGAGCAGCACCGATACCCAGGGCCTTGATCAGAACGCCAGCGGTTGCGCCCGGCTGGTTGGTGGAGTCGGTGGAGGGCACCACGCGCGGATCCTGGATCTGACGGAACCAGATGTCGCGGGAGAAGCCGCCGGCGGCGAGCATGACGCCGAGCTTGGCGCGAACGGTGTGGCTCTTGCCCGTCTTGTTTTCAAGGTCGTCGCAAACGAGCTTGTTGTTGAAGCGATAGCCGGAACGATAGGTGACGCCGAGCACTTCGCTCTTGTCGTCGCTCACGATGAAGTCGTCGAACTTGGCGCGAGTGCGGATCACGACATTCTTAATCTTCTTCAGTTCAGCGTGCATCGGGCGAATGTAACCGGAGCCAGAACCAGCCTTGATTTCGTAGGAACGGGGAACGGAGTGGCCGCCTTCGAAGAGCATGTGGTTGGGCACAAATTCGCAACCGCAGTCGACAACCATCTTGATCGTGTCGTTGCAGCGATCGGCGATGGTGGCAAGCAGATTGGTGTGGTTGATGCCGAGGCCATCGCGCAAGCAGTCTTCAATGAAGAGTTCCTTGCTGTCCTTGATGCCCTGAGCCTTCTGTACCGGATTGCAGGGGCAGGCAACGTTGCCGCCGCAGATGGCGGAGTTGCCGCCGACGACGCTCATCTTTTCGAGCATCAGAACGCGCAGACCGGCGCGGCCGGCTTTGAGAGCGCAGGCCATGCCGGCGAAACCGGAACCGATGATGACGACGTCGAATTCTTCTTCATAGGACTTGACGGCGGAAGCGGGGATGCCGGCATTGGCAGCAGCTGCGGCCATGATGGCGCCGGAAGCGGCGACGGCCGATTTCAGAAAACCGCGGCGGGAAGTGTCAACGTTTTCCATGGTGAATCCTTTTGTGGTTGTTTGAAGTGTCTTATAAAACGGCTTGTAAAGCGCCGCGGGTGTGAGGAGCAGTTCTTGTTGTTGTGCGTCTTGCGCCCCGGCGTTTTTGCCATTGACCGGAATTCTCGACCGATGCGCTTTTTCTGAATACATCCCGCGGGATGCATACCGAGGGATGTAGTGGTAGCCCGAACGGCTCTTCACAATTGCTCCCGACCTCCATTTCTATTGAAGCCGCGCATTTGGGTGACGGCTAATTTGAATTCATTTCCGGGAGAAAAAAAGATGTCAAAGATGACCGGGACCGCCAAGTCTGTTTTGTTTGCTTCGCTTTGTGCGCTCTTTACCGTTTCGCTTCCTGCCCAAGCTGCCGACAACTTCCTGGCCGAACGGCACAAGTCCAAAGGATTGAGCTGCCAGATGTGCCACGGGCCCGACGCGAACAATCCTCAGACGCCCACGATCGAAACATGCACGACGTGCCATCAGAAGGACGCACTTGTGAAAAAGACCGCAAAGGTCAAACCTACCAATCCGCACGTTTCTCCGCACTACGGCAAGGACTTGGAGTGCACGAACTGCCATATGGGTCATATGGAACCCGAAAACTTCTGCAATCAGTGCCACCAGTTTGACTTCAAGGTGCGCTGAGGCAACAAATCAAATTCTCAAACCAAAGGTTGATCGATTGTTTTATCGCTGACAAAAGAAAGGACAGAAAATGCACGCGATGAAAAAGACAATGCTTGCCGCTGCAGCGGCTTTAGGAGCCACTGCAGCCTGCGCTGCCGATGTGACCGTTTACGGTCTGGTGGATTACGGTCTGATGTATACCGGCACGGATAACGGTTCAAATACGAGCCATGTGACGGAAATGACGTCCGGCAAAAATCTGGGCTCCCGCTTCGGTTTTAAAGGATCGGAAGACCTCGGCAACGGCGTGAAGGTGGGCTTCATTCTGGAAAATGGTTTTAGTGCCGATACCGGTGCGTTGCCCTCCAACGGTAAGATTTTCGATCGCGAATCCACGATTTATCTCGAAGGCAATTTCGGCAACCTCAAGTTCGGTCGCATGACTCGCCTGACGGGTTCGACCGGTTCGTCTTGCATCTATGCGGGCAACATTGCTCCGATTTCCACGGGTTACGGCGACTCGATTCCCGGCTACAACGCCGTGTTTGCTGGCAACCTGCTGCGTTATGACAATGTGGCGATGTATACAACTCCGGACTTTGCTGGCCTTAAGCTCTATCTGCAGTATTCGGGCGGTTACGACGTTGACGAAGACAAGGGTGAAGTCGAAAACCAGTCGTCGACCGATCGTTTTTACGCTTTAGGTATGAGCTATAAAACCGGTCCGTTCAATATGGCCGGTGCCGTCGAACGTTTCAATTGGAAGTCGTATAACCTGACTGCAGACGAGCGGGAACTGGACGACGGTTTGGTGGTTTCGGCTGGCGGCGCTTACGACTTTGAAGTCGTCAAGCTCTTCCTGATGGGCGTGTATTTCGACCACATGCCGCTTTCCATGGGCTTCTTCGGTGACGAAAATAAGTTCAAGGTCGGCAGTGAAGAATTCAAGAACGAAGACCTTCAGGGCTTTGGCATCAATACCGGTATCAATGCTCCGGTATTGGGTGGCAATTTGCGTTTGTCTCTGACTTACATGAATGCCGAACCGTCGACTCAGGTTGCTGCTGACTTTGAAGTCGATCGCTGCAACGTGACGGTCGGCTGGGAAGACAAACTGAGCAAGCGCACGACGCTCTATCTCGGTGCCGCTTGGACGCAGGACGACTACCAAGTTGTTGAAGCCACGCGCTACAGCGCCACGGTCGGCCTGATTCACGCCTTCTGATTCAAGCGTCGGACTTGCTGCGATTCATCATTGTTTCTCTCCTCACCGCTGTCGAATTCAGATTCTTCAGCACGACAGGACCCACGGAATGCAGATTCGTGGGTTTTCGGGAGCCGCAAGGCTCCCATTTTTTTTGGTGCGCCCAGCAGCGCACGTGTGTCTATGTGGTGAAAGTCCACTGATCGCCCGTTCAGGGGAAGATCTAGCGACTCGGCAGAGTCAGGGAGGTAACAAACTGATGAAGGAAGCCGATAGCAAAACGTCAGCCCGACGTACAGGAATCTGATGTGAGGCGGGACGACTGGGAGAGCTGGCCAAAATCGGTTAACCCTATACTGAAACGGAAAGTCGTCACGTAGATCGGACGGGTAGGACGCGAAGCACATGCGTGATACCTGGGGAGATCCTTGCCGATGCCCGACACGGGCTACCGAGGTCGCAAGGCGAAGGGATGTCGACAAGGAAGTCAGCAGAGGCCGTAGTAGGCGCGAAAGTGCTGAAGGGCCGAATTTGAACTTGTAAGTAGAGAGTGCAGGAACTGCGAACTCGGCGACAGTAGCTATAAAAGTCGAAGGGTACCAAGTAGATCGCCCCGGACGGGAACGGACGGAATCCGAACCCGAAGGGGAGCGGCCAGATAGGTCGGAATAAGAGCCACGCAGATCTGCACACTGGACGAACACAGGAGGTAACCAGTGATAACGCTGGAAGAAGTACTGTCTCCCGAAAACATGCAGACAGCATGCAAACGGGTGATAGCCAACAAAGGAGCCCCTGGAATTGACGGTATGAGCGTCAACGAAGTACGGGCACACTTTGAGAAACACGGAGCAAGCATCTGCGCGCACATCCGCGAGGGGAGATACATTCCCGCCGCGGTCAAACGCGTCGATATTCCCAAACCGAGCGGAGGCACACGCATGCTGGGCATCCCGACGGTGCAGGACAGGGTCATCCAACAGGCCATAGCTCAAGTCCTGTCAAAGCACTTTGACCCTCTGTTTTCGGAGTTCAGTTATGGATTCCGCCCAGGAAAGAGTGCTCGCCAGGCCATTGAGCAAACCCAGAAATACATCGCCGAAGGGCGCACCTGGGTTGTGGAATTGGATTTGGCCAAGTTCTTCGATACGGTCAACCACGATCGACTGATGTCGAAACTGGGGCAACACATCGAAGACAAGATGCTTCTGAGGCTGATCCGCCGATACCTGCGAACGGGCATTATGGCCGACGGCGTGGTTCAGGTACGGGAGGAAGGCACACCGCAAGGCTCCCCTCTGAGTCCGATCTTGTCACTAATCGTCCTGGACGAACTTGACAAGTATCTGGACAAACGAGGCTTGAAGTACTGTCGGTTCGCTGACGACTGCAATTGCTACGCCAAATCGAGAAAGGCGGCAGAAAGGACACTCGAGAACATGATTTCGTTTATAGAGGGGGCGCTCAAGTTGCGAGTCAATCGCGACAAGAGCGGCGTGTTTCGACCTTCGAAAGCGAAATTCCTTGGGTATACCTTCGTTGGCACAACCGGGGCAGCCCGAGTCCATGCCAAAAGCCTTCAGAGACTCCGAGACAAGCTGAAGGAAATTTTCTTTCGAGCCAGGGGAACGTCCCTGCTCAAAACGATTGCGAGACTGAACATGGTCTTGCGAGGATGGAGAAACTACTTCAGACTTGACGAACGCAAAGGGATATTCGAATCCCTGGACATCCACATTAGACGCCACCTGCGCAAGCTGATATGGATTGCGTGGAAGAAGCCGAAAACCCGAGCGAGGAACCTCATCAAACGGGGACTGGATCCCCAACGAGCGTGGAAATCGTCGATGAACGGGCGGGGTGCGTGGTGGAACGCAGGTGCCTTGCATATGCGACAGGCGTTCGACAACCAGTTCTTCCAGAAAATGGGGTTATACAGCCTGCTTGCGCAGGCTTAGCCCACCTCTTATGTTCGAAAACCGCCGGATGCCGAACGGCACGTCCGAGCCCTCACTGGGGCTGTGCGGTGTGGGAGGGAGAGCCTGTGAGGGCTCTCTCTACCCGATTGGCGAAACACAATACGGCAACGAGGCTTCTGCATTGCCGTGGGTTTGATAGCGTGCCGAGAATATAGGTACAGGCTTCGATCAGACCGAAGAGTTTGCAAAACGCCTATGTAGGCTCGTCAACGACCGGAATCTCAGGTGTGCCACGAAAATGCAAAACCCGCCTCAACCGAAGTCCCCAACCTCCCGGATCGCTAGATCACAACCCCAGCGCCTCCCACCAACTCCACCCCACACACATCATCCACCCACGCAT
>UPZS01000031.1 GCA_900538905.1 uncultured Sutterella sp.
CGCTCACGCTTATCGGTTCGTTGCCTAGTTTTTAAAGAACTTTTCGTTGCTGCCGTAGCAGCGACAAGATCGAAATTCTATAAAACTTCATTTCGTCTTGTCAAGAGCTTTTCGAAAAATTTTTGTTTTTCTTTTCGCTCTTCTCATTTTCGGGCGATAAAAAAGAGTCGTTGTTCGCGACTCATTTTTTGCTTCCCGTCAAACGAGGTTGCGAATTATGAAGAGGCTTTTTCGGCTTGTCAAGCACAATTTGCGATTTTTTTGAGTGTTTATCGGTCTGCGTTCTTTATGCCTCTGATTTTGAAGCGTTTTCTATTTTCGTGTCGCCAAATCTTCAACTCGATTCATGTTTTCAAACGCTCGTTCGTCATCAAAATCCACCCAAATCACGTGCATCGTCTGGTTGAGCCAGCGATGCAAGGCTAGCTGGCCGCTTTCCAAGGCTTCCTGTACGGCACGCTTTGCCTCCGTTTTGATCAGCATGAACACCGGTTGTTCCCGACCGCAGGTTCGTGCCGCCGCTACAACGGCATCCGGCTGTTCAGCCAACCCATTGGCCAGACGCTCTACGTAATCATTCGGCAAGAACGGACTGTCGCACGGCGCCACCACCATATAGGGCGTTTCAACAATTTCCAATCCTGCAGCAATGCCGGCCAGCGGCCCGGAGAAATTCCGATCTTCATCGGTTACCACCGGATAGCCGTAATCTTTGTAGACATCTTCATTGCGGTTGGCACTGATCACGAGGGTCTTGCACTGCGGCTCAAGAATATCAATCACGTATTCAACCAACGGCGTGTCTTTGAAACACACCAATCCCTTATCCGCACCTCCCATACGGGAGCCTTTTCCTCCGGCAAGCACCAAACCTGTGATTTCTTCCCTACTGATACGCTTTTTTTCCATCGCTCTTCATCGTCATCTGAGTCTAAGAACCATCATCCGCAGACAAATATGAGTGCTTCTCAAGTTCATCATCCACTCGTAAGCGGCGTTCTCCACTAATATGTCAAACACTATCCATTTCTCGAATTCATACAAGATGTCTGCTTCTCGTCAGGTTTTTGAATCTATCACAGTCAACCACGCCCGCGAATTGATTCTTGAGGCTGTACCCCAGCCGACCGCAACGATAACACTGCCGCTTGCTCAATCCGTCGGTTTTGTGGCCGCCGGCGATATCGCCGCCGCCAATCCGCTCCCGACCTATACCAACTCGGCCATGGACGGCTATGCCTTCCGCTACGAGGATATTTCAGACGCAACGGAAGTCGTTTTGCCGATTGTCGGTCAAAGTTTCGCCGGAGCCCCGTGTCCGGCATTGACCTTTGCCCATGCTACATGCATTGAGATTGCCACCGGAGCTGCCCTGCCTGAAGCACTCGACACCGTGATTCCTTTTGAAAAATGCGACATTGACGCAAAAGCCCGCACGATTCGCTTTTCTGTCAACAGTGTCAAACATGGAGCCAACGTACGCTATGAGGGAGAGCAGATCGGTCGCGGAGAAGTTATCGTTCAAACGGGAACTCTTCTGAGACCTCAGCATCTCGCCTTGCTGGCCGCTGCCGGCATCTCTGAAGTAACGGTCCATTCTCGTCTTCGCGTAGCGCTTCTCACCACCGGCAGTGAACTCGCCGAACCCGGGCAACCGCTCGGACGCTATCAGACCTACAACAGTAACGGCGTCATGCTCGAGACCTTGCTCAAAAGCATGAATTGCTCCGTCGAGGCCGTCTCAATGCAAGACAACGCCGACATCATTGCACAAAAGATCTCCGAGTTGCTCACCCGCAACGATATGCTGATACTGACGGGCGGCGCCGGTAACGGCAAGTTCGATATCAGTCAGACACAATTAAATGCCATGGGTACCATGCACCCCTGGTCCATCAATATGCGCCCCGGTCGTCCCATGCGTTTCGGACAAATTCAGGGAAAACCTGTTTTCGTGCTTCCCGGCAATCCGGTGGCCGCTTTTGTCACATTCCTTGAATTTGTTCGCGGCTCACTGCTGCAAATGCAGGGACTTAAGAAAGATTTGTGGCTTAAACAATATCCGGCCCGTCTGGCTAACAGCCTTAAAAAGAAAGCCGGACGCGCCGAATTCATGCGCGGGCAGCTCGTCAACTTTGACAACGGGACACCCGTCGTTGAACCGCTTCTCAATCAGAGTTCAGCCGACCTCGTCATGCTCTCGCAGTCAGAAGTCATCCTTTGTCTGGATCACGAATCGACTCAATACGAGAAAGGCTCGATAGTGCCCATCCAGTACCTACGTGACGCAAATTTGTGATCGTTCGAAGAATGGCCGCTTATGCGGCCATTCTTACTAATCCTTGGACTTGTTCTTCTTTTCATCGACAACTTCCGCTCGATGCTCTTTAAGGAATCGACTGCGACCGTTTCGGTTGAAGTACCGCGAAGAACGTTTGGAGTTGTTGACGAAAGGACTGCCGCAGCCGTTGTCTCTGGCTCGCAGTCTGTCGAGCATTTCCTGAAAATCAAAAGGAATGCTGTCGAGTTCATCGGGCGAAGGCTCTTCGCCTGCCTGCTGCATCACAAGGATGTCACGAGGATCGATTTCAGCCGGCCGCACCACACGTCCGTTGAGATCCACAATTCCTCGAAATCCCACAGCGCGCACCTGCATGCCTTTATAGACGCCGTACTCGCAGTCTTCGTGCTGGTGACCGTGAAAAAGCCACGTCACACCAAGACTCTTGGCAAGACGATCGATCGCATCAAACCCCTTCTTGTGGCAACCCGCCGCTTCATGCGTGACCAAAATGTCAGCCTTGCACTGTTGCAGAGCTTCATAAGTAGCAGGAAAGATCGAGGAACGATGACGACGCGGCAAACCGCCTCGCCACAAATTCGTCTTGGGGCTGCGGCGTACAAACCCGGTTGCTGACTGATAGTTGGGTCGTCCTTCGGGCATCCAAATCTGCCCGCGGAACACTCCGCCGAGCCCGGCGATACGAAGGCCCGCCACTTCGGCCACGCGTCCGTGCAGATTGTGTTCTGCAATCGGACCATGCCAAAGTCGGTCGTAATACTCCTCGCAATCGGTGTCGTGGTTGCCCGGGATCCACCAGACCTGCGTGATCGCAAGCGTCGGAGCCAGCAATGTTTCGAGGTCGTCAGGCGGTTGCAGATCTCCCAAAATCACGATGGCGTCCGGACGGTACTTTTCCACCGTCTTATTGATGTAATCAAACTCGCCGTGCGGATCTCCGCAGAAGAAAATCTTAGGCTGCGGTTTACCTTGTTTGTTGCTCTGGCCGTTTTGAGTCGAACCACCTCGCCCCTGATGCCAGGGTTTCTTGCGACGGAAGCTGCGGCGCGAGGATTTCTTTTCGGTAACGGCGGGCGCATCGTTTCGTGCATTGTCCGTCATTGGCTTACCTCCGAATCCTCGTACTGTTGCAAAGCCAGACGATGCTGCTGTCG
This sequence comes from uncultured Sutterella sp., assembly GCA_900538905.1. GTDB lineage: Bacteria > Pseudomonadota > Gammaproteobacteria > Burkholderiales > Burkholderiaceae_F > Duodenibacillus > Duodenibacillus intestinavium. Next base: position 3,457 of record UPZS01000031.1, read on the forward strand.
GATATAGTCAATCAAGTCGTTGGGAGCAAGCACTTTGGCGTGCGAACCGAGCCGCATGATTTCCCCTGCAATCTCAGGCTCTCGAGCATAAGGAACGCGCAGCGTCATGCCGCCCTCGTCGTCAAACGTTTGTTGCTGATCCTTGTGCCAGACCGCAAAACGCTCGTAGGGAGTCATCACGGCATCAACGGCAATGACGGCCGTTTTTGTGATCCCCCCCGAAAAGATGCCGTACGTGCCGTCAAGCGCATGTTCAATGTCCCGCATGGCCACAACGCGACAACGCACGTCAAGCATCTCGGCAAAACGAATGTTTTCAACGGCAAAGGTCTTGAGCTTGCCCGATTCGTGGCACCATGCATCCAGATACCAGCGACCGCGCCAATTTACCAGCCGCAGGGGGCTGATCTCACGACCCGATTCGGTGCCCCGCGTGCGCGTGAAATACGTGACGCGCAAACGACGGCGCTGCGCCAAAGCCGCTCCTACGATGCTGAAGTAAGGCGCGTCAATTTTCGGCACGGAAGGCATGATCACCTTCACGCGCTTAAGGAGTTCCTTGGCTTGGATCAACTCGCCGGGAAGCATCGCCAACAGGCGAGAACGAAGTGCTTGCATGTCAGCCGCCAAAACGGCCTTCGAATCGTTTTCAATTCGGCCGAGAAGCTCAACGACGGCTAAGAAGGCATACATCTCATCGGGCGTGTACCAAGCCGCGGGAAGCATCGAAACAAATCGGTCTTTATTCTCCGATTTGGAGTCTCGCGCGTACGAATACGCATTTTGCGCGCGCGAATAAACGATCGGCGCACCGAGCTTCTCGCGCATATAGCGCAGATCACGCTTTAGTGTTGGCGCAGAACACTGCAAAGCGGCTTGTAACGTTTCAAATGAGACCGAGCCTTCCTCCTGCAAACCTTGATCAATGCGGTAGAGCCGCATTGCAAACGTCAGGCTGGATTTCATTATCAAAAAGTCGAAAATTTCTGGTGGCCCCATTATAGAGCAGGGCTTTCTGCGGCCTCATCGCGCAAAGTCACGACGGACTGCGATTTTTGCCCAAGTTCTCCGGCTTGGAAGCCCGACTCCTTGCTCCTTCGTCTTTGACTCAAGCTCTTGTCTTCAGACCGTTTTTTTGTTTGTCCCCATTTTTCCAGAGCATAGAAAAATGATTAAAATTCGAAAATTTCCGCGCGCGGGCTCGTACCGGGGCCTTCACTGACGTAAGACGTCTGCCGCGAACAGATGCAGCCAAAGCCCTCTAACCGCCGCAGCAAGAAATACGGTTTTCACATACTCACACATCGACAACAAGGATTTAGACAAAATGTCCGGACATTCCAAATGGGCCAATATTCAGCACCGCAAGGGCCGTCAGGACGCCAAGCGCTCCAACCTCTGGACCAAGCTTGTGCGTGAAATCATCGTAGCCGCACGCGTCGGCGGAAGCGGCGATCCCGACATGAACTCCCGCCTGCGTCTGGCCATTTCCAAGGCTCGTGACGGTAACGTTCCCAAGGACACGATTCAAAACGCCATTTTGAAGGGCACCGGACAGCTCGAAGGCGTCAACTACGAAGAAGTCCGCTATGAAGGCTACGGGATCGGCGGCGCCAGCCTGATTATCGACTGCACCACCGACAACCGCACCCGTACCGTGGCCGACGTGCGTCACGCTCTGTCCAAACACGGCGGCAACATGGGTACCGAAGGCTCGGTTTCCTTCCAGTTCCGTCACTGCGGCGAATTCCTTTTTGCCCCCGGCACCAGCGAAGACACCGTAATGGAGGTAGCCCTTGAAGCCGGAGCCGACGACGTCGTCACCGATCCCGATGACGGCTCGATCGACGTGGTGTGCGATCCTGCCGCTTTCGACGCCGTTTCCAAAGCCTTCGAAGCTGCCGGTCTCACGCCGGTTTCCTCCGAAATCACGATGAAGCCGCTCAACGAAGTCGAACTCAAGGGTGAAGACGCCGCCAAGATGCAAAAGCTCATCGATGCGCTCGAAGATCTTGACGACGTAAGCAACGTTTACACGAGCGCCGTGTTCGACGAGGAATAACGGGCCATTCAAACGCTCGAAAAAGTCTTTTCGTTTTGAAACGATCAATCCGACAAAAAAGGCTTGCGGGTAGAATTCCTGCAAGCTTTTTTGTATCTGCTTTTTCTGTCCGGCTTTCCCGTCGACAGATTGGAGAATTTTTGTGACTAAGGTCTTAGTGATCGGCAGCGGCGGTCGTGAACACGCGCTTGCCTGGCGTCTTGCCAAATCCGAAGGTGTTGAAAAAGTTTGGGTTGCCCCCGGCAACGCCGGAACGGCCGCTGACAGCCGCCTGGAAAACCTCCCCATCACCGACATCGAAGCCCTGCGCGACTGGGCCCTGGAAAACAAGATTGACCTCACGGTCGTTGGTCCGGAAGCCCCCCTTTCCAAAGGTGTGGTCAACGTTTTCCGCGCCGCGGGTCTCTTGATTTTCGGCCCGACCAAGGAAGCCGCTCAGCTCGAAAGTTCCAAAGATTTTGCCAAGGCCTTCATGAAGCGCAAGGGTATTCCCACAGCCGAATACGAAAGCTTTACCGATCCGCAGGCAGCTCACGAATACGTACGCGCCAAAGGCGCTCCGATTGTCATCAAGGCTGACGGTCTGGCCGCCGGCAAAGGCGTTGTAGTCGCCATGACCGAGGATGAAGCGCACCACGCCATTGACGACATGCTCTCGGGCCACAAGTTCGGCTCGGCAGGCGCACGCGTTGTCATTGAGGAATTCCTCGAAGGCGAAGAAGCCAGCTTTATCGTCATGGTTGACGGCAAGAACGTACTTCCGCTTGCCACGAGCCAAGACCATAAGCGTTTGCTTGACGGCGACAAGGGGCCCAACACGGGCGGCATGGGTGCTTATTCTCCTGCTCCCTGCGTGACCGACGAAGTCTACGAAAAGACTATGCGTGAAATCATCGAGCCCACCGTACGCGGCATGGCCGAAGACGGCATCGTCTACACGGGCTTTCTCTACGCCGGCCTCATGATCGGCAAGGACAAGGAAGGCAAGACCACCGTCAAAACGCTTGAATTCAATTGCCGCATGGGCGACCCGGAAACGCAGCCCATTATGAGCCGCATCAAGTCAGGCTTTGCTCAGACGCTGGCGGCAGCGGCTGCCGGCGACATCACCAAGGGCGGCATTGAATACGATAAACGCTCGGCGCTGGGCGTTGTGCTTGCCGCGCGCGGCTATCCGGAACACCCGGAAAAAGGCGCCGTGATCACCGGCCTTTCCGAAGAAACGGACGATGCGGTGATCTTCCACGCCGGCACCGCCACTGATGCCAATGGCAATATCGTGGTTTCAGGCGGTCGCGTTCTCTGTGTGGTCGGCCTGGGCGATACACTCAAAGAAGCGCATGACGCCGCTTACCGCACCGCCGATCAGGTACACTTCGACGGCGTGCAGAAGCGTCGCGATATCGGCTATCGCGCGCTCTGAAATAGAAACGAACTCTCTCGGCGGAGTTTTTCTTCTGCCGAGAGCTTCTCGATATACCAGACCCGCCTTTGGCAAACAGACCGACGAATTGATGCGCCATACAACAGCAATTGCCCTTTCGGCTGCGATGCTTTCTTTGCTCGCAGCTCCGGTCTCGGCTTCGGATGAACCTTTCGGCTATCCGAGTACGTTGTTGCATGCCCGCAGCACCTACACGGTGTCACCGGCCACACCCGTGCTGCTCGGCGACACCGTGGTGGTGTTGGAACAGTCGCGTATCAGCGATGTTGCCGCTATTGTGCAGTCGCGCATTCACTCGGAAACTGACGGCCGCCGCTGGGTTTGTGCTCAAGCCAAAAACGGTGATATGCCGCTTCGTCTGTGGTTCATTGCCACGGGGCAAGACACCGTGACTGAAGTGCAAATGTCGCCGGGCACTTTCGATTCACCTCAAAACTGCGGCCGTTTGACTGCCCATTTTGAGCCGGTATTCCTTTCGCGCATTCAGAGCGGCATGACCGTACGAGAGATTTCCTCCGACATCGGTCCCGCGAGTTCTCATGATGACGAAGGCTGGCACTTTTGGGTTTCTCGTCGCAACTATTCCTACGACGGCGAAAACTACACGGAATACGTCTGGGTCGGTGCACACGCCGTTGAAGGTAAAGTGCGCGAAGTCTTTACCACACAGCTCACGCGCTGATGAAGTGCGTTAACCGTCTGCTTTCGGATCAAACAACTTATGCGTCGAGGCATCGGACTTTTGGGCGGCAGCTTTGATCCCGTCCACAACGGTCATCTGGCCGTCGCGCGCGGTGCGCTCGAAGCCCTGCGTCTGCAGCGTGTGGATTTTGTACTCGCTCCGCGCCCGTGGCAGAAATCGGTAGCTACCCCTGTGTGGTTGCGCCTTGAAATGCTTCGCGCAGCCATCGGCAAAAACGAACAATTGGCAGTCTGTACCAAGGAACTTGAACGTACGGGAGCCACTTACACAATCGATACGGTGCGCAGCCTGCGCGAAGACTACGGTCCCTCGATGCCGCTTGTTTTGCTCATCGGCGCCGATCAATGGGAAAATTTCCATACCTGGCGTTGCTGGCAGGAATTGTTCGAGTTTGTGAGTGTCGCGGTTTGCACACGCGAGCAACAAATGAAGAGCCCCGCTTCCGAAGTAGCTGACTTCGTCGTCAACCGGCAGGTTTCAACTCATGAATTGACGCTGGCTCCGTCCGGCCGATTCGCAACATTTGACATCGCGGCGCACGCGGCTAGCTCGACGAAAATTCGCACGCTCTTTGCCGCCCGACCTCGCACCGAAGCCTTCAAAGCGCTCGAGACGTGGCTGCCGACATCGGTGGCGCGCTTGATTGCGCAACACAACGCTTATTGATTTTTCGGGACGCTGAAAGCGGCCCTTTACCTACTCAAAAAGGAAAACATGCTCAACACGGAAGAACTTTTGAATGTCATCGTCAACGCCCTTGACGATGTTAAAGCCAAGGACATCGTGGTGTTCGACACCACCGGCAAGACAAGCGCCTTTACGCGCGTGGTTGTCTGCTCGGGCACGAGCAACCGCCAGACGCGCGCGCTCGGCATGTCCGTTTCGCGCGCCGTTCGTGAAGCCGGCGGCAAGGTAAGCGGCCTGGAAGGCAGCGATACCGGCGAATGGGTGCTTGTGGACTGCGGTGAAGTTGTGGTGCACTGCATGCAGCCGGCCATGCGTTCTTACTACAATCTTGAAGAACTCTGGGGTCCTGAGTCGCTCGACATTTCGGCCTACCTCGAATCGCTGGCTGAAAAAAGCACCCACGCGCCCGAAACCGCTCAGTAATTCCCGATCATGCACATCACCATCGTAGCCGTGGGGCAAAAGCTCCCGGCTTGGGCTCAGACCGCTGTTGACGATTATCTGGCTCGCTTTCCCCGCGACTTTACGGTCATCGTGAAAGAAGTCAAAGCCGAAGCACGCACCGGCGGCAAGCCCGTCGCTCAAGTCATGGCTGCGGAGGCTGAACGCATCGAGCGCGCCGTTCCTGCGGGCGACATCCTGGTTGCCATGGACGAACACGGCCGCGACATGACCACGGTCGACTTCTCAAAAAAGATTTCCGGCTGGAAAAACGAGGGCTGCGGCGTCACCTTCATCATCGGCGGCGCCGACGGTCTCGATCCGGCGCTCAAAGCCAAATCGCGCATGATGCTGCGGCTATCTTCGATGACGCTACCGCACGCGTTTGCCCGAGTTCTGCTAACCGAGCAGATCTATCGCGCCTGGTCTATTCTTGCCAATCACCCCTATCACCGCGTCTGAACCATGCCCGTTTTGTACCTTGCGAGCAAAAGTCCTCGCCGCCGGGAGATTCTCGCCGGCATGGGAATCTCCGACATTGAAGTGATTCACGCGGGCCCTGCCGTTCTGACAGCTTTTGAGGGTGATGAAACACAACACGACGGCGAATCCCCTCAGGACTACGTCGTGCGCACGGCTTGCGAAAAAGCTCGTCAGGCCATGGACCGCATCGCAGCCGAAGGCAAACCCTCTTTGCCCGTGTTGGCAGCAGACACCGTGGTGATCTGCGGCGATGAAATACTGGGAAAACCGGAGGATGCCGCGAAGGCTCGTCTTTTCATGCAGAAACTCTCGGGGCGTACCCATGAAGTGCGCACCGCTGTGGTTGTCAGCGACGGAATATCCAAACAGCTGCACGTGGCCGTGAGTGTCTCTCAGGTGACATTCTCAAGACTCTCGTCCAAGCAAATCGAAGCCTATATTCGTACGGATGAACCATACGACAAAGCCGGCGGCTATGCCATTCAGGGGCTTGCGGGACTGTTCATCGAGCGCATCGAAGGTAGCTACTCGGGCATCATGGGACTACCCGTCTTCGAAACGGCGCAGCTTCTGGCTGAAGTCGCGCCGCAACTCCTGCCGGACTGCGCATTGACAGGCCGTTAATCTTCCTTTTCTTTCGTCGCCACGTGTCTTAGCCTGAAAAAAGTTGACACTTTCCGCAAAGGAAAAACGTGTCAAAAATGGATGAGAACGATTTTGTAGGAACGGGCAACTGGCAGTTTTGTGCAAAATGGGGTCAACGGGCCCTGCCCGATGAACGTGCTGAAGCTGTGAGACAACTGCTCGAGAAAGCAAACGGTTGAGCAAATCGTTTCGCGCTTCAATCTCAGCAGCGCTCAAGTCGTCTACGGATGGATTGGTCGCCACATCGAGGAGATTTTATTGTCCGACACCCCAAAAGAACCCGAGACCGACAACAAGGAACTCCCCTTGTCTGAGGCCCTCAAAGAGATCAAGCGGCTTAAAAAGGCTCTGGATCTTGAGAAGATGCGCAGTGCCGGGTACTCTCACATGATTGAACTTGCCGAGCAGCAGTTCAACATTCCGATCCGAAAAAAATCTGGCACCAAACAGTAGGCTGGCTGCGTAGCACTTGGCCTCGCATCAGTTTGGACAAGTGCTGTATCTGCCAAACCTTACATCAACCGTTCAGGAGCCCGGTCTTATGCGTCGGCTATGCCGATCAAACCAACCGGAGAGGTTGTCCATCACCTCAATGTGTACCGAGCCAAGTACCGGAAAACTTTCTGTCAGACGTGTCTGAATACCTCCCAGTTCCTTCGATGAGAAACGGTTGGCAGAGGCAACATGCAGCAATGGCTGATCTCCGAGCCAACGCAAACGAAACCCCGCTTTCAGTTCGGGCAGTTCGGAAAGAAAATCTTCGACCTGCTGCGTCAGACGCAACCGTCGCGCATCAGGCGCGTCGCCATAGTCAAAGCGCGTCAGCAGACAGGGTCGTGCAGGCTGTTGAGGATCAGGCAACCCAAGCAACGCCGCGGCCGCCCGAATCATGGGTTTCGTGAGGCCCGCATCGGCCAAGGGTGTATGCACCCCCAACTCCTTTATTGCTCGGCTTCCGGGACGGAAAACCAATGCATCGCTGGCGTTGCTGCCGTCGCACAAAGGTGCCGGCGCTTGCTTTTGCAAAAACGAAAAGATCGACCGTTTACAGACGTAGCAACGGTTGCGTCCGGCCGCGGCCAACTCTTCAGGTGACGGCAAAGGAGGATGCACCACACGAACCGTCAAGCCCATGGCCTGCGCCCGATCGACGGCGTCCTGAGATTCCGTCAGCGACACGTGTGCGGCAGACGCGTGAAGCAGCTCAACTTCCAACCCACATCTGGAAGCAAAAAAAGCCAGGAAACGACTGTCCAGCCCGCCGGAATATGCAATGCAAAGACGATTGTTCTCTGCCGTGTTTTTGAGCACGTCTCGCAGACGCTGTAACGCGCGTTCGATTTCTTCGTTTTGAATCATATTAGCAGCCATTTTCCTGCTTTTACACTCAATTAAGCACAAAACCGATCATTTTCCAGCGATCTGACGTCAACTTAATCCAGATTCGGATCCGCCATCTGACGCAGCTTGTCCTTAATCGTTGTCAAAGGCGTTTCATAAGGATCAAACGTCACCACACCGGGCATGGAGCGCAGCCAAGTGATCTGGCGCTTGGCAAGCTGCCGCGTCGCCGCTTTTCCGCTTTCCAGAAACTGTTCGAAATCCGTTTCGCCCTTGAGGTGCGCAATCGCCTGACGATAACCGACGGCGCGCATGGACGGCAGATTTTCATCAAATCCGGGATGTGCCATGAGCGTGCGAACCTCGTCAAGAAAACCGGCCTTGACCATGGCATCAAAGCGCTTGCCGATCATCTCGTGCAGTTTGGCTCGATCCTGCGGAAAAAGTGCCGCCACGGCAAGCGTGGGATCGTAGCTCTTGGCTCCGGTATGCAGACTCGAGAGCGGCTTTCCGGTGATCTCAAACACTTCCAGAGCGCGTCCGACGCGCTGCCGATCGTTGGGGGCAAGACGCGCGGCCGTTATGGGATCAACCTGGGTCAGCCGCTCGTGCATGGCTGGCCACCCGAGCTCCTCGCCCAGCGCCGTGATACGTTCTCGAACCGAGGGATCCGTTGCCGGACTTTCATCCATCCCCTCTCTCAGGGCTTTGGCATACAGCATCGTTCCGCCCACCAACAGAGGGTATCGATCTCGCCCCGAGATCTCACCGATGAGCCGCTCGGCATCTTCGGCAAATGCAGCGGCGCTGTAGCTTTCTTCAATATCAAGAATATCGATCAAATGATGGGGAACTCCGCCTTGTTCTTCCTTAGTGGGTTTGGCTGTGCCGATATCCATACCACGATAGATCAGAGCCGAATCGACGGAAATGATTTCCGCTGCAAACTCACGGGCCAACATCAGAGAAACGGCGGTCTTGCCGCAAGCCGTAGGACCGAGAAGCATCAGCGCACGAGGTTTTTCGCTCATCACTTGCCTCGCATAAAAAGCTTGTCGAGGTCGGCAAGCGTCAATTGCGTCCAGGTCGGACGACCGTGATTGCACTGATCGGCGCGATCGGTACATTCCATCTCGCGCAAAAGCGCATCCATTTCCTGCAGTGTCAATTCGCGATGGGCACGCACCGAACCGTGACAAGCCATGGTGGCAAGGCATTCGTTTCGAAGCTGCTCGGTCAGAGCCGAATCACCAAAGCGAGCAAAATCTTCCAGCAGATGCGTCACCAGATCTGCCGCATCAAACTTGCCACGCGCAAGAATCGCCGGCAGCGCCCTCAACGTCAACGAGTTTTCACCTGCCGCCGTCACTTCCAGTCCCAGAGGAGCAAACTTCTCCTTATGCTCCTCAAAAAGCGCCATGGTCTCATCGCTTACCTTAAAGACCGTCGGCACCAACAGCTGCGTGATGTCCGTGCCGACCGAAGTTGCTTTGAGCTTTTCGTATGTCACGCGTTCGTGCGCAGCGTGCATATCGACGATCACAAGCCCTTCGCTGTTTTCAGCTAGCACATATATTCCCGCGATTTGCGCAATCGGCCGACCCAACGGCTGATTGTGCGCTGTGGCCTGAGCCAAAAGGTCTGCAAAAACAGGCTTAGAAGGTTCGGCGGAAGGAGAGGGATTCGAACCCTCGGCTGTCAGTGAGGTATGCGATCCTCCGTACAGATTGAGCCACTGTTGTTCGGTCAGAGGCTTGGGCGTGTTGCTGCTCACAGAGGAACGCTCAAAGCGTCGGCTCGAAGCATAGGAACCGGACACCGGACGCTGTGCCGGAATTTCCAACGGCTGAGATACAGACATCGGCTCGATCGGATGACTACCGGGCAAACTGACAGGCGCCTGTTCGCCCGCGCCGTGCGCAATCGCCCGCATGATGGCCGAAGACACAAAACTGTGCACCAATTGGCCGTCACGAAAACGCACTTCGCTTTTTTGCGGATGGACGTTGACGTCAACGCGAGACGGGTTGATCGAAAGCGACAGCACAAACATCGGCTGCGCCTGTACGTGCAGCACATCGGCATAAGCCGTTTTGACGGCATGCTGCAGTACGCGATCACGGATGAACCGGCCGTTGACAAAGAAAAACTGTTTGTCGGCTCGACTGCGCGCGGCTGTGGGCAACCCCACCCATCCTTCGAGATGAAGTCCCGGGGCATCAGCCGAGATCGGTCGGCAGGCGTCCTTGAACTCCTCAGGCATCACGGCAAACACGCGCTCGGCTGTGGGCTGAGCCGACAGATGCAGACTCGCCCGCCCGTTCGTAAAGACGCGGAAGCGTACCGAAGGATTGGCCAAAGCCATACGTTCGATCTGAGTAAGAATATGCGCGGTTTCGGTCGCTGGCGACTTCAAAAACTTGCGTCGGGCGGGCGTCAAATAAAAAAGGTCCTTCACTTCAATGCGAGTGCCTTTTTGGCCGGCCGCCGGAACAATGCCGTCGCGGCTGATGGCCCAGGCTTCTTCAGCCTCGACCGTTCGGCTTGTGATCGTCACGTCGGCTACCGAATCGATGGAAGCCAGCGCTTCCCCTCGGAAGCCGAAACTCGCGACGCTCTCAAGATCAGTGAGCGTACGGATTTTGCTTGTGGCGTGACGCTTAAGGGCCAGCGGCAGGTCTTCCTTAGGGATCCCGCAGCCGTTGTCGGCCACCACGATGCGCTTAATGCCGCCCTCTTCCAGACGGACTTCAATATCCGTTGCACCGGCGTCCAATGAATTTTCGACCAACTCCTTGACAACGGAAGCCGGACGCTCGATCACTTCGCCCGCAGCAATCTGGCTGATCAGCCGATCGGAAAGTTCCTGAATCTTTCGCGGTGCCGTCGGCTCCCGCTGCAGTTCTTCACTCATGAAAAAAATTCTCAAATACAAAAATCAATTCAGAAGGATTGTACTAGTCAGACTCCGCGCTCGGCACTCGCTTTTTCCATATTGGAAAGCGTCTGCTTTCGCTTGTTTTGCCTTTGCAGTGGCGCTACGCGGCAATCTTCAGCAACCTTCTTGACGCGAACGTTACAACAGTGCAAAAGCGCTGTGATATTCTTAGCAGGCCTTGCAGAAGCGCCTGCATTTTTTTCGGCGCTTTCTTTTGTTTATTGCCCGCGCCGCCTTCTGTTTTCTCTCGGCGCCACGAAGAAAGAAAAACATGGACATCACAAGTCTCATTCTGGAGCTTTTCACCAACGCCGATCACTTCCTTATGGTGCTCGCCACCGAATACGGCTGGTTCGTTTATCTGGCGATGTTCCTGATTTTCTTTCTGGAAACGGGCATTGTGGTGTTGGCTTTCTTGCCGGGCGACTCGCTGCTCTTTGTTTCAGGTACCGTCGCTGCAGCCGGTACCATGAGTCCCTGGGGATTAATGCTTGCCGTGATTATCGGAGCGTGTCTGGGCAACACGTTGGGATTTCATACCGGCCGCTGGCTCGGCAACAAAATCTACGACGGCTCCATCAGCTGGATTGACATTGAAAAACTGCGCAAGACGCAGATCTTCTACGAAAAGCACGGCGGCAAGACGATCGTGCTTGCTCGTTTCGTGCCGATCGTACGAGCTTTTGCCCCGTTGGTGGCCGGTGCCGCTCGCATGAGCATGGCCCGCTTTGAGCTTTACAGCGCTCTGGGCGCCTGCATCTGGGCCGTCTCTTTGATCGGTGTGGGTTATCTTTTCGGCAACATCCCGATCGTCAAGAACAATCTCTCGATGATTCTCTTGCTGGGCGTCATCGCCGCTGCCATGGGTCCCGTGGTTGTGGCTATCGGCTGGAAATACGTTCACATCCTTGCCGACAAGCTGCGCCGTCAGGACAAGATGGAACGATCCTAAACGGTTCTGTTTTACTTCAGCCATCGACAAAAAGGCACCGATTCCGCTGGAGAACCGGTGCCTTTCGTTTAGGTTAACAGCAAGCTCGCCTTACTTGGCTGCGCACTGCTGCAGCACGGCAATCGCCGGCAGACTCTTGCCTTCCAGGAATTCCAGGAACGCACCGCCGCCGGTGGAGATATAACTCACCTTGTCGGCCACACCGAAAACGGAAACGGCAGAAACCGTATCGCCGCCGCCCGCAATCGAGAAGGCGCCGTCGGAAGTTGCCTGAGCAATCGCCTTGGCAAGTTCGGCCGTACCCTGAGCGTAGGGAGCCATTTCAAAGACGCCGACCGGACCATTCCAGACGATCGTCTTGGCCTTCGAAACATAGTCAGCCAGGATCTGAGCGGTCTTCGGACCCACGTCAAGAATCATTTCGTCGTCGGCCACATCTTCAACCGCGCAGGTGCGATACGGACCTTCAGGCGAGAAGTTCTTGGCGGCAACCACATCAACAGGCAGCGGCAACGTAGCACCCTTAGCCTTGAGCGTTTCCAGAACCTTCTTGCATTCGTCAACGAGCTCGGGCTCGGCAAGCGACTTGCCCACTTTGTAGCCGGCAGCCAACAGGAACGTGTTGGCAATACCGCCGCCTACAATAAGCTGATCAACCTTCTGAGCGAGATTGTTGAGGATGGTGAGCTTGGTCGAAACCTTCGAACCGCCGACGATAGCCACCAAGGGATGCTCGGCCTGAGCCACAGCCTTGGTAAGCGCTTCGATTTCAGAAGCCATCAGGGGGCCGGCGCAAGCCACGGAAGCAAAACGGGCCACACCTTCGGTCGAAGCTTGAGCGCGGTGAGCCGTGCCGAAAGCGTCGTTCACATAGACATCACACAACGCGGCGTAGGCTTTGGCGAGTTCCTCGTTGTTCTTCTTTTCGCCCTTGTTGCAGCGGCAGTTTTCAAGCATCACCACCTGGCCGGGCTTGATCTGCACGCCCTCTTCCAAATAACGGCGCGACAGCGTAATGGGCACACCCACGAGTTCGCTCATACGAACGGTGATGCCGGCCAGAGAATCTTCCGGACGGCATTCGCCTTCGGTGGGTCGACCCAAGTGACTCATCACCATAACGGCGGCGCCGGCGTCCAAAGCCAGGCGAATGGCAGGCACGCTGGCAATCAGTCGGGTTTCATCGGTGATGTTGCCCGCTTCGTCGCGCGGGGCATTCAAATCGGAACGGATCAGCACGCGCTTGCCGGCGAGAGCGCCTTGCTTGGCAAGCGATTCCAGGGTCAGGACTTGCATAACTCTGAGTCTCTATAGGAATTTTTAAAACCGGCTGCAGAAATATTTCCTGCAGCCGGTCTGTCGAACAAAAGTACTTCGATTACTTGGCAGCCATCATCGCGCAAGCCGTATCGAGCATGCGATGCGAGAAGCCCCATTCATTGTCGTACCAGCTCGTCACCTTCACCAGGCGACCGCCGGAGACCTTGGTGAGCGTTGCGTCAAAGGTCGAGCTGTGCGGATCGTGGTTGAAGTCAATCGACACGAGCGGCAGATCGTTGTAGCCGAGAACGCCCTTGAGACGATCGGATTCGGCGGCGGCCTTCATGATGGCGTTGACTTCTTCAACCGTCGTATCGCGCTTGGCCGTGAAGGTCAGATCAACGAAGCTCACGTTGATCGTGGGCACGCGCACGGCAAAGCCGTCGAGCTTGCCGTTCAATTCCGGCAGCACAAGACCGACGGCGGCAGCCGCACCGGTCTTGGTCGGGATCATGGAGTGCGTAGCCGAACGGGCACGACGCATATCCTTGTGATAGACGTCGGTGAGCACCTGGTCATTGGTGTAGGAATGAATCGTGGTCATCAGACCGCGTTCGATACCAATGACTTCATGCAACGGAGCCACGACCGGAGCCAAGCAGTTCGTCGTGCAGGAAGCGTTGGACACAACGGTCATGTCAGAGGTAAGAACATCGTCGTTGACGCCATACACAACAGTGGCGTCGGCATTCTTGCCGGGAGCCGAGATCAGAACCTTCTTGGCGCCCTGCTCAAGGTGCACCAGAGCCTTTTCCTTGCTCGTGAAGGCACCCGTGCATTCGAGCACCACATCCACGCCGTATTCACCCCACGGAATTTCACGCGGGTCGCGCGTCGAGAACATGCGGATGCGATCGCCGTTGACAATGAGCCATTCCGGGCCGTCGGTCGACACTTCGCCGTTAAAGCGACCGTGCACGGTGTCGTAGCGCAGCAAATGCGCATTGATTTCATCGGAACCGAGCGTGTTGACCGCCACGATTTCAATGTCGTGCTTCTTGCCGCTTTCATAATGAGCGCGCAGAACATTGCGCCCGATGCGACCAAAGCCGTTGATTGCCACACGAATCGTCATTGGAATTCTCCTAACCTTTTTATTCAATTACTTGGCGATCAACGCCAAAACTTTTTGCACGCAATTTTCGGGCGTAAAGCCGAAATGCTTCCACAAAACCGATGCCGGTGCGGATTCACCGAAGGTATCGATGCCCAGAATGTCGCCGTTGCCGTGCAGATACTTGTGCCACAGACCGGTCGTACCCGCTTCGACAGCCAAGATGGGCTTGTCGGACGGCAGAACCGCGTTGCGGTACTCGGCGTCCTGACGATCAAACACATCGCAGCAGGGCATCGAAACGACGCGAACCTGAACGTTCATGGCCGTCAAAAGAGCACGGGCCTTCATGGCGAGTTCCACTTCGGAACCCGTCGCCACGATCACCGCCTGCACTTTGTCGGCGCCGGCAGGCGCTTCGGCAGCAATGTAGCCGCCCTTGGCGATGGCGTCAGCGTCCACTTCGTCGCGTTCGACGAAAGCACAGTTCTGGCGCGTGAAGATCAGAGCCGCCGGGCCGTCGCGGCGCTCAAGCGCTGCCGACCAAGCCACCACGCTTTCGACCGTGTCGGCAGGACGCCATACGTCGAGATTCGGAATCAGACGCAAGCTCGAAACATGCTCGATCGACTGATGCGTCGGACCGTCTTCGCCCAAGCCGATCGAATCGTGCGTGTAGACGAAGATCGAACGAAGCTTCATCAGTGCGGCCATGCGGATGGCGTTGCGGGCGTAGTCCGAGAATGTGAGGAACGTGCCGCTGTAGGGAATGAAGCCGCCATAAAGCGCAATGCCGTTTTGGATGGCGCTCATGCCGAACTCGCGAACGCCGTAGCTGATGTGGCGACCGCGCATATTGTCGTGCGTCAGACGCTCAACACCGGTCCAGTTGGTGAGATTGGAACCGGTCAGATCGGCCGAGCCGCCCAACAATTCGGGCAACGTCGGTGCAAGAGCGTTGAGCGCCTTCTGGCTTGCTTTGCGGGTGGCCACCGTTTCGGCAGCGGAAGCCGCAGCACAAAGCGCGTTCATCACCGCTTCGTCAAAGCCCGCGGGCAGGTCGCCGGCGAGACGGCGCTTGAATTCAGCGGCCAGTTCAGGATAAGTCTCTTCGTACTTGGCAAAGAGTGCTTCCCAGTCACCCTGCATGCGGCGGCCGGCTTCGCGGGCATCCATGGCCGCATAAATTTCCTGCGGCACTTCAAAGGGAGGATAGTTCCAGCCGATGTTGGCGCGGGTGGCCGCGATTTCGTCGCCCCCGAGCGCTTCGCCGTGAGCCTTGGCCGTGCCGGCGCGATTAGGACTGCCCTGACCGATGACGGTGCGGCAGATGATCAGCGTGGGCTTGGCGGTTTCGGCTTCGGCCTGCGTCAGAGCAACATCCACTGCTTCGGCGTCATGGCCGTCAATCGGACCGATCACATTCCAACCGTATGCTTCAAAGCGGCCGCGTACGTCGTCGCCGTACCACCCCTTGATGTCACCGTCAATACTGATGCCGTTGTCGTCGTATATTGCAATGAGCTTGTTGAGTCCCCAGACGCCGGCAAGCGAACAGACTTCGTGGCTGATGCCTTCCATCATGCAGCCGTCGCCAAGGAAGCAATAGGTGCGGTTGTTGACGATTTCAAATCCGTCGCGGTTGAATTCCGCGGCGAGCATCTTTTCGGCAAGCGCCATGCCGACGGCGTTGGCAATGCCCTGACCGAGCGGACCGGTCGTGGTTTCCACCCCCGGCGTAATGCCGACTTCGGGGTGGCCCGGCGTCTTGCTCCCGAGCTGGCGGAAATTCTTGATGTCTTCGATGGAAACGTCATAGCCCGTCAAATGCAGCATCGAGTACTGCAACATGGAGCCGTGACCGTTGGAAAGAATGAAGCGGTCGCGTGCAGGCCACTTGGGATCAGCCGGATTGTGACGCAGATGTCGCGTGAACAGCGTCACGGCGATGTCGGCCATGCCCATGGGCATGCCGGGGTGGCCGGACTTGGCGCGTTCAACCGCATCCATGGAAAGGGCGCGGACAGCGGCGACCATCGTCTTGGCGGAGACTGTTTCGGTCATTTTTATATCGGATAAAAAAATGCGAATGAAAGCGCTCCGGGAAGCATCTCGGAGCTGTTTGTTGAAGTGGCCCGATTTTACCATGCGTGCAGACGTAGCCGAAGTTTTCAATTTCCTCCGCCCCTGATTCTCTTTGCCGTGCCCTCATATGCTTTTCTACAATTCGCCATACCTCTTCAATCAAACCATTTTGTTTCTTTCTTATGCCTCGTTTCTACTGCCCCGATGCAACCTTCGTTCTTCATGAAAAATGCGTGTTGCCGGAGAAAGCTCGGCACCACGCCGGCCGCGTACTGCGCATGAAGGCGGGCGAGACGGCCACACTTTTCGACGGAAAAGGTATGGAGGCCTCGGGCCCCATCGCATTTGAAGGCAAAGACGGTTTTATTGTGATTGAGAGCCTCACTCAATCAACCGTCGAAAGTCCGGTTCGCATGCGCCTTGTTCAAGCTCTGGTCAGCCCCGAAAAAACGGACTGGATCATTGAAAAGGCCGTTGAAACCGGCATCTCGGAAATCGTTTTGGTGCCGACTGCCCGCTCGGTCACGAAACTCACTGCCGAACGTGCGGCAAAGCGTCTGGCCAAATGCACCGACATTGCCTCCGCCGCCGCCGAGCAATGCGGACGCGCCGTCGTACCTAGTATTTCTTTTATGCCTCTGGCTCAGGCTCTGGAACTGGAGGATGAAGCGCGCTTTATCCTGGCACCGGGCGCGGCATCCGCTCCGAAACTTTCGGGCCTTACTTCCTGTACGTTTGCCGTAGGTCCGGAAGGAGGCTTCGATGATGCCGAGATTGCGCTGGCCTGCGAAAAAGGCTGGCAGTGTGCCCTGATTGGACCTCGCGTGTTGCGCACGGAAACCGCCGCCATCGTGTTTGCTTCGCTTGTTGGGGCGGCAAGCGGCGATTTGCGCATTGCTTGATATACCTCTATCGAGGCATGTTTTTCGTAGCTTATTTGAGAAACGTGCAAAAAGAGGCTGTTTCACATCCGCAAAACGTGCAGATCTCGTCCGTCTTTTCTTGATCTACATATGTTTGAGCGAAAAGCCACGCAAAAACTTCTCGCCTGGAAGAAGAGAAGCAACCGGCAAACCGTATTGTTGATCGAAGGAGCCCAACAAGTCGGCAAGCGCACACTGGCGCAGGAATTCGGACGTCGACATTACAAAAGCACACTCACAATTGACTTTGCCTCGATCTCTGACGACTTGAAGTCTCTCTTTTTGGAATTGCGTACGAACATCTGCAGGCTTTTCCTTGCGCACCTGCTCTGACAAATCAATTTTCGGCACTCTTGCGGCGATGCACCCAAATCCAAACAACAAGTCCAAGCAAGAAAACAGGGAGACTCAGCCATTGGCCTCTGGAAAGGCCGAAAAGTCCCAGTCCGAGATAGCTGTCGGGTTCGCGGAAATATTCCACGATGAAACGTACCAGACCGTAGCCCATGCAAAAGAGCGAGCCAACGGCGCCGGCCACGCGCGGCTTGCTGGAGAACCACCACAACACAGTGAAAAGCAGCGCCCCTTCCAGGAATGCTTCATAAAGCTGCGACGGATGTCTCGGCACCAACGTACCAGAATTCTTGAAAATCATGGCCCAGGGGACGTCAGAACCAGCCGCACGTCCCCACAATTCGCCGTTGATGAAATTGCCGATGCGCCCGAACATCAGTCCCAACGGCACAAGCGGCGCCACAAAATCGGCCACATCAAGAAACGTTTTCCCCTTGATGCGGGCAAACGCACAGATCGCCAGGATGGAACCGATGATGCCGCCGTGCGCACTCATACCGCCTTGCCACACCTTGAAGATGTCCAAGGGATGCGACAGGTACCACTCAGGCTGGTAGAAAAAACAAAAACCCAAACGTCCGCCGAGAATGACCCCGAGCACGCCGTAAAAGAGAATGTCTTCCACTTCGTTGGCGGTCATCTGACGCCACGGATCCTTCGCGCGCAACCGTCCCAACGCCCAGAAGAAGGCAAATCCTAAGAGATACATCAGACCGTACCAGTGCACGGCAAGGGGACCGATCGAAAAAGCGATGGGATTGAATTCCGGCGCGAACATACGAGCAGAATGCGAATGTTAGAAATCAGAAGCGTTCGTTGTCTTTGAGATAACGCCATTTGCCGGGCGGCAAAGCCCCCAGGCGTACACGACCCACGCGTACACGCTTTAGACGCAGCACTTTAAAGCCGACGGCAGCACACATACGGCGAATCTGGCGTTTCTTGCCTTCTTTTAGAACAAAACGAAGCTCATCGTCGTTTAAAACTTCAACTTGAGCAGGCAACAGCGCTTTACCATCAAGAGATAAACCGTGACGAAGAAGCGCCAACGTTTGCGCCGCAAACTTCGGTGCTTGACCGGACTGAGCATCGGCAACGCGCACGATGTACTCTTTTTCGATTGTGCTGTTTTCGCCGATGATGGCCTTGGCAACGCGTCCGTCCTGGGTAAGCACGAGAAGTCCCACGGAATCGATGTCCAGACGCCCTGCGGGAACCAGGCTTCTCAATTGGGCGCTGCTCCAGCGAAGCGTCGAATCGTCACCGGCCCAGCGATTTTCCGGCGTGATCAAAGTCTTGGCGGGTTTGTAGCCGTCTTCAGCCTGTCCGCTCACGTAACCGACAGGTTTGTTGAGAAGCACCGTCACCTGCTGCTTTTGGCTGTAGCTGGCCTGCGCCTTGAGTTCGATGCGCGCTCCGGGCCCTACCTTTTGCCCCAACTGCGCCACCTTGCCGTCGACCAGCACCCAGCCCTTTTCGATGAAGGCGTCCGCCTCGCGGCGACTTGCGAGCCCCAGTTCGCTCATGCGTTTGGACAAGCGAACAAGTTCCGGCGCACCTAACGATGCACCGGAACCTTCCTGAAAGCGAGCGGTCGGTTTACGGTTATTGCCCATCAGGCTTTGCTCGAAGCATTAAGGCAGAATTCCATGATGCCTTTTTGAGCATGCAGGCGATTTTCCGCTTCGTCCCACACAACGGACTGCGGGCCGTCGATCACCTCGGCCGTCACCTCTTCGCCGCGATGCGCGGGCAGACAGTGCATGAAGAGCGCACCGGGGTTGGCAGCCTCCATCACGGCGCTGTTGACCTGATAGTTGGCAAAGTCGCGACGGCGCTTTTCGTTTTCTTCTTCAAAGCCCATGGAGGTCCAGACGTCGGTTGTCACCAGATCGGCGCCCTTGGCAGCTTCGATCGGATCACGGTAAACGGTGTAGTAGTCGTCTCCTTCCGGGATCAGCGAAAGATCGAGCGGATAACCTTCGGGAATCGCCAGATTGATGTGAAAGCCCAGAATCTTGGCCGCTTCCAGCCACGAGTAGCTCATGTTGTTGGCGTCGCCCACCCAGCAGACCGTACGGCCTTCGATGGAACCCTTGTGCTCCATGAAGGTGAGAATATCGGTCATGATCTGTACGGGATGGTATTCATTGGTAAGACCGTTGATCACCGGCACGCAACTGTTCTTGGCAAAGGCTTCCAGACGATCCTGCCCGAAGGTGCGGATCATGACCAGGTCACACATGCGGCTTACGACGCGCGCAGTGTCTTCAATGGATTCCGAGCGGCCGAGCTGTGAGCCTTGGCTTGAGAGATGAATCACGTTGCCGCCCAGCTGATAGAAACCGGACTCAAAGGAGACGCGCGTGCGAGTGCTGGCCTTTTCGAAAATCATCACCAGCACTTTGCCGCCGAAGGGAGCATACGGTGTGCCGGCCTTTTGCAACGCTTTGATTTCCGCTGCGCGGCGCAACATCGTGTTGAGTTCGTCTTTAGTGAAATCTGCGAGCTTCAGAAAGTGTCGGATTGCCATTTTTGTCTCCCTATTTTTTTGTTCCGCGACGCAGCCTGTGCCGTGCCGCACAAATTGCTTCATTGTAGTCGGTTGGAAGTCTCCGCGAAACGAACACACCACAGAATTGCGTACCATCGGCACGACGGATTTGCGCAACTCTTCCAATCAATCCAACATATCGATCACAAGATTTTTGCAAATTTCGCTAGATTTTATGTGTTATGTTCGTTTTTTCCAAAGAAGCGTCTCAGACAGTTGAGATCGGATAACCGGTCCGATCAAATTATTGACTCCGCCGTCCATAACGATAGTTTTTTCCTTTTTTACCGTTACTCTCAAAAAAATGAGCGTCACGGTTGCCGTCAATTTTTGATATATTGCCCACGAACAAGGATGGTCACTGCTGGAGCCCCGAGTTCCTCCAGAGGCTATCCGCGCCGACTGCAGACATTGTGTTTGCCGTGCGGCCATCCGCGCCCCACAAGGGCGACGGCCCGTTTTTCCGTTTTGTTTCGCCTGCCAGTTTGCGAAGCTTCCGATTCGGTCGGCTCAGACCGAGGCATTTCACCTCACCGTACTTCGCCGCAGAGTTTCTCTGCAGCGCATCACCGACCGATTCCGGACACAAGCAGTCCCTGTGCCCGGTGTGTTTTTTACGCAGACTGACGCTGAGCGTTTAATTCATTATCAGAGAAAATCATGAGCGAATTCATCCTCACCGCGACCGATGCCAACTTTCAGGACACCGTGAAGAACGTGACCGACAAGCCCGTCTTCGTCGACTTCTGGGCCCCCTGGTGCGGCCCCTGCCGCATGCTCGCCCCGTCGCTTGACGCTGCCGCCGAACAGTTCAACGGCCGCGCCGTGATCGCCAAGTACAACGTGGACGAAAATTCCGCCATCGCCACCGAAAACAACATTCGCGGCATCCCGACGGTGCTCGTCTACAAGAACGGCGAAGTCGTCGGTCAGCACACCGGCGCCATGGGTAAAAGCGAGCTGATGTCCTTCATCGAGCAGTACCTTTAACCCGCAAATGCTGTAAACTGCGGCCCGTCTCGGGCGGCTTTCCGTTGCCGCCCGGCCGCAATTCTCTTTGCCCTCCGCCTTTGGCGGCGCATCGGGCGCAAAGCTGCCGATCATCCGGCGCCTTTTCCGTTCTTTTTTCAACCAACTTACAAACCGGCTCTTGTCCGCAAGAGCGTTTGTCTGCGCGCGTCTGCATGTGCGCGGTCAAACTATTTGAACATTCACTTCAAAATGCATCTCTCTGAGCTCAAAACACTGCACATCAGCCAGCTGCTTCAGATGGCTACCGAACTTGAGATCGACAATGCGCAGCGCATGCGCAAGCAGGAACTCATGTTCGCAATTCTCAAAAAGCGTGCCAAACAGGGCGAACAGATTTTCGGCGACGGCACGCTCGAAGTTTTGCCCGATGGTTTCGGCTTTTTGCGCAGCCCCGACACGAGCTACCTTGCGAGCACCGACGACATCTATATTTCGCCCTCGCAGATCCGCCGCTTCAACTTGCACACCGGCGACTCGATCGAAGGCGAAGTCCGTACACCCAAAGACAACGAACGCTACTTTGCACTCGTCAAAGTCGATACGGTGAACGGCCTTCCGCCCGAACAGCTCAAGCACCGCATGCTCTTTGAAAATCTCACGCCGCTTTTCCCGACCGAGCCGTTGCGTCTGGAACGCAATATGCGCGGCGAAGAAAACGTAACGGGACGACTGATTGACATCATCGCTCCGATCGGCAAAGGTCAGCGCGGCCTGATCGTCGCCAGCCCCAAGACAGGTAAGACGATTCTGATGCAGTCCATTGCGCACGCCATCACCGCCAATCACCCCGATTGCGTTTTGATGGTGCTTCTCATTGACGAGCGACCCGAAGAAGTGACGGAAATGCAGCGCTCGGTCAAGGGTGAAGTCATTGCCTCTACATTCGACGAACCCGCCACGCGCCACGTGCAGGTGGCTGAAATGGTGATCGAAAAAGCCAAGCGTCTCGTCGAAAGCAAAAAAGACGTGGTGATTCTGCTCGACTCGATCACGCGTCTGGCCCGCGCCTACAACACTGTGGTGCCGAGTTCCGGCAAGGTGCTCACGGGCGGCGTGGACGCCAACGCACTGCAGCGTCCGAAGCGCTTCTTCGGTGCGGCCCGCAATGTGGAAGAAGGCGGCTCGCTCACCATTCTCGGCACGGCACTCGTCGACACCGGCAGCCGCATGGACGAAGTAATCTTTGAAGAATTCAAGGGCACCGGCAACTCCGAAATTGTGATGGAACGCCGTCTGGCTGAAAAACGCGTCTACCCGGCCATCAACATCAATCGCTCCGGCACACGACGCGAAGATTTGCTGATTCCCCCGGACAATCTTCAGAAGATCTGGATTCTGCGCAAGCTTCTCTTTGATATGGACGAAATCGAAGCCATGGAATTCCTGCTCGAAAAAATCCGCAACACGAAGAGCAACGCCGAATTCTTCGACATGATGCGCGGCGGCAGATAATTCTCTTGCTGCCGAGGCAC
>UPZS01000032.1 GCA_900538905.1 uncultured Sutterella sp.
TGTTTTCCGGGTAACTCGTACTTTTATCGGCTTTTTGGCCACAATGTTCTCTTCTTCCCTTAAAAAATAGTGCAATCTTTACATTGCAAAAGATACATAACCTGTTGAAAACAAAAGATTTTTTATCCTTAGAATCGAAAAAAAAGAGTAGATAAACTTGTGGGATGACTAAAGGGAGGTTAGTCAGAGTTTCTTTTCTCTTTTTTCTTAAAAAAATAAAAATATTTATGTAGAAATAGTCGTAAGTAGGGAGTGGAAAACTCTGTGAGTAAGTGAAAAATTCTTTTTAAAAACAACCAACTAGCATGTGCATAAAGTTATGGATAACGTTTTGAAGAGGGTGTGAATAAGTTGTGGATGAATGTGGAGAAAAATCACACCTCATGAAAACAGCGAAAAGTTATCCACAAGACCATGGGTTGTTCTTTAGTTGTACACAAAGTTATCCACAGAGATGAGAGTAAAACATTCTGTATAAGCTGGACGTTATATTGATAACAACTGCGTCGAATCAGATAAAGCCTCTGTGCTAGGATTAGCGCGGTTTTTTTTGATCTCTGCCTTGAGCGCTCAATGCGCCGGATGCTTTTTTGCCTATTGCCATGTCCCAACACACGCTATTGCCCTGGTTTGCTCCGAGGCTTTCGCCGGGCATTTCAAGAGTGCTTACCAGCATCGGCCACAGGACGGTGTTGCAAAGAGGCGATCAAATCGGAACATCAACTTTTTTCAGGCGCGTGGTTTTTGTCCAGAGCGGGTTGCTCGCCCAAGGTGTGATCAATCCTGGCACCAGTTCGCCCTTCATGTTGACGCTTTCGGCCGCCCACAGTTTCGGTGTGCCGACTCGTGCGATCGATGCTCTGGACAACCTTCCTCGCCGCTATTGGGCGGTTTGCCGCTGTGAAGTGCTGACAGTAGCACCGGAAATCTTTCTTCGCGTGATTGAAATTGATCCGAACTGGAATGAAGAACTCAACCGTTACGCTTTGCGACGTGCATTTTGTGAGCGATTAGGACTGATGGTCTGTCAAGCAGCTGCACCTGAGGAGCGTTTTGGTGTTTTTTTAACAGTTCTTCTTAAGGCTTGCGGTACTACAAATATCGAAGAGTTTCCGGCGAAAAGTTTTGTTAGATTATCGTGTGCGCCTTCGCGTCGCTTTATGGCAACGCTTTTGAATTGTCAGCTTGAGCAGATTGATACAATTTTCCGGGACTGGATTCGTAACGGCGCTGTGAAAATCGTGGATCACAAACTGGCTGTCAGGGCTGATTTACTGCAGAAAAATGAAGCTTGGCTGAGGCCGTTTTTGAGAATGCAGCCTGATGTAGAGCAAACAAAACCGGCTCATCGGGCTTTCGACATTACGATTTGACCCAATTAACAGAAGAAAATCGGAGAAAAGATATTATGTTCAAGCGCACTCTTTGCATACTGTCGTGTGCGGCAGCGATGACGACAGCCATGGTCGGTTGCGCGCCTCTTGTGGTTGGTGGTGTGGCTGTGGCCACTGGTGCGACGGTGTCGACGATCAATGATCGTCGCTCTGCCGGGGCTATTGTCAATGACGGCGTAATCGAAAAACGTTTGAGCTATGAAATTACGCAGGCTCTCAAAGAGCAGCTTGGTGACGAACCTGAAGGCCGCATCACGGTTACTGCCTACAACGGTAAAGTGCTTTTGACGGGTGAAATTGAAACGTTGAAAGCCAAGCGCATCGTGACGGAAACGGTGCAGAAGAGTTTGGACGTCCGCAGTGTAGTAAACGAATTGGCTGTTCAGCCGACCATCAGTTGGACGCAGCGAATGAGTGACTCCAAACTGGCTACAACGGTGCGTTCGCGTATGGTGATGGAAGACAATGTGTACCTCAGTCAGATGAAGGTGATTGTTGAACGAGGCATTGTTTACATCATGGGTATCGTGACGCCGCAGGAAAATACGATTGCAATGAATGTGGCGGCTCGAACGAGCGGTGTCGCGCGTGTCATTTCAGTATGCGAAGTGATGTCTGCCGAGCGCATCATGGAGCGGCTCAAGAATATCAATCAAGAAAATAAGGCTGCTCAGCAAGAAGCTGCGCAATAAGCATCGAGCGGTTCTTAATGAACCGTTTTATGAAGATAAAAGCGCCTGTCCGGGCACCGGAAACTACAGGCGCTTTATTTTTTTAGCCTCCTCAAAATGGCGCGCTATCGTGTTTTTAGGCTGTCATCCGAGGCATGGTAGCTCGAACGTACAAAAACACCCGCATGAACCGATTTAAAGCCCATCTCGAGGGCACGATGGTGCCAAAGCTCGAAATCCTGAGGGCTGACATACCGTCGTACGGGAAGATGTGCCTTGGAGGGAGCCAGATATTGTCCAATCGTGACCCGATCGACCTTATGGCAGCGTAGATCACCCAGTACCTCCATGACCTCTTCGTCGGTCTCACCCAATCCGAGCATAAGTCCACTTTTGGTAGGGATATGCGGGTTTTGTTCGGCAAAAGATCGAAGCAGTGACAGAGACCCTTCATACGAAGCGCCGGGGCGGGCTACACGATACAGACGCGGTACCGTTTCGATGTTGTGATTGAAGACATCTGGCGGCGTTTCCGAAAGAATCTGCAGGGCAATAGCCTCCTTTTTTTTGAAGTCGGGCACCAAAATTTCAACTTTAATGCCTTCGACAGCTTTTCTTAACTCTGAAATCACAGCAGCAAAGTGCTTTGCACCACCATCCTTCAGATCGTCTCGATCGGGACTCGTGATAACGGCGTAGCGAAGTTTGAGCGCTTTGACGGCCTGAGCGAGACGATAGGGTTCGTCGTCGTCGGGAGACTTTGGGGTACCGTGCGCCAGGTCACAAAAAGCGCAACGGCGTGTGCAGAGTTCCCCGAGAATCAAAAAGGCAGCTGTGCCTTGCGAAAAGCATTCGGCCCGATTGGGGCAGGCGGCTTCTCGGCAGACGGTGGAAAGAGAATACAAAGACAGAACGTTGCGAATGGGATCTTCAGCGCCGCCAGCTACGGAAGCCCTAACTTTGAGCCAAGCGGGTTTGGGCAGCGGTTGAACGCAGTCGGAAGCTGCTTGACGCGAAATCTTCAATATCTTTTTAAAACTGCGTCCTGAAGTTGACACGTTTACCTCAAAGAAGAACAACGCTGACAATGCCGCCGACTGTTAGACAAAGGGAAAAAAGAAGTTCGAGTTTGACAGTGCCGAACATAACGGCGTTCAGATCATTGCCTTCGCGGCGAGGCAGTTCGTCGACCAATTTCAAAGTTCGGGGCAGCGCAAGCAGGCACAAGGATAAACCGAAGACCGACGGGTTGTAGACGATGGCAACAGCCACCATCAGATACGGAGCGTAGAGAAGTGAGCAGTAGACACCAACCATTGCCTGACGCCCTAGTATAACGGCAAGTGTGCGACGTCCAACTTCGGCGTCATGCTCCGTGTCGCGATAGTTGTTGACGGCTAGAACAGCAGAGGCAATAAAGCCGAGTGCAGAACCAGCCAGCAAAGCTTCTATTTGCCAGACTCCGGTTTGCAGATAAGCTGTGCCGGCTACGGCGATCGGACCAAAGAAGATGAAGACGACGAATTCGCCCCACGGTGTGTAGGCAATGGGCTTGGGGCCGCCCATATAAGCATAGGCAGCCACGACTGAAGCCACCGAAATGGCTAGCATGACCCATCCGCCGACGTAAATGAGAAAAAACGTATCGAGGGCCACTATGCCGATAAGGATTTTGATCATGCGTTCGACCTGCGCGACGGTAAGCCACCCGTTGGCGGTGGATCGCGGCAGTCCTTTGCGCGACTTACGCTCGGCTTTTCGTTTGGTGTAGCCGGCATCATTTTCCATGTTGCTGATGGCTTGCATCAAAAGTGACAGCGCTAATGTGGCAAACGCCACTATAAGGTCAAACGTGTGCGTGACGGCAGAGCTCACTGATAAGCCGACGATAACGGGTGCAGCGGCAATGCCCAGGGTTTTGGGGCGAAAACTTGCGCACCAAGCAGCAAAACTTCCGGGTTTGACACCTGGTACCGGCTCTATGTTTTCTTCTTCAATCATTGTTTGATTCAATGTAAATGCCAGTGAGTGCACGGAGCAACCTTTGTCGGTACTCGCACTTGACCGTTTCTAAGTCACATACGGCGCCCAGTGATGTCATATCGGTGACGCGCAGTCCCGAGTAGCCACATGGCGAAATACGCCGGAAACCAGCTAAATCGGTGTGTACATTGAGTGCAATACCGTGAAGCGTACAGCCGCGGCTGACATGAATGCCGATGGAGGCGATTTTAGCGATTCCGCTGAATTTCCCCATGCCTCCCGGCATCGGAACATAGACACCCGGTGCATCCTGATGGCGAATCGATTCAATGCCGAAATCCGACAGCGTGTCAATGATTGTGTCAAGCAAGAGCGACACATAGGTCTTGACGAACAAATGTCGACGTCTCAGATTAAGTAGCGGATAGACCACGATTTGACCGGGGGCATGATAGGTGATATCGCCGCCTCGTTCGACCGGTATCAGAGGAATGTCACCGATGCGACCGCTGCGCTGCGAGGCGTCGCGGCCGGCCGTATAGACGGGCGGATGCTCGACAAACCAAATTTCGTCGGACGTTTCGTCTGTGCGCGTCTGTGTAAACACACGCATAGCTTCGCAGACCGGCCCATACGGGGCCAGCCCCAAGTCACGAACAATGGGTCCGCAAAAGCTCACAATACGATTTTGACAAGCGGATGCGATGTCAGCATCATGTAGATACTGTCGAGTTGCGCGCGGCTGGTGGCATGCACCGTGACGGTGAGAGCAGTGTATTTGCCGCCGTTCGACTTGCGCTCATTGATGGTTTGCGGATCAAAGTCGGGTACCAATTCTCGCACAGCCGCACCGATTGTCTCGGCAAAGTGCGGTATGGAAGCACCCATCACTTTGATGGGAAAGTCGCAGGGAAATTCAAGCAATGAATCCTGCTGTTCTACGAGAGTTTGTTTATCAATCATTGGCTCAAAAAATTAAGGTTGAGTCTTTATGTCGCTCTCTTCAGCTCGAGGTTCGACGACAACCGGATGACTTTGATTGTCGGCGGGTTTCATGCGCAGTCGAACGGAGTCGACAAAGCGACTTAAAAAACTGCCGGGTCCGACGTCATGCATGGCGACCAAATCAAAGTCGTCTATGTGTTTATTTTGAAAATACACGCGTAATTTGCCGATCACTTCACCAGTTCTGACCGGTGCGACAGCTGGAGCCATGTACTCAAATTGTGTCGAAAAGCCGCCCATGCCGCGTGAGACGATGTCCTGACGCGGTACCGTCACCCAAATTGCGTCGGCGCTGCCCACTTCAAGTTTTTCTCGATTGCCAGTAAGAATGTCAATTTTTGTGACGAGCGTGTTAGCCGGAAAAAGACGCAGCGTTTCGTACTCGAGCCGCCCATGTCGCAACAGCGTTTGAACGTCTGCCGTTGTGAGATCTGATGTCTGGCCGCCAAGCAAGACGGCGATGACATCGCGAGGCATTACGTTTTTATTTCTGTCGCGGTGCCAGCTACCAACGACGGACGTATTGTTAGCGTTACTCATGACGCCGTCAATGCCTGAACCTCGCCAAAGCAGCAGATTGCGGTTTCGAAGGCTATGTGTTGTAAAGACGAATTCTTTCTCGGAAAACCATTTGTAGGCCTGAGGAAAACGCTTTTTAATCTCCATCGTAAGACGCGCGATGTCATGCGCGCTCATGCGGTTGTTGGCGTGATCAACAGGAGAGACAAAACGACTGTGCATTAAGCCGAGTTTTTGAGCCGTTTCGTTCATGCGGGTGGCAAATGCGTCAGCCTCTTTATCAAAGTGCGAAGCAACGGCAAGTACTGCGTCTTCAGCGCCCGTGACGGCGATGCTATGCAAGAGCGTTTTTAGGGAATGAGGTTCTCCAGGAACTAAATAAAGTCGACGCGAGGAGCTCGAACGCAGTGCATCGGCGGATGAAATGGTGACGGAGGCGTTAAGTGCTTTTTTATCTCCCGCGGTTGCATCCAGCGCCGTATAGATCACCATCAAGTGAACCAATTCACCGGGCGAAAGCGCTTTATCCTTATCGTGCGCGCCCATGACAAATCCGCTGATGCCGTCCACGAGCACCCAAGCATCAGGAGAAGACGTCATCACGGGCTCTTTGCCGGTGGCAGCATGAACCTCGGGTGAGATGGTGCAAAGACTGAAAAAGCCGACTAGAGCAATGAAAAAATTGCAGAAAATTCGCATGCGACGATTTTAGCGGCTAAGCCTTCAGAGTAAAGCAACGAATTGTGAGAAAACGCGGCTCAATTGCGGCAATTTCTTGGCGAAGACGTGATTGGTGGCAGGAATGACGTCTACCGTCAGATTGTTGAGATTGGCCCAGGAAAGAACCGTGCTAAGCGGCGCTAATTCATCGTTTTGCGCGTGTACGACGAAAGCGGGACAGCCGGGATGGACAATGTCGAACTTATGAACGGCCGGTCCTGCGTAAATCATGGCAGCGGGCTTGCGAACTTGTGCGGCCAAACTCATCACGTAGGTGCCAAACGAAAAACCGCCAAACACTGCGCGGCCTCCGACGGGAAGTGCTTCAGCAACTTCACGCATCTCAAAAACGGCATCAATGACGCGCAAAAAGTCTGCGGCTTCACCGGGGCCTGCATTGTATTCACCTTCGCTGCGGCCGGCACCACGGCAATTGGGGCGTACGACGAGCCAGCCGCCCGAAACCAGTGCTTTGGCCATGGTGGTGATGACTTTGTGATCCTTGCTGCCGCCTTGCGTTGTGATCGGGTGAGCCAAAAAAGCGATGCCTTGGGTGCAGACATCGGGAAAATCAATGTCAAGCTCGATTAGACCGGCTTCGCCGGCGGTTTGTGTAGTATGCGTTCTGGTCATTTCTTTCAAGGCAGTTCAATTTCTGATCTGAACCATGCATTGTAATTGTGCAAAACAAAAGTCTTTTGCTTTCGCGTTGCGCGATGCTCAAAGTTGTCTTGAGGCGCACTGGGTGGATGAAACGGCCAGCACCAATGATGATGTCAAAGAATGGGTGAGAAATGCACAAAAAGACGTACGTATCGCGTTGGTAGCGGATCGTCAATCGGCCGGGCGCGGAACACGGGGGCGCAGCTGGACGGCACCTGCCGCATCGGTTCTGTTAACCGTTTCTGTGCCGCTTTCTGTTTCGCAAGATTGTATATCGGGCCTGCCGTTGGTAGTGGGCGCGGCCTGCGCCGAATCGCTCTGGACAATCAACGACAACGTGCGGCTTAAGTGGCCCAACGATCTCTGGATCGGTAACGGAAAGGTCGCCGGTATTCTCTGTGAGCTTGTACGCAACCGAGCCTATCGATTGCATGCGGTTGTGGGGATCGGCGTTAATATGTGCCTCGGCGATAAAGGTGTTCCGACAACGGACGTGCCGGCCATGGCTCTGCTGGCTCAGTTACCCGATGCGCGGCAACTTGAAGTGTTGCGTGTTCGGACGGCGGCTGGATTGGGGGCGTCTATCGAGCGCATTTGCAACCGCTATTCTCGGTCGATGGTAAAAGGACTTCAGGAGCGCTGGTCTCAGCTCGATGCCTTGGCAGACAAAACCGTGGAGCTGACGCTTCCTTCAGGGGAAATTCTTCAAGGGCGGACGGCGGGCATAAGTGATGGCGGTGAACTTTTGTTTATCGATGCATTGGGTCGCACGAGAATGTTTGCGGACGCACGCATTCGACCGCTTTTAACAAATCGAGAAAAACAGTGACGGCTTTGCTTTTGGATCTCGGCAACACGGCTCTCAAATGGGCGACTTCAGATAAGCCCGAAGAGCCTCACGCTTACGTGCATTGCGGCAACGATGTGGTGCCAGATGAACTGTTGCACAAATGGCTTAATTTAAAGCCTGAGCGCGTGGTCGGCTGCATGGTTTCGAGCGAGAAATTTGCTTTTAATATCACGCGTTTTTTCAATGCGCACGGCATCAAGTGGGATTGGTTGCACTCTGAACGTATGTTCCAAGGCCGGGGTTTTTCTGTTGTCAACAAGTACGACAACTACGAGCAACTCGGTAGCGATCGCTGGCATGCCGTGATCGGTGCTGCTTCGCTTTATCCAAATCGACCGATTCTGGTCGTACACATCGGTACGGCCACCACGGCGGACGTGGTGATTCCCGAAGGCGAAAAGACGCAGGCTTTCATCGGCGGGCGCATTCTTCCTGGGCCATCCATGATGACCGAAGCACTTTTGACGAAAACACGCTGTCGACCGGGACGTATTGGTGTTCGTTCGGATTTTCCGACCAATACCGCCGACGCGATTACCACTGCCGTGCTCGAAGCGCATCTTGGTATCGTCGATCGCTCGCTCGCGAGTCTTCACCGGAGAGGTTTTGACGATCCCTGTCTGCTTTTTGCCGGGGGCGCCGCCCCTCTTTTTGCCCCCTACATCATGCAGGAATACCCTCAGGCTGTGATCAAGCATAATCTGGTGCTGCGCGGCCTGGCCATGCGCGCTACGAATAGATAGGCAAATCGCGAGGAAAGACGGTGCGTTATTTCGTCAACTTTGTGCTACTCCTAGCCTTGTGTGCCTGCGGTTGGTTTTTATACGACCAATCGCGGCAGCCGACGGTTGACCTTGTGGCGGAAACCAAACTAAAGGTTGATGTACCCGAATTGGTACTCGCAACGATCGAAGCCAGAAAAAATGATGAAAACGCCCGTATTTCCGGTACCCCTATTGAAGCGGATTGTTTTGTTTGGGGACCTTTCGATGGGCGTCAGCTGACGTCGGTTCAATCCACGCTCAAAAACCGCGGTTTACTGCACAAGGCTGAAATCTCGGATCGTTTTTTGCCGGATCGATGGATCGTTTATCTGGGCCCTTACAGCAACGACATTGCCGTTCGAGCTTTTGTTAAGCAGTTCCGTCAGCAAGGCTACAAGAATGTTCGCCCGATTTTGAGCGGTGCTTTGTCCTACGGGGTAGAGATCGAAACATTTGAGACTCAGGAGCTTGCTCAAGCCTGGATCAATGGCAAAAAAGCGCCGGATGTAAAGGGGTTGCGTGTCACCAATCGCTTAGGGGAACCGTCCGATAAGGTTGATCTGGTATTCCGAGACCTGACCGAAGAACAGCGTCAGTCGCTATTTGCTATCTGGCCCCGGTGGCAAGGAACGGAAATCCAAAACTGCAGTTTTTATCAAAAATAAAAGCGGTTCGAAACGAAGCTTCGAACCGCCGAATCATTTTTATTCCGGACTAATTTTTTCAAGCGACATCAGCAAAGACGGAAGCTTTTCAAGCATGGTCTTTGCTCTGGCGCGGCGCTCTTCGAGTACCTCTTGAGAACAGGTACGGCGGCGCGGTGACCAGATGGAGTCCGGGAAGAAAGCATCGTCCTTGTAGCGGGCGATTACGTGCCAGTGTACGTGCGGCACCATATTGCCGAGACTGGCCAAATTAATCTTGTCCGGATGCATGGTCTCGAGCATGCACAGTTCGCACAGGCGAACGGCTTTTCTCACCATTGCGGATTCTTCCGGGGTCAGATCCACCATTTCAGCGGCATGACGCTTAACGATCACGCGCACGAATCCGGGCAGATCGTCGTCGGATGCGTCAATGACGCGAACGAGCTTGCCGCGCCAAATCACACGTTCGTCAACGGGATTACAAAGAGGACAGTCATTTGTCATAGTATCGAGTCGGGCTCCGCAAGGAGCCCGCAGAGATAAAGGGAGGCAATTTTACCTGACTAACGCCAGAAGGCCGCCTTCGTGAATCGGTTGGAGGATATCAAACGAGAACGCGTTCGATGCCTTCGGCAGTGACTTGCGTCACGAAACGAGACAGCCAATGCTTGCCGAGCTTGAGTTGAGCCAATTCAACCGCCAGGAACTCGGCTTGAGTGCCGGTGGAATCCGAATAACGACTGATGCCCTGCAAACAACCCGGGCACGTCGTAAGGATCTTAACGGCACTGCGGTCGCGTTGTGCACACAGCACATTTTTCACCTTGAGGATGTTTTCCTCCTTTTTGAAGCGTACCTGGGTGGCGATGTCAGGGCGTGCGACGGCAAAGGTGCCGGATTCTCCGCAACAGGTATCGGTCTGCAGCACTGTACTGCCGTCAGCGGGATGCAGAATGGCGTTGACCGCTTTGACCGGAACGGGCGCGGCAAACGGTGTGTGGCACGGATCGTGGTACATGTAGCGAACGTTGTCTTCGCCGGTAACGGTCATGCCTTTTTCGAGAAGGTATTCGTGCACGTCCATCAAGCGGCAGCCCGGAAAAATCTCTTCGAAGTGATAGTCCTTGAGCTGCTTAAGGCATGTACCGCAGGAGATGAGGACGGTTTTGATGTCTAAATAATTGAGCGTATTGGCCAGGCGGTGAAAAAGCACGCGGTTGGCCGTGACGATGGCGTCGGCTTTGGTGAGTTCACCCGCGCCGCGCTGCGGATATCCGCAGCACATAAATTTGGGAGGCAACACTGTTTGTACACCGGCTTCGTACAGAAGCGCCAATACGGCCAAGGACACTTCGGGGTAGAGACGTTCATTGCCGCAGCCCGGAAAGTAGAAGACGGCTTCGGCGTCCTTTGCCTGAGGTTTGCGGATGATGGGAGCAACGGCCGAATCGGTGATGCCCAGTACGGCGCGCATGGTTTGTTTCATGCGCGGCGACGGAAGCTTGCGGTTGACGAGCGTAACCGTCTGCTCGACGATACCGGGTCTGCCGATTGTGTGCGTCGGATGACTCAGTTGCGAACGTGCTGCGGCAGCAAATATGTCGTGCGCCATGCGTTCGGCCTTGAAACCGACGTTGACAAGTCCCTTGCGAGCCCACTCTACCGTTCGGGGGTTGCTGAATTCCAGAAACTTCATGCCGGCACGCTTGGCCATCGGCATGGAAGCCTTGCCCGAGCGCTCCAACAAGGCGCGCAGCAAAATCGTCACCTCGCCGAAATTGATCTTAACGGGGCAGGGTGTGCGGCACTTCATGCACAGCGTACAGTGGTCTGCCAAATCCTCGAGCGCTTCTAGATGCAGGTCAGACAAGCCGCGGCGCGTCTGGCTTTCGTAGAGAATCGCTTCGATCAGCAGACTGGTGGCAATGATTTTGTTGCGCGGCGAGAAAAGAAGACTCGCGCGCGGTACGTGCGTCGTACACTTTGATTTGCATTTGCCGCAGCGCAGGCAGTTCTTAATGGCGTCGCTGATCTCTTTGACTTGAGTTTGTTGCATGATGAGCGACTCGGCACCGAGCAGATTAAAACTCGGTGTGTAGAGCATTCGCAGATCAATGTCTTTGGACAATTTGCCGCGGTTAAAGTGCCGCTGCGGGTCCATTTGATGCACGTACTCGGTATAGAGTTCCAGTTTTTCGGCGTCTAAAAATTCGATCTTGGTGAGTCCGATGCCGTGCTCTCCGCTGATGACGCCGCCCAAGGATTTGGCCAGAGCCATAACGCGATGAACGGCTTCAACGCCCTTTTGCATCATGCGCTGGTTGTCGGAGTTAAGCGGCACGTTGGTGTGTACGTTACCGTCGCCGGCGTGCATATGCAAAGCGATGAAAACGCGGCCTCGCAGAACGCGGGCATGAATGACGTCAATTTCGCTACGAACTTTTTCAAAAGCGTCGCCCGGAAAAATCTTAAAGAGCTCGGCACGCACCTCCTTTTTCCAGGACACGCGCACCGTTCGGTCGTAGATAAGATCAAAGACCGTTTTGTTGCGATATTTGCGAAGGACGGCTGCCGGCAACGTAATGCCCAAATTGATCAGTGTTTCGGCGTTTTCACTGACCTTGGCGTCAAAATGGTGACGCAAAAAGCTCCAGCGCGAACGTACGGCTTCAATGAGCTTGAGGGCCTGGGGAACGGTCGCATCCAAAAGCAGCTCTTTGGGAACGCCGGCGGTAAGTGTCGGCTTTCCAAGCGAAATGTAACCGCGCAGATAGCCTTCGAGTGCATCAAGCATTTCGAGCTTGTTGTCAATCGAGCACTCGATGTTGAACGTTTCACAGCCGAGCGTGTATTCACCGATTTTGTCGAGCGGAATCACCACGTCTTCGTTGAGCTTGAAGGCGTTGGTGTGCGCACTGATGGCTGCTGTTTTGCTGCGTTCATGCCAGAAGGCAAAGCGCGCCTCAGGCGTCTTGGCGATAAAACCTTCGCCGTTGACTTTGGTGCAAAGGTCAATCACTCGACCGACGGCTTCTTCAAGCGCGGTTTTGTCGTTGCCGACGATGTCGCCCACGATCACCATCTTGGGATAATCGCCACGTTTGCTCTTGACCGGATAGTTGACTGCCTTCAGGTAGCGGTCGTCGAGATGTTCGAGTCCGGCAAGCATGCAGCCCTTGTAGCCATTGCCGAGGAGATTGGAAATTTCCAGAATGGCTTTACCGGCCAGCGTTGCCGCGCCGAAGAACTCCAGGCAGACCGTGTAGGTCAAAGGCGGCATTTTGTGCAGAATCCAGCGCGCCGAGGTGATGATGCCGTCGGTGCCTTCTTTTTGAACCGCAGGCAGGCCGCCTAGGAATTTGTTGGTGACGTCTTTGCCGAGACCTTTGCGGCGGTAAATGCTGCCGGGCGTGACGAGTTCGCGGGTGCTCAGCACGCGAGCTTTTTCGGGGTCGGCCGTGCGGCCGTCCTTGACGGTGATGCGCCAGCGGATGTCGGCTTCGGGCGAAATTTTGCTGCAGGTGTGTTCGAGTCGCTCGACTTCCATCCAGTTGCCGTCGGCCGTAACCATGCGGTAACTGGCGATGTTGTCAACGGCTGTGCCCCAGAGCACCGCCTTTTTGCCGCCGGAATTTTCGGCGATATTGCCGCCGACGGTGGAGCTGTCTGCACTGGCCGGGTCTACGGAGAAAATGTAATCGTCAAGCGCGGCGGCTTCTGTTACGCGCCGAGTCACCGCGCCGCTGCCCGTGTCGATCACGGGCACAAGTCCCAGGTTGCATTCGGGCAGGTGAACCTGATGTGCACGGCTGATCGAATCGAGCTTTTCTGTATTGATCACCGCACTCATCTCAGTCATCGGCACGGCACCTCCTGTGTATCCGGTGCCGCCGCCGCGCGGAATGATCACCAGGCCGAGCTGAATGCAGGTGCGTACCAGCGATGGAATTTCTCTTTCGCTGTCGGGGGTGATCACCACAAACGGATATTCGATACGCAAGTCCGTGGCGTCGGTGACATGCGCGGCACGCATGAACGGGTCAAAGCGAATGTTGTCGGCCGCCGTGCAGTTTTTGAGCGCGCGTTTGAAACGAGCGCGGAGCGCTTTGGTACGTTCGAAGCTTGATTCAAATTTGCGCACTGCTTTGTAGGCGGCTGCCATTAGCTTTTGTACCTTGACGTCGCGTTCGGCAGCGGCCGGATTGCGGCGTTTGTCCATTTCTCGTAGACGGTGTTCCAGAGCTTCGATGAGTAGCTTGCGACGGGAGGGGTTTTTTAGGAGATCTTCCTGCAGATACGGATTACGGTTGACGACCCAGATGTCGCCTAACACCTCAAAAAGCATACGGGCGCTGCGCCCAGTGCGACGTTCATTGCGCAGTTCGTCGAGAATGCTGGCGGCTTCCTTACCGAGCAGGCGCCAGACGATTTCTCGGTCGGAAAACGAGGTGTAGTTGTACGGAATTTCGCGGATGCGCTTGGCGGCGTCGGCAGTGACGTCGACGTTTGCTGCGCTGTTTTCGTTTTGCATGAGGCTGTTCTCGGGGAGCTCTTGGCAGGCGGCCGGAATTATCCCGGGGTACGGCCGTCTGACAAAGGGCACAGAAAAAAGATAACGAATCCTCCCATTGTATAGGGCCGATATCGATTGCTCGATAAAGAAGAGTGATTAGGTAACGAAACAAACGGTTGCGGAAAAAGCAGTGGTTTCGAGCAAAAAGCTGAACGGTGCGGTGCGGCAAAAAAAGAAAAACAGTCGTATATTGAAGGACGCTTTGTCAGAAGCGCATAAGAATAAACGAAAAACAGGGATAGGCATGACACAGACTGAATTGGATCGCCAAGATTATTTGCGCAAAATCCTCACGGCTCGCGTCTACGATGTGGCACGCGAAACGCCGCTTGACGAAGCCAAACGGCTTTCATTGAGAATCGGTAACAAAGTACTTTTAAAGCGCGAGGACACCCAGCCGGTGTTCTCCTTCAAACTTCGCGGCGCCTTCAACAAGATGGTGCATTTGAGTGCCGAAGAGCGCGCCCGCGGCGTGATTTGTGCCTCCGCCGGCAATCATGCGCAGGGGGTGGCTTTGGCGGCGCGGCGATTGGGGTGCCGCGCGGTGATCGTGATGCCAGTGACGGCGCCAGCGCTCAAAGTGGAGGCCGTTCGAAATCTGGGCGGAGAAGTGGTGCTTGTGGGTGAGAGTTTTTCGGATGCGGCCGCTCATGCTGTCAAGATGCAGGCCGAAGAGGGGCTCACCTTCGTGCATCCGTTCGATGATCCGTACGTGATTGCGGGCCAGGGAACGATCGGTATGGAAATCCTGCGCCAGTACCAACCTTCCGACGGAACGCGTCCTGATGCGATTTTCGTGCAGATCGGAGGCGGCGGCCTTGCGGCCGGCGTGGCGACCTACATCAAGGCCATTTATCCGGAAATCAAGGTGTTTGGCGTGGAAACGGTCGATTCTGACGCCATGAAGCGTTCGTTTGATGCCGGTGAGAATGTTGCCCTTGACGACGTGGGACTCTTTAGTGACGGTACGGCTGTCAAACGCGTGGGCGATGAAACGCTGCGTCTTTGTCGTGAAAATCTCGATGGTATCGTACTGGTTGACAGCGACGAGATTTGTGCGGCCATAAAGGATGTTTTTGAAGACACGCGCTCAATTGTGGAGCCTTCGGGAGCGTTGTCGCTTGCAGGCCTAAAGGCCTGGGCACGCAAAGAAGGTGTGACGAACAAGACTTTGGTGGCAATCACGTCCGGCGCCAACATGAATTTCGATCGTTTGCGTTTTGTGTGCGAGCGCGCCGAATTCGGCGAAGACCGAGAAGCTGTGTTT
This sequence comes from uncultured Sutterella sp., assembly GCA_900538905.1. Classification (GTDB taxonomy): domain Bacteria; phylum Pseudomonadota; class Gammaproteobacteria; order Burkholderiales; family Burkholderiaceae_F; genus Duodenibacillus; species Duodenibacillus intestinavium. The sequence continues at coordinate 15,057 of UPZS01000032.1, forward strand.
GCCGTGACGATTCCCGAAGAGCGCGGTTCCTTCCGCCGCTTGTGCGGTTTGCTCGGCAACCGAGCTGTGACGGAATTCAACTACCGCATGAGTGACAACACGGACGCCTACATTTTCGTGGGTGTGCAGACCACCAATGCCAACGATGTGGAAGAAATCGAAAAGGCGCTCAAAACCGAAGGATTCCCGGCGCTTAATCTCTCGCATGACGAACTGGCCAAACTGCATTTGCGCCACATGGTGGGAGGGCACAGCAAACTGGCTGTCAACGAAAAGCTCTATCGCTTTGAATTTCCAGAACGTCCGGGTGCGTTGATGAAGTTCCTGACCTCTCTGGCTCCTCAATGGAACATTTCCTTGTTCCACTATCGCAATAACGGTGCTGACTTCGGGCGCGTTTTTGCCGGTATCCAGGTTCCACCGCAAGACAACGAACTTTTTGAGCAGTTTTTAAAGACGCTCGGCTATCGCTATTGGGACGAAACAGACAATCCAGCCTGTCGCTTCTTCTTGAGCTGATCGGCGTAAATCGACATCGAGAGTATGCGGGACGCACAAGCGTCCCGTTTCAGTTGGATCCTACTCGAATGAGATGCGTTGATTCGCAGTCGCGATCGACAAGACGGTAGACGCCGCCTTCGTCTTCCACCAGGTCGTAATACCACTTGACGTTTCCCTTCATGTCCTCCAGGCGCACCATGACAGGAAGGTCAAGTTCGTCAAGATTGCTGTTGATGAAACTTTCCGCCTCAAAGGGCGTAGCAAACGATAATGACCTCAGGTACCCGATCAAGCGTAGTACCCATTCGTACAAAGCTTGTGGCGTTCTCTAACAATCCGGAAATGAGGTTAAGAGTTTGAGGACGGTTGGCTCGGTGAGCCAACCTGAGAAGGGCTTTGCCCTCTCCGCCTGGCGGCGGATTCACCCAAAGTTTTTCCCGGCCCTTAAGAATAAGCCTTGCCTTGCCCGCACAAGCATGTTTCATCGTAAGGCATACACTTGAAGTGCGCAGATAGGAGAAGTCCGACTCTGCGCGGCCCGCGAGAATGCGCGGACAGCCTGAGTTTTAACGCTTTGGCTGAAAACGTGATGACGGCACACGCTGTTATCGCAACGCTTTCCCCTTTGCTGTCGGCGATGACGTCTTTCTTTTAGTCACACTGCTTAGCACCGGCAAGCAGCTGGCGCTTTCTTGGGGTTTCAAGGGAGTTGGTGCCGATGATGAATTGACGCACGACCCCGCACAAGGCGTCACGCCGCATACGGCTTCATGCGTCAAATCCGTGAAGGGTGAGGAACCTCCTGAAGACCCTCGGTCTTTTACGGCATCTAAGCGCCAAAATGTTCTAGCACAACATTTAAAGGAGGCCCTCATGGCGAATCTTAATCAGTTTTGCAACTTCACGAAGATCATCGGCATCGACATTGCCAAAAGTGTGTTTCAAATCTATAGCTGCGACACGCAGACCGGAGAAATCACCAATGTGCAGGTCAAACGGGACAAGGTGCTGGAGAGCTTTGCCAATTGCGGTAAATGTCTTATTGGCATGGAAGCATGCGGTAGCTCCCAGTACTGGGCTCGTCAGCTGCAAGCACTCGGCCATACTGTCCGGTTGATGGATCCCAAGCTCGTTAAGCCTTTTGTTCGCCACAACAAGAGCGACAAGGCTGATGCCGAGGGCATCTACCATGCCCTGGTAAGCGGAGTCCGGGCCGTTACTGTCAAAACGGAAACGGAACGTGACATCCAGACGCTGCTGACAATGCGAGCCTTGTTGGTCAAACAGCGCACAGCCCGCATCAACCACGTGCGCGGCTTACTAGCCGAATACGGACATGTTATGCCAAGGAACGTTAATCAATTCGATAACAATGTTGATGAATGCATCAATAGCCTTGAGGGTGACGCTGTGCAGTTGGTGATCAACATGATGCGCGATACGGTCAAAAGTATTCGTGATGACCAAGACCGGATTAAGACGCTTCAGCGCGAAATCAGCAGGCTTGCCAATCAAACCAGAAATGCAAAGCACTTTCTGACAGTTCCGGGCGTTGGTGAAACGATCATGGCGTATATGTGCGTGCTCCTTGCTGATCCAACACAGTTTTCTTCGGCCAGGCAGTTTGCGGCTTATCTTGGCTTGGTGCCAATGCATACGGGCAGTGGCGGCAAGACTGTCACCACAAAGATTCCCGGCCGATGTGATAAAGCTCTGAGAGCCGTGTTGGTGCAGGGAGCCCATGCAGTGGCCAGGTCGAAATGCCGGACAGACTGGGTGAAAAACATTTTGGCAAAGAAACCCAAGAAGGTGGCAATGGTTGCCATCGCCAACCGCATGGCACGCCAGTGCTGGGCGGTGGCAAGCAAGGGACAGGATTGGAGAAGGATGCCCGTGACGGCAGCATAGGAGAAAGACGAAATGCTCGCCGTGATTGATCCAAGCTCAATGATGTAAAACCGGTTACGCCGGCCTCTGCTAAACCTGTGGGAGATTTGACGTATTTTTGCGTCGCGAGCAAACAAAGGAGCAGAGGTCCGGATCCCCATCATGGCCACGTCAGAAGTGCCGCATTCGCTGATGCGGTCATGACGATAAAAAGGTCGAATAAGAACGTTCAACACTTTCTTCAGTTGATCACGTAACGAACTTTGAGACGGTTGACGACGTCGGGCACCACGAACAGACAGTAAGTTCAGCTCGGTTAGTGAAAGTTTTTGCCAATGCACCTACGCACTGGCAAGGGCTTTTGCGCCCCGACAAAAGAAGTCAGGCAGGTTTCGGCAACTTGATAGCAAACCAAACCGAGAGATGAGGCAACACGCCGCAGCACCTTATTCCACGGGCGTTTCCACGCACGATGAATCGCCATTGGGCGGCCTTAATCGCACTATCGTTGGATGCTTTGTCGTCGGATAAGAAAATGGAGTTTGATTTAAGTCAAGGAGGTGCGTTTCCTGCTATTGACTCCTGAGGACATAAGAAATTTTCCCAGAAATCGTCGTACTGCACGATGACTTGAACCACAAGGTCGCGTCTCATGTTTGTTCCTTTCTTATTGCGCCACGGCAAAGGCCGGTGATCCGAGTGCCTGCGTGACGGTTCGGGCAAACTGACTGGCTTCGTCCTTGGACGAGAAATTGCCCGACAAAACCTTCCATACTTTGCCGGTGTCGACCACACGAACCTGTGCGTTTTGAACCGAAGCCAGCATCATTTCAGCGTGAGCGGCAGCTTGTTTGGCATTTTCCTGAACGCCGTAAGCGCCGATCTGCACGGACCAGGAGCCGCTTGAGGCTGCGGGAATAGCGGCGGGCAACACTTCGGCAGGTGCTTGAGCGGGCGCCGTTTCCTGCTGAGCAATCAGGGCTCCCATTGCGTCATTCTGAGCCGGCGACTGTTGTTCGGAGGACATCTCGGCGTTTTCGACCGGAATGGAAAGTGTTACGTACACCTGTTCGTCGTATTTGGAGTGCTTCGCAGCCGTATCACTGATGCGAGCTCCCTCGTTGGCAGCCACGGCTTGGGACTGAGTCACAGGCGCAGGTGCTGTTTCGGGTGCAGGTTCGGGAGCCGCTTGATAGGTTTGCGTTTGCCGCACGGTGCTCTTTGGTTGTGTTTGCCGTTGTGCGGCCGAAGCCGTACGAGTCTGAGACGGAACTGATGTGTTCTTTCGGGCGCTAGAGGCAACGATCACGGCATTGTCTGCCGTGGTGGAGGGAATTCTGCCGGCGGCGATATCTCGACGCGTGATGCGCTCGACTCGTACGCGGGCTGTACCCTGCTTTTGATAGCCGAGCTTGACTGCCGCAGCGTAACTCAAATCAATGATGCGACCGTGCAGGAAGGGGCCTCGGTCATTGACGCGCACAATCACCGAGCGACCGTTTTCCAGATTGGTGACCTTGGCAAAACTGGGTAACTCCATCGTGGGGTGGGCTGCCGTCATGGCGTGCATGTCGTAGATTTCGCCGATGGCCGTCTTCTTACCGTGGAACTGTTTGCCATACCAGCTTGCCGTGCCGACTTGGTTCATCGCTTTGTCACCCGTGACGGGGTAATAACGCTTGCCCATGACGGTGTATGGACGATTGGCCCATTTGTTGGGCTGCTCGACTTTGAGCTTTACCTCACTGCCGCCCCAGGGAAGAATTTTCTTTTGGAAAAGTCCGGGCGGTCCGTCGTTTTCATAGTAGCCGTTTGGGCTCGACGACGAACAACCGGCCGAGAGTACCAGTGCGAAAAGCGTGAGGCTTTGCAAGAAAAGCTTCGACTTGGACATGAATCAGCGCAAACGTAAAAGGCTCGGAAAGAAGTCAATTGATCAACTATAGCTCACTCGGTGCGTTGTCCTCAGGGAACGAGTCGACATGCCGGAGGTAATTTTGTTGCTGTTCTTTGCGTGCAGGATGACAAAAAGCATTGAAAAAGCGGTAAATTTCTACATTTGCTGAAAATTTTTTCCGCCCTCTAAGAAGGAAGCACTGGTATGTCCCTTGGTTTGGACGATGTCTATCGTATTGCGGAGCTTGCGCACGTTGGCATCAACGAAGAAGCCGCTCAGCGCATGCAGGCCGAATTGAACGATATTTTCAAGATGATCGAACGGATTCAGGCTGTCGACACGGAAGGGGTCGAGCCGATGATGCATCCGCACGACGGTGTGCAACGTTTGCGCGAAGACAAGGTGGTCTTCGGCAACAACCGCGAAGAAAACATGAAGAACGCTCCGGAAGAATTTGAAGGTCTGTTCCTCGTGCCGCAGGTTATCGAGTAAAAGAAGGATTCCAGAAGAATGCAATCGACAACTTTTCGCACCGTAGCGGAACTTTCCCGTGCACTCGCCGCGCGCGAAGTGAGCGCCGTCGAACTGGCACAGGACTATCTTGCCCGTATTGAAGCGCACAAAGAACTGAACTGCTTTTTGGATGTTCGCCCCGAAGTGACGCTTGAGCAGGCGCGTGAAGCCGACAAGCGCATTGCTGAAGGCAAGGCTACTCGCCTGACCGGCATTCCTATTGCGCACAAAGACATTTTCGTGACGCGCAAGTGGGCGTCAACTGCCGCAAGCCGCATGCTTGAAGGCTACATGAGTCCGTTTGATGCGGCTGTGGTCAAAAAGCTTGATGCTGCCGGCATGGTGACGCTCGGTAAACTCAATTGCGACGAATTTGCAATGGGCTCGGCCAATGAAAACTCTGCCTACGGTAAGGTGTTCAATCCCTGGAACGCCAATGCGGTTCCGGGAGGTAGCTCCGGCGGTTCGTCCGCTTGCGTGGCAGCGGGTCTGGCTCCGATTGCGACGGCGACCGACACGGGCGGTTCCATTCGCGAACCGGCTGCCTTTTGCGGCGTGACGGGCTTGAAGCCCACCTACGGTCGCCCGAGCCGACTCGGCATGATTGCCTTTGCTTCGTCTCTGGATACGGCCGGCCTCATGGCGCACACCGCCGAAGACATTGCTTGGGTACTGGGTGACATGGTGGGTTACGAACCGTGGGATTCCACGAGCGAAAACATGCCTACAGAAGACTTCACGCGCGACCTTGCCAAGGGTGTCAAGGGCCTCAAGATCGGTGTGCCGCGCGCTTGGTTTGCCGACAAACTTGATGCCGAGTGTGCCAAGGCAATTGAAGCTGTGGTCGACACCTACCGCTCGCAAGGAGCCGAAATTGTCGACATTGAATTGCCGACGGCCGATCTGGGCGTTTCCGTGTATTACGTTGTGGCCTGTGCCGAAGCCAGTTCCAACCTGTCTCGCTTCGACGGCGTGCGCTACGGCTACCGTGCCAAGGACTACGACGGCATTCAGGACATGATCAAGAGAAGCCGCGACGAGGGCTTCGGTGACGAACCCAAGCGTCGTATTTTGATCGGCACTTATGTGCTCTCCCACGGCTACTACGACGCTTATTACATCAAGGCTCAGAAAGTGCGTCGCCTGATTGCGCAGGAATTCGATCAGGCATTCCAAAAGGTCGATGCAATCATCAGTCCTGTGACCACATCGACGGCCTACGACTTTGGCTCCAAGAAGGACCCGGTGTCGGCTTATCTCAGCGACCTTTATACCGTTCCGATGTCGCTTGCCGGTCTTCCCTGCATGAGTATGCCTTGCGGCATTCACAGCAACGGGCGTCCGATCGGCGTGCAGATTACCTGCGCCCGCTTCAACGAGGCCAAGATGCTTGGCATCGCGCACGCCTGGCAGCAGGCGACCGACTGGCATCTGCGTCACCCCGAAGGTTTTTAATCGAGGAGCTCGAGAGACATCATGCAATGGGAAGTTGTGATCGGTTTGGAGACGCACGTTCAGCTCTCCACGGATTCGAAGATTTTTTCCGGTGCCAGCACGCATTTCGGAGCTGAGGCCAACACACAGGCTTGCTACATTGATTTGGCGCTGCCGGGTGCCTTGCCCGTTTTGAACCGCGGTGCAGTAGAGCGCGGAGCCAAGTTTGGTTTTGCCATCGGTGCAGAGGTGGCCGAACGTTCCGTCTTCGATCGTAAGAACTATTTTTACCCCGATTTGCCCAAGGGCTACCAGATCAGCCAGTTTGAGCATCCGATTGTGAAGGGCGGCAAGGTGACCTTCCGTGTGGAACCCAAGTCGGGCGAACCTTATGTGAAGACGATCAATCTCACGCGAGCTCATCTGGAAGAGGATGCCGGCAAGAGTAACCACGGTGTCGTGGCCTACAAATCCGGCATGGACTTGAACCGAGCCGGTACGCCGCTACTTGAAATCGTGACCGAACCGGAGTTGCGTAGCTCGGCCGAAGCCGTTGGTTACGCCAAAGCGCTACACGCGCTGGTTGTTTGGCTTGGTATTTCTCGTGGCAATATGCAGGAAGGCAATTTCCGCTGTGACGCCAACGTTTCCGTGCGCCCGCTGGGTAGTACCGAATTCGGCACGCGCTGCGAAATCAAGAATCTCAATTCCTTCAAGTTCCTGCAGGAAGCCATTGATTACGAAGTCGCCCGCCAGATCGAATTGATCGAAAGCGGTGGCAAGGTGGTGCAAGCTACGCGTCTGTACGATCCGGATACGGGAGAAACCCGCGAAATGCGTACCAAGGAAGACTCCATGGACTACCGCTATTTCCCGGATCCCGATCTGTTGCCGTGCGTGCTCACGCCCGAAGACATGGCCCGCATCCGCAGCGAGATGCCCGAACTGCCCGACGCCATGCGCGAACGTTTCGTGCGTGACATGGGACTGAGCGAGTACGACGCCGCTGTGCTGACTGCCAGCAAGGACGTTGCCGACTACTTCTGTGCGTTGAGCGCCGTGGCGCCCGACAAGAAGATCGCCGCCAACTGGGTGATGGGTGAAGTGGCCGCAAACGTCAATGCACAGGAAGGCATGACGTACGCTCAGGCGCCCGTGACGGCCGCCAAGCTTGCCGACATTCTCAAGCGATTAGCGGACGGTACGATCAATGGCAAGGGAGCCAAGCACATTTTCTCGCTCATTTGGGAAGGTGCGGCGGAAACGGTTGACGAACTCATCGAAAAAGAGGGGCTGAAGCAGATTTCCGACAGCTCGGCCATCGAAGCGGTGATCGACGAGGTGCTCGCCAACAACGCCAAGATGGTTGAAGAGTTCAAGGCAGGCAAACAGAAGGCCTTCAACGCGCTCGTGGGTCAGGCTATGAAGGCTACCCGTGGCAAAGCTAATCCCAAGCAGGTCAACGAAATCCTCACCAAGAAACTCAACGGATGAGGATGGTCTCGTCTGAAAAAGTGCGCCTAACGCAGTTGCTGCGGGAAGTGCACTTTTTCGACCTCACGCGCCCGGGCCGTCTTTCGAGGACGGCCTTTTGGTGCGCTTTTCTGGCTCACTTTTTCTTTCTGGCCGTTTTGTTCATCGTGCCGTTTGAAACGGCATACCGATTGCAGCTGGAGCCTGACTCGGGTTTTGTTCTGTTCTGGATGAACGTGTTTTCGATCGCCGCTTTGGCCGCGCTTGTTCCGCTCAAGCGTCTGGCGGTTCGGCGCCTGCATGACGCCGACTTTTCGGGGTGGTGGCTGTGGCTTTTGGTCGTGCCCTGTCTGGGGTGGCTTGCGGTGACCGTTCTTCTGCTGTTGCCGAGCGCGCCCTTTCCCAATCGGTTCGATCGCTTTGCGGAACCGGGGGAAAGAAGAAAACAACAGCACTGAAAAATTAAGGCCGACGATTCGCTTTCTGATCAAAGATTAGTAGAATCCCGTAACAGGGTTAATACTCATCTTTTCTCACGCTTGATGGTAACTTTTACCAAGGGCTAATACTAGGTTTGAATGACCCGACAGATCGCCGATGAGGTTTGTCGGGTTTTTTGTGCCTGTCAGAAAAGATCGGGTGAGACCGCAGGAGGGCTCAAAGTTTTTGAGCGGAGAAAAACAGGAGCTGTCGAATCGACCGCCGCAAGTCGCAGTCGAAAGGACGGCATAAAAAATCGGAAAGGATTTTTTTATGGAAAACAAGTTGTTGTCTTCCGTAAAGGCGGGTGCTGTCGGCGCCTGCGTATTCGGCTTGTCTCAGGCTGCGATGGCTGCCAACGTGCAGATCAGCGGCCAGATCGATACCTATATCGAGTCGTACACGGCCGGCGATAAGAACACCGTGCGTATGTCTTCGGGCGGTGGTGCCGGCGGCAGCCGCGTGACTTTTTCCGCAACGGAACAGATTAACGGTGCAACCGAAGCGTTCATGCGTTTGGAAATGGGGGTGCTGACGGATCAAGGCACGAGTTCCGGCACACCTGACGTCAACTGGATCTTTGAACGAGAAACCGTGGTGGGTGTGCGTGGCGAATTCGGTTCGATCAGTTTCGGCCGACAGTACACGCCGCACTTCATGTCTTTGCCGATGAACGAAGCGGCAGGTCAGAGTTTGGGCAGCGCCATCGGTGCCTTCGGCATTCCCGGCATCGTGTCCACCAATGGTATCGGTCTTCCCGGCAAGAATTCGTATGTTACCGGGGCGCGTCTGGCTACGACTCGCATGGACAATTCGATTCTGTACTCCACGCCTAACTTCTCCGGTTTTACGGGTTCGTTCATGGCGGCCTTTGGTGAACAGAAAACGGAGGAAGTTGACGGGACTATTGACCAGTCCAACAGTCGCGGCAACTTCTACAACGCCGCTGCGCGCTATGTGAGAGGCGCGTTCTCCGGAAATATCAGTCTGGCCCTTTGGGACAACCCGATGGTGGGCGACTACACATTTGAAAACGTGTGGTTCGGCTCTTTGTCGGCGGCTTACGATTTCGGTCCGGCAAAGTTGCACATGAACTTCGTGTTCCGCGAATCCAAGGACGAAATGGCCCCGAACCTATGGGCAACGGCGCTCGGTGTGTCGATGCCAATGGGGACGGGCAAGTTCATCGTCACGGGCGGCTATCTGCACAATACCTCGGTGGATCACGCCGACGGTGTGAGCTGGGGTGTACGTTATGATTACCCGTTGAGCAAACGCACCTTCATCTACACCGGTGCATTCGGCGTTTATAACCAGGAAAACGCCAGCTTTGCTCTGGCCGGCGGCGGCAGTTCCACGTTGCCTCCCGACATCGCCAAGGAAGAAAGCGGTTTGGGTAACCACATGTTCTTCCTGGGTCTCAATCACCGCTTCTAAAGCAATCCGAGAAAAAAGTCCCGGCCTGTCAGCCTTTCGCTTCGGCGAACGACTCGGCAGCCGGGATTTTTTTTGAGGAGAGACTTGAAGTGGTATCGGATTTTTGGACACCAATAGGATCCAAAGCATGCACATACCACAACACATCAGACAACAGGCCTGCGAAGGGCTTTTGCATTTTGTTCCCAAAAAAACTCTTGCCCGGCAATTAGGCGTATCCCAAGGATCAATTCGCGACTGGGAGATTTACGTACGGTGTGGTTTTTTCGATTGGATTGACAAACCGTGGATAACGCGACGTAAAGAATTGCTCAGCAGTGCTGTTGACTACTGGTTCGAAAATTACCCCATTGGCTACACCGATGTAGCCAAGCGATTCGGCATCAGACCCGGCACGCTCTACGGCTCCATCAAGCGAACGGTTGCTAAACTGCCGGAGCAACTACGTCCCAAACGCATTCATTTCTGGGACGTTCAGAGAAAAACAGCTCCAGGAAAATTCAGGATGGCCGTCGAAAAACTCTCGGATATCCCTGCCGATCGCCCGTTGACTACAGCCGAAAGGAAGGCTCTTTTTGAAGAACTTAAGGATGCTAAAGCGCGCTTGGTTTGCGCGGAATCATTGTTAGAAGTTGCCGTTGAAAGCTGTAAAGACGATCTTAAAAAAAAAGAGTTGCAGCGGCAGTTAGAGCTCACGAGAAAGGCTTTGAAATCGCTCGGATCTGTCGGGTAATGCGGATTCCCAGGAGCACGTTCTACGCGGCTCAAGAAACGACGCCGAAACAACTCAGAGAAGAAGTATTAGTCAAGCAGATTGCAGAAATCCAAAACGAGTACTTCTTCACGATCGGACGGCGCCGAATGGGAACATTGCTTAAGCGACGTTTTGGAATCAGTGTTTGCGAGACAACGCTACAGCGAGTGATGAGCCGACATTGTCTGACAGCTCAAAT